>MPMI01000045.1 GCA_002238415.1 Desulfurellaceae bacterium bin18 | reverse complement strand
CTCCCTGGCCCTCCCCCTCAGCGGGGGGAGGGAAAATCTGCTCCCTCTCCCCTGGGGGGAGAGCCCGTCCTGAGCCCAGTCGAAGGGGGCTGGGGTGAGGGGGAACAAGCAAACTGCACCACTCCCCGAATTTCAGCCGGGAATCGGAGCAAAACGCGCAGATGGCAGGAACGCTGCGCCCATCAATACTTCTTCTGCCACAAAATATGGGCTTCGCTGGCCCCTCCCGAACTGGAAGACGTATCGATCTGCCAGTGCGGGCCGAGCTGATATTCCAGGGAGACTTTTCGCTCGCCTTTCTTCGTCAGATCCTGAGCGACGGATACCTGGACGCCCTCGGGTAAAGAGAAACCAAAGCCGACCGTCCCGCCGGCGATGTCCAGGTTCGAGAGCTTGAGCCCGGCCCCCAGCCGCTCCAACCCAAGCGCCTGAGAGACCGACTCGCCAATCTTGGTAGCGGCGTAGCCACTCGTAATAGCCAGCGCCTGTTTCTCAAGGTCAAGCTTTTCGCCTTGATCGAGCGCGCTGGCGGGCTTTCCGAAAAGGAGGACGGCCAGGATATCGGCGTGTTCCAATTCCGGCTTGCTGCGTAAGACGAGGCTGGGTTCGTCCGCCGTCCCCCGAACAACGCCTTCAACGATATGGTCAGGTGCCTGGTACTGCGCCACAATGTCCAGACTCGGGTTGATCTTTCGTCCTCCGGTAAACTGGACTTTCCCTCCGTCCAAGGTGAAACGCCGGCCCTGAAACCCCGCCCAGCCTCGAACCACTGCGATATCCCCGACCAGGCGTGGCTCTGCCCCGTGTGCCTTCGTCACCTTGACCTCGCCACTCAAGTCAACCGCGGCGTTCGCGTGTGTGATCCGGGTATCCGGGTGGACCCGGACGGTCAGGTCTATTGTCGCACTGCGTGCAGCCCTGTCCCCGGCCCGCTGTTCCAGGCTGGCTTCGTGCTCGGCCAGAGAGTGAGCGGTCTCACCGACCGGAATAATGAGAATGGTTTCATCCCGATTGACCGGTCTGCTATCGAGAAAGTTCAGGTCCGGGCGAAGAGTGGCCCGCAGGACCTCCACCGTTCCGCTCAGGTGCGGTGCAGTCGGGGCTCCGAATATTTTGACAGCCGCATCGACCTCAGCCCGATATTGCCTGGTCTGAATAGCCGGCCATTGATGAGCGGCCAGGGTCACATCCATGCCCTGCGGCGCGTAATGACGCAGGCTGATTGCTCCCTGCCCCGTGAGCCTGCCTTTTCCGGAGACCGCCGAGATTTCCTCAATGCGAATCGTCTCGGGATGAGCGACCAGCGCAAGTGTCACATCAGAGATGGTCGTGCCAAGGGGAGCGACCGTCACCCGACCATTGCGGAGCGCGACCGTCCCGTGCGGGAGCGGGTCGGCGAGCGGCCCTTGCACGCTCATATCAACGTGCAGTTCCCCGGCAATATCGCCGACTCCCTTGCCACTCAGGGCGTTCAGGAAAGTCAGGCTTAATCCGCTGGAGCGCACCCAGGCGTCGAGGTCTCCCAGGATTCCGGTTGTGAACCCTTCGTGCCAGTGCAGGGCGAGCGGCAGTGTCCCGCCGACCTGCAGGGAATGCTGCTCGTCCTGCGCAAAGGTCAGATCGAGTCCGGCCTGTTTGTCCCGATAGCTAAACGAGGACGACAGCCCTTTATACGGCTGTTCGATGATATGGAATGGATCGATAGTGAGGCTGCCCTGGATGATCGGTGTCTCGGCAGTCCCGGAGAGCCGCATATGCGTAGACAGCGTACCGGTAACGGCGGGCATATCCGGTATGAGCCGGTGTAGTTCGGCTATGGCAAAATCCTCGACCCGTACCTGAAAATCCTGTGCGCCGTGTGTTGAGACGCGTCCGTCCAGGGAAACGGATTGGTCTCCGTTCCGCAGTTGCAGGGCCTCGACCGCTATTGCCCCGGCCTGTTGTGTCAGCGTAGCCGGCTCTCTCAATTCCCAGACGCCGCCGGGCAGTGCCAGCGCAAGCGCATTCACGTACACGCCGAACTGGTCGGGCTGCCGGACAATCCGCGTGTCCAGATACTGCTTCCGGGACGCGCTATCCGTAGCGTGAACCGTCAGCCGCCCGCTCGGAGCTTCTTCGTGCGTCAACTCCAAGTCGGCAGAAAGCGATTGCAGTGCAACGCCGGCATGCAGCCCGGCGAATTCCGCCCGTATGCTCCCTGTCGGCCAGGCGTGTCCGACCCCACTCAGATTGTACTCGACCGTCCCCTGGGTGAGCGTACCCCCGTGCAGCCCGGCGGAGCGCGTCTGCGCGGCCCCGGAGACGGTCAGCCTGGCCAGACTGCCCTCAGCTTCACCCGCCAGCGTGAGCTGACCTGTTCCCTTTTGTCCGGCCAGAGCCAGCCACGGAGCAAGGTCGCTGACGTTGAGCTGGTACGACAGTTTCCCCATCTCTGCCAACGTCGTCCCCAGTTCACCCTGCATCGCCAGGCGGGCATTGTGGGCCTTGAGATGCATATCAACAATATCCACCCGTCCATCAGCCACCGAGGCGTCAAAACCCCCGCTGCGTATGGATATTGGGCCAAGGCTCGAAGGCGCAAGAGTGAACACTGCCCGGACATCCATGCTGGAGGGGTCCATCCCCCTGCCCTGCACCGTACCGGACAGATTGAGGTCGCTCGTCATGACCGGGCGGGTATCGGCTTTTGCCGACGTTCCGTTTCCCGGTCCCGCATCCGGACCCATTTTTTGCAAATCAAGATGCTCGACCGCCAGTGTGAATGTATACGCCAGCTCGTCCGCAAGCCGGATTTCGGCGTTCCAGTTTGCCCGACCTGAACTCGCGGCAATCGTCCCGGCGATCTCGCCCACTTGCTGTTTAACACTCCCGGTCAGCCCCACCGCGCCGACCTGCCACTCTCCAACACGCAGCGCCTGGCCCCGGACGACAGCAGTGCCGGTCAGACCGGCCATATCGACCCCCTGTCCCGCCAATTCCAGGCTGCCCTCAAAGATACCCCCCAGTGCTTCGTCACCCCACAGCTTTGTAAGGTCAAAATGCGAGAAAGCGACCGAGCCGGTGTATATGGGCTCGGTCTGACTCAAGTCTGTCCACGCCTGTCCCCTGAGTTCTGCGTCTGCGACTGCCAGCCTGATGTCAGTGTGCAGGTCGGCAGGTGTACCCGTAACGCGGACCTCTCCGGATACCGCCTCATGGATCGGCCAGCCGGGAACAAGCGCAGCCAGGTCAGCCGCGGCCAGCTTCTGAACGGCAAGTGTTCCGTCCAGTCTCAAAGTGTTCAGGTCCGCGACCTGGCCGGTAAACCGCATCCGTGACTGCGCTGAGGTGATATCAATACGAGGGATGTCAATGGAGAGATTCTCCAGATCGCCGTGCATCGACATCGAAGCGGCAAGATTCAGCGGCGGAGCCGGAACCGGAGCCGCAGTAATGCCGGTCACAAATCTGTCGCACACAACCTGCAATTGACCGCCCTCCAGTCTCGCCCGGGCCTCAAGGGTCATATCGTGCAGGCGATACGGAGAAGCGGGGTCTTGGCCGGCAGGAACGAGCTCGACCGCCGCGTTGTGGATTGTGACAGCGCCGAGGACAATACCCATACCGGCTCCCGGCGAAGAGTCGGTTTCTCGTGTTGTGTCCGGAACAAAAGCTTGAACCAGATTCCAATTGCCCTCCTCATCCTGAACCACTCGGACGACAGGCTCATACACGTCAACCTGCGTCAGGCTGACCTGCCCGTTGAGCAGCGGACGGAGCGTATACCCAACGGTCAACCGGGGAATACGAACGACCTCCTCTTCTTCGTAACGGACGATCAAGTCGGTGAGTTGAAGGCCCCGCCACACCGACCCTTCCACTCTGCCCAGACTGACCTCTCCGGGCAACGCGGTATTCAGGGTCGAGACAATGTGGCCGCGCAGGAGTTCCTGAAACTGAGCCGTCCGCAGGAAAAGGAGCGTCCCAACAACGAGCAGAGCACCAAAGCCACCGACAATCAGCAGCGTCCGCCACACATACCGCACCCGCTCGCCTCCTCTCAAAATGATTGTCCGATACCGAAATGCACCCGCCACGGCTCATCGTCGTCCGCGGGATCGATGGGAAAACCGATGTCGAACCGCAGCGGTCCGATGGGCGTGGCGTAACTCAGCCCGAAGCCGGGCGCGAATTGAAGACTGTCAACCGGAATATCATAGCTCTCAAGCGAGAGCTGACCGAAATCGAGAAAGACCGCGCCGGCCAGTTCACGCCATAACGACCGGCGCAGTTCGACCGACCCTTCGATGACACTCAGTCCTCCGAGCGGGTCGTCGGCAGCGTTCAGGGCACCGAGTTTACGCCGGCCGTAGCCACGCACTCCCCCGTCGCCGCCAGCATAAAAGCGCTCGGACAGAGGGATATTGCGCGGTGAGCCGAAAAAGTCGCTCAGGCCCATTTTCAGGCGGGCGGCGAGGACCACCCCCCAGCCGAGACGCTGATAGCGCTTCGCCTCGGCCGTCAGGCTGAAGAATTTATAATCTCCACCCCAGACGGTCCCCGCTTGATTGGCAACCACAGACAGCAGCTCGCCCTGGGTCGGATTCAAGGGATCTTCAGTCGTGTCCCAGACCAGCCCGAGAGTCGGGCCGGACAATACGCCCTCGCGACGCAGGCCCTCCAGGGCCCGGATGGTGGAACTGCCGACGGCGTTGAATTTCAGAAATTCGACCCGATAGTCAACATAGCCCGAGAAGGCCGGAGAGAAATGGCGCTCAATCCGTGGGCGCAGACGGGAATAATTGAGGAGATAGGTATCTTCATCTTCCTGTCCTTGCTGAGTGTCAATATGCAGCAGCGTGTCGTGGGCCAGAAAGTAGGGCTGAATGAACGTCGCTCCAATAGAGCGCTGGATGGCGGACAGACGCAGTTCCACCGACAGGCGACGACCGCCGCCCAACCAGTTCCGGTGCTGCCAGGCCGCCAGACCGATAAACTCCTCGTCCGTGCTATAGCCGGCCCCCAGCCGAATGCTGCGTGGCTCCTTCTCGGCCACCCGTATACGGATGGGGACCTGGCGCGGCTTCCCGGTCTCCTGCTGGAATTCCATATGCACCGAGTGAAACAGGTCCAGGTTCAGAATATTCCGGCGCGCCTTCTCAATAGCGGCCAGAGAAAACGGCTCGCCGGACGCATAGGTCAATTCTCTGCGTACGAGCTGTGGATCAACCTTGCGGGTGCCGTCAATCCGGGTCGTCCCGAATATGGTGGGCGGTCCCGGCGAGATGGAGTAGGCAACCCGCGCCTGCCGGGTATTCAGGTCAACTTCTGCCTTGCGTTCGATTTCAACCCAGGAGTGGCCATGCTGAAGAAAAACCTGACGCAGCGCCTGCTCGGTCTGAACGTAGGCCGTCTGGGTAAAGAGCGCCCCGGACTCAAGCGGGAGGCGCTCGGGAAGCGCAACGCCGGTCGGTGATTTCGTTCTGACATCGACACTCAGCGCCCCGACCGTAACGGGTTCGTTCTCTTTGATCCGCACGGTGAGGGAAAGACTCCCCCGCGCGTCATCGGTGTGCAGTTCATACGTCACCTGAGCCTGGTAATAGCCCTGGATTTCATAATAGTGCCGCACCCGTTCCAGATCCCGCTCAAACGTGACGGGATCAAAGAGCGGTCTCTTTTCCCACGGCATATACCAGGGTCGGGCTTTTGTTTGCAGTTCGGCCAGCAGGGTCCCGGCATCGAACCGCTCGTTACCGGAAAGCACGACCGACTCAACCCGCCAGGCACGCTCCGGGTCGAGTTGTTCGAGAGAGCGGGCAAAAACGTCCTCGCCTCCCCAACCCAGCAGCCAGACGAAGCAGAGAATGGAAATGCCGGACAGATACCGGCACCCCTCTTTATCTCGTGGCTTTGTCATAGCGGGCACCGGAAAACATGGAAAAAAGAGCGGTCAGGATCGTTAATGCCCCAAGGGATCGTTAGTGGCCAGGGAACGGAGCGTGATGCCGTCAAGGGCCTGAGTGACGGCCCGGTTCCGCCGGTCGAGCAGGGCCGAGATGGCATCCCCACCAGCAACCGCAGCAGGCGCATCACCAGGCGTGCGCAGGATATCCAACACACCCACGACCTCAATCTGCTCGGGCGGACGGCCAGGGACTATACCCTCCGGCTCGACGGTCTGCAAGAGCACGCCTTTTGCCAGCAGCGTTTCAATCAGGGGCTCCAGCACGGAGAGCTGAACGCGCATATTTTTGGCAAGAGCGGCAACCGACCACGGCGTTTGTTCGGCGAGATAGCGGCGCGTAATTTCAACCAGGGCGGTCAGGGCGAGTCGCTCCTGCGACAGCGGGGTCTTGCCGTCCAGTTCGGCCCGGTAAGAGCCTGGATATTGATGAAAACAGGCGACTTCGGCACCCACCAGAATAATCAACCAACTGGCATACACCCAGATAAAAAAGAAGACCAGGATGGCAAAACTCGAATAGATGGCCGCATAGCGCGCGGAGCCGGCAATAAAGGCGGTAAAGCCGACCCCGGCCGACTGCCACAACACAGCCGCGACCACCCCGCCCAGCAGCGCCGAGCCAAAGCGCACCGTAGTATTGGGCACAAAGACGTACAAAAACGTGAAGGCAATACACAGGAAGGCGAACGGCATCAGTTGCGTCGCCACCGTAATGAGCGGACCGAGCAACTCGTTCGCAAGCAGATACTGCACCACGGTGTGACTCTGGGCCGAGGCAATAACGGTCAATGCCGTAAAGACGAGAACCGGACCAACCAGCACCACACTCAGATAGTCACTGCATTTCTTGCCCCAACTCCGCGAACGACGCACCTGCCAGATAGCGTTGAACGAGTCTTCAAT
Source organism: Desulfurellaceae bacterium bin18 (assembly GCA_002238415.1). GTDB lineage: Bacteria > Desulfobacterota > Binatia > Bin18 > Bin18 > Bin18. Next base: position 34,332 of record MPMI01000045.1, on the reverse strand, counting down.
CTTGCTGATCAGCGAAACCACGGTATAGAACAGCAGCGCCACCCCGACCGCGCCCAGCACACCGACCCGCAGATTGCTCACAAACTCCAGGACGCGCCGGGTAATTTCGGCGCCCTGCTCACCCAACGGCTCCAGGGCCTGGGCCAGTGACGGCTCAATGAGATTATGCACCCCGAATGCCTTGAGCACGGCAAACATGACCGCCAAAAGCGGCACCAGGGCCAGAAGGGTCACATAGGTGAGCCCCATGGCCCGCAGGCTGAGCGCCTCGTCCCGGACCTTTTTGCGGACAACGGACAAAAAGGCGTACCCCCGAGGCAGCCACTGTGTCAGAGCTGTCCACGGATGTTGGAGAGCGAAGCTCCGGACCTTTTTGATGTAATACTCCCGGTTCATGCGGCAGCTTATCCTATAGCTTAAAAAAACAAGCTTTTCTTCAGGTTCTTTTCTTCAGGTTCTTTTCTTCAGGTAGAGGTATTGGCATGTTTGCAGTCCGTTGCATTCTCAAACAATGGGAGAAGCCTCCATTTCTGCTATACTGCTGCGCGTATGTCTGAAGTCGCATATCTCAAAGACCTGGTCATTGTGTTTGGGGCCGCGGTCGCGGTCGTCACCCTCCTGAGGCGCGCGAACTTTCCCTCGATTGCCGGGTTCATCCTGACCGGGGCACTCGTCGGGCCCGCCGGCCTCGGACTCATCAACGACGCCCATCATGTCGAGGTCCTGGCCGAGGTGGGTGTCGTGCTCCTGCTCTTCGGGATCGGCCTGGAACTCTCCCTCGACCGTCTCCGGCGTCTGTGGAAAGCCATCCTGCTGGGCGGGGGCCTGCAGGTCGCCCTCACGGGTGCGTGCACGACAGGGTTAGCCATGTGGTTCGGGCTGGCGCCCGGCCCCGCGCTCTTCCTGGGCTGTATCGTCGCGGTCTCCAGCACGGCCATCGTCTTGCGTGCGCTTTCCACGAGCGGCGAACTCGAAGCGCCGCACGGCCGCCTGGCGGTCGGCATCCTCGTCTTCCAGGACCTGTGTGTGGTGCCGATGATGTTGGCCGTGCCCTACCTGGCTGGAAAAGGGGGCGCCATCGGGGACATTGGCGTGACGGTCGGCACAGCCCTCATTATCCTCGTGGGGGTGTTGCTCGCCGCGCACCGCATCGTCCCCCGCTTGCTCGCGTTCGTGGCCCGGACCCGCGAGCGCGAACTCTTCATTCTGAGCGTCTTTCTCGTTTGCTTCGGCACGGCCTGGGCCTTATCGCTGGCGGGCATCTCACTCGCCCTCGGGGCGTTTCTGGCCGGCCTGGTTGTCGCGGGCAGCGAGTTCCGCCACCAGGCGATGTCGGAGGTCATCCCGGCCCGCGAGGTCCTGGCCAGTCTGTTCTTCGTGTCTGTCGGCATGCTGCTGAATGTGGCGGACATCGGCGCGCACCTGCTGGCGACCGTCGGGCTCCTGTGCGCCATCCTGGTCGGCAAGTTCGCGATTATTCTCGGCACCGCGCTGCTCCTCCGCCTGCCCTTGCGGGTGGGGATCCTGTCCGCCGCCACGCTGTGCCAGATCGGGGAATTCTCCTTCGTGCTCCTGAACGCCGCGTCCGGAACCGACCTCCTCCCAGCCGCGCTTGCCCACAACCTGCTGATGGCCATCGTCCTCTCCATGCTGCTGACACCACCGGCCATTGCATTCGGTCCGCGCCTCATCGGCGGCGCGGCATACGTGCCCTGGCTGAACCGACTCTTAGGAGCAGAGCCGCCCGGCATCGATATGCCCGAGCCGCCCAGCGGCCATGTCATCGTGGCCGGCTATGGCCTGACAGGCCAACGCGTCTGCCGGGCCGTGCGAGGAATGGGGTTGACCTATGTCGCGGTTGACCGGAACCCGGACAAGGTCCGCGCGGCCCACGCCGCCGGCGACCGGGCCGTCCTTGGAGACGTTGCGCAACAGGAGGTGCTGGAGGAGCTGGGCTGCAGGCAGGCCCGCCTGGTGGTCGTGAACATCAACGACACGAAGGCCGCCGAATCCGCCGTTCGTACGGTGCGGGCGACCGCCCCGCACGTCGCGGTGATCGCCCGAGCCCCGTACGAGATGGACAAGGACATGCTGCAATCCGCCGGGGCTGCCGAGGTCATTACGGCCGAAGCCACGGCGAGCGAGGCGATCGTGGCAACCTGCCTTACGGCCCTGCGCACGACGCAGCCACCGGCCTGAGCACGCCGGACACACCCGCAGTGGCCTCCCGAGCGCTGCCCACCCGTGGCCGTCCCGGCTGTCGTAGGCGGCATCGGCCAGAATGCGTTTACCTGGAGCGTTTCACGATGAGTTGTAGCTGTGCCAGTACGTTCTCGTCATGCCGGACCCCGGATCATGTCCGGGGCAGGCTTTGATCCGGCATCCAGTCCTTCGACTTCGCTTTGCTACGCCCTTCGACGCGGCTCAGGACAGGCTCAGGACGAACGGGTGGCTCCACCGCATCGTTCTTTGCGCTGGCGTGTTTCTTTCACCGCTACGATTGCGCGTCCCACTTGTGTTCCGCCGGGTTTTCGCCTACCCGAATGAAGCAAGGAGGACTGTATGGAAGAGCACATCACCTTTCCGGTTGGCGAGGGCGCTGACGCCATTACCCTGGAAGGGCTCCTTTCGACCTCGGACCGGGCTCCCGCACTCGGAGCGGTACTGTGTCACCCCCATCCGCTGTATGGAGGCGAGATGCACAACAATGTGGTGTCAGCGTTGGCACACGCCTTCCAAAAGGAGAATATCGCCACGCTGCGATTCAATTTCCGTGGGGTTGGGCGCAGTGAAGGCAGCCACGACGAAGGCGTGGCCGAGTGCGAGGACGTGAAAGCGGCCGTCACGACCCTGCTGGACCGGCAGGCCGTCTCGACCGTCGTGGTTGCCGGCTATTCGTTTGGCTCGATGGTAGGACTCCAAGCCGGGGCGGAAGACGACCGCGTCCAGCGCCTGATTGGCGTGGCGTTTCCGCTTGGATTGCGTGACCCCGCGTTTCTTGTGAGCGTGACCAAACCGATCCTGCTCATCAGCGGCGACCGCGACACCTACTCCCCCATCCCCGACCTGACGGAGTTGGTTGCAAGGATATCCGCCCCAAAGCAACTCGAAACCATTAACGGCGCGGACCATTTCCTTATGGCCAGAGAGGGCGAAGTCGCCCAAGCCGCAGTCAGGTTTTTGCAACAGTCCTAGAGCAAATTACGATGCTGTGTCACCGTCCGTCATTCCTGCGAAAGCAGGAATCCAGGTCTCCCGCCCCCCGGCCTCTGGATGCCGGATCAAAGCCTGCCCCGGACATGATCCGGGGTCCGGCATGACGAGCATACTGGCAATGCTCCGCCAATCCGCTCTACGTGTCTGATTTTTCAGGCGCTATCTCCTCGCCCTCATCGCCCTGGGCAATACGCATACGCACCTGGGCTGCCCGGCCGCCCTGTTCCTCAACAACCTCGGCAATAACGTTTCGGAGCCGGACCCGGTCACCGACCTTGAGCAACCGATTCAAGCGGCTGACCAGCAACCCCGACAGCGTATCCACGTCGGGCGCATACAGATCAAGCCCCAGCTCCCGGTTCACGCGTTCGATCGGCAACTGTCCGCTCACCTTGAAGGTATCGGCCCCTTCGGGCACGATTTCCGGCGGCTCGCTGTCAAACTCGTCCTGCACGGCGCCGACGATCTGCTCAACCACATTCTCCATGGTAATGACACCAACAACCGAACCGAACTCATCGTCCACCAGCGCCATCTGCTGGTGAGTGCTTTGCATCTCTCGCAAAAGCCGGCTGATCGGCAGGGTCTCGGGAATATGTCGGATAGGCCGCGCGACCGACCTGAGAATGCCCTCGTCGTCAGTCAGGCCAAGCAGGTCTTTGACATGGACCAGCCCAACCACCTCATCCAATGACCCGATACACAGCGGAAAGCGCGTGTGCCGCGTCTCCTTGGCGACTTCCAGGCATTTTTCGAGCGACCAGTGCACATCGAAGAACACGACATCCCTGCGGGCAACCATCACCTGGCGTGCCAGCATATCGTCAAAATGAAAAACCGCGTTGAGGAGTTGCAGTTCCGAGGCGGACAACTCACCGGCCTTCCGCCCCAGATGAATATCGGCCCTGATCTCATCCTCCGTGACAGCGGGCACACCCAGGCCGCCGGTAAAGAAGCCGGAGAACGCCTGCGTGACCCGAATGAGGGGTGAAAAACCCTTCTGCATCAGTGTCAGCGGCCAGACAATAAGATGCCACATGTCTCGCCAGTGAGTTGCCCCATACGTCTTGGGAAGAATCTCACCCACAAACAGGATGGCGACGGTCAAACCGACAGAAAACGCCGGGACCCAGACTGAGCCCAATACCTGCGCGGCGTACATTCCGCAGATTGTCGCGCCAGCCGTGTTCGCGACTGTATTGAGTATCAGGATCGCGGAGGTCGGGCGGGCGATGTTCGCCTTCATGGCGATGAGCCGCTCGGCCAGGCGGGCGTGTTTCCCCTCTGCCCGCTCAGCCTCAAGCGACCCGGTACGGGTCGAATACAGTGTGGCTTCGAACAGCGAGCACATGCTCGATATCAGAACCGTCACCCCGGCAACAACAAGCAGCATCGTCATCTCTGCGCCTCCGCTCTGCGGGTCCGAGTCATAATAGTGATGAAAACACGGCCGCCAGCCCGAGAAAGCTGAAGAATCCGAAGACATCGGTGACCGTGGTCAGGACGATTGAGGAGGATTGCGCCGGGTCTTGTCCCATTCTCGCCAGCAACACCGGGATCATGGCTCCTGCAACTCCGGCAATAGCCATCGAAACCACCATGGCGAGGCCGATGACGAACACGAGTCCAGTCGATCCGCTCCACACGTATACGCCGGCACAAGTGACAAGGGCGATTCCCAGGCCGTTCACCAGGCCGGCAGCAAATTCCTTGGTAACGACCTGGGGCCAGTGGCGCAGGGTGATTTCGCGCAGGGCAAGCCCGCGCAGAACGACGGCCAGGGCTTGCGCGCCGGTGTTGCCCGATTGACCGGCCACAACCGGCAACAAGACGGCGAGCGCGGTGAACCGGGAGATCGTATCCTCGAAGAGCCCAACCACAGCCGCCGCCAGGAATGCGGTGGCAAGATTGATCTGCAACCAGGGCAAGCGCTTGCGAATAGCGAAGCTCACTTTCGAGAGGGCACGCTCTTCCTTGCTCGCGCCCGTGATGCTGACGAGGTCAGCACTGAGCTCTTCTTCAACCGCAGACACCATTTCGTTAAGCCGGATGATCCCAAGCGGCTTGTTGTCATAGTCGACCACCGGGATGCTGGTCAGCTTGTGGCGCTCCATAGTCTCGACGATCTCTTCACGTGTGGTGAATGCGGATACGGCAACAGGCAGCCCTTTGACTAAGGACAGCAGTGTCGTTTCCGACTCGGCCAGCACGACCTCTTGAATGGGAACGGTCCCGGACAGACGCCCGGCGGTGTCTACGATCAACAGGTCAAGCACGCGCCGCCGCTGCCGTATCGACCGCAGCCGCTCCAGCGCTTCCTCGACTTTCATATCAGGTCGGAAGACCGTGATTCGGGGGTCCATGAGCCGGCCGGCGCTGCCTGTGGGATGCCGCATGAGGGCGTGCAACTCCCTCGCCTCTGCCCGTGCTAACCCAGCGAGGAGATCGTCACAACGCGGCGTATCGAGTCCGCCCAACAGCGCGCCGGCCTGGGGTGGGTCCAAATTGCGGATCAGTTGTCTCCCGCGATCGAGGTCGATCCCCACGAGAATATCCAGGGCCTTGGCCGGCGACAGACGCCGAAATACTTCAGTGGCAGTCTCCGGTGCTACTTGGGAGAGCGCCTCGGCTACCTCGGATGGCGTTGAAATTTCGAGATGATCCGCCGCTTCCTCCGGGTGACGTTCAAAAAAATCCTGGACAAGCGATCGTTCGATTTCAGGGCTAGCTGGCGTCACGATTCGTCTCTCCCGGTCGGGTGGTTGCGAATATCTCACTGAGGCCAAGCGAATAAAATTCGCTCAGGGAAGTCAGCAGGTGTAGTGCTGGCGGGCGAGCCTTATAAGGACCCAGACGTTTGAGGGTGTCGGCTCCAATCGTCCCCAGGAATGTTCCCTGCGGGTCCACAACCGCGAGTGGCTCCAGTGACGCCTCCCGGCCCCCCAGAGTCTGAGCGCTGGCGTAGGAAGGTACTGCTGGCGTCGTGTCCAACTCCAAAGACCCAAGGGGGGCAGCGTGCCTGCTGCCGAGCAACTGGCCCGGCGTCACGGCGCCCACCAGACGCTGGGAGCGATTGAGCACGAAGACGCAGGAGGCGACCGGACCGCCGCTTTCGCTGAGACGGGCCAGCGCCTCTTCTACCGTGAGGTCGGAGTGGAGCGTGAGTACCGATGGGTCGGCAAGCGCTCCGGCGGACTGAGCCGGACACCTCAGAGCTTGATTGAGCGACGCACGCACCGGGTCTGAAAGACCGCTGAGCGTATCTTCCCGAACTTCCGGTTCCAGTTGGCGCAGCAGCGCGGCGGCAATCGACACGGGCAACTGCTCCACGATCTGCGAACGTCCTCCTGCGGGCCAGTGCACGAGGCACGCCCTGGCCAAGGCGGGGGTGAGGCGGGCAAGCACACCGGCAGCACTCTCGGCCGGCGCCTCCTGCAAGGCTGCCACGATTTCACCGGGAGAGAACCCTTCCAACACCCGCGCCACTTCTTCGGGATGGCGGTTCAGATGGATATGGACCATTGTCCGTATAGTGCTCATCCCTCCCTCCTCAGCACCACCGACACTTCGTCACAATACTTCCGTGCCGGGAGATGCACCTGACCGTCAGCCGCATCAAGCACAATGGATGTGGGAGTGATTTCTCGCACGACGCCTTCAATGCCGGCCACGCGCACGACATCACCGATTCGATATGCCTTTGCCGCGTAGTAGGAGGCCATGATGTTACTCACAATTGGACCTGAGCCCAGACTGAGCGAGAGCGCCAATCCCCCCAGGATGGCGGCAATAATGATTAAAATCGTTGCGGTGAAGAATCCACTCTCTAATCCGATTTCCTGTGCACCAACGAGGAGGGCGATGACAAAAACAGCGATCTGAGCGACCCGTCCAAGAACCGGCGCGTACTCGACGCCGGCTGCCGCAGCCACCCTCGTCGTCCACCGATTGACCAGGATTCCTGCGCCCAGACCCATGAAGGCAATCACCACCGCTAACAGGACGCGGGGCAGGTAATAGGCAATACTCTGCAACAGGTCCGTCACGACCGGCAGGGGCAGTTTGTCGATCGCAGCGGCCACGAAGAACAACAGCACTACCCAATACACGAGCGCTCCGATGATCCGTGGAGCATCCTCGGCAAGTCTCGTTCCGCTGAGACCTTCAGCCAGACGGAATTGTCTGTTGATACGGGCGACAGCCGCCACGACAATCTTTTTCGTGAGGAAACGTGCAAGAATCGCCGCAATCCAGCCCACTAACAGCAGGCCGGTCGCGCCCAGGGCGGCAGGAAGCATCGTAGCGAGACGCTCGGATATGTGTTCTAGGGCGTTCGTCCAATCAGAAAAGCGCATGGCTCCTCCTGAATATAAAATTCGTCACAGGAATCAGAGACTCCGGCAGCAAGGATGGGACAGGTATCCCTTTTTTATGCATTCGGCTGAACGGACAAAAGAGGCAGGCGCATATAGATGGGATCTTCATGCGGATGCAAAGAAAAGGCTCAGAGCCGTCTCGAAGCGGCGGTTGAGTTCCCTCAGTCGGTGGGGGTCCATGGCCAGGGTTGCCCGCTCAAACCATGGATCTGACAAATAGAGCGAGCGATTCATTTCAACCTGAATCCAGGGCAGGGGCCTCCCGCCATAGGTACGCGTAATATAACCGCCCGAAAACGGCTGATTGAGTGTCACCTCGTGCTCTTGCAGGTCAAAGGCCCGCCGTAAACAGTCGGCCAAGCGCTGGGCGGTCTCCGGCGGACAGGCCTGGCCTCTGGCATTACCCAAACAGAATATGGGACGAGGTTGGCCCACGTCGGGCGAAATCTGCGGCCCGACGGCCTGCATGGAATGACAATCGAGGGCCAGCTTGATTGCCGGGTTGTGGACGGCAGCGCGAAGTCGCTGGTGATACGGCTCATAGTATCGTTCCAGCAAGGTGTCGATGACCGCCGACTCAAGTTCTTTCCCGTGTGCATAAATCTCCTGGCCCACACAGGTCAGCGTCTTGACCACACCGTCCGGGTTCTGGGGCGGCCGGTCGTCGCGGGCGCGGTTCAGGTCCACGAAGGTACGAGGAATGGGAGTGGCAACGACTGTGGCGACTTTCCGGCCAAGGTCGTATATCTCCCGCACAAAAGGATCGATATCGTCGTGAATATCGAGCGTGCTGAGACACACCCGGTCCTTCACCTCCGCAGGCACATCCATCCCGCCGTGCGGAATGGAAAGCAAGACGGGCAGCGGGTCCATCACAGGCCTCCCGCCGTCCCGTCGCGACGGACTTCGGCCACTCCCTGAAAGCCGCTCCGCGTCTGGCATTTCAGGACTGCGTGAATGGCGCCAAGGTAGAAGGCGTAGGGCTCGCGCCGGACGACCTTATAGCCCATGTTTTCAAGATGACTGACGACGGTCGGATCAAAGCGATCAGCCTCAATACTGAGCTTGCCACCAATGGAACAGTGAAAGCGGGGGTGCCGCATGGCCTCGTCCATGGACAGCCGGCCATCAACGCAGTGGACCAGAAACTGACTGACCGTTGAAAAAATGCGCTCGCTGCCCGGACTGCCCGTCACCATCCAGAGTTTGTCGTCATGAAAAATAAGGGCCGGCGCAACCGAAGTCCAAGGAACCCCGTTGGGTCTGAGATAGAAGGGATGAGCCGGGTTCTTGACCTCAAAGGCATCCATATAATTGTTATAGAGAAAGCCAAGCCCCGCGGCGGCAGCCTTTGAACCATAGACCAGCTCTATTGACTGCGTAATCCCAACGGCATTGCCTTCCGCATCCATGGCGGACAGGTGGGTGGTTTCACTCGGCCCTTCGGGAGGGTCGATCAACGGGAGATGGATATCCATATCGTCCCGAATCGACTTCGCCAGTTCTTCGGCAAACTTCCGGTTGATCATCTTTTTATCGGGAAACTGCGGGTAGGTGTTCGGATCAAACGGGCGCTCACGGCGTTGTAAAAACGCCTTGCGAAAGGTTTCGGCAATAAAGTGATAGGACTCCTTTGAGCGGCTGCGCAGAAACCTGGACGGCAGGTGGCTGAGCATCAACAGCACGAGCAGCAGCGTGCGCCCGGCGGCGGGTGGAGGGAGGGTGACAATAGACAGGTCCCGGTACCGGCGTCTGAGGGCCGGTCGCTCAACCGGCCACGGTATGAGCGCCAGGTCATCCGCCCGCAAAAACCCGTCGTTGGCCCGCATGTCCGCATCAATGTGCTGAGCGATCTTGCCCTGATAAAACGACCGGGGCCCGTGAGCGGCAATATGTTCCAGGGTTGCCGCCAGTTCAGGCTGCTTGAAAATCTCCCCGGCGCCATACGGCGTTTTGCCTTCTTTAAGAAAATAGCGCGCTCCGGAGCGCGTCGGGATGGACAGAAACTGTTCCAGCGAGCGGTCCTGGAGGTCGTGCTGAAGTGGCGTAATCGGATAGCCTTCTTGAGCGATCCGAATGGCCGGTTGTACGACGGTTGGCCAATCCAGCTTGCCATACCGAAAATTGAGATAGCCCAGGACGGCAATGGTGCTGGGAACTGTGCTGGCTCGATAGCCAACCGCGTGATCTCCTTTCTCGAACTGACTGATATGGGCGAATGAAGGGGCGCGGGTCGAGCCATCGATAGTGATGGTTTTCCCCCGGAGGTGCAGAATGGCCATCGTCTGCCCGCCAATCCCACTTGCCTGAGGTTCACACACCCCAAGCGCGAGGGCGGCGGCGCAGGCCGCATCTACGGCATTGCCGCCCTGCCGGAGCATTTCGACGCCGGCCTGGGTGGCATCGGGAAAGGCAGTGGCGACCATGCCGTTTTCGGCTGCCGCCGCTTTGTGGTCGTCGGTCGGGGCGAAACGGCCCTCAGAGGTTGCGATCCTCATGCCTGGAATCCCTCTGCGGCGAGGCGAATGGTCATCGCGAGAACCGCAGCACGGTCTATTAAGCTATCGCGCAGGATATACTCGTTGGGGGTCTGTGTTGCACCGCCAATAGGGCCAAAGCCGTCCAAGGCGGGAATCCGATCCGGGACGTGACAAATATCAGACGAGGTGTCCCGGTGAACCTGACAGACTTTGACTTCTAATCGCTGGGCTACCTGTTGGACATGGTCGTAGAATTCCTGATCCTTCTCATTATCGACAACAGGAAGCCGCGATACCCGCCTGGACACCCGAACCTGACAGCGCGGCGGAAGATTTCTCCGCGCAATCCCCCGGATCTGCTCTTCGAGTCGTTCTCCCTGATCCACCTCGCGAAACTGCACGGAAAGCGCAGTACTCGCAAAGTCGGGAGCCAGGCCATACAGCGTACGCCCTTCGATCTGGGTCGGCTTGATAAAGATGCCGCTCTCTTCGGATGTAAGTCTGTCCCAGGCGGTCAGCTTTTGACACAGGATTTTGATCACGTCGGGAAACTTCCCGTTCTCGCCGGCTTTGCTGTTTGAGACTTCAATCTGAAAATCACTCCGCCCTGAACACGAGGTGACAATGCCACCCTCAAGGCTTCCGTTCTTGAGACCGGCGACATAGTGAGAGTTCAGGGCAAGTTCTTCAACGGTCTTCCGGCTGAAGCGACCGCCCAGGGCGTCATCGGTGGTGAGCAGGATGCCGCAGCGGATACGGTGCAGGCGACGAGTGAAACGCAACGCCCGCAGGGCGGCCAGCATGACCGCCAGGCCGCCCTTACTCTCGGCAACGCCCGAGCCATAGAACCGCCCTCGATCCTCGCGAAAGGAAACAAAGTCGCGGTAGGAATAGAGGGTATCGAGGTGGGACAGCAGCAGGATATCGTTGCGTTGACTATCGTGATTGGAGAAGTACAGGACATTGCCTACCTCGGTCTGCGGATAGACCTGTCTTTTGAATCGCAACTGGCTGAGGATCTTGGAGAACCAACTACCGAGTTCGTTGACCCCCTCGGAATTATAAACATAAGTATCCATTCCAACCATGGAACGCAGGTCGTCTTCCATGGTGGTCAGGTTGCTCCGGATGTGAGACCGGACCTGGACACGCAGGGGCTGCGTCTCATCAGGCTTCTTTTCCTGGTTCGGGAGACTGATGACATTTGGGTCGGGCCGACCGAAATACCGGACGGCGGCAACATCGAGCATACGGTTAACCAGCGTTTCATAGGTGTAGCCGGCGGTCTGGGCTGCGTGCACGTACGAGCCGGTTCCCCCCAGGCTGGCCATCGAGTTTATTTCAAGGACGTAGGGCTTCCCATCTGCATCCATGCGGACATCAATGCGGGAGAAGTCGTGCAGGCCGAGGGCGGTGAAGGAGGCTCGGGCCAACTGACGGAGTTCTTCCGCCATGGCGTCGGAGAGATTGGCCGGACAGATTTTCCGGACCGGCTGCTGGAGCTTATTGTCCTGGGTCTGAATTGCGTTGGGGTCGCCGCCAAAGTCGAATTCGACTATGGGCAGCACCTCAAGGTCCGGACCGTTGCCGAGTACGCCCACCGCGAACTCGCGGCCGGCAATAAAGGCTTCGACCAGCGCCTGCTGTCGGTAGTCGTCGATAATATCCCTCACGGCATCTCGAAGGTCGTCTTTATTGTCAACGATCTTGAGACCCATGGAGACGGCCTCCATTTTGGGTTTGACAATGACGGGATAGGTGACGCTGTCCATATCATCGTCCGGCCTGGCAAAAAACCAAAATCCGGGAGTCGCTACGCCGTGCTGCTGAAACACGATCTTGGCCATGATTTTGTCCAGCGCGACAGCATGCGCTTGGGGGCCGGAACCGACATAGGGGACGCCCAGCATTTCCAGCATGGCCGGCATATGGGTGTAACGGCTCTGGCCCTGAATGCCGTAGGCCATATTAAAGACCATGCCGGGCCGCTCTCCGGCCAAGACGCGCGGCATGAAGTCCCGCAGCTCATCCGCGACATCAATATTGCCCTCAACAACGCGGACGTTGTGACCGCCTTTTTCCAGAGACGAGGCCACGAGTTCTACGGTCTGGGGATTATAGGTTTCCTTGGTCTGCGGACCGAAGGTGTTAATCACGTCCGAGGGATGGACCTCCCGCTTGTTGTAAATCACGGCAACTTTCATGTACTTAATTTCTCCTCTGGGGGCGAAAAAACAGGAATCAGAAGAACATCTCGGGCTCGTTCCGCCTTGACTCCCGCGAAAAAGCGCAGCAACCCAAACACGACCAGCAGAGCAGCGATTGCGTCCACGTGTATCAGTTCCACCTTGAACAGACCACTCTTGGCGTGCGCAAGTTTAGCCCGGTTCGAGCTCGTGAGGCGAGGGTCAAGTCCGCTGGACCCGGCACCCCTGTATCAGATAGGATACCACCCTGGAAAACACGAGAGGGGCAGCATGGCTGAGTTTCTTGTATTACATGATGCGAGGGACAGAGAAATATGGATTAACTTCGCACAAATAGTGGCGATAGAAGACGATAGTGAGACAGCCTGTAGCCACATTGCCTTGGCTGCCGAAATAGTTCGGGCTGACGCTACCACCACTCGGGTGATTCGGGTGAGGGAGACAAGGGAAGAGATTGAAAGGATGCTCCCTGGGGAGCGATAAGAAAAGCCTCGCACGTCGTCGCTGTTTCCGTTCCGCTCTGGAGTCGTTGAAAGAGTTCAAAGCAAGCAGCAGCTTTTATTTCATCGTCCTGTGTCAGGTGTTGAAAATATCATTATTCTTCAATAATACGTTTTTCTCACCGCCTCAAACGGCTGCTCCGCATCCTCGGCCAGGGCGGTGATAGTGTCCAGCGTCCGCCGCAGGTCGCGGTCGTGCTGCTCGTACATCCGCTCGAAGACGCTCAGGTCTCGCAGATAGGTCAGATAGTGCAGGATGACCGCGTTATTGAGCTGAACGGAGGCAAAGTCCGAGGTTTGTGAAACAGCCCCGGGCAGTTGACGAAATTCTTCCTGGAGCTGAGTGAACAAGTCTTTTCGCCGTACCAGTTTTTCCGCCTCGGACGACTCCGAGGCGTATAACGCGCCCAACCGCTGACGGGCCTGTTCGAGAAAATGTGAAACGGCCAACTCCTTTTCCCAGGTGGCTCGCAGGCGCCGGGTCAGGGCATGGGTCTCTCCGTGCGCTGTGGTAAAAAAGTCGATGGCGCCGCGATACCCGGCAAAATTGGCCAGCGATTCGTTGAAGGCCGTCTGTCCGGACAGATAAAACGTATTGTGAAACAGCTCGTGCAGTACGATATTGGCCAGAGTGGCCCGGTCATATCCCAACAGTTGAGGCAGCAGCGGGTCGGCAAACCAGCCCAGGGTGCTGAAGGCCGCCGCTGTCCGCATATAGGTGTCAAACCCCTGCGCCTCCAAACGCCGGATTTCCGCGTCTGCTTGCGCGCTGTCAAAATACCCCTTGTAGGAGACCCGACCGACAATCGGGAACCACCAGGTATAGGCTTCCAAACGCGTCCGGTGGGCCGCGGTGACCACATAAATGGTTGGCGGCGAGGGAAGTTCGGACAGGCGTCCATAACTCCCGCCAACCCCAAAGCCGAGGGCCTGCTCGGAGCACGGACCGACAATGGGGAACCACCAGGTATAGGCTTCCAAACGCGTCCGGTGGGCCGCGGTGACCACATAAATGGTTGGCGGCGAGGGAAGTTCGGACAGGCTGCCATAACTCCCGCCAACCCGAAAGCCGAGGTCCTGCTCGGCAAAGGCCCGCACCCGCAAGACGAGCCGGAGTTTTTCCTGGGTGGGCAGGTCGAGCCGGTCGGGTGCCTGTAAGATGTCGGCAATAGGTTTGCGGTACCACAGAATTTTTGCCTCTTCATAGCCGGCTTGCAGAATGTATAACGGCGAGCAGGCCGGCAGCACGCACAGGCAGGCAAACATGAGTGAGCGGGCCGATATTTGGTAGCGTCTCAGTTTGAAATTTCCCCTCACCCCAACCCCCTTCGACTCCGTTCATGCTGAGCGTAGCGGAGCGAAGTCGAAGCAGGCTCAGGACGGGCTCTCCCTCCAGGGGAGAGGGAGCGGAATTTCAGGACCCCAAACCATACGCGCATGGCCGCCTCGTTAGAGTTCTTCCAGAACAGGGCCGTCCGTGCGGGACTGTGAGGGGCCGGTAGTGTGGGTATACTGCAACTGGTATAGGCGCCAGTAAATGCCGCGCTGCGCCATCAGTGCCCGATGGGTCCCGACTTCCCGCAGCCGGCCCTTATGCAGGACGATAATGCGATCGACATTCTGGATGGTTGAGAATCGATGCGCCACCACCAGCGTGGTCCGATTCCGCATCAGCTTGGTCAGCGCATCCTGAATGAGCACCTCAGTCTCCGGGTCGACGCTGGAGGTGGCTTCGTCCAGGACCAGGATGGCGGGGTCATAGGCCAGGGCGCGGGCAAACGACAGGAGTTGGCGCTGGCCGGCGGACAGGTTGGCGCCCCGCTCATGCAGGTGTTCGTGGTAGCCGCCCGGCAGTTCCCGAATAAAGCCCGCCGCATTCACATGCTGCGCGGCGTGCCGCAAATCGTCCAGCGTCAGGTCGGTCCGGCCCAGACTCAGATTGGTGGCCACATCGCCTACGAACAGGAAGACGTCCTGCAACACCACGCCAATCCGGCTGCGCAGAGTGTGGAGTTCCCACTCGCGAATGTCCACGCCGTCCACCAGGATACTGCCGCGCTGAATATCGTAAAAGCGGTTGAGCAGCTTGCTGATCGTGGTCTTGCCCGCGCCGGTCGCCCCGACCAGGGCGATACTCTCACCGGGAGCGACCGAAAAGGACACGTCCCGCAGCACCCACTCCGGCTCGTTGTACGCAAACCAGACGTGGTCAAATACGATATGGCCCGTCACCTCGGGCGGCCGATACCCCTCGGGCGGAGAGGTCAGCGTGACCGGCGTGTCCAGCAACTGAAACACACGCTCAACCGCGGTCATGGCCGTCTGCATGGTGGTGTATTTTGTACTGAATTCCCGGATCGGGACAAAGAACCGTTGCAGGTATTCGATAAAAGCCACCAGCGTCCCCAGGGCGACCAGGCCCTGGCCGACCTGGCCCGCGCCATACCACAGCATGAGCGCAATCGAGATGACGCTCAGCGCCTCGACAATGGAGAACAGACTGGCCTCATAGATATTGGACAAGTGGTTGGCGTCACGGTGGGCGCGATTGCGCTGTTCAAACTCGGCAAACATTTTTCGTTCCTGGGCAAACACCTGCACGACCATGATCCCGGACAGGGTTTCCTGCAGAAAGGCATTGATCCGCGCCAGGCGTTCCCGGATGGTCCGGTAGGTCACGCGCGTCCGGGTCCGAAAAAAATTCAGGATGAGCAACAACGGGGGCAGCAGGGCCAGCGTCACGACGGCCAGGTGAAAATCGATCGACAGCATAATCACGACAATGCCCACCAGGGTCAGGATGTCCATGAAGATGGTCAGCGTCCCGGCGGAGAAGGCGTCGTTAATGGCATCGACATCCGTCGTCAGACGGGTGACCAGGCGGCCGACCGGCGTACGCTCAAAAAAGCTCGACGGCAGTTCCTGCACGTGGCTGAACAGGTCGCGCCGCAAATCGGCCAGGCTGCGCTGGGCGACCAGCATCGTGGCCTGAAACTGGACGTAGAAAAAAAGAAACTCGCCCAGCAGGGCCGCGGCAAAGAGCAGCCCGATGCGCGTCAGCCCCGCGGTGTCCCCCTGCTCGATATACCAATCTATACCCAGCTTGAGCAGATACGGCTGGGCCAGCAGACAGGCGGAGGTCAGCGGCAGACAGACCAGCGCCACAATAAAGGTCGCGCGGTACGGCCGGACATAGCTCCACAGCCGACGCAGCAGCGCCAGGTCATAGGTTTTGTCGAGAGCCGCTTCGTGTTGTCCCGTGTTCACAGTTCCGCCAGTTCCTCTTCGAGTGCCTGGTCCTGAAAGATTTCCGTATACATCTCCCCCCGCTCGACCAGCTCCGTGTGCGTCCCCATCTCCACGACCCGCCCCGCCTCCAGGACCACGATGAGGTCGGCGTCCCGTATGGCCGACACCCGGTGCGAAATGATGAGCACAGTCTTTTCCTTGGTGCTCGTCCGCAGGGCCTGAAGGATCTCGCCCTCCGTTGTCGCATCGACACTGGACAGCGCGTCATCCAGAACGATAATGGGCGTGTCGGCCAGCAGGGCCCGCGACAGGGTGAGGCGCTGCTTTTGCCCGCCCGACAGCGTCATCCCCCGCTCACCAATGACGGTCTCATAGCCCTTGGGGAAATCTTCAACCTCAGCGTCAACACGGGCCAAGGCGGCCGCCCGGCGGGCGGCGTCACTGTCCACCTCGGGTTGGGAAAAGGCAATATTGTCCTGAATGCGGGCCGAAAAGAGAAACGGGTCCTGGGGGACAAAGCCGATACAGCGCCGGAGCTCGGCCAGTGAGAAGAGACGAATATCGCGTCCGTCAAGGGTGATGGCGCCGCGGGTGACGTCGAACAAACGCGGCAGCAGATTGACCAGGCTACTCTTGCCCGCCCCCATACGACCGACGATGGCGACGGTTTTTCCGGCCGGGACCGTAAACGTAATATCGTGCAATACGGTCCGCCTGTCCGGCGAGCGTCCGTTGCCTAAGCCACCGTCCGGTCTCTGCTCGCTGGCCGGATAGGCAAAATCCACGTGCCGAAACCCAATCTCGCCGCGCACCGGGGGTGCACTCCGGCTCGCACCGTTCCCCGTGCCGTCTACGAGGTCGGGCCGGGTCTGCCAGATCACCTCCAGCCGCTGCATGGCGACCTTGCCGCGCTGATACAGAGAGATCAGCCAGCCCATGGCCATGGTCGGCCAGGCCAGCAGGTGCAGATAGCCCATAAACGCCACCAGGTCGCCCAAACTGAGTTGGCCGGCAATGACCTGTGAGCCGCCGTACCACAACACGACCAGCAGTCCCGTTCCGGATACGCCTTTCATCAGCGGCGGGAACAGGCCGCGCAGGCGGGCCAGGGCAATATTCTCGGTCTTGAAACGCTCATTCAGCCCGCCAAAGACGCGGTTCTGCCAGGCCTCACGCACGTAGGCACGAATGACCGGCATACCGCTGACGCTTTCCTGGACACGACTCGACAGATCGGCCAGGCCGGCCTGCACGTTGAGCGTGCGCTCCATGAGCTGGCGGCTCATCGCTCTGACCACCAGAAACATGAAGGGATACGGAGTAATCGCCAACAGGGTCAGGATCGGGTCCATGGCCAGCATGGCCGCCATGGCATACACGTAATACAGGGGGGTGTTCAGGATGTTGATAATGCCCAGGCCGAGCAGCAGCCGCACCGCGGTCACGTCGTTGACCAGGCGCGACATCAGGTCACCAATGGGCTGGCGCTGGTAATAGCTCAGCGACAGGGTCTGCAAATGCGCAAACAGCTCGTTGCGGAGCTGGTACTCGATATCCCGCCCGACGTTGAAGATCAGAAAGCGCGAAAAGGAGCGGACAATCCCCTGGAGCAGGGCAATGCCGATAATCAGCAGGACCGTAGACACAATCTCGCGGACCGGCCGACCGTGCTCGATCCCCTCGACCGCCTGCTTGAGCAGCCACGGGATGGACATGGCCAGGGTCGCCGTCGTCACCAGACAGGCGATGCCACGCATATACCGATAGCGGTATTGATAAATATAGCCCCACAGACGTTGCATGCGTTCCGCTCAGCTGAGCGGGGCTGCTGCCTCTGACACGGCCCGTGAGTCCGTCTCCTCAACAAGACGTGCTATCCGCATCATCAGCCCCACCGTTGCCCACCACACCAGCCCGACTTCCGCATCACCCCAGTTATACTGGGTCAGGCCGCCAATCAGAAAACCGACCAGGCCGAGCCAGCAGCCCAGGGTCAGGCTTCTGAGCGGCTCGGTTCGTTGTCTCGTATAGGCACGCCAGCCCGTCATGATAATCGAGCCGACCAGGAAGAGAAAGGCCGCCAGACCGAGCAGGCCGGCATCCACCCACATCTGGAGGAAATTATTGTGCGCATGCGCATCGGTATCCGCTTGGGGGTAGCGCTGATAAAAAGTCTCCCGAAACTGCTTATAGTTCCCAAACCCCCAGCCGGTCAGGGGGCGCTCTTTAATCATATCCATATTGGCCAGCCAGATCTGACTGCGCCCGATATTGGCCTGAAGGTCAAAGAGCGAGAATCCACGTTCGCGCACCCCCGGCCCGGCGCTGACAAAGAGCAGACCGCCCACCGCCACGCCCCCGATCACGGCCAGCACGGCGCGGCGGCCCTGTACCAGCCCATACATCACCAGCGACACACCGTAGGCGATCCAGACGCCGCGCGTGAGAGAGAAAAACAGGGCCAGCAGCATGCACACCCAGCCAACACCCGCCAGGAGACGCTGCCGTGGTACTAATCCGGGAGACAATCCCCAGGCAGTAATCAGGCAGAGTGGAAAGAGCAAGGCATGGGCATAGGTAATCCCGGACGGATGCAGCCCTTTCACCCGGTAGCCTTCCTGGCGGCCAAACCAGAATGGGTCGAGGTTGGACTCCTTGCCGACCAGGGTTTTGGCCAGATCAAGCCCGGTAAAGTGCTGCACAATGCCGTAGGCCGCAACTGCGCCGGCCACCCAGAGCGCAACGATCAACAGTTTTTCTGCTTCCCGCCCGTTGCGGACGAGCACAAAGACCGCCAGACAGCCACCCATGAGCCACATTTTCCGATAGCCGATGAAGGACTGAAGCGGGTCAGGGCTCAGAACGGTTGAGACCAGGAGCGCACCGAAGAAAAAGAGGAAGGGCTGCCACAGCGGCACGCGGGGCAGACAGCGGGTCCGCCACAGCGTATAGCCGAGGAAGGCCAGCAGACAGCCCAGCGCGGTTTGCTGCAGGGCGATGGGTAAATTCCAGCTCGCAAAGAACAGCACGAGCAGGCCGACCCGCACAGAGTCGTCCCAGCGCTGGGCTTGTATCAGGGCCGACACAATCCGAATCCTATACACCCCGCCTGGTCAGGATGACCTTGACCGTTTCCGTCAAGACGCGGACGTCCAGCCACAGCGAATAGTTATAGATATAGGCCAGGTCGTATTTCAGCTTGTACTCGGGTGTCGTGTGGTATTCGCCGTTGACCTGGGCCAGGCCGGTCAGACCCGGCTTGACCTGCAGGCGTTCCGCGTAACCGGGAACCGTCTGTTGAAACTCGGCCACAAACTCGGGCCGCTCCGGGCGGGGACCAACCAGACTCATGGACCCGTTGAGCACATTGAAAAGCTGCGGGATTTCGTCAATCCGGCTGGCCCGCAACAGGCGCCCGACCGGCGTCACCCGGCTGTCGTCCGAGCGCGCCAGCACCGGTCCGGTCCGGGCCTCGGCCCCATGGACCATGGTGCGCAGTTTATACAGGATGAACTCTTTTCCATGCCGCCCCACCCGACGCTGCCGGTACAGCATCGGTCCTGACGACGAGAGCTTGACCAGGCAGGCGGCCACACACACCAACGGCAAACACAGGACCAGCAGGACGCCGGCAATCAGACGATCGCTGATACTTTTTACCATAAAGGCCAGCTCTTCCCGCGGATTTTTCAGCACCTCGACCAGGGGCACATCGTGCAGACGCAGGGACGAAACCCGTCCCACCAGAATGTCGTACACGGAGGGCACCACCAGGACGCGCGGCCGCTCAGCCGCCAGGTGACCGGTCGGCAGATTCAACAGCCGGTCAACAAACGTATCTTTCCAGCTGGCCGACGACAGGAGAATGACCTCATCGATCTCGACCCGTTCGAGGACCTGGGGCAGACTGTCCAGCCTGCCCAGCCACGGGATATCCCTCTCTTCCTGTGTCTGACAGGCGGGCTCCTCCAACCCGATTGCGCCAACCACCTCGAGGCCGGGAGACGGGCGGAGGTCCGTCAGACTGGAGAGAAACATCCGCACATCCTGCGCCAGACCGATCAGCAGGACGCGCACCGGACTGGCGTGTCCGAGGCGATGCTCCGTCCAGAGTCGTACGCCAACAATGCCAAGGGTGTTAAACGCCCAAAAGGCCACCAGCACGGAGCGCGGGAAGGACAGGTCACCGCGAAAGAAATACCAGGCCGCAGTGGCCAGCAGTTGGATGCCGAGGGCCATCGCCACCCGCGTCACCAACCGGACACGCTGGTGCAGGGAATGCTGGTCGTACAAGCCGAAGAAATAGAGCAGTACCACCTGCGTTCCCAGGAGGAAAAGCAGAGGATGGGCAACCTCGGTGAGACGCGAGGCCGGCAGGAAATCCGCCGTCAGGGGAAAAGGCAGATAGACGCGCAGGGAAAAGGCGCTCCCATACGCAATGCCGGCCCACACCAGGTCGACCAGCACCAGCAGCAGAACGGTCTGATCGTTTCTTCGGGGAGATCGTCCTTGCGTTCCGGACGGGGGTGCGGGTTTCACAGTGTATCGCTCTGCCTCGGGGCGTTTGGAAATCGCGCGTACAGCGCCCGACGAGAGACTATATACCGATGCTTCCAAAAGTAGTAGGCAAGACCGCGCAGATGTTTCCAGCCCAGGCGCGAGAACGCGGAGCGGGCGATGCGCTGCTCGGCGTGCGTCACCACCGCGGCCGGCTGGTAGACCACCTGCCAACCCGCCTGCTGCATGCGCAGACACAGATCAACATCTTCCGGACCGTAAAAAATCCGTTCGTCCAGCAGGCCGACCTCATCCAGCGCCCGCCGGCGGATGAGTTGGCAGGCGCCAATCATATAGTCCACCGGCCGGAGCGTATCGTGCGCCCAGTCCGCCAACTCGGCCCGCCGGGCAGCCCGGCGCGTGAGCGCGGACGGAAAACGGCGTCCGAGCTTGTCCAGGAGGGTCGGAAACAAACGGCACGACAGACACAGTTGCCCCTCGACATCAACGAGTTTGGGCCCGCACAGGCCGATCTCCGGCCTGGAGTCAAGCAACCGGACAAGCTGATCCAACGCGGTCGGATGCACAATCGTATCGTCATCCAGGATGAGGATGTATTCTCCCTGCGCGTACCGGATGCCCTGATTCCGCGCCGGTGCAACCCCACGGTTTTTCCGATTCGCAATAATACGGACGCGAGGGAAGCCGTCCCTCAATAACGACACCGTCTGATCCTGCGAGCCGTTATCCACCACAATCACCTCGTGGCTGGCCGTCAAACCGGCAGGCAGCGAAGCCAGACAGGCCTCAATCGTAGACGCGGAATTCCAGGCCAGAATGACAACCGAGACCTTCATTGTTGAGCTCATGATTGACCTGATTGTCCGGACTGCCCGGACCTTACCTGTTCTGCGACGGACCACTCCTTGGTTGACGTAAAGGGACGATACAAGGAGTAAAATCCGGCCCGTTTGAGACGTCTCCAGGCCCACAGCCTGGCCAGCCCCCGAATACCCAGGGCCAACAGGACCAACCCGTACTCACGCATCCGAATTCTGCGCAAAAACCCGGCCCAGGGATACTCCGCGACCGGGCCGTTTTCGAGCAGGTGCGCGTGCTGGCGGCGAATCTGCATTTTACCGCCCTCGGCCCGCACCCGCTCGGCAAAGTAATCGTGCCAGGTCTGCGGCAGGACAAAAAACACCTGAGCCTGCGTGGCTTTACGCACGCGTTGTTTGCCGACCGCAACCGTCAGCCAGGCATCTTCCAGCAGCAGGTCTTCCGGCAGGGGCTCGCTCAGCGCCTCTTTGCGTATCAGGAAGAGGCGACCGCCGGCATTACCGAAGTTGAATCGATACGGCAGGGCGCCCATCCGACTCCAGATACTCGCCGTGGCCTCCAGCATCGGGACTTCACGTGCGGCAACCAGCCCCAACTGCGGTTCCGTCCGCATACGCGCATATAAAGAGGCAATGGCCTGCGGGTCAATGCGGACATCGGCGTCACAGAACAGGAGCAGGTCGCCGCAGGCCCATTGCCACAGGGTATTCATGGCTCTGGGCTTCCCCCGCCAATCCGCCAGCAGCACGCGACACGTCCATTTCCCCTGCCCCTCAGTTCCCGGAGAGGACTGGCACTGTGTGTGCGTTTGAACCTGCTCTGCGGAGGAGAGGGCAATTTCCTGTATCGCTATGGCGTGACGCGCACAAAAATCCCGGACCGCCAGCAGCGGCGGACAGGCCCCTCGACTCGGCTCAGGGCCCGGCTGGTCCGGGCCGACCCCGTTAATGCAGATGAGCAGCTCTCGCACACAGCCGGCCGGAAGCTGGGTGGACAGGCCGGCCGCAAACAGACTCTCCAGCGTGCTGCCCAGGCCCGGTTCATCCGCCCGGCACGGAATGGTCAGCGAGAGTGTTTCGTCAATCATCACAAGCAGGAAGGATCGACCATGTCGGGCACATCGTTGCGGTTAATGTAACATAGCGGTCAACCGGAACCGGCGGCTCCGACGCCTATCAATTTCTCTCGTCACCGACAAGCCGGACACTGCCCTTTGAGTGGCCGTGCTTTGAGCATACGATGCTCAGGTGGACGACTGGAATCCTATCAGCAATATACCGCTAATACATATCTTGTCGGGATGTTTGTCGAGGTACAAAGCGCGGACGGCCATGCGCACGAGGTGAGCATTGAGGATTATCACACAGGATGAAATCGGGAGGCAGGCTATGACGCGAGTAAAGACCCATCCCGGACAGATGCTGCGGGCGGAACTGGAAGCGAGAGGCATGAGCGCAAACCAACTGGCGCTCGCCCTCCAGGTCCCGGCAAACCGGATTACTGCCATTCTTCGGGGCGAACGGGCGGTCACGGCCGAGACTGCCGTACGCCTCGGCCGCTACCTCGGAACCGGCCCGGCATTCTGGATGAACCTGCAAAGCGGATACGACATATCGGTCGTGGAGAGCGTCAAGGGGCGTGTAATCGAAGGCGAGGTGCCGGCCTCGGTTTCGTAACGCTAGACCGGTTTACGATACGTTGTCGCCGTGCCAGTCCGCTCTCGGCTCGGGCTTTCGTAGGGTGCGCCCTGCGCACCAGGAGGCTGATGCATGGGATACACCCTACGGCAGGGACCGGCGGGCGATACGGAAGCGTACATTGCGCTAGAGCGTTTTACGATAGGTTGTAGCCGTGCCAGTCCGTTCTCGTCATGCCGGACTTGATCCGGCATCCAGAGGCCGGGGGGGCTGGAAGCCTGGATTCCTGCCTCCGCAGGAATGACGAGCGGCTACACAGAATCGCAATCTGCTCTGGCCCGCCTTCTTGACATTCAGACGGGTCGCTCTACGTCTTCACTCTCTCTCCACTCCACAAGTGGTGCCGGGAGCGCCTCAACATCGATATACGGCGAGACCCCTGAGAGCGTCACAGCCACGAGACGGTCCTGGTTATCAAACTCTCCGTGCGCCTGCTCGGTGATGTCGCGTGTCTCCTCTATCAGAGCGTTGGAGAACTCAACATAGAGGATATCTCCGTCCGGGTAATACTGGAGCTTCACGTCTACCTCCTGCCTCATTATGGTTTGAAACCCCGATCAAAGAAAGCGATAGTGGTTCAGTGCAAAAGACGCCGGTAGTGTTGTTCGAGCAGGGCCGCATCGGCGGCAATCGACCGGACGGCGGGGAATGCCTGCGAGAGCCGGGCGACCAAATCCGGTTCGGTAATAAAACGGTTCATCTTTTGACGCAGATCATCGATGTTGCGCGGCTGGAAGAGGAGCCCGTTCACGCCATCCCTGACCCACTCGCGCATGCCGCCAAAGTCGGCGGTGATCACGGGCGTATGGGCCAGAAAGGCTTCCCGAATCACCAGCGGCGCATTTTCATACCAGATCGAAGGCACGATGACGACATCGACCTCGGCCAGAATACGGCTGAGTTCATGCTGTTCGTAGCGGCCCATACACCGGATACGGGGAGAATTGGCCAACCGGGAGCGAAAGCCTTTCTCGTCCGGATAGGGCGCATAGGCCGCCTCTCCGCCATAGATACGCAGTTCTGCGGGCAGGGTCTGGAAGGCTTCGACCAGCAGGTGGACGCCTTTCACCGGGTCAACAACACCAATATAGCCGAAGATGAGGGGCCGCTTGTCCCTGTTTTTCCGGGGAACAAGAGCCTTCGGGGCGGGCTGAATGGCGTCGGTCTGCAAACCACACTCGTGAAACAGAATTTTCTCCGGCGGTATCCCGAAAGCCACAAACTGCTCGCGCAGGAAACGCGACGGGGCCAAAAACAGCGAAACCGATGCACACAGCGCCCGAATATGGGACATGCGGGCCTGAATCTGTTGCTGAGCGGCAAACGAGACGGACTGAGAAACAACACGTTTCCCATACCAGCGCCGCGCCTGCTCCCTGAGCCGGGATTGTTGACCGAGGAACGGTTTCAGCCAGCGATAGAGGGCCGACATCCTGGTATCGAGCAAATGGTGGAAACACTGGGCGCAGCCGGAATCGGTCTGTCCCGGACAGACCGATAAATCGGGTTTCAGAAACCGGCCGCGTTGACAGATCAGCCAGTAGTCGTGCAACGTCATCACCACGGGAATATGACGCCGGGTCGCTTCTCGCACACACGTTGTGGACAGGTAGACCAGATGCTGAAAATGGACGATGTCGGGCTTGAAACGATCCAGCAGCGCCCCAAAACGGGCGGCAATGGTGTCGTTTTGATAACTGTCGGCAAAGGTCGTGGCTTCCCGCCGGGTATTGTTGATACGGCTGATTTCGACATTCGCGACCGTCGTTGTTTCCACCGCGTGCTCAGGCTGCCGTGCGTTCTCGCGCCGCGCAAAAACCGAGACCGCGTGCCCCCGCCGCGCCAGCTCCCGGACAAGGGCGGCCGCGTAGGTTTCGGTCCCTCCCAGATATTCCGGCGGTAAACCGTTGACGACCTGGACAATGCGCATGTTCTACAGCCTCGCAGGGCCTCTCTTCCACGTATCTATACTTCCCCTCGGAGGGAAGAGGCCCATGTCAACGGAGGGCGGGCTCCCAGGAGAAAGAAAAGAAAGGAAGAGAGTACGAGAGCCCCCGCGCCATTGAGAAAACAGCCTGGATCAGTTATGACAGGCCCGTTACATATACATGAAAAATATATGAACCGTGCGGCATACGGAGGGAACAACACGTGCACCGATTCGGGCATCTTAGCCTCATTGTCTTTTTCCTTAGTCTGACAGTCCCCTCTGCGGCCTACGCCTATCTCGACCCGGGCAGCGGCAGCATGCTGCTCCAACTCGTCCTGGGCGGCCTGGCCGGCCTCGCAGTGATCGCCAAGCTCTACTGGCATCGGCTGCTCACTCTCTTCGGTGTCCATTCTCAGCAGGCGGAAAACGATTCGGAAACGAATTCGGACTCCCTCACGACTTCAGAGCCCTCTGACCGCCCGCAGTAGATTCGAAGAGAGCAGACGAGAGCAATCCCGTCTCCCTTTTTCACCTGCCCAGACTCATACCAGCATGGTTGCCCCCTACTTTGAGCCGGGTTCATTCCGTGACCGTACCAGCCGGGTCTTTTACCAGGACGGAGCGGTTCTGCGCGGCCTCAATGCCCATGCCGCCCAGGAGTGGGAAGTCCTCAAGACCAAGCCATTCTTTCAACAATCCATGGCCGAGGGGAAAATTGTCCGCACCGAGCAGGTCGAGTCTACAGACTCCTCACCCAACGCCGAACACTGGTCCGTTATTCTCAAACATCAAGCCATTCCATTTATCTCCTATCCCTACGAGTGGCCATTCAGCATGTTGCAGGCCGCCGCGCTGCTGACCCTCGAACTCCAGACCGCCGCCCTGAACGTCGATATGACCCTCAAAGACGCGACGCCCTTCAACGTCCAATGGTCCGGCAGCCAGCCCGTCTTTATCGATATTCCCTCGTTCGAGCGGCTGCGGCCCGGCGAGCCGTGGGTCGGATACCGCCAGTTCTGTCAGCTTTTTCTCTACCCGCTTTTTCTGCAGGCCTACAAGGATATACCCTTTCAGCCCTGGTTGCGCGGCAGTCTGGAAGGCATTGAGCCCGCCCAGTGCGCCCAACTCATGTCGCTCAGAGACATGTTCAGACCGGGCGTATTGTCGCACGTCATTCTCCAGGCCAAGGCCCAAGCCTCGTACGCCCGGACAGAGCGCAACCTCAAGAAAGACTTACGGCAGGCCGGCTTTCACAAGACGTTGATTCAGGCCAATGTCGGCCGGCTCCGGAAGCTGGTGGCTCAACTGACCTGGAAGCAGTCGCAGTCAACCTGGTCGGGTTACACCGAGGCCCTCCCCTACACGGAAAGCGAACAACACCAGAAGGCCGATTTCGTGCGGCGTATCACCCATTCCCGACGCTGGAATATCGTCTGGGATCTCGGCTGTAACACCGGCACGTTTTCACGCATTGCCGCAGAAAATGCGGACTATGTGCTGGCAATGGACATCGACACTCTGGTGATCGAGCGCTTCTATCGTGAGCTTACGAGAGACCGATCCCCCAATATTCTGCCCCTCATCGGCAATGTGGCCGACCCCGCCCCGAATCTCGGCTGGCGGGGGCTGGAACGCAAGGCCCTGGTTGAACGCGGCAGGCCCGACCTGACCCTCTGTCTGGCCTTGCTTCACCATGTGGTTATCAGTGCCCATATTCCGCTCAGAGAGTTCATCACCTGGCTGGCGAGTCTCGGCACGGCCCTGGTGATTGAGTTCGTCACCCGCGACGACCCCATGGTCCGGACCCTGCTGCGGCATAAGGCCGATCACTACACGGACTATGACCTGGAGTATTTCGAGCGCTGTCTGGCCGAGATGTTTACAATTGACCAACGAGAGACACTCGAATCAGGCACGCGCATACTCTACTCCGCGCGGAGCAAACGCCAGGTGTGAGACGATAGGGATATGGGTCTCGCACCTCCATCTCTCCGCTCTCATAACACGCAGGCGGACTTTCTTTTTCCCGGCCTGCATCTTCTTGTCCTGTGGAACTTCGCAGTCGCCCAACCGCTCTTTGATCTCTTCTCCCGTACCGCGGAATTCTTCGTCCTGCGTCAGTCGCCGGCGCTTGACATAGCCCTGTTCGCCATCCTCCTGAGTATTGTTGTTCCGGCTCTGGGCGTACTTGTTACCTGGGGAATCCGCGCCGTCCATACAGGGTCAGGCGTAGGGCTGCATTTGTTCCTGGTTGGGGGATTGTCCGCAATGCTCGCTCTCCAGGCATTGCAGATGCTCCAGACACTTCCCCATATTTCGGGCCTGGTCCTGATGCTCGGAGCTGGCGGGATCGGGCTTCTCGCCAGCGTCAGCTATCATATACTGCCTCTGGTCCGAACATTCTGCACGCTCCTCTCACCCGGCATCGTCCTCTTTCCGGTTCTCTTTCTCTTCTTCTCTCCGGTCTCAACGCTGCTGTTCTCGTCACCCGTTGATATTGCTCAGGTGAAGGTCAACGACCCGCCACCCATCGTACTGGTGATCTTTGATGAGTTCTCGTCGATCTCCCTCATGGATAAAAACCGTCAGATAGATGCTGGGCGCTATCCGAATTTTGCCGCATTTGCAGAAGACGCAACCTGGTTCCGCAACGCCTCGACAATGAGCAGTTGGACTCCCCGGGCGGTCCCGGCCATCCTCACAGGCAGCTATCCGGTTCCGAATCGGCTCCCCACCGTCTCCGGGTATCCGCGTAATATCTTCACGCTGCTCGGCGGAACCTATGCCGTCCGGGCCCACGGCACCATTACGGAACTCTGCCCGCATGAATTATGCAACCAGCTCCGAGAGCCCTGGAGTGTCCGTATGCGGACACTCCTTTCCGATATCAGCATCGTCTATCTGCACATTCTCCTGCCGGAAGATCAGAAAGCCGGCCTGCCTTCGCTCCAGGCGCGCTGGAAGGACTTTGCGGGCGGTCCTGCCCTGTTATCCCAGGCCGAGGAACGTCAGATTCCCGCTCACGCCTGGAAATCCCTTCAGGATTCGATCCTGGCACAGTTGGACCTGCGCTTGGACCGGCCCCGGATATTTCACAGTTTTCTCCACGCTATTCGACCGACACACCAACCGACATTGCACTATCTGCATATCCTGTTGCCCCACGTGCCCTATGAGTATCTTCGGTCGGGCCAGACCTACAGTGCAGATGGCGGCCACCCCGGAATCGCGGAGGAAATGTGGAGTGGTGATACGTGGGCGGCCACCCAGAGTTATCAGCGCTATTTGCTCCAAGTAGAATTTGTGGACACTCTCCTGGGACAGTTGATCGCTCACCTGAAATCGGCGCGACTATACGAAAAATCGCTGATTGTCATTACAGCCGATCATGGTGCCAGCTTTCGTCCGCACGATAATAGGCGCGCTGTTACAAAAACGAATTTTGCCGACATCATGGCTATCCCGCTCTTTGTCAAGGCACCATTTCAGCAGCAGGGCGAAATTCTTGATCGCAATATGGAAACCATCGATATCCTGCCTACTATAGCGGATATCCTGGGAATCAAGCTGCCCTGGCCGGTTGACGGCGGCTCGGCGTTTTCGCCCGAACCACGAGCAGGAACCGAGAAATCATCTTCTCTTTCTACGCAAATCGCCCTGGATCGGTTTAACACTGCGGTCCGGGAAGCGGTCGGCAAACAAGCCGACCGCTTCCCGCCTGATGATCCGGTAGTGCCCCACGCTTCACTTTCGGCTCTCGTAGGACAACGCATCCAGGATATGCCCATGAGTGAGGATACCCAATTTGCAATCACGATCGATCAGTTAAAGCATTTTGCTCAGGTCGATCCGAAAGCACAGTTTCTCCCTGCTCACATCACCGGCACGCTCCACTCCGAAGAATTCAGATTCATCGCCCTCGCGTTGAATGAAACCGTGCGGGCCGTCACACAGCCCTGGTCTTTTGCAGTCAAGGGAAGAGACGGACGGTGGTCAGCATTGCTTGACCCTCAATTTTTTCGATCGGGCAAAAATACGCTTGAAGCCTTTGGAGTGAGAACACGGAACGACCGGGCAACCCTCGTCCGTGCAGCAGGCTCCCCGCAGCACCTGCCTGTATTCCGGCCACGGGCTGAAGAGCAGAAAGACTTGCAAAAAGAGGAATAATCACCAACGCCTGCCGGGAACCGAGGCCGCTTGACCACCACGTTGAAATCGAGAAAGTAGATGCGTATCCAGGTGGGGAGCCGGAGCAGATTCTCCTCTACATCTTTGTCTCTTTCTCCAGGAATCCCTGAAAAAAGTCGGACAGTTGTTGGAAGGTCGAAGCGTCCAGGCGGCCGGACCAGTCGGACGTGTAGAGCGAAAAATTACTGTGATTCTCATCGTTCGTCTCATTCCCCACGGACTCCCTCAGAGTGTAAATCAGGAACGCTTCAATATGATTGGTATGAAGAAAGTTCGCCGGAACCTGCTCGAAAAAGGCGTCCCATTTGTCTTCCCAGACAATCGCCCCTACCCCGTCCGGTATCCCCGAAGCGCGGTCATAGATAAAAATATTCCAATGCCGAGGAATCGACGCGTTGGCTTTGCCTAATTTCTTTGTTGGAATCCCGAACTCCGTCACCCATAGGGCTTTTCCCGATAAACCGTAGCTCTTCTCCAAGTCGGGCTCGGCAACCAGGGCGGCCAGCTCACGAATGAAATCAAAGCGTTTGAAATAGTCCCGAGCGAAGACACGAGGATTCAGAGTAGGCCAATCCTCTCGCGACTGCGCGTCAACAAACATCATATCGTGTATGTCATGTCTGGGCCAATGATAGGGATGGATGGCAATTTTATCGACATATCGAAAGGTCTCCGGATTGGCTCGGAACATCCGCACGAACCAGTCGATATTCACATGGGTGACCGCAGCGGATACCACGACCATATCCGCCTTTCCCTGTGCAATTTCATCCTTGGCGGCGAATGAAACATGCTCGTGCAACTGGGCAAAAAACTTGACATAAACATCAAATTTCGATCCCCAGCGAAAATCTTTCAGAGGGGTTTCGCTGGCGGGCACGGGGAGAGGTTGTTCCTGATAATACCCATCTTTCCGAATACACCCCTTCCCCGGCAGGTCGTTTTCCGGGACCTGAGACAGATGCAGTTGCGTAATATATTTATCGCACGGATACGCGTCCGGGTTGAGCGCCTTTTCGATTTTCAGTTCGTCCGGCAGCCACATATAATCGGGCTCATTGATCATCTCAATCGCCGCAACAACCGGGAACATGGCGGGCGTTCCGTCTCGTGCATAGCCCCGTCCGTAGCGCTGCACCAACTTGCGGACAAAGCGAATATGCGTTTCCTGGTAGAGCCCCCGGACCTCCTCCCCGTTGGGTGCTTCGATGATCTCCGCTGGCGGGAAGGAAGTTAAAACGATGGTCGCCAGGACGGCCGGGTATGTATTCGCCGGGTCGGCTGCCAGTTCTGCATTGTATTTTTGGATGCCTGCCAGGAGGGCGTCCCACTGTTGCCACCGCAAAGGCTGGCCGGTTACGTCTTGATCCTTTTCCATTCCGGCCAGGCTGGCCCGTAAAAATGTCGAGATTTTCTCTGTGGACGCAGCAATCGAGTCAGTATCAATCTGATAGAGCGGCTTGCGGGTTGACGCAGTGGCCGACGGCAGTCCTGAGCCGAGCACCGTCCACATATAGATCGGCACACGTACCATATTCCCGTGCAGCCTGGACGTATGCTGCGCCATCAGGTAGCCCTGCTCTTCAAGGTAAGTTAATCGTTCAGCCTCGTTCGCAAAGACTTCCGCTACCTGCCAATCCGGTCCCATGATAGAGAAGCCGACATATCGCGGAGCGCCTTGGCTCGTCGGAGTTCCCTGGCCAGTCGGAAGAGGCGTCTCGGAGTGACATCCGGACACCCCGGCAAGAATCAGGAAAAAGAAGGTCCACAACCGAGCATAAAAACGCCAAGTGGTTCTCATACAGAGCCCTAACACGGTCCTAGCCTGTCACCAGTGTTCTACCGAACCGACAGCCGCACCGTATACGCATTGCCGTTCCAGCTCGGCGCTCCGGCCTCATAGCGGAACCCGGTCACTTCGCACATGGCTCTGAGCGCCTCAGCCGTCGGTAGCCACCACCAGGGACCGAAATCCTCAAAGCTCCACTCCGCCACCTCCCGCGTGATGCCGAACGCCCCGTCACCGACAATGCCCTGCCAATACGCCTGGACAATCTCACGCTCGCGGCCCTGGAGAGCCGGAACACACAGCATGGCCGCGGCGGGCAGCTCAAGGACCCCTTGTGCGCTTTCGACCCGAGTCGCGGTGATCGCCGAGGTGAGGACGAGGGCCTCACCGGTTATCCTGCGTAAGGCGCGTAAAAACTGCATGGGCTCGGGCATATGGTACAGCACCCCGGAGCAGTGCACGACATCGAACTGCGGGCGAGGGTCGGCCTCTGCCAGGGTCAGGATATCTGCGCTGACACACTCCACCGCCGGCAGCCGGAGCGTGCGCCGCCGCTCCTCAAACAACGACCACAACTCACTGTCGGGCGGTGAGACATCAATCATGCTCAGCGTGCGCGCACCGTGCGTATGGGCAACCGAGACCTTCTCGTTGACCGTCCCCCACAACCCGCCGACATCGGCAAACGATTTTCCGGCCACAACCTGGCGAATATAGGTATCCCGCACATCCCTACTCATAGGACTCCTCTTACGGAGTAAAAAACGCCGGTTGAGTTCGTCACCCGCGACGATCCCATTGACCCTGATCCCTGTTACGCCTTGCGGCTATGGCTATGGTAGAGCACATAATGAGGAGAGCGATACTATGCGCGCCGATACTATTGTACAAGCCCGAATTGACCCCGATATAAAGGCGCGAGCGCCTAAAAGGGAAAATCTGCTCCCTCTCCCCTGGAGGGAGAGGGCTGGGGTGAGGGGGAATAAGCAAACTGACTCCCAGCCCCCCCGGCCTCTGGATGCCGGATCACGTCCGGCATGACGAGAACGCACCGGTACGGCGACAACGTATCGTAAACCGCTCTAGCGCCATTTACGCTTCCGTATCGCCCGCCGG
The DNA here is from genome assembly GCA_002238415.1 of Desulfurellaceae bacterium bin18. GTDB lineage: Bacteria > Desulfobacterota > Binatia > Bin18 > Bin18 > Bin18. Next base: position 2,247 of record MPMI01000045.1, on the reverse strand, counting down.
TCCCTTCCGTGGGGTGTGCATCCCACGCACCAGCCTCCCGGTGCGCAGGACGCCCCCTACGAAGGCTCCCTCTCCCCTGGGGGGAGAGGGCTGGGGTGAGGGGGAACAAGCAAACTGAACCACGGCCCATGTTTGCTGTGTCATTTTCCAAAAACACAAGATACTGTATACGAGGAATAATGAGGAGCACGAAGGGCATGACCGTTAAGCCGGAAGACATCCAATTAAGCCCAGGGCAACAGCGGGTGCTGATCCCACGCCTCTGGGAGCGCGTCCTCTCTTGCCATATTGGCAGAAGCGCCCTAGATTACCCCACAAGACAGACACATACTGTTGTTGAATGGAGAAAATGATGGATAGATTACCGCTCTTTTTTACGTTTCAAGACAGGATATTCGGGAGCGGATTTCTTGCCGAAGTTGAAGCGTGTGGTCGGGCGGTGGTGGAGTGCAACTCCGACGAAGAGGGAATGGTCTGGATCAACGGCGTCCAACCCGGAGGCATTGCGGCGGGGGCCGCAACGCGCACGGCTGCTTACGTCGAATTCAGGGAAGCCTATAGAGAGGTGCTTTTTGATATTGCCGAAGAACAGGCCACGTTCGCCAGTTTCAAAAAAGCCGTGCTCCAATTCTTCTCCGAAGTCTGCCGACCAACAGACGCAGAGTGGTGGGCAGCAGTAGAGCAGGTCAGAGCGGTGGGGCACCAGGAAGAAGGACTCGCAAGAAAATCGGCGGATACTACAGAAGCAACCATCACGATTCAAAAAGTGAAGAGTACGCCAGAGTACAATGTGACCCCGGTTGAGGACCAGCAACTGGTTGTGCTCGATATGGCTGCATAGTCCTCCCACTTCCTGCTTGACTTATGGCGACCTCGGGACGTGCTCGTATGAGCAAAATACGGCGCATGCTGGACAAGTGTGCGTCCGGCTATTCTATTGAGAAAAAGAAACATAGGCAGTGGGTCCGATACAACGGGAAAACCTACCACCTCTCCAAGGGAGCGCACGGTGAAGATGACCCTGAGATTCAAAAAGGAGAGATTAAACAAATGGTCAGACATTTGGAGATAGATGAGAAATGTGCCGAGCGGCATCTTGAGATGCTGAGGTAGGAACGGACCAAAAAATTCCCCTATCCTACGCAAACAAACGCAGCTTCTAAAAAAAGCGCGGGCGACTGAGTCGCTGGAAGCGCCGGGACTATCCGTATCGCCCGCCGTTCCCTTCCGTAGGGTGCATCCCACGCACCAGCCTCCCGGTGCGCAGGGCGCCCCCTCACCCCAGCCCTCTCCCCTGGGGGGAGAGGGCTGGGGTGAGGGGGAACAAGCAAACTGAACCACGACCCATGTTTGCTGTGTCATTTTCCAAAAACACAAGATACTGTATACGAGGAATAATGAGGAGCACGAAGGGCATGACCGTTAAGCCGGAAGATATTCGATTAAGCCCAGGGCAGAAGCGCGTGATAGCCGAGCAGGCAAACAGAAACGGGGAACCGTGGCAGAGCGTCTTACAGGAAGCCCTTGACTCCAGCGGTGTCGCCGACCGTGAAGGTCTGGATTCAGAATTCATGGACTGGTGCGCAGAACAGGTACGCGGGGAAGATATTATCTCTCTTGACGAGGCGCACGGTATACTTTCCAGATGTTCAGGATCGCTGGCTCACGATATCATTGATGACCGTAGCGACCGCTAAATGCCGTCGATTTTTTCGTCTCTGCGGATAAAGACCTGTGTGAGGCGGCTGAGTCTGAGGGATGTTGCTCTACTCGGCCTTGTCACCCGCGACGATCCCATTGACCTTGATCCCGGTTACTCTATGGTGAGGCATCCCCTGAGGAGACCGGCACTATGCGTACGGATACCGTTGTACGAGCTCGCATTGATCCAGATATAAAGGCACGAGCGGCTGAAGCACTGGAAGCGCTGGGACTGTCCGTATCGGACGCCATTCGTCTGCTGCTGGCACGCATCGCGGAGGAAAAGTGCCTGCCATTTACGGACCGAGTGCCCAATGCCGTCACCGCCAAAGCGATAAACGAGTTGGAGAGTGGCAAGGGAAAACGCTTCGACACGCCGGACGATCTGTTTCAGGACCTGGGAATTTGACAAAACGTGCTCACCCCGGTCCGCTCGACGCAGTTCAAACGCGACGTCAAGCGACTAGCGCCATTTACGCTTCCGTATCGCCCGCCGTTCCCTTCCGTAGGGGGCTCCCTCTCCCCTGGGGGGAGAGGGCTGGGGTG
>MPMI01000079.1 GCA_002238415.1 Desulfurellaceae bacterium bin18 | reverse complement strand
TACTCAAAGCGACGGCCTTTGGCTCTCCCATTTTGATGACCGCCCCGCCAGGCTATTTGACGGGTTGGAGCATATCCGCGCCACCATCATCCTATCAGTGAGATCGGACAGGGGTGCCGATGCGGTTCACTCTACGACCTATAACCGGTGGTACACGGAGGCTCGGCCACATCTATTCGACACCATAGACCTCGCTCCTCTAATCAGGGTTAAGAACATCCCTAGAGGGACCTTGCCCAAGATTGGGCCTCGGCCTGCTTTAGCCGTGTTATCACGGATGACGGAACAGAATACGCTTCGCAACAGCCTCGCGCGTTCAGGAACAGGAAAAGTTCATTTCCACAACGCACCCCAATACTGGGTGAGGGCTATGGATTTTGCCCCGTACTTCTGGAATGAACGCGACGGCGAACAGATTTCAACCCAGGTCAAAACCATCAGGCTCGCCGGAGTAGACGACGCATCTGTCGCGGTCGCAGCACTGAACAGTTCGCTGTTCTACTGGTGGTTCCTACTTCTCTCTGACTGCCGGCACCTGAATCTCAGAGAGATTGAGAACTTCCCCCTCGGCATGGCCCGCATGGAAACAGCGGCCAAACAGCAGTTGTCCCAATTGACGGACGAACTCATGAAGAGCTTCAGGCGGCACAGCCAGCGCAAGGAGTCCCGATACCAAACCACGGGCAGGGTCATATATGACGAGTTCGATCAGAAGCCGTCCAAGCCCATCGTAGACAAAATTGACCGCGTGCTGGCCGAACACTACGGCTTCACCGACGAAGAGCTGGACTTCATCATCAACTACGACATCAAGTTCAGGATGGGCCGGTCCTGACCCGCCAAGGTCCGCCTGCATGTCGGCATCGCCCGTCTCGCGTACGTCGCGACGGTGCTGACCCGCCTCCGAGCCGATGACTATGCAGGCATGAGAGACATGGTGGTATGGTAACCCGAGGCGCCTGCTTCGTTTGGCGGAAAGATACGGCATAGTTCCTGCGGTTTCGTTTAACGGGTCTTTGGGCACTACCAAACCCTTCCAATATCGCGCATAAATCTCACAACGCCGAAATGCAGATGGCGGAAAAGCCGGCGGTCAGGCACGCCAGCCACACCAACCCAGCGATGATTTTCTGCTGTCGCGGAGTGAGTCTCATTTACGACCCTGCTTCCGTGATGCGATCTGCCTGGCGATAACCCTCCAACGTTAATCGGTAGGTATCATCGGCAACGTGCTCCGCATAGTGGGCAGCGGCTAGCTCTCTCGCTGCTTCCCGATACTCGAGAGAGGTGCGGTGATTTGTCCCGCTATCCGGCATAGCTTCGTCGCCTGCGGTACAAGTCTCGATGCCAGTCGGGTCCGCAACTATACCGTGCGGGCCCGACACTTCCGGTAAGTCGAACGTGATCAGCCCTTGTCTGGTTCCGCCTCCCTTTGCGGCACTCAACAGGATGGCTTTTGCCTTGTCGGACATGTTAGCTCCGAAGGGGTCGAACGGCGATGCCATAGCCAGAACCTCCAGTTGTTTCAGATATCTGAACCGACAACCCCAAGGAAAGCCTCGGCCGCAAGGAAGAGCCATAAGGCAACGCCCAGACGCAGGATAGTATACTATCGCCGCCCTCCAATTGACTGCTGGAAGGGCCGAAAAATGAGTGACGGAAACCGTATAATATCTGACGCATTTCAGTCACGGGCTAGTCACATTTTCAGTTTCGCAATTCTCTCCAAAACGGGCGCAAGATCCAGACTCAGATGTTGCGCCCGTTCCTCATTTTGGGATACGAGGCGAAGACTTGCCGTAATCAGGCATCCCGATAATCGTTCAATCCACTGGCCGGCAAAAATAGCGCGTCGTCCCGACGGAACCGTCGAGCTCCGGTTCGCGACCAACTTGCGTCCTGAATCTTCCTGCTTCATATCCGGCACGCCGGGCCCGTGCAGTCTCGCCGAGTAGCCGTCGGATTTCATCCTACCCCAGTTTTTGGGCAAGACCGTCATCGCATACTCTGGTGGCGATTTTACACCATCGGGAAACAGCGGCGTCAGCGAACCTGACGCCGCTGTTCTATTATTCGCAATGTTGATTTTTATTATTACGTGCGGTTATACTGCGCCAACTTACGAACAGGAGGCGACCTGAACAACCCGACGATACCGTAATCGAGAGGAAACCACCATGAGATTCCCGATAAAATTTGTCGCGTCCACAGTGGCCATGGCCGCATTGCTGACCGCCTCGTGGTTGGTGATCAACGGATTACCCGCCAACGCCCAGGCGCCGCCGGCGAAAGAGGAATCCAGCGTTCGGATCACAGTAGACGGCGACGACACCAGGAGCAACGTGGCCGAGGGCGACGTGGTCGATAACGGCGAAAAGACCGAAGGCGTTGACTGCGCCATACCGGACGTGACCATTGAGATGGCCGGCGACGTTAAAAAGGTGGTCCTAGCCGTCAACAACAACAACTGCAATACCTACGTAAAGAAGATCCAAGCCGAGGAGGGACCTGTCAAGGAGGTTTATCCCCAGGGTGTGAATTTTCATCGTCATTGACCGAGATTTTCACGGTCATTGACCACCCTGGGAGCGGAGCGATTAGACAAATATCAGGTTGTCGTTTGCCGGTCAATCACCTCCCTGGTTGCTGAGTAGAGCGCG
>MPMI01000005.1 GCA_002238415.1 Desulfurellaceae bacterium bin18 | reverse complement strand
GACCCTGCCCCGCCATACTGTCATGCTGGCCGTGTTCTCCATTCGCGTGCCCGGCAGGGTGTCCGGAGCCATCCTGCATACCGGGACCGGAGCCATCCTGCATGCCTCCGCCGGCGCCACTCCCGGCCCGGTGGGGCTTATGGTCATTGTTCATGCGGTGGTGCACATAGTTGTAGTAGCCGCTGAATTGCAGGCTCTCCACAAACGGGAACGGATTACTGAAGGTATAGGATACGGAGCCGAGATAGGCATCATCTTCTTCCATGTGCAGCGGCAGCGCGTCGAAACGGGTATCCCGGTCGGATTCCCGGCTCATGGACAGCAGAAAACGATGATCGGCGTGCGGCCGCCAGAGGAGAGTGCCGGAAACCGACTGGCTCTGAAACCCGGACTGGATACGCTCGCCGTCACCCGAATCATAATCCTGATAATCGCGGTAGCTACCGGCCAGTCGAAACGCCAGGCTGGGCCCACCGGCACTGATCGATGCCTTGGTGGTAAAACCGTTGTAATTGCTGATGTAGGCTGCTCCAACCGAACCATGCGCATCCCAGTGCGGTGAAAGCTCCGGTTTCTTGGTGACCAGGTTAATCGTTCCACCGATACTGCTCGGACCGCGCGTCACCGAGTATGGCCCCTTGATCACTTCGATGGCTTCCAGCTCATCCACATCCAGCAGCGAGGTCGGCGGGTCCATGCGAAACGGCCCGCCCCCCCATATCTTCGTGCCATTGGTCATGACACTCAGACGGTCTTCACGCAGCCCGCGAATAACCGGGTCAAGATTGATGCCCCCACTCCGCTTGCCGGTCACACCGGGGACCCCGCCTTTCAGGACTTCAGCGACATCCTTGGCCTGAGATTCTCGGATCTGCTCGGCCGTTACCACAGCGGTCACCGCTCCGCTGACAGGGGTAATGCGTTCGACCGAGACGAGCAGGTCTTCCAGTTCAACCGCTTTCGGTTGTGCGCGTTCTTCTCCAGAGCCCGAAGTCTCTTCCTGGGTTTGCGCAAAGCTCGTCCGTTCTCCGATAGCCACAAACAGGCTCAGAGCAACCAGACTCCAAACGCATCTTCTCCAGATGCCCGAGTACAGTTCTAACATTGTGTTGTTCTCCACTTTCAGTTGGCCGGACGCGAGTCGTCCAGCACCTCGTCCCGTTCACGTGGCAGTGCTCTTGCCACGGAGCGGGCGATCCTTTGACGTTCGCTGTCTGATAAGACCGCGCGAATGCTACTTATACGAACTGTGGAGAACGGGGCGGAGGTGTGGGAGGTGCAGTAGCTAGCTCGGCATAGCGGAGCGGCTGTGAAAAATGGAAACGTTGCTCTCGCTGGGGACCGGGCAGTCCGGCGCTCCGCGTCAACACGAATCGCAGGGACTGCGCTGACACCACGCCATCCGGCCCGGACGGATGACAGGTTTGCAAGGCACACTGGAAGCTGGCCCGTGTCTTCTTGTGCGCATGCGGGCAATCCGGGCTATGAGAGGAATGCCCATGCGTTTTTTTTCCGTACGAGATGGGACAGTGCTGTTTCGTCTTACAGCAGGCATACTGGTCTGCAAAGAGAAGAGACCGGATTCCCTGCCCGACTCGACCCTGGCCCATAAAGGCGAGGACGAGCAGCAGGACGAGACAGCGAATGATATAGGGCCGCTTCAAGACAAGTCTCCCACTCCCTTGCCTTTCCTATAAGACGCCGTTCTCAAGAGCAAGACTCACCCCCACTGGTACGAGTACTGCGCGTATAAAATATGGTATACTTTCACCGGAGTTGAAAGTGGGTCGCACAATAGAAGGAGTCATTCATGTATGTACACAAAAAGAGCGATACTGATCCCGCCGAGCTAGCCACCATAAAACGGCGCGATGTCCTGCTAGGCGTCTCGGGCGCTGCCCTGGCCGGGCTGGTGGCCTCCCCAGCCCTGGCCGCCCAGCACGAGCAGGCTGAACATGTACACGACGCCACCCCAAAACACCGGGATCTCGTCCTGGTAGCCCAAGCCTGTGTGGGCATCGGGTCGATGTGCCTCAAGCACTGTCTGAACCTGTTTGTAACAGGTGACACGTCGCTGTCCGCCTGTGCTGCGCGCATTCAAGAGATGAACGCTGTGAGTGAAGCGCTAGGTGTGCTCGCCGCAGCCGATTCCGCCCAACTCAAAGCCTTTATCCCCGTCTGCATAGCTGTTCATGACGCGTGTGAGGCGGAATGTCGCAAGCATACCCACCATCCGCTCTGCATGGAGACCGCCGAGGCATGCGCTAAAGTCACCGCTGAATGCAAAAAAGTGCTGGCCTGAGAAGAGACTCTACTTCTTACCCCTCCCCCTCAATCCGCCCTACGCTTCCGGGAAGGCCGCTTTACGGAAGCTTTCCGTAAACGGACCCTTTTTGAACCCGCCACAGCGGGCTTGCGTGGCTGTGGACCGTCAAACGCATAATCGTAATCGATACTCAGCGGTGCATGATCCGAAAAACGTTCTTCCTTGTAGATCGCTGTCTGCGTTGCCAGTTTGGCTAAGCCCGGTGTGACCACTTGGTAATCGATCCGCCAGCCAACGTCTTTTGCCCAAGCCTGGCCGCGAAATGACCACCAGGTATATTCCTCCGCGTCCGGATTAACCTGTCGAAATGCATCCGCAAGACCCACCTCATCGAACACCCGCGTCATCCAGTCGCGTTCTTCGGGGAGAAAGCCGGAGTTTTTCTGATTACCTCGCCAATTTTTTATATCCTTCTTGGTATGGGCAATATTCCAGTCCCCGCACAGCACGGCATGGCGTCGGCTGGCGCGCAGCGCTTTCAACTCCGGTAAGAGCTTGTCCATGAACCGGTATTTCACACCCTGACGCTCTTCTGAGCTCGAACCGGACGGCAGGTAGAGCGAAATTACGGAAAGCCGGCCGAAGTCCGCCCGTAGATAACGTCCTTCGCGGTCCGCGTCAGGCCAGCCCCAACCGACTCTGACGGCGTCCGGTTGCCGCCGGGCATAAATGCCTACACCGGAATAACCCGGCTTTTGTGCGTAGTGAAATGTCCCGGTCAGGCCTGCGGCTTCTTGATAGGTAGGGATAACATCCTTTTCCTGGGCTTTGAGCTCTTGAACACACACTACGTCGGCACTTTGTTGCTCCAGCCAGGCAAAAAATCCTTTGCTGGCCGCCGACCGGATGCCATTCAGGTTACAGCTAATAATCCGCATCTCGGTATTCCTCCCCACGCAGCCTGAGCGCCAGCTTGCCCCACCCGCAGTAGAGGGTCAACAGGCCACTCTTCCCTACAAGACGGCCTCCTTTGACCATGGTATAATACGGATCATATCTCTCGTGAGCCGGAGGAGAAGACATGACACAATTACACGTTGAAGGCGAAGTCCGGTCGCCCAGAGCCTTTGGTTTTGCCGAGTTGCGGGCGCTATCGGATCAGATTGGGGACGTGAGCCGGCTTATTCCCGGCCGCGAAGGCAGCGCCATCCGACTCCAAGCAGTATTGGAACAGGTCGGGCCAAAAGAAACCGCCCGCTATATCACCCTGGAGTCCACCGACGGAAAATTTTCCGCCAGTGTGCCGCTGGAAGCCGTACAAGAGGGCATTATCGCGTATCGTTTCAACGATGCGGCCCTGCCGGAGAACAAAGGCGGGCCGTATCGCTTTTTTATTCCAAACGTTGCGGAGTGCCATGTGGGCGAGGTTGACGCCTGCGCCAATGTCAAATTTCTGGGCCGTATCTGCCTGAGCCACGAGAAAGGTCGGGATGTCCGGCCGACCAGTCCGCAGGCGCATGAGGAACATCATCACAAGCCCGGCCACGAACATCTGGACTGAACGTCGGGGGCAGTCGGCTGCCCCCTCCTCCAGAGGCCCGACGAAAAACGATGCCTAGCGCGTGAAATTCAGCTTCAGGCCCGGACGCGGCCAGTCCATGGCCACCAGCTTACCCGTTCCCGACAACGTGATGTAGGCCGTTTTCAGATCCGGTCCACCAAAACAGATATTGGTCACCACTGGGTCGCCGGGCACGGGAACATGCTCAACCGATGAGCCGTCCGGCGCAAACACGGTAATGCCACCATTCAGGATGGTCGCTACGCACACGTTGCCGTTAGCCTCAACCGCTAAGGAATCCAGCAACTGATAGCCGGATAACCCTGCCACCAGGACGCCACCACCCGGACCGGCCAAGAGCGGACCACCCGCCCCTTCCACACGTTCCAACTCGCCCGGACCGGTAACGTTCCAGCCCCACACCCGTGCTTCAAACGTCTGGGCTGCATACAAGGTGGCATCGCCAGGGGCCAAGCCGATGCCGTTCGGCCCCTGGATCGGATAGACGACTTCCTTGATGAGCGAGCCGTCTGTCTTGGCGTAATAGAGGCCGCATACGTCGCGGTCACGGTCGCGGATCTTACCGAAGTCGCTGAACCACATGCCGCCTTGGGCATCGAACACAATATCGTTCGGGCCGCACAGCCTATGGCCGTCACACTCGGTATAAATCGTTTCCGCCGCGCCGGTGTCGATATCGACCCGTTGGATATAGCCGTTGGTATAGCTGTCGGGGATGCCGTGCGGCACGGTCAGCCCGCCGGCTTCTATCCACTCAAAACCGCCGTTATTACACACGTAGCACTTGCCGTCGGGTCCAATCGCCGCGCCGTTTGGCCCGCCACCCGTTTCGGCTACGACTTCCTTGGTTCCATCAGGTTTGACCCGCGTCAGCGTGCCGCGCTTGATCTCGGTCAAGATGACGCTGCCGTCATCCATGGCAATCGGGCCTTCGGGGAATTCCAGGCCTGAGGTTATTTCTCGTATTTCTGCCATATATACTCTCCTTTCACTTTTTCCTCCGGCTGTATGTAGCACGCCCCGGCAGGGCGTGTCAGGTAGCCTCCGCTTTATGCGATACGGGCAGCCCTGTTCCTGTCCATCCGAGCATGCCACCGGACAGGACCAGGAGAGAAGAGAATCCGTTTTGCCCTAACAAGTCCGCCGCTCTGCCCGAGCGACGTTCCGTCTTTCACACCAGGACGACCGTTTGGGAACGACAGGGAGTCAACTCGTTCATCCGTTTGTCTAAATCGGAGACCGGTATCAAGTGAGCCCCATCGATATGTCCAAGCTCGCCTGTAAATTCGCCCAGGTCTCGCACGTCGAGCACATAAGGTGGATTTTCTTCTCCCAGCATTTCGCACAGCTGAAGGGGAGAGATTTCTTTCCACGCTTTCTCCAGGGGCATGCGAGTCCGGAAGGGGAGAAGTAATAACTGCCCGAGGTGAAACGAAGCTCGATAATATGACAGTCCAATCTCAAGTCCCAGTTGTCCCAACGCCGGCTCTGCCCGGTAGGTTCCGCACAGCCGATCCCACCATGGGACGGAAAAGCCGAAGTTTGCATTGGTTTCCACCGCTCGTGTAGAGTGATGAATCCGATGCATGTCTGGCGTCACAAGGAACCAACGCAGACGCCGGTCAAGCCTTTCAGGAAGACTGACATTCCCGTGATTAAAAACAGAAGTGGCGTTCAGAATGATTTCAAAGGCGATGGCGGCCCAAACAGGTGCTCCCAGCGCAATAATGACCACCGCTTTGTAGGCGAGAGAGAGAAATATCTCGATAGGATGAAAACGGAGGCCAGTCGTGGCATCGAATCCAAGGTCAGCATGGTGGACCTGATGCAAACGCCAGAGAAGGGAGAAGGTATGGAAGAGACGGTGCTGGATGTAGAGGGCGAAGTCGAGAACGAGGATAGTGACAGGGACGGCGAACCAGAAAGGCGCTGACACCCAATGCAGCAGTCCAATCTGTTGTTTTGCCGCAAAAGTAGCCGCTAGATATGCCACGGCTCCTACCAGAGTCCATACCAAAACCACATTGAGCAGCGTCAGCCCCAGGTTCGTGGGCCAGCGCTCTGATCTTCTTTGGGAAAGAATGCGGCGCGGGGAAAGAAATTCCCACGTGACCATTATGGAAAAGACCGCGAGAAAGGGCCAGAAGCGAATCCACATTTCCATAGCGAACACTCCTCTATGGGATATCTTTAGGGGGCAGCGTACGAAGATCAGAAGGCCCAGCACGAAGAAACCATGACCGCACTCCAAACTCAACACACCGAAGCCATGACCGCGCTGAAAGCCCTCATTGAACGGACGGATTCCTAGCCCTACCCGTATCCGCCCGCGCTTGGCTTGGCCGCACCAGCATGGCCGGGTCGGCGTCAGTACCGGCCATGGCAATCTCCAGACGAGCCTGCTTCATCCATATCGCCAGTGTCCCATCCCACAGCCGACATCGAGTACGGCATGGCCCGGTCCCGTGTCCGCCTGGCGTTGCAGTTCGTGCTTGAACGTCCGCTCCCGCGTGGTCAGGGCAACAAGGGGATCGTAGAATGGTGCCAGCACGGAGAAACGGAAGGCCGACAGATAATCGCTGGACGCTTTGCGCAGCATGTTTGGGTGGGTGCATCCAGCACGAGGGGGAAAGTCTAACGCGCCATACAGCAATTCTTGTATTTACGCCCGCTACCGCATGGACATGGTTCGTTGCGACCTATCTTCTTTGTCGTCCCCGGTGTGGTGGAGGTATCGTTTCCATCAAATTTGAGGAGACTTCGGGCATAGGTATCTAAATCGTCATTCTGTTCCCATTTGTAGCCAAGACTTACGCCTAGCATTAATGAAACGTTTTTTGGATATATTCGCATCCCAAACCAGTTGTCCGCACGTTCGGTATATTTCCTTAGAACGCAATGGGTTTGCAGCCTCTCGACCGCCACTGGCATTGGATCGTCGTTGCAATGGATAGTGAGTCCGGTGCTTCCCTCTCTGACTCCTATTGTAAAATCATGTCCTTTCCCGTCTTTTCTTGATAAGTCAATGATCTTGTCGATTCCCTCGCTTATAGCGGTAATAGTATTTTCGCTGAGTGTCAGTAGCATGAAACCAAGGTCTATTGTTGCCGGAGAAGGGATTGCTTCAATTGCTTTGATAATACGTCCCAAGGTCGTTGTTTCAAGGCGTGTCAATATTCCGTCGGGCGTTCGTTCGCCGGGAACACCTTCACGCCGAACAGTCATAGCGACATCGAGGTATGAAGATATTTCATTGCCGAGAACAAACAAATCGTGCCCGTCGCTAACCCAAAGATTGTTCTTCAAGTGATCTGAAAGAATCGTTAGCTCATTGGGTGCAATCAGTCGATCTGAATAACTAGTACGTCGGTTTATATAACTAAGCAGCAAAAGCGGTGATTGGAGCATTTCCGTCAGCGCGTCAAGCGTAAACACGTCCATGACGAATGGAGGATATATCGTATCAGTCTCTTCAAATTGGAGGAATTCTCGCGCCTGAAAACTCAACGCTGGATAGTGGTCGGAAACGACGCATAATATGTATATTTCTTTGATTTCATCAGGGACATCGATTTCATTCGACGCGGAGTCCGTAAATTTGCAATGTTTCCCGATTAAAAGATTCGCATCTCTGTAGCCCTGATCATAGGAATTTTGAACGCTCTTTTTGAAATCATCCTTGATTTGCCTATCGTTCCCTTTCCTTGCTTCCAAGGTCAATCGCTTCGATTTTGCCTGGAGTACAATTATCCGATCTCCGAAGATTACCAGGCAGTCAATCTCGCCGAGTTTCTTTCCCTTTGAGTCAAATATATCGACATTCGCAAAGACATTCTCTTTTCCAAAAGCAAGTCCTAGACGGCCTCGACAGAACTCTTCAGTAAACCTTCCTCTGTTTTCCTGGGCTGTGACTCTGTAATTTTGATCTTCATACATCCAGTAGAAAGGGCTTTCATACATCGCTTCGACTAGATTGTATTGTTGAAAAGATATGAACGAATCATCATTATATCGAATCAACGGCGAAGCAGCGACGATGTTAAAATCGTTGAGCGACTGGAAACTAGTATTTCTGTTTTTCGGAGGCACGGAAAACGCCATCAAAATCTTTTCAACTTCGCTCCTTTCAATACCGGTACGATCCGCAATCTCATGGATGGTGAGCGTGTGGCCGGCCAAAACAAGCGCGGGCCATATGTCGGAGTATCTTGCTCTTATTTTCGTCAGCTTTTCATCCTGGATCTTTTGAGCCATATGTGTGATGTCTCGAACTCTCTCAATCGAAAAGCTTTTAGTATCTTCGAGCCACCTATTGTCTCTGGCATATTTTCTAAGAGATAACTCGCGATACTGGAAACTATAGGCGGACTCGCTCCCGTAGAATATAGCTTCTCGCAATATTTCTCCCGTCCAAAATTGCCCAACGTGTTTTTGACTCGTCTTTTGCTCCAGCATCTTGATGGCTGGTCTCAACATTGAGTCGTGCAGTTCTTTGAGCAAACTTTCAGTTTTGGTGATGTACTGCCACAGCATCGAAGGATCGGGGAGTGCGTAAGCAATCTCCTCTTTTATCAGGAGGCCAATGAGAGTGGATATCTCTGTCCTAATCAATCGCTCGGAAGAGAATAAGGGCCTCATATCGTCGGCGGTCATTCCCTCTTTTTTGTCGTAGAAGACCATGTTGTCTCTGAAGCACAGGCAAGCGATTGCGTGCACATATCCTGGCGACACGCACAGCTTCGCAAGATCGTCAAATATTTCTTGCTCCTTTCTCATAGAATGGTTCCCGTCTACACCGTCGAAGGCCAAAGTGCTACGGCTTTGTATCAGAAGTCACAGTGCGGCGATGGTTGGTTTATCGGGCCTTGACCGCTTCGTCCGTCGCATAGACAGCGGTCTCAAAGTCCGTCCAGGCTCTTGTGCGAGTGGCCGTTGCTTCCTGGTGTAGTCTTTCCGCCTCCTTGTCTCCGCGGAACAATTTGTCAATCAATCGCTGCTGCTCGCTCAGAGGTGGCAGAGGTAGAGGAAAGCGTGAAACCTCTTTGCTATTGATTGAGGCAAGATTCGTCGTGTGTTTGGCCTTGGAGCGAAAATAGGCTTGTCCATAGGATAAGTTAATCACCGAAAGAACAAATTCAGGGATGACCTTTGACGTGTCCATCCGAGCCCGTAAAACATGATTCTGATGGACGCAATGGGGGATTTCGTTTCGCCAAATGGCTCCACGTCCGACGAGTTCAGCACTGTTGCCTTCGCAAAGAAGGACATCACCGTCTTCTAAGCGATATTTAGGCATATCCTCGTCTGGCACGTTGATCATCTTTATCTCTGCAAGGTCGAGACGTGACCGTTGGACGTTGGCAACTCGCAGATAGGGACGCGGATGAGTACCGGGACGATTAGCGGGGGATTTCTGTAGTCCGTAGCTAACCTTGCCTACGGTCCCTAGCTCAACAATTGGGAATTTCGGCTCTTTATCTTCGAGATGCAAGGTTGTACGAAGAATGCCCTCATGGCTCCAACGATCTAGGTCCTTGAAGGAGACAACGAAGACAGGACGGGCGGGTAAAGGCTTGGGAGGATCGAATCCAAGCGCTGTCTCAAAGGCTGCTGTCGCCTTCGTTTCGATCTCCTCAGCTTCACGTTCCAGTTCTTTCGCACGACTGAGCATTACGCGATATGAGGCAACGATGGATTGCTGCTCGGTCAGGGACGGCAGAGGGATACGGAGATCAAGAAACGCCTCCGGTGTGATACGCTTCCTTCCACTCGTTCCGCTGGCCTGCCTGCGGAGGGCAGCAAGAAAGCCCCCTGTTCTGAGGATGAGCTTCACGAACTCACCATCAAGACGGTCTGGGTGGGGAATGAACGCCGGAAATTCCGGTGTGACGACCGCCTTGGAAATCTCGGAAGGAAGAATCCCGATGGCTCCGTTTCGGGCGTCGATTTTGGAGAAAACAATGTCGCCGGGATAAACGGCAAACATGCTGCCCTTGTAGGGTGCTTGTCTATTCCGAGCCGATACCTCTCCGGTCAGATGCACGGTGATCGGTGTCCAATCGCCGAAAGAGCCGGTGACGGCAACCGTTTCGTGCCTTTGTGAGACGACCTCACGAAGCGGCATACGCGGGAAGTGTGAATGATGATCTTCAACGGCTTCCGCAGCGACCCATGTTTCAAGCGCCCTCCACTGGCGGATCAAGCAGCAGAGGGCAGGGGAAAATCCGGTGTGTCCTCCAGCTTGGCTCCTTCTTCTACCCAATTCACGAAAGCTCGATAGGCGTCGAGTATTTGGGGAAGATCATCCGGCACTGCCTCGCCAGTCTCGCCGGTGGAAGTGATACCGACAGCCTTGGGCGCGGCAACGAAGACGGGATAGTCGAACTTTCCCCGCACCGTGGCTCAGAGCGCGGCATTATGGGCTTCGTCAATGGACCGCAGACCTGTCCGCAATTCGCGGGACAGTTCATCGGACCGAGCCGCAGCCGCCTCATCGAAGGCGGCAATGTAGTCCTTCTTCAGTTGGGCAGCGCGTTTCTTGTCGGTTGCCGTCCCCTTCCAGCGGGGATTCTTCAGCCGGGCTGGTCCTATGCCGCGCGGGTAGTTGGGTGGCCGTCCCTCACTCCAGGCCGGTATGGTTCTTTCAACGCCCAACTCGGCCAAGTCAGCGAGGAGAGAGGCGATGTTCTCGTTCTCTCCGGTCACGATCCCTTGTCCGAGACTGGTGCAAAGATCATTGCGTTTTGTGTCGAAGGCAGCGTCATGGAGAGATTGGGCCTCAGTCCATACCGTCTCCCAGGCTGTCTCATCGACCTCGGTAAAACGACGCAGGAAAACCAGGGACGCCTTCACCGTCGCGTCCCGAAACGTTTCTTCCGGCAAGCTGACAATGGCGAGGATGCGCGCCTTGCCCTCGCACCAGCGGCGCAACCAAGCCAGAGACGGATTGTTCAGATTACCGTCGGGCAGGACAATGCCCATGCGCCCGCCCGGCTTGAGCAGGCTGAGACAGCGTTCGACAAAGATGATCTCGGTAGCGCGGTTCGCCTTGTCCTTGCCGATCTCGAACAGGTCAAGGATGTTCGTGCGAGCTTCCGCTTTGTTGATTATACGTTGGTGGCTCTCCTCCCATGCCTCGCCGTAGCGAGTCCGGCAGCGGTTCCGGTAGGCCGGATCATTGGGCACGCGGGTTTCCTGGCTGCCCCCTACCTTCTGATCGCTACCAACATTTGCGCCAAACGGCGGATTGGTCAACACGATGTCGAACCGCTCAGGGAAGATGCCGTTTATGTCAACCAAGCCGTCGTGGTGATGAATGCCGCCATGACCGTCGCCGTGCATGATCATATTCATCTTAGCGGTACGGGCGGCACGCGGCTCAGCGTCGCAACCGAAGATGCAATTCCAAGCGAGACGACCCACGCGCGTATCGATGGGCTTGTTGTCGTCGTCCGAGGGTAGAAGCTCTTGGTTCAGACGGACGAAGGCTTCGGCGATTAGCTTTTCTTCTTTCTCCGGCTTGAGCTTCTTGGCTTCGATTGTTGCGCGGGCCTCATCTTTCTGCTTCTGCACATCTGCTGCAACTTGTTCCCGGACATGTTCAAAGGCACGGATCAGAAAGCCGCCCGAGCCTGCCGCCGGGTCACAAATCAGTTCACCTTCTTGCGGGTCAAGCAGATTGACCATGAAATCGACGACCGGGCGCGGGGTGAAGAACTGGCCGAGTTCGCCGCGAAAAGTGGTGCCGAGAAATTGCTCGAACGCCAGCCCTTTGATGTCGTCGCCGGTCTTCGACAGGTCGAAGCGTTCGAGTTTCTTGACGATGCGCCGGAAGGTGGCTTCCGAGATTTCGAGACGGTCGGTTTCGGCAAAGATATCGTCGCTTTGATAGTAGTCCTTGGTCTGTCCAAACATCCCTTCGTGAACCGTCGGCTCATTCGGCATCCGAGTCGCTTCGCGCCTGTCGAGAAAGTCGATGGTGTACGTTCCGTATAAACCAGAGCGCTCGACATACATCTTGATGAAGAGAATTTTCGAGATGGTGTCGAAAGCACGTCCGGGGTCCATCTTGTGGACATCACGCAGGATGCTGTGACACTCGAAAAGGAGGTCTTGAAACTCTTTACGGTTGAATGCGCGAAGCCTGTTTTTAATTTCTTCGATGCGTTTGGCGTCGCCCCAATCCGAGGCTTTGGGGAGTTCATTGATCTGAACGAATTCCCCCGGCAGGCCGGGTACGAGCTTGAAGACCGCCGTATAGCGAGAATTATGAGCGATGAAAAACTCGCAACCTACGGCACGGGTGTAGCTTTCTCCTTGGTAGTAGTCTTTGACGTTGATATTGACGTTTTCGGCCTTGCACTCGATCACAAGTATCGGTGTCCCGCGCTTGGCTTTTGCCTCGGGTGTCTCCCAGATCACAATATCGGCGCGCGGGCTCCGGCGTCCGTGCATGGTCGGTCGTTCCTGATCCATCCGCGACAGTTCGTAGCCGTAGTTGTCCACGAGATGACGGATGAAGCGTTGACGGACGACCTCTTCGGGTTTGGCCGAGATGTCCCGCCATTCCCTACGCAAGGGAATCCAGAGCCAATCGCCTTGCTGGTACAGCTCGCCAGAATCTGTCGGAAATGGTGTTGGAGGCATGTCCTTGGGTCTTCTGGTCTTCGCTCTTGCCATGCTTATTTCTCCGTCTCAATTCTCTCCTATGCCTTCAATGTTAGCCGCTAACCAAGTCCCACAGGCCGGTTATCAGAGCGTAAGCCGACCGCCCTCTCAGGTCATGTTTCCGACTCGCGCATCCAGGCTGGGAGGTCGCGCTGACTATGGAGCACACGCCACACGTCAATGTGGTCGTCCCGCTCAACATAGAATACCAAGTAGGGGTAGCGCTTCAGCGGCCAGGCGCGTAGACCCGGCAAATCCAACTCCTGAGCGTAGCGGGGTGCCCCCGACGCTGGATGCCGAGCGATATGCCGATACGCCTTTTCCAGCGCATCAATAAAGCCTAATCCGACCCGCTCTCCGCCCTCGTCCAGATAGTGATCGATGGCCTGGTCCACGTCGCGGCTGGCCAGCTCCCGGGGAATGACCGGCTTGACGCTCACCCTTGCCGCCGTTGCCCCGTTCTTTTACGGAGCGTCTTGCGTAGCGTGTCGAAATAGATAGTATCGGCAGCGGAAGAGGGCTCAGACGCGGCTCCCGCGAGCAACAAAGCGCGTAAGTGCTGTCGATCCTGGTCTTTACGGATCAACTCGCGGACATATTCGCTACTGCTGCCGTAGCCGCGTTGCGTGACCTGCTCATCTACAAAGGACTTGAGAGAAACTGGCAGGGAAATGTTCATAGTACCCATCTGTCCAGGATAGGCCATTTGGCAAAAATTGGCAAACTCACAGGTCAGGTTAGAGAAGCGTGACCTGACTTCCCCGGCCACTGCTTATCGTTTCCGTGTTGCCCGACCGTTTTTGGTGATCGCAACTTCCTCGTCGGTAGTCGCAATGTCGGCCACGAGGTGACTCAGCTTTGCCTTGACTTCGGCTAACGGCAGGATACGCACACCAACCTCCAGTAGTCCGAATTCAGACTACTTTAGCCTAGGCGTGAAAGGCTCGCAATCAATACGAAATGAATCTATTGCCCGTAGAGACTTAGGACGCTACGTTAGCAAAAATACCAACGATAATGATGACCAACGTACATCCCTTAGACATTCCCGCTGCAACCTCCGGTACGACGCAAGCAGCGCCCGTCTATCGTTATTTGATGCAGCAGCCGGATCATTGGCTCCGGCAGGCATTCTTTGTTGGCCGACCTAAGCTGCCGGTGGCCCGCGTTATCGAGTCCATGCGGACGAATGGTCAGAGTCTTGAGAGCGCTGCTCAGGATTGGTCCCTTCCCGTAGCAGCTCTTGAGGAAGCCCTGGACTACTATGGGCGTTTTCACGACGTAATCGAGGCTGATACGGCTGACGAATTGGCCCTCAGTGAGGAACTTGCCCAGTCACATTCGCCGAAACCGTGAAAATTCTCGTTGATGAAGATAGTGCCAGCACTGTCCTTCTCACACGTCTGAAAGCGGCAGAGTATGATGTCGTACAGTTGCCAACAGGAACTTCCGATGAGGAAGTCTTTGCCGCAGCTCAACGCTTGGCCCTTCCCATTCTGACCACGAATGTTGGCCGAAAGGGTCGCCGTGATCCGGTAGGACTCTATCGACTCGCCTTGGAGCGCGTCCCACACCACGGAGTTATCGGGATTTTTCGACCTGGGTCAGGTCGTTGGCTGTCGGATAAGCTTATTGTTGATGCCCTGAATCGGATGGTGGCACAGGAGCGAGTTCAGCCGGGCATGATTCTACGAACCGACGGAATCACCCGTCTCAATGACTTTCTAAGCCCTCCATAGGGAATCGGGATGATCAAACCTTCTTAGCCACCCACCACGCCTGGGCCGTTGCCGCGATCAACCGCAAGGCGTCGCGACTGCCGGCCCCTTCACCTTTTTCAAAATCGCCCTCTACCCGGCCCATCTGATTAGTGACATGGGCAAAGCATACGACCGCCTTGTCTCGTGCCTGAGCGAAGGCATACAGGGCGGCGGCTTCCATTTCGACGGCAAGAATCCCGCGCTGTTCCGCGTGCCGAATCGCCGCTTGCGTTTCTCGAAACGGGGCGTCGGTTGTCCAGGTTGCTCCGCGATAGACCGGTGGATCTCCATCTGAGAGGGCGCAGGTAAACAATTCCAACAACTCCGGTTTCAAAAACGAGAAATCAGACGGCGGCAGGTAGTGATAGCTCGTGCCTTCGTCGCGTAGAGCTTTTTCGACCAGGATGAAAAACGGCGGCTCTTCTTTTCGGACAATCTGCCCGGAGGAGGTGACATGGATGAGCAACTGACAGCCGGAGGCAAATAATTCCTCAGCGACCAAAACGGCAAACGGCGCGCCTACCACATGCCGGATAATGCCGATCTCGATCCCGTTGAGCGTGAACCGGTGTAAGGTCGTATGGTAACAGGCCCAGGGGTCGTGTTCGTGCGCTTCACCCCGATCCAGCAGGCTGGCGACAATATCCCCGTCCGGGTCAAGTACACAGATGCTCGGCACTTGGCCTTCTGGCAAGCCCATTTGACGCCGCGCTTCGCGCAACAGATTTTCCGGGACAAACTGCGACGGCCGGTCATAGGCTTTGTGTTGGAGAACAGGAGGAGATGAGCGGGTGTCGGCCATGTTCGATGGAGAACGTCACACCGCGCCTTACAAGCGCTGCAACGCGAAGACCGCGGTGGTGGCGCGTAGGTTTTTATAGCGCAGACTCTGCAAACGCCGGCTGCGGGATAGATAGATCTCTTCCAGTATGCCGAAGTCCAAATGGTGACAAAAGTCGCAAAAGTCAGCCACGGTAAACGCCTGCCAGCGTGGCGCTTCGTGCCAGCGTTCGGCCAGATCAACGACCTGTGGAATGCGACCGGCAACAAGCATTTCGAGCCGACAGCGCCAAAAGCCCCAGTTCGGAAAGCTGACAATCGCACGGCTGCCAACCCGGAGCATCTCGCTCAGGATCATGGCCGGATCGTTCAAAAAGGGCAACGTCTGGCTCAAAATCACCGAGTCAAAACTCGCATCCGGGTAATCGGCCAAGCCCTCTTCCAGATTTCCCTGGCGTACACTCAGCCCGCGCCGGACACAGGCCAGCATGCCCTCTTCGCTGCGTTCTACGCCCCGTCCCATCACCTGCTTGCTATGCACCAGATATTCGAGCAGAGCCCCGTCACCACAGCCCAGGTCCAACACTCGCGATCCGGCTGGGACCATATCGGCAATGGCGAGCAGGTCTGACCGCAGCAGGACCGGACTCCCGCTCGATAGAGCCGGACGCGGAGGCGCAGACGGTTCAACCTCACCCCTCATGCCGCGGCCTCGGTCTTTGTCGGCTCCTTTGGTGGGACAGTTGGCGGGAAACCAGACGGAAGGGCTACCTGCTCCGACTGGACCAAACGCTCCAGAAAACCGCTGAGCAGCTTGGTCATGGTTTCGACCTCAAGCAGAAACGCATCGTGCCCCCATGAGCTTTGGACGTCCAAATAAGTCACGTCTGCACCGGCCGCGGTGAGCGCACTGACCAGCTCTTTACTGTGATAGCTCGGGTAGAGCCAGTCGCTGGTAAAACTCAGCACCAGGTAGCGCAGGTCGGCCGAGTTGGCAAAGGCGGCCGCCACCGACCCGGTCTCTGCGCTCAGATCAAAATAGTCCATCGCCTTGGTCACATACAGATAGCTGTTGGCGTCAAACCGGCGTGTAAAATTATGGCCTTTGTATTTGAGGTAGCTCTCGACCTGAAACTCGGAACGAAACTCATAGCCGTACCGCACCTGGTCCTGGAGCCGCCGCCCGAACTTCTGCTGCATGGACTCTTCGCTCAGATAGGTAATATGGCCGACCATGCGGGCGACCGCCAGGCCGGCATCGGGTTTGAGGCCGGCGTCGTAATAGTCCCCATTATTCCAGGCCGGATCGGCATAAATCGCCTGCCGCCCTACCTCGCTCAGGGCAATCAGCATGGGGCTGTGATGGGCGGTGGTCGCAATGGGAATGGTGGCTTTCAACCGGTGCGGATAATGCGCTGCCCACTCAAGCGCCTGCATCCCGCCCATGGAGCCGCCGGCCACACACAGCAGGCTGTCTATGCCCAGATGATCGATCAGCCGGCCCTGGGCGCGCACCATGTCCCCAATGGTCACGACCGGAAAGTGCATGCCGTACGGTTTGCCGGTCGCCGGGTCAGGGTTTGACGGTCCGGTCGAGCCGTAGCAGCCGCCCAGGACATTACTGCAAATGATAAAGAATTTATTCGTGTCAAAGGCTTTGCCCGGTCCGATACAGTCATCCCACCAGCCGGCTTTGGCTTCGTCCGGCTGATGGTAGCCGGCCGCATGTGCACTGCCACTCAGGGCGTGCGTAATCAGGATGGCGTTGGTCCGGTCGGCATTGAGTTGGCCGTAGGTTTCATACACCACGGTCACCGGACCAAGGGTCGCCCCACTATCCAACTGAAAGGGCTCATCCTCAGCAAAGGTCAGCCGCTGCGGCTGAACGAGCCCGACTGAGCCATTCGTACTCATGCCCTATCCCGTCACTCCTCAGAACCGACCCTGGCCTACTTGGCGGCGTGCAAGGCTTGATCCAGGTCCCAGATAATGTCGTCAATATCTTCCAAGCCAACACTCAGCCGGACAAAATCCACTGTTGCACCAGCACTGATCAACTCGTCTTCATTGAGCTGACTATGGGTCGTACTGGCCGGGTGAATCGCCAGACTCTTGGCATCTCCGACATTGGCGACATGGCTGTGCAGCTTGAGACTGTTAATGAATTTCTCACCCGCGGCCCGGCCACCCTTGATCTGAAAGCCCATGATCGAGCCGGGTCCGAGCGGCAAATACTTCTTGGCCTTTTCATGGTCCGGGCTATTGGCCAGTCCGGGGAAAGCGACCGCGTTCACGCCAGCATGACCCTCCAGAAACTCGGCGACCTGCTGGGCGTTTACGATGTGGCGTTCCATACGCAGGCTCAGCGTCTCGATCCCGAGCAAGGTCGTAAAACTGTCAAACGGGGCCTGGCAGCCGCCCACGTCGCGCAGGATCTGCACCCGCGATTTGAGTATCATAGCCGGCGCTCCAAGGTCGGCGTATACCAGGCCGTGGTACGACGGGTCCGGCTCGGTAAAATTCGGAAAGCGTCCGCTGGTCCAATCGAAATTACCGCCATCGACGATCATGCCGCCGATGGCCGTTCCGTGGCCACTCAGGAACTTGGTCGTGCTATGCGTCACAATATGTGCGCCCCACTCAAACGGCCGGCACAGATACGGCGTAGCAAACGTATTGTCTATCATTACCGGGATCTGATGCGCCTCGGAAATGGCCGACACTTCCTCGAAAGGGAAAATCGTAATATCCGGGTTACCCAAGGTCTCGCCGTAGATAATTTTGGTATTGGGCTGGATGGCCTTTTCAAATTCTTCCGGCTTGGTCGGGTCTACAAAGGTCGAGCTAATGCCCATGCGCGGGAAGGTATGCGCGAACTGATTAAACGTGCCCCCATACAGCCGACTGCTGGTCACAATATGGTCGCCCTGGCCGCACAGCGCCATGATGGCCATCATCTGCGCCGCGTGGCCGCTGCTGGCCGCCAGCGCTCCGACCCCACCCTCTAGGGCGGCGACCCGTTGCTCCAACACATCGTTGGTCGGGTTCATGATGCGCGTATAGATATTGCCGGGTTCGCTCAGCGCGAACAGATTGGCCGCGTGCTCCGTATTCTTAAACTGATAACTCGTAGTGTGGTAAATCGGAACGGCTCGGCTGCCCGTCGTTGGGTCGGGGCTTTGTCCTGCGTGCAACTGACGCGTATTAAAACCGTATTTGCGTTCGTTGGTATCGTCTGCGCCCATGCGATTCTCCTCTTCCTTTCGTGGCTCCCACAGTCTTAGCCGATTCCAGCGCATAGGGCTATAACACGGCTTCCGCTTGTCCCTATCCCCTCTCGGGAGGGGTGCCGAAGGCGGGGTGGGTTCCCTCCTGCCCGGCGCCAGGCAGCACCCACCCCCGCCCCGCCTGCCGGGCGCGAGGCCGCACCCCCCCCGGCCCTTCGGGCCACCTCTCCGAGGAGGGAATTTTCACCCTGCTCGGTCGAGCGTTGTTGTTTGCACCGGTCTGGCTGGCTATGATACCGCTCTCAACAACACCCGACATAAGGAGTACACGTTATGGCAGGACAATTCTGTGTTTCACTGACCCACGCAAAGGATAATACCGACAAGGCAACTGTCGCCTTTGTGATTGCCAATGCCGCGCTGGGCTCGGACCAGGAAACCCTGGTCTTCTTGAGCACCGAGGGCGTGCGTCTGGCCGTCAACGGCTATGCCGACGATATGCACGAGGACGGCTTTGCCCCGCTCAAGGAACTGATGACCAATTTTGCCGAAGCCGACGGCACGATATACGTGTGTTCGCCCTGCTTTAAGAAACGCGGCCTGGATGAGAACAACCTTGTTCCGGGGGCCAGGATTGTTGGCGGTGCCAAGCTGGTCGAGTTCCTGGCCGGCGGGACACCGAGCGTGTCGTATTAGGGCAGACCCTCACCCTACCCCTCTCCTTCTGGGAGAGGGAAACGAAGCGTGGGAATAGGCAGGCATGGACTCCGATACTCAGACGCACCCGTATCAGCCGACGGATAGTTTTGACGGTGGAGACCTCGACTGTGGCAATGGCCTGTTACTGCTGATCCGCAAGCATATTGATCCCCTCACCCCAGGCCAACTGCTCGAAATCCTGTCCACCGAAACCTCAGTGGTCGAAGACCTGCCGGCCTGGTGCCGTCTGACCGGAAACGATCTGGTCTCCCACATCAGCCGGGGCAAACAGAACAGCTTCCTGGTTTCAAAAGGCCCGGCTGCGGGCCTTCGTGCTGCGGAACCCGAACCAACAACTCCTCCAAAAAAGAAAAAAAAGAAGGCGAAACCCCGTTCAGCACGCGAAAAGGAATACGCGCCGATTACCCAGCCCATCGCCGAGGTCGTGATTCCCGACCGTCTTCCATCGCCGGCCCCGGCTCCGAGCATTGCCCCCCTGGCAGTCATGGGCGTCGGCAGTTGGCCGCGGCCGCCCTGGCTGTTACGCGCCCTCAACGATCATCTCGAAGGCCGCATGTCGTCCGAAGAGTTTGGCCAAACCGCGGATGACGCCGTGCGACTGACGGTGGCCGCCCAGCAGCGTGCCGGCGTCGATATGCTCACCGACGGCGAGCAGCGCCGGGATAACTACGCCAGCTTCGTCGGCGGGCTGCTCGACAACTGCCAGTTGATTCCGATTACCGACTTGCTGCCGTATGTCGATGATCCTGAAGAGTTCGAGCGTGAGCTGCGCGCCCTGGACGTTCCGGCCGGCAAGGTACGCCATCCGGCCGTTTTCGGACCGCTGGGCCGAAGCCGCTCGCTGACCGTTCACGAGGCAACTTTTCTTGCCAGCCTGACCGACCAGCCACTCAAGGTCGCCCTGCCCGGCCCCTATCTGCTGACCCGTACGATGTGGATGGAATGCATCTCCGACCGAGCCTATGACACGCGGGAAGAACTCGCTATAGATATCGTCCGGGTCTTACGCGAGGAACTCCACTCCTTGCTCGCCGCGGGTGTCTCCATGGTTCAGTTGGACGAGCCGGTCCTGACCGAGGTCGTCTTCAGCGGCAGCTCAAACAACCGCACATTTATGTGTGGCGCGCTGGGAGAGAAACGTGAGGCTGCGGAGGAATTGGCCCTGGCCGAATCGCTCATTAACCAAGTGGTCGCCGACCTGCCCCACGAGCGCCTGGCGCTGCACATCTGTCGCGGCAACTGGACACCGGATGAAAGCGTAGCCCTGGCCGGCGACTATGAGCCCCTCCTGCCGCTCTTGAAAAACGTCAAGGTTGGCACACTCATGCTTGAACTCTGCACGCCTCGGGCCGGAGATGAGGCGGTGCTGCGCGGCCTGCCGGACGACCGGCGCGTCGGCGTTGGGGTGGTGAATCAGAAGACGCACAGCCTTGAGACAGTAGACCAGATTGTCGCAAAAGCAGAGAAAGCCATTCGTCTTTTTGGGGCCGAGCGGCTCCTGCTGACGCCCGACTGCGGCTTTGCCACGTTTGCCGATAATCCCATCGCGTCAGCCACGCTTGCCGAACAAAAGCTGACAGCCATCACACAGGCCGCGACCATTCTTCGCGACCGGTACGGCCTATAGGTCGTTGGTTATCGGTCTGCCACTTCCCTATCCAAAGCAGCCGTGTTCAGGTGTCGATGACGGAGAGCTGATATGAGGAAGCTCGACTCTAGCGTGGCGCTGAACTGGTGAGATATGTAAGTACCTTCACCTGACCATTGAGAATACGCGCCGATACATATCCAATTGAGCCAGGGGTACTCGCAACAAATGCCAGTACCGCGTCCTCGGACGCAAGGACATAGGGTGGTGATACGCCTTGGAAGTATCGGGTATTCCAATAGTCCTGCATGTCTTCGGGCGATTTCTCAAAAACCAGGCGAGAGAATTGCCTACGTACCGGATGTTCCGCCGAGAGGTTGATCGGTACGATCCTTGTCCCGTTGCTCCAGAAACGCCGTCGTCGTTCGTAAATACGGTTCAACTCGGCCCGACCCACGGCCTCCTCCGAGTGCGCAAGCGAGACGATGACAGCGATCTGTTCTGTGGCAGACACCCACATCGGATAGAAGATTCCCAGCAGGGGTAGGGAAAGGAGTAGGGCACAACGCATGACGGGGAATTTTCCTGAGATGTTAAAAGAGAATCGCTACGGAAGCCGCGAATCCTTCCGGGACATCGGCGATGTTGTTATGAGCAGCGCTGTATTCCGCTTTGAGAACCAGTGCAGAGATAGGCCGATAGGCCAGTCCGAATGTCCACAGATGGGCACCTGGTACTGTCCCGCTCGGGTCGAAATATTCATAGCGGCCAATGCCGTACACATGACGGGTCAATGGGCCGCCTGCCAAGCGTGTTTCTCCGAGTGGAAGGACGCCTTGGATGAATAGCCCCCACTCTTTGTTATCGAGCCCCTTACTCCCAAAGCTGTAGACGAACTCGCTGCTCAGCTCGTATCGGTTTCGGGACCAGAAGAAATGCAGGCCAAGCAGATTTTCGCGGGATTCAAACGCGATTTCCTCTGGACAACTCTCATCTTCCCCTCTCCCTTCTTCGCATCCAGACTCATGATGAAACTCCCGCTCCTTCAAAAAATTGGCGTATGACATCCCAAACCGAAAATTTCCAAGCTGGGAACGCAGCCGAAAGCCGACCGTCTCCTCGAATGCTAACGCCCCTTCTTCCCTGTCCGGGTCCAAGTCTTCGGGAAACGCGGCATAAGCAGCATACTCAAGATCATATCCAAACGGGGTCACTCCCCCATGTAGCATCCCGCCAGTTGTATTCTCTGAAAAAGTCTGGGAGGTTATACTTGGTCGTGATGTTGTCCACACCAAAGGGGCAGCATGGATTTCATTCCAGCGCCCCACCGGCGTCAAGAATTTGCCGACTCGTCCGACTAGAGCATCAGAAGCGAACAGATCAAGATATAATCGCTCGATTTCAAGCGGATCCGTGCGCGAACGGAGACGACGCTCATCCTGGGCAATCAAGATGTCTTCGAGTTCAATTTCCGCGAAGAATTGCGCCCGACTCAAAAAATCCCACGAGAGCTGTGTACTCAGTGTGTCGACCGAGAAACGTCGCGCTTTATCGCGTACGTCTTCATACTGTAGGTTGGCATACCCACCAATGGTCAGCCCAGTATTGCCGACGGTCAGGCCACGGCCCAGCGTATATCGGGCGGACGGGGTAAGACTGGAAGAATGGACGGATGGTACTCGACATCCGCCCTGGACAGCAACCACAGCACAACAGAACAGAAGAGCAGCAACAGCCCCTCTGCGTCCCATTAGAGCACTCACAGCACGGCGCAGCATAGAACAAACGCCCTGCAAGAGATATACCATTCTCGGCCCATGAGTATCCGTCGTATTCTGATTATTGCTTTTATCAGTCTGAGCCTTCTCCCCGCCTTAGGCCTAACTTTTCTCGCCTTTTCTCAGGTCCGATCAGCCTTGAGTGCGGAAATAGCGCGCAACCTCGAAGCCCAATCCGTCTCTCTGATTGAGCAGATTGACCGCATGCTGTTTGAGCGTTTTGAGAATATGCGGACCTGGCGCCAACTCGACGTCATGCAAGAGATTAGAATCCGAGATTTAGACAAGCGCATCTCCGATTTACTGAGTGACTTCAAATCCGGCTACGGAGTCTATTCTCATCTTTTTTGTACGACGCCTCAGAGCGAAGTCATCGCCGCCAGCGATCCGCATCTCATAGGCCGTCTCATCACATCCCAGCCAACTTGGCTCCGCGTTCCCATTTCGGATGGACACATCACGGTTGAGCCTTTTACCTTTACCCCTCCATTCGAGAATCTTGCCCTCAGGCTTCGGGTTCCTCTGCGCGACAGCTTGAGCGGCGGGGAACAGTTAGGGACCCTCCACGCCCTGTTTGACTGGTCTGCGGTCTTGAATATCTTGGAGCAGGTCGAGTTGCAGGAAACAGAGGGAAGTTCGGGCCGGGCAGCCATTCTTCTAGATGGAGAAGGACAACTCATTGCCGCCTCGTCCCTCTTCCGCCAAAGCGCTCTCATGGCGAACAGTCCTTCCTTCCCATGGCAATTCCCCTCTTCGGCTATAGAGCAGCGCAGCGGTGCTTACTTGACCGAGATCGCAGGGACGGAGCGGACCTCCTTTCTGGTCGGATTTGTTCGCTCCCGTGGAATTCGGAATTTTGCCGGATTCGGCTGGTCGCTCCTCGTCTTGCAACCGACCACTGTTGCCTATCGCCCCATATGGCAAATGGGACAAGTCTTTCTCGTGCTCCTGGCGACAACTGGGGCCATTGCCGCTGGCGTGTCTTTACTCATTGCCGCTCGGACCGCCCGCCCGGTTGTTGCCCTGACGGAGTTTACTCGACGGTTCATGCGGGACGGCTCGGCAGACCCCCCTCCCTCAACCGGACCGCAAGAGGTACAGGAATTAACCCAGGCGTATACGCGCCTGATTCATGATCTCGACGAATCGCGCGATCAGCTTGTGAGAGCGGCAAAATTAGCGGTAGCTGGAGAGATGGCAGCCGCTATGACGCATGAAATCCGCACTCCGCTTGGTATCCTCCGTTCGTCTGCCCAGATTCTTCAGCGCGAGCAGGGGTTGAGTGACGAGGGGCGGGAAATGACGGACTTCGTTCTCAGCGAGACAGATCGGCTGAATCAGCTTGTTTCCTCCCTGCTCAGTTTCGCCCGACCGCAGCCCCCGGCATTTGTTTTGCAGGACGTACATACGATCCTGCAACAAACGACCGCGATGCTGACCCCACAGGCGGCACGCAAGGACGTCCGCCTTGTGGCAGAATTTCAAGAGAGCACGGCAGCAATCTTGTGCGACGAAGAGCAAATGATACAAGTGTTTCTGAACTTGGTGATTAACGCCTTCCAGTCCATCCACACCGGAGGCGAGGTCATCCTCCGGACCCATATGGACGATACCCATGTGTCGGTCGAGGTGAGGGATAACGGCCCGGGCGTTCCAGATGAGCACCGGGAGCATATCTTTGAGCCATTCTTCACTACCCGAGAGAATGGTATCGGTTTGGGACTCACTGTCGTCCAACAGATTGTCCGCGTACACCACGGGCATATCACCCTGCGGGGCAATGACGGTCAGGGCGCCTGCTTCGTCCTACAGTTTCCACGGAATATGGAAGAGAGGAGCACTCCCTCGTGAGCCAACAGCGTGTCCTCGTTGTCGATGATGAAGCCAGTATGCGGCGCGTACTTGAAATCATGCTGTCTAAGATGGGCTATGAAACCCGTTCCGCGGCCAATGGGCGAGAAGCACTCCATTGTGTCCAAACGGAAGTCTTTGATTTGGTCTTAACGGACTTACGCATGCCGGAAATGAATGGTGTTGAGTTGCTCGATGCTATCCGTGTGCTCGATGCCGAGATACCGGTGATTCTCCTGACCGCCTATGGCACGGTTGACAGTGCGGTCGAGGCGATGAAGAAAGGCGCCTATGATTACATCCTCAGGCCGTTTGATGTCGATGCTGTTGAGCGGATTATCACCCGTGCGCTGACTGCGGAGCGGACTCGTCGCGAAAACACGTTTCTTCGAGAAGAGATTGAGAAAGGCTGGGGCGAGTTTGTTGGACATGGCCCTGCCATGCAACAGGTGTATAAGCTTATCCAGCAGGTGGCCCCAAGTAATACCAGCGTTCTCATTACTGGTGAAACGGGCACGGGAAAAGAACTCGCGGCACGGGCGATTCACCGCGCCTCACCGCGGAAAGATGCCCTGTTTGTTCCCCTGAATTGTGCGGCAGTACCAGTAGACATCCTGGAGAGTGAACTCTTTGGGCATGCCCGTGGAGCATTTACCGGAGCTTCCGGCGACCGGATGGGGAAATTCGAGCTTGCTAATGGAGGAACGATCTTTCTTGATGAGATTACGGAAATGCCGGTGTCAATGCAGGCCAAGCTCTTGCGTGTATTGCAGGAACGAGAGATCGAACGCCTCGGGAGTAATCGACGTGTCCCGGTGGATATTCGTATTGTTGTGGCAACGAACCGCAACCCGCAGCAGGCCGTACAAGACGGAATACTCCGTGAGGATCTTTTTTATCGGATCAATGTCTTTACCGTTGCCATGCCGCCACTCCGGCAACGGTGAAGATCTTCCCGTGCTGGCCAGCCATTTTCTCGAACAGCATGGGGCGAAACTCGGCAAAAGTGGGCTCACGACAACAGAGCGAGCGTTGAAGAGTTTGCAAGGTTATCCGTGGCCCGGAAACATCCGTGAGTTGGAAAATGTTCTCGAACGTGCTGTCGTCCTGTGCCGAGAGCAAGCCATTGATGTACATCATCTCCCACAAGAGATTCTCTCGTCCCCAGATGCTTCTCCTCCACGCGGAGCTACCCCTCAGACACGATCCGTATCCCTGCATACGGCAGTGGAGCATCTTGAGCGAGAGCTTATCGCCGAGGCCCTTGCCCAAACACAGGGCAACAAAGCCCAGGCTGCTCATCGGCTGGAGATCAGTGAGCGGTCGCTCTGGTATAAAGTGAAGAAGTATGGGTTGTGAGGACGCCTTTCTTTGAAAGCGCCCATCGGTTGCAGGGTCTCCCCGCAAAAAAAGTCTGCACAAATTGTAGGAACCCCCCTCCTGTGCGTCTTGATGTCAGCAGAATTCGGTAAAATTCGGGTGCCTCGTGCTGGCATATCCCTTGCTCAGATAGTCGAGCTAAGGAGGTACTACATTATGTTTTTTTTGCGATATACCTTTCGGCTGATTCTGGGAGCACTGCTGAGCTTCGCTCTTTTTTCCCCAACATTTGCGGCACCGCCTCAACTCTTTGTCGATAATCCGAGAGACCACCAAATCAACTACCAAGTCCTGTCTGGAGTCATAGCCGTTTACGGCTGGGCACTCGGCACAACCGCATCGATTGCACGTGTGGAGGTCTCGGTTGACGGAGAAACACCAATGGAACTGGGGTACGGTGGTGAGCGGCTCGATGTTGCCGCCGCGTTCCCAGGCGCGCCTGAGGCGGCTACCTCGGGATTTTCAGCAGCCCTGAATACCCGAATGTTCACCAATGGCTGGCATGAATTCAGCGTCACGGCAATAGACGAGAGTGGAGAAACTGCCAGCCAAATGTTTATGGTACTCATCTCGAACGCACCAGGGGAAGAGAGACCCTCCAGCGTCACTCTCGATCTCTCGAATGCCACTGCCCGCATCGTTCAGGATAAGAATGCTGTGCTGATCGAGAATGCAGACATCAACGGGCAATCCATCACTACTCCGCTTCTCTTTGATATTAGCTCAAATCAGTTCAGCATGATCTCCTTTGTCGCCGACGCGGACGATGACGGCGTCCGTGATGATGATCTGAATGCCGACGGATTCGCTGATAATGACCTCAACCGGGATGGTTTTCCGGATGACGACCTGGATTTCAATGGGCTGAGCGACAGCCAAGAGCAGAGCGGTCCATTCGTCAGCAGCGGGGTCAGCCGTGGGCTGTCAGAGTCGCCGCTGCTAAAGTACAATGAGACCTTTGCCGGTCTCTTCATTGACACGGAAATTGCTGTGACCTTTGATGAAGTGACTGAAACCTTCATCGGACGTGTCCGCAACGAAGCGCCACAAGCAGTATGCGATGTGCAAGTCGCTGTCACGCTTGATGATGACCGGACGGTCAATACGACCCAGTCTGGTCGTCCGTTGCGAATCAGCGGCTTGATCCCAGGTGGACGGCGGAATTTTGAGTTTCCGGTGCCTGGGACGACTTTTGATGATTGGACGGTTGAGATTGAGACCTTTCATTGCAGCCGTGCACCGTCAGGGACCGCAGGCGGCGGCGAGAGTTCTGAGGGAAGCCATGAAGGTGGCGGTGAAGGTGGCGGTGAAGGTGGCGGTGAAGGTGGCGGTGAAGGTGGCGGTGAAGGTGGCGGTGAAGGTGGCGGTGAGCATGGCTCGGGCGGTGAAGGTGGCGGTGAGCATGGCTCGGGCGGTGAAGGTGGCGGTGAAGGCTCCAATGAGGCAAGCCCTCCTACTCTTATCTCCACTCCCTTCTCAGGAGTCTTTCAAAACCAGCACTTCATGTTTGCGTTCGATGCGTCAAACAGCTCATTTCGCGGCTCCGTCGAAAATCGAACGAACACCCTCATCTGTCGCTCTCGTACCGAGGTCCACTTGGGTGTCGGTACCCGAGTTGTCGAGATGGGGCCGACTATTCCCGAGAATCTCGATCCAGGCGAAACCCTCAATGTTGTCATGACCATTGAAGGCCACGAACCGGAGACGTACGCGCTTCATCCGGAAGCTTCACCCTGCCCGTAGACAATCCCCCCGGTATGAAAGCGCAGGAAGACGGCTGCTGTACGGCGGCCGTCTTCCTTTATAGTCTTCAGCAGTCTGTAAAATTCAACAACAGCAGAACCCTCCCCTACGGTCTCGCCGCTCCTTGTTATTCTCGGTGCGGCCAGTTCAGATTCAGATTACGGAGCAGGCTTAGGCCGCGCAACGGTTCAAAATGGTGCTTTTGATCGCACGAGGTGAGTGGTACGGTGCCGATAATCCCATCGCGTCAGCCACGCTTGCCGAACAAAAGCTGACAGCCATCACACAGGCCGCGACCATTCTTCGCGACCGGTACGGCCTATAGATCATTATTACCGGTCCGCTCCGCCCGGAAGAACACCGGACAGTCCTATACATACCAGCTTGAGCCATCCCGTAATCCTGGCTCCTTGCCCGTCCGGATTAATGGACGACGATATTTTTACAACCCAATTGCAAATACACTAAACCCTTGATATTAGACTCTCGTTCATCAAGAGAGAAAGACTCTCCTGTGAGAAGAAGGAAATAAGAATCATGCGCTACAGAAGTATATTCCTACGAGACTTCATCATTCGCTGGAGTATCGCTTTCCTCTTACTGTTCGCCTGGACGCTCCCGGCTCTTGCCCAAAACGATGGACAGCTCATCGTCGCTGACCCGGCAGCGGAGAAGCTCTACGTCTATGAACTCCCATCACTCACCTTACAGGCGGAGTTCGATAACGTGCGGATGGCTCCGCAGGCGGGCTTTCTTCCCCTCAAAGGAGAACGGCTCATTTTTATCAATGAAGAGGCCGCCCCGCCCGACGAGCACGAGGGTGAGGACGAGCACGGTCATCAGGACGAGCACGAGGGTGAGGACGAGCACGAGGGTGAGGACGAGCACGGTCACACTGACACCCACAGCGAAGCCGGTCCGAGCGGTGAGATGATCATGCTCAAGATGAATCTCAGAGGGGAACCGGCCATCATTGGCCGCGCAGTCGTAAACTGGGCAGGCGGAGTCGGCCAAATAGCCGTGCATCCAAAAATGGAATTTGCCGCGGTTGCTTCCGGTACAGTACACACTGAGGACAGCGACCACGAGGACCACGGAGACCATGACGAGAGTGCGTATGACGACCATGGCATGGACGAGCATGGCCATGAGGATGGGCACGACGAGGACGACCACGACGGCCATGACGAGGATGAGCATGGCCATGAGGACGACCATGACGAAGGAGAAGACGAGGATGAGCATGGCCACGAGGACGACCACGACGGCCACGACGAGGATGAGCATGCTCATGAGGACGACCACGGCACAGGTGGGGGGTCTGTCTCCGTGGTCGATTTACGCTGGTGGACTTCCTCGTCCTATAGCACCATTGCAACGAACCCTATTGAGAGTGAAGTGCCCGGTATAGCGATCGCCCGAAGCCCCGACATGCTTTTACAACGCCTCGGAAGCGAGTTGGCTTTTGCGGAAAGCGCGCCGGGTCATGATGAAGCGGGCGACCACGAGGGCGAGGACGACCACGAGGGCGAGGACGACCACGACCACGAGGGTGAAGAAGATCACGAGGGCGAGGACGACCACGAGGGCGAGGACGACCACGAGGGCGAAGAAGACCACGAGGGCGAAGAAGACCACGACCACGAGGGTGAGGACGAACACGACGAGCATGAAGGCGAGCATGAGGACGAACACGAAGGCGAGCATGAGGACGAACACGAAGGCGAGCAT
The DNA here is from genome assembly GCA_002238415.1 of Desulfurellaceae bacterium bin18. Taxonomy (GTDB): domain Bacteria; phylum Desulfobacterota; class Binatia; order Bin18; family Bin18; genus Bin18. The sequence goes on along the minus strand of MPMI01000005.1, from coordinate 125,447 downwards.
GAGGACGAACACGAAGGCGAACACGAGGACGAAGAGGAACATCATGAAGAAGGCATTCATGAAGCCTTTCGTCTCAGTCGCCTCATCAGTAACGAAGAGGCATTCCTCAGCGATGTTGAATTAGGTTCCCGGCCTCAGGGTGATGTAATCAGCCATAAGCTGAAAGTATATTGCTCAGCGACGGACATGGGCATTGAGTGCTCAGACATCGAGGGCGGAGATCTGACGCCTGGTATTACCCTGCCCTATGGCACTGCTGAGCGCAGTGGAGGGCGCGCGTTGTATGTGCGCCTTGCCGATGACCAACGGACGGTTTTTTCCTTTATTCGAGATGATTCTGCGGATCCGACCGATTGGACCAAATGGTCAAACGATGCGTATGTCGGCAACCTCGAAACTGGAGCGGTCACCCGAGTCGCCCTTGGTCCGGGATTGTTGCACCGCTTTGCCCTCTCCAGAACCGTGGCGCTCTACATTCTGCAAGGCCCGCAGGGCGATCGCGCATTCCTGCTTGATGCCGACCCCCAGTCTCCGACATTCACGCAGATCATGACCACGATTGCGCTTCCGGCCTTACAGGAGCCGCTTGATCCAGACCTGCCGCCATTTGCGGAGGGACAGCAGTTGCGACTCCCGGCACTGACTCCAGACGGGCAGTGGGGATTTGTCACGCACGGTGGAGACGGCCTGATCTCGGTCATCAACACGGCTCAGGCAGAAGTCGTCCAGGAGCTTGAGGTTCCCACACCGCTAGGCGGTGGCGGCTATCTTACTGCCGTCCAGAAAAAGATGAAGCTGTCAGACACGATTGGACGCTAGGGTTGCGGGTGACCGCTGAGCGCAGCCCCGGCCCTCGCCGCTGAGCGCGGGCCGGGGCTGCGCTCAGCGGCGAGGGCCGGGGCTACCGTCCGAGTCTAGGCGGCGCAACGGTCGCACAGGCCGGTGATCTGTACCTCAAAATGGTGATTTCTGATTGCACGAGGCGTACGGTCTGGTGCGGATACCTCGATGCTCGTATCGGGCAGGCACTCAACCTCTCCACAGTCAATACAGGTAAAATGAGGATGTTGTTCGGCCTGGCCGTGCGCATTGTCGCGGAGTTCAAAACGCCAGACGTGATCGCCATGATCCGTTCGCGACAAGAGACCCACGTCAGTGAGGTCAATGAGATTCCGATAGAGTGTCGCCCGGTCCAATCCCGCCGGCTCCAGGGCTTCGGCGATCTCCGCATGGCTCATAGGAGTAATTGCCTGCTGAAGCCGCTGCAGCACAGCAACACGGGGACCTGTGCTCCGCAGCCCGGTGGATCGAACCAGGGCGCGGAGTTCTGCGATTGATCGAACGATCCTTTCCTTTTTCATAGCGTCTCGCCCATCCTATCGATTTCTGTGACTTCCGGCAAGAAAAAAGTGTCTCAGGCCCATTCCTTCCAACAGACAACGGAAAGGTAAGCACACCTTTCTCCACGCCTCTCCTTTTATACGAAGTGTTCACTATAATAGTCTTTTTACAATATAGTTGCAAATACATCGAATACTTGATACTGGAGGCCCATGATGAACCGCACCTCGTTTTCCCAGGGTTCACCGTCTCTCAATCCCTCTCCGGGCAGAGGAGAGAGGGTGCTATGAGCGCCTGCCTTCCTTGCCCGGCCCCCCGACAGGGTTTCCCTCCTGTTACTCTGTCGGGGGTGCCTATCTGTCTCACTCGACTGTCTCTTGCGTTATGCTGTCTGTAAAAACACTATTCGAGAACGCTCCCAGCGTCCCCATCTACGTCATTTCCGGCTTCCTGGGGAGTGGCAAGACGACCTTCCTGCAGGGGCTCTTAGCCTATGCCGCGTCACAGGGTCTCCAACCTGCCATCTTGATTAACGATTATGGAGACGTGAGCACTGATAGCGAACGCCTCCGGGGACAAGGCTATCCGACCAAAACGTTTGCCGATGGCTGTATTTGCTGTACCCTACGGCCGGATCTGAACTCCGCCCTCACGGATCTTATCTCCCAGCAGCCCGATGTCATATTTATCGAAGCAACCGGGCTGGCCGATCCCGTCCGCCTGTTGGATCAACTCACCCATATAGAGATGCTGTCACAAGCGTTTGTTGCCGCGATGATTGCCGTCATCGACGCGCGAGGCTCATCCCAACAGATGGCAGGCTATGGTCTGCGCTCGTTTGCTGAGACGGCAGACTTCGTTTTGATTAACAAATGTGACCTCGCCCATTGGATGCAACTCGCAAGAGCGGTTCAAGGCGTCCAACGCAAAAACTCTCGGGCCAAAATTCTCCTGACCACCTACGCCGATGTGGATTTTTCCGAGGTACTGAGTCAGCAGGGGACTCGGTCGGCCCCTACCACTGCTCGCGCACCCCAGCATGACCATTTCCACACGCTAACCTATCGCGCGCCGTGCTCCTTTGTCCCGGAGCCCTTTGCCGAAGTGATGCAAGCATTGCCCGACGAAGTCTGGCGGGCGAAGGGCTTCGTTCGCTTTCACGACTCCTCGAAACAATGGGAGTTACAGTTCACTGGAAAAGAGTTTTTTATCGGACAGGTGTCCCTGACCCCACAACCTCAGGATCATCTGGTGTTTATTGGCGCGGCGTTTGACCGTTCGGCGCTTCTTGCTGCACTCGACTCGTGTCTCGTCCCGCACTAGAACCATGGCGGTCCGGGTCGGCTTGACAATCCATGGTCGTTCTTTAATGATGTTTCTATTACAACTATTATGCAACAAGGAACCCCCATGCGTACAACACTCGTGATCGCTCTCATCTCGGCCACCTCCATCCTTTTGTCCCCGCCGGGCGCCAGCGCCCAGGCCGGCGACCCGGCCGAGGTCCGAGCCCTCCGCAGCCAGGTTGACCGTCTTCAGCAAACGGTCGAGCAACTCCAGCACACCATTTTGCAGATGCAGAAGGACTCAACCTCACGAGATCAGGCACTCAAGCAAAAAGTCGAGGCACAAGAGGCACAAGTCCAGGCCATACAGCGACAACAAGTTGACCGTATGGCCGTCCAGGTTGACTCCCCATTAGACCAGGCGCTTGACGAACTCGGCGTCCCGGATTTTGAGCCGGAGCCGGACCGGCGGGCGCTGTGGTCACAGCCGCTGGGCGGAAACACGCAGTTGCGCCTGATTGACATTTCGGCCGATGTGCTGTTCTTCACCGGCGGCTCCAGCGAGCGAGACGCCGCGATTTCGACGCTACAGGGCGGTGGCCACGACCCGAAACAACGAGGCTTCACCCTGGGTCAGGCCGAATTTTCCCTGTCCGGCGCGGTTGACCCCTATTTCACTGGCGAGGCGCATATCCTCACCTCGGTCAACCCAAGCACCGGCGAGACCGCGCTTGAGCTTGAAGAGGCATTTCTCACCTCGTCGGCCCTGCCCTACAGTCTTCAGCTTGAGGTCGGCCATTCCCTGACCGAGTTCGGACTGATCAACCCGCAACACCCCCACTTCTGGGACTGGATCGACCAGCCGGTGGTCAACTCCCGCATGTTCGGCGGAGACGGCATGCGACAAGCCGGTTTTCGGGCCTCGTGGCTTCCCCCCACGCCGTGGTTCTCCGAGTTCCACTTCGGCATGCAGAACGCGGGCGGTGTGACCATGGCCAGCTTCCTGGGCGGAGAACTGGCCCATGCCCACGGGGGCGGTAACGGTCACGCCGGTGAAGACGAACAGGCTGACGAACACGGCCATGCCGGTGAAGACGCGCACGCTGAGGAGCCGACCGGCGGCATTCAAGGCGACGGCATCGCCGGCCGGCCGATTATCGCTCAAGACGTGCGCGGCTTTGGAGATTTCCTCTATCTGACCCGTTGGGAAAACTCGTTCAACTTTACCGACGACGTAACCGCGGTGTTTGGCTTGTCTGGTCTGTACGGGCCAAACTCGACCGGGCGGGATGCCGACACCTGGCTGTACGGGCTGGACATGAAGTGGCGCTGGCAGCCGGCCGGCAATTTCGGTTATCCGTTCCTGACCTGGCAGACCGAGATCATGAAGCGCGACTACCACGTGGCCCGCTACACCCAGGAAACCGAGACCGGCGACTTCGCCAGCCTGCCGGGCCGCACCCTCAAGGACTGGGGCCTGTACACCCAGCTTTTATACGGATTTCAGACCAGATGGGCTGCCGGCCTGCGCTATGAGTATGCCGGCGGGAGTGGGCAGAGCATCGGCGGACGCAAGAACGATCCGTTCCGTGATGACCGCCACCGCCTCTCTCCGTTGCTGGTCTGGCGGCCGTCCGAATTCTCGCGCATCCGACTCCAGTACAACTACGATATGGCCAGCCACCTCAAGGACGACGCGCATACCATCTGGCTCGGCTTCGAGTGGATGTACGGTGCCCACGCCGCGCACAACTTCTAAGCGAACAGCAGGAGAATAGGCCCATGTTGATGATCCGTTTTCTTATCTCTGTAATAACACTTGTGAGTCTGGTTAGCGGCTTGTGGTTGACCCCGTTCGCCCAGGCACAGCCGCTCAAAGTCTGTGCCACGGTGCCGGACCTCGGCAGCCTGGTCCAGGAGATTGGTGGCGAGCAGACGGCACTGACGGTCTTTGCCAAAGGGACGGAAAACCCCCACTTCGTGGTGCCCAAGCCGAGCTTCATCAAGGCCCTGAGTACTTGCGATGTGTACGTCCAGATCGGTCTGGACCTGGAAATTGGCTGGGCGCCGCCCCTGCTGCAAAATGCCCGGAACGGCGCTATTCTCCTTGGCGGCCAGGGCTATATCGATGCGTCCACGGCCATCGCTCCGCTTGAGGTTTCCAGCACGCCGGTCGACCGCTCCATGGGAGATATCCATCCATTCGGTAACCCCCACTATCTGCTCGATCCCACGAACGGCCTGCGTGTCGCACAGCTGCTGCGGGACCGGCTGAGCGCTCTCCGGCCGACCAACGCCCCGTATTTCGCCGAGCGCTATGCCGACTTCCGGCGACGTTTGGGCGTGGCCCTGGTCGGCGAAGCTCTGGCGGACGCCTACGACTTTGAGAAGCTGGTAGTGTTGGCCCGGCACGGACGGCTGGACAGTTTTCTCAAGAGTCAGGGACAGGAGGCTCTGCTGGGTGGCTGGTTCGGCAGCCTGCGGCCCTATGCCGGCAGCAAGATCGTCGGCGACCATAATGCCTGGGTGTACTTTGCCGCACTCTTCGGGCTCGACATCATCGCCTATCTCGAGCCCCTGCCGGGCATACTCCCAACCACGAAACATATGGGCGTGGTGATCGAGTTGATGAAGACGAACAGGGTGAAAGCCTTTCTGCAAGCGGCCTATTACGATCCCCGCTATGCCCAATTCGTCTCTGAGAGCTCTGGCGCGACCATCGTCCCTATGGCCGAACAAGCCGACTCTCGCCCTGGCACGGCACACTACCTCGATATGCTGGATTACAACGTGAAGCAACTCGCAGCAGCGTTAGCGGGAACGACCAAGTAGAGCATCGGGTCGAGACGCATGCTTTCCCATTCGGCCCTCTCCCTTTCCCCTAAACCAAGCGCGGCCGCTCTGTGGGTGGACCAACTCGGGGCGGGGCTGTCGCTGGCCTGCGCTACTCATTGCATGGCGACTCCCCTGCTCCTGTCTCTGCTACCGTTCGTAGGGCTCGGCTTTCTTGCTGACGAATCGGTGGAAACTCTGCTTCTGGGTACCTCACTCGTACTGGCCGTGGGGAGCCTGTGCTGGGGATTTCGCATTCACCACCAACGCCGTACTCTGCTGCTGCTCGGGGCAGCGACCCTGCTCATCGTCGCTGGGCGCCTTTCTCCCGAAGAGACGGCCGAGGTCGTGTGTGTTGTCCTCGGAGCCGGGCTGCTGGCGGGCGGTCATCTGCTGAACCGGCATCTGTGTAAGACCTGTTTGCAGTGTCAGGCTTCCGACTAGTACAGTACGGCTTCATGGACAGCGATATTGTTCTGCAAACGACCAACCTGTCGGTTGGCTACGGCAACCTTGTCGTGCTCGGGCGCGTCAATCTGACCATTCGGGCCGGAGAATTGTGGTTCGTGCTGGGCCGGAACGGCAGCGGCAAGACCACCCTGCTCCAGACCTTGCTCGGGTTGCTCAAGCCGCAGACGGGCCGCCTCTACCGGCAGGTAGCTAATGGGGTCGGGTTTGTACCGCAGCGTTGCGATATCAATCCCACGCTACCGATTACGATCCGTGAGTTCGTCGGTCTGGGTCTGGTCGGCACCGACCTGAACCGGACCACACGACGGGAGTATCTGGACCGGGCACTGGGCACATTTGATCTGGCCCAACTGAAGCATAAGAACTACTGGACGCTGTCGGGTGGCCAGCGCCAGCGCGCGCTGGTTGCCCGAGCGCTGGTGAGACGTCCCGCCCTGTTGATTCTGGACGAGCCGACGAACAACCTTGACATGGCTGCAGAAGGCGACTTCCTGCAAACCTTGACCGATATTCACAAGCGGGAGCACAACACCTGTCTGTTCGTCACCCATAATCTTGGCATTGCCGAACGCTACGCCACCCATATCGGCCTGGTCGCCCAAGGAACCCTTGTTGCCGGCCCCAAAGCCCAGGTGCTGAACGAATCCAACCTGGATCGCGTCTATGGGCGCGGCCAGCGTATTCATCTGCACGTCGCGCCAGAAGGTTCGTCCGACCTGCATTCCTAGGCTTCGCAATGATCGATAGTTTCGTGAGTTCGTGGGCGCTCTTCCAGAACGCCTATCTGTCCGGCTGGCTGATTGGCATTCTGCTCTCGCTGATCGGGGTGCTGGTAGTCGCCCGTGATCAGATCTTCATCGGCGCGGCGGTTTCACAGGCGTCGTTGTTGGGCATTGCCCTAGGCATCTGGTCGGGCGGTCTGCTCGGTCCGGATTCCTGGTGGAATTCCGATTTGGTCCACTCCCTCATGGGCGGGCTGTTTGCCGTGCTGGCCGCCTTTCTCACAACCGGCGGCGGACGGCGGGCCGGTCAGGAAACCCACGAGGCCATCACCGGCTGGGTCTTTTTGTTCTCGGTGAGCGCCTCCATTCTGCTGCTGGCCCACAGCCCGCACGGCATGGAGGAAGTCAACCGCCTGTTGTCCAGCACGATCATTGGGGCGCGGACCGAAGATGTCTGGATTTTTGCCGGTATGGCGCTGCTGACCGGCACGGCCTTCGTTGTGTATTATCGATCCATCCTGCTGGTCACTCTTGACCCGGTCATGGCCCGCGCGGCCGGCCTGAGAACCGGGCTCTGGGATGGTCTGCTCTCGACCTGGCTCGGTCTGGCCGTCGGGTTTTCCATCCGTGTTTCCGGCGTCGTGTTTGCTTTTGCGAGTCTGGTGCTGCCGGCCCTGGTTGCCAAGAGCCTGGGCCGAACGGCCGGCAGCCTGTTCATCCTGGCTCCGCTGGTCTCGCTCGGCATGAGTGTTTTCGCCTTTATTGTGGCGAATGCGTACGATTACCCCCCCGGCCAGATGGCCGCCGCCTGTCTTGCCCTGCTGTTGGCCGCGGTCTGGCTCTTTCGCGCAATGCGGCCGCGTTAGATACCCTTCCTTTTCGTCGAGTTTTTCTTTCTCCTCCGTCCATGAAAAGATATGAGGACAGGGGTAGAGGGAGGACGACGGATGGAGAAAGCACAGGGCTCCTCATACTGGCTGCGGGTCGGGATCATCCTGGTTGTTACCACCATGCTCTATAACGTGGTGGAGGCAGTTATTGCGCTGTGGGCCGGCGTTGAAGCGGCGAGTATTGCCCTGATTGAATTTGGCTCCAACAGCGTCATCGAACTCGCAGCCGCCAGTGTCCTCATCTGGCGGCTGCGCCTTGAGGCGCGCGGGGCGGATTCTGACCGGGTCGCCCGCGCCGACCTGGTGGTCCATCGCTTTGTGGGCCTGTCTTTTATGGCTCTCGCCCTGTATGTCCTGATCCAGTCCGTTTGGATGCTGTGGCATCAAGAGGTCCCGAACGTGAGTTATATCGGCCTGCTGCTGGCCACAGCCTCTCTCATCATCATGCCGTTGGTCTCATTCGGAAAGTTACGGGCGGCAACAGAGGTCGGCAGTCGGGCACTACGAGCGGAGGCCAAAGAGACGCTGGCCTGCTCCTATCTTTCGTTTACTCTATTATTGGGACTTGGGGCAAACGCAGCGCTTAGCTGGTGGTGGGCGGATCCAGTCGCGGCGCTGCTGATGATTCCCTGGCTGGTGAAAGAAGGGCTGGAGGGCCTGTCGGGCAAGGAGCATGAAGCTGAGTCACGAGTCGCCCCGGCGTCCGTCAGTTCTTCATGACATATACCCACACGGGTGAGTTGCTTCAGCTTTGCAACAGGACAACCACTACATTTAGCCTGTATTGGCAACTCTAAGGGGATAGTACCGCGTGCTCCAAATTGGTAGGCTGACCCATCCCGGTCAGAGTATTCTCCAGGCACGATTTTTTGTGGAACGCGACCATGACAGCATTCTGGGTAGCTGGCGCAACTTTTGTTCTGACCCTTGGTGGCGGGCTGCTCGTTTTACGCCTCCAGGTCTACCAGGGTGTAGTTTTTGCTTTTTGCGCGGGTGTGCTGATTGCCGGGGCATTGATGGAGGTGATTCCGGAGTCGCTGGAATTGCTCTCAACTACCGGCTCAACCTTCCACCATCATCATATCTTATTGTCCTGCGCCTTAGGATTTCTGTGTTTCTATCTCGTTGAGCATCTCACCCATCAGCGAGAGACACCCGCCGAACAAGCCGCACATCATGCCCACGCTCCGCACGCCGGTATCTGGGGCGCAACCGGCATTCTGGTGCATAGTCTTTTTGACGGGTTTGCCATAGGCCAGGGCTTTCACGCTGGCGAGCATGTGGGCTGGGCGATTGCCCTGGGTATTACGCTGCACAAGATAGCGGACGGCGCGAGTATTGCCGGTGTCATGCTCGGTACGCAGCAGACCATTCGGGCCACTAGAATCATGCTCTTTCTCACCGCCTTGGCCCCACTTGTTGGCGTCTACGCCCAGTCGTTCGTGACTTTTCAAACATCACTACTCGCCCTGTTGCTGGCGTGGTTTGGCGGGGTTTTTCTCTATTTGGGAGCCGGGAGCCTCCTCCCCGCGGCGCATGACGCCAGCCATTCACGCCAACTCCCAGTGGCAACCCTTGCCGGCGTGCTGTTTGTCTATGGGGCACAGCTCCTGACGCATCATTGAGGAGAGTCAGGCCGCGTCGCTATGACTCCAGCCTTTTCCAATTCCTGAATCTCAGCCTGCGTCCAGCCAATCTCGGCTAGCACCTCGGCAGTATGCTCACCGTACAGCGGAGAACGACGAGCCAGCTGTGCCGGTGTCTCGGACAGTTTGGCTGCCGGACCCAACACCTGCACGGTTCCCCCAACCGGATGTTTCATCTCCTGCACCATACCACGCGCCTGAATATGCGGATCGGCAAACACCTCGGCATAATTTGAGATTGGTCCGCACGGTACGCCGATTTCTTCAAGCACGGCGAGCCAGTGCGAGCGCGGCTGCTGCGTCGTGACGGCTTCTATTTCTCGTGTGAGCTGATGGCGGTTCTGGACGCGGAGACCGTCTTCTGCATATTCGGGCCGGTCTACCAGTTCGGGGCACCCGATGGCGTGGGCAAACTTCTCCCATGTCCGGGTATTGGCCGCACCCAAATTGATATAGCCGTCTGCGCAGCGGATCGCTTGATACGGAGCCGACATCCGATGGGCAGAGCCCATCGGCTCGGGGATGCCCCCAGTCGAGAAATATTGGGTCGATTCCCAGACAGACAGGGCAACGCCGGCTTCCAGCAGCGACGTATCTATATATTGGCCTTCGCCGGTTTTGAGATGATGAATATACGCGGCAAGAATGGCTTGTTCGGCAAAGAGACCGGCTCCAAGGTCGGTCACGGGAATCCCGCATTTGACTGGCGGCCTGCCGTCCTCGCCCGTCACGGACATGATACCTGACATGCCCTGGGCCACGAGATCAAATCCCCCCTTGTGCGCATACGGGCCGGTTGAGCCAAAGCCGGATACCGAGGCATAGATGAGGCCGGGCTGCTCCTGCCTCAGACTGTCATAGTCCAAGCCGAATCCGGCCATCACACCCGGACGATAATTCTCCACAACAACGTCAGCCTGTCGCACAAGTGTCCGGGTAATATCCTGGGCACGACGGTCTTTGAGATTGAGCACAATACCGCGCTTGTTCCGGTTGACCGCCCAATAGCCGGTGCTTTCCATTCCCTGTCGTTGCCCCATGCGCCGGGTGGTATCTCCACCGGGCGGCTCGACCTTAATGACATCGGCCCCCAAGTCCCCAAGAAGCATGGCGCAAAACGGCCCGGCCATAACCTGGGTAAATTCAAGGACACGGACTCCCGCGAGTGCTTGTTTCATATCTTCCCCTCATCTCTCATGTTCTCATACCAAGGATGGACGGAGCAAAACAAGCGAAGACTGGAGCGGAGGATCGCTCCTTTGGGAACGATATGAACCGGAGAAAATAGGGAGAAAAACGGGCTGGAAAAAGAGTGGACCGACCGGGAGCTATCCTTGCGAGCGGCGATGCTCGTGGTGACGCCTTGCGTCGGTCTCCCCGAAGCCGAAGCGAACAACCCCTTTGTCAATCCGAATAGTAAAGCAACAGGTCGGATTCGTACACGCCCAGACTTTGAAGTCGAGATCTGATCCTCGCGGACCGTAATCGGATAAAGGAACAAGCACTCCTTTTGGGCACTTTCGACATCGAGGGAGATCCACGCCAACTACCTCCAGGGGCAACTAATTAAACCTACACCTTATAGTATGCCAGAGAAGGGGTTTGAGAGACAAGAGTTTTTTTACAAACGTGCTACCCGTCGAGAAGGGTGACCCTTCTCCCCGTGAGTCGGCTTAGGGCTTTTGGCCGTACCGTAAAGGTGGTATGACACTCTTTACAAAAAGGTGGATAATAATAGATGTTTTCCCCAACCCCTAATCCCTAATCCCTAATCCCTAATCCCTAATCCCTAGTCCCTGTATTTGTCAGCATAAGGTGGATGACAATGGATGTTTTCAAGCAGGTCGCCGACCAGATTGCCTTTGCGTCCGAGAAGATGAAAAAAGTCAATCTGTTTACAACCGATCGCATGTTCTGCGATGTGTACTGCTTTGAACCTGGACAGGCACAGACGCCCCACACGCATACCGGCTCCGACAAAATCTATTACGTGCTTGACGGGCGGGCCACGGTCCGGATTGGACAGGAAACCAGGGAGCTCGGAGCGGGCGACATTGCCCTGGCTCCGTCCGGGGCCGAGCACGGTGTCAGCAATACAAGTGCCGGCCAACTGACCGTCCTGGTTTTCATGGCCCCAAAACCATCATAGGGAAGGCATATGGAAGAACGCGACGCCGTCACTGCGGCAAACCAGGCATTTTACCGCGCCTTTGAAACGCTGAACATCACAGAGATGGAAAAGGTCTGGCTGCAAGCCAGTCACATCAAATGCATCCATCCGGGCTGGCCGCTCCTGGCAGGCTGGGGGCCGGTTATGGCGAGTTGGGAGCGGATTTTTGCCAATACACAATCCATGCGGTTTGATTTGACAGATGTCCGCGTCGAAGTGGCAGGGAACCTGGGCTGGACGGTCCTGATCGAAAATCTCGAATCGGGCGGACCGGACGGAACCTCCCGGTCGCGGATTCTGACGACGAATCTGTTTGAAAAGCGGGATGGCCAGTGGTTCATCGTGCATCATCATGGTTCGCCGATTTTCGCGCCGCCAACTCCGGCTGAAGATCAGCTCCACTAGCGTGACTCACCTTGCCTGCTTTGCCAGGCCAATGGTAGAGTAACACGACTGAACATAGCCACGAACAGGAGGATTAAGGACGAATGCTGATACCAGCGACTCAGCTGCGCGTGGGGGCGCTTGTCATCTATCAAAGCGATCTCCATCGTATCATGGACCTGATACACGTGACTCCCGGCAATAAACGCGGCTTTGTACAAACCAAACTCCGCAATCTGCGGAGCGGCTTACAAACCGAGCATAAATTCAGCTCGAACGACAAGGTCGACCGGGTCACGCTCGAACAGCGGGAAATGGAATATCTGTACGAATCCGGCGATGAATACTGCTTCATGAGCTCCGCGGATTACGAACAGATTACCTTGTCGAAAGACCTGCTTGGCGACTCGGTGCACTATCTTGTCCCCAATATGAAGATCACCCTCGATCTGTACGAAGACAATCCGGTCGGCGTCAGCCTGCCGAAGACGGTCGATCTCACCGTGACCGACACCCCACCTGCCATGAAGGGTGCCACCGTCACCAACGAGTTGAAGCCAGCCACCATGGAAACCGGCCTGGTCGTCCGCGTTCCGGGCTTTATCGACGTGGGCGAAGCCGTCCGGGTAGACACCGAAACCGGAGCATATGTCTCCCGGGCCAAATAGGCCGAACAGCGACACGGGAAAGCGCCGGGCATGAAACGTTTTTTCCTGGGTCTGGGGGTCGGCCTGGTGCTGGCGCTATTCGGCCTCGGGGCGGGCCTTGCGATTCTGGTCTACACGCCAGTGAGCGCCGCCGGTACTACGGTCAAACCGATCCTGCTTATCGACCACGAGCGCATCGCCGTCTGGAAACTCGTACTGGAACCCGGCCAGTCCACCAGGCAGCATACGCACGAGTTTGACGAGGTGGTGATTTGCCTTGAGGGTTCAAAGCTCAGGGCAACAAAGGCCGGACCGGAGCCTGAACGCCAGACGCATTACCCGGAGGCCGGCCAAGTCATTATGCCCCCGGTCAAAGGTGTGACCCATACACTGACCAACGTCGGCGACACACGCTACAGTCAGATTTCCATTGAGTTGAAAGAGTAGCGGCTAGCGGCCGGCCCCAGAAAAGAGCAGCCCCTATCCCCCAAAGTAGTTCTTGGGGTTTTCAACCGTCATGGTATGGATGGTGCCCTCACTCACACCCGCTCTGCTCAGTTGCGGAATGATATTTTTCAGTATGTGAGAATAGTTCCAGTTCGGGCAGGCCGCAATGAACTGTTCCCACGCCTCGCTCTGGCGGCCCATCATGCAGTGCACGGCATCGTGCGACAGCATGATCCGGTCATACCCAACGGCTAATAGACCAATAAGGGAGGCCAGGCGCATTTTATCGGAGGCAATGGTTTCGACTCCAAAGCGGTCAAAACCGATCCAGGCGCCCCGCTCAAGCACGTCAAAGTAGTAGCGCATATCACCCACACCACACGCGTGGCCGATCATCACCCGGTTAAAATCGACCCCTTCGTCTTCAAAGACGTCCAGGGTCTCACGTCCGAACGGACCCAGCTCGTCGTTGTGGCACAGAATGGGCAGGCCCGTGGCCTTATGCGTCCGTGCCGCGGCCCGCAAACACGTCTCTTCGTGCTTACCAATACTCGTCGCCGTCTCGGTCATGCCCGGAATGCCGCCGGTGGCGGTTTTAATGATACCGGCCTTGATACCGGTATTCCCGATTCCTTCAGTGATCTCACGCACATACACCTCGGCGATATCGTCCGCCCCAAGACTGCGGAAGTGCGGCGGGATGCCCAAGGCTTCGTTATACAGGCCGGTGGCAATGATGACGTTCAGCCCGGACCGCTCGGCACATTCGGCGGCAAATTCCGGGTCACGACCCAATTCCATGGGGCAGGGATCAACAAACGAGGTCACTCCCAGCTCTTTAATCTCTTTGAGCTTGACCACTGCTCCATCAAGCTCTTTCCGGCGATCAAAACTGGTATTGTCCCATTCATAACCGGGGAAGCCGGCCGTCAGATGCTCGTGTACGAGCGTGAACCCCAGCTCGTCCGAAGTCTTATCACCAAGAACGGTTTGTACCTTTGCCATCACATTCCCTCCTCTATGATGTTGATCATTTCTCTCTATCCCAGCCGAAAAATGATGTATAGACGCAGCGATTAGGCCGCGGCCGGCTGCCAGGTCTGACGTATGATCTGTAACGCCTCATCTATATCCGCGGGCGATATGCCGTAATGCGTCACGGCGCGGAAGCGTTCGCCACCGATATCGCCGATTTTAACGCCGGCCTGTCCAAGCACCTCGGCAAAAGAGCCGCCGTTGGCGTGGGGTGTCGGCACGGAAAAAATCACCAGATTGGTCTGGACCGTCTCAAGGTCGATGTGCACGCCCGGCAGCTCAGCCAGGCCCTCAGCCAGCCGACGTGCGGTCTGGTGGTCTTCGGCCAAACGTTCGACCATTTCATTCAGGGCCACGATTCCGGCCGCGGCAATAATGCCAGCCTGACGCATCCCGCCGCCGACCATTTTCCGATAACGCCGAGCCCGCCGGATAAACTCCTGACTCCCACACACGAGAGAGCCGACCGGAGCGGACAGTCCTTTGGACAGACAAAATTGGACCGAATCGACAGACTGGGTTAAGGCAGGCACCTCACAGCCCAAAGCTACCGAGGCATTAAAGATGCGTGAGCCGTCAAGATGCACCGGCACGCCGGCCGTATCGGCCAGGATACGCACAGAATGAAAATACTCGCCCGGCAGGATCGTCCCCCCGCAACGATTATGCGTGTTCTCCAAACAGATCAGGCCCGGCGGGGCGTAGTGCTCATCAGCGGGATATATGGCCCGTTCCATATCCGGCAGGGCGAGTTCTCCAAAACGGCCCGTGGGCACGGTGTGAAAGGCCAGCCCACCCAGAGCCGACGCTCCCCCAGCCTCATATTTGAAAATATGGCACTGGTCGCCAAGAATGACGTCCTGCCCCCGGGTGCAGTGACTGAGTAGGGAGACCAGATTTCCCATGGTTCCACTGCTCACCAGTAGAGCGGCCTCTTTGCCCATCTTTTCCGCGGCAAGTTCTTCCAGCCGATTGACAGTCGGGTCTTCGCCCATGACATCGTCACCCAACTCGGCCTGCGCAATGGCGTCGCGCATAGCCTGGCTCGGTAAGGTTACCGTATCGCTCCGCAGATCAATCATCGGATTTTCCTCGCGTCCTCAGCCTGATTATTCATTTATCGTCTGCGTAACCACTCGGTCTCGCGGCGCTCACGCTTGGTCGGACGCCCGCTGCCCCGGTCCCGAGCGGACGGACGCTCAAAGAAATCAAATCCCACGTCTGCGGGCGGCGGGGGCGAATGGTCTTCGTACAGCAGGCGGGCCTCCGTTGCCGGCCCTCGGCGTTCGGATACTGCCAGCACTTTAAGCTTTTTTGGTCCGTGCGGATGGCTGAACTCAAGCATGTCGGCCGCCCGCACCAGCTTATGCGCTTTTGCCGTATACCCGTTGACCTCGACCTTCCCGCCCTCACAGGCTTCAGCCGCCAGGGAACGGCTCTTATAAAACCGCGCGGCCCACAGCCAGCGGTCGGCCCGTACTGCCGGCGCGCTCGTGTCGAGGGTCGAGTCCGTCGTTTTTTTCGTTCTTCGACTCATGAGGGAAGATACCTCATGCAGAGAGCCGCCCTACCCGCCAAACGCATCCAGGACCGCGTTGACACCTCGCTCATAATCACCGTCAATCGCGGTCGGATACAGTATCACATACGATGCCCCAGCCTGCTCAAATTCTTCAATCTTCTTCTGACACTCCTGCGGGCTACCCAAGGCGGCAACCTGCTCGGCCATTTCTTCGGACACCGCTTCGGCGGCCGCAGCCATGTCGTTCTTTTCGGCCGCCGCCATAATACCGGACGCTTCTTTCTCAAAGCCCTGTCGGACAAAGAGACGGTTGTAATACGGCATGCGTCCATAAAAAGACAGAGTTTGCCGCACGGAGCGCAGCGCAACCGCTTTATCTGCGCACACACAACAGTGCATGATGAGCCCAATGGAGACATCCGCAGGCGAACGCCCGGCCTCTTGGGCACCGGTCGCGATCCCCTCCACCACTTCGTGCAGTCCGTGCGGCGCGTAATTCAGCGGCAGGCTACCATCGGCCAGTTCGCCGGTCAGGTGGATACTCTTGGGCGAAATACCGGCCAGATAAATGGGAATCTTGTTATCGGCCTTCATAGGCGGCAGCCCAAGTGCAGCAGCCGCCTCATCTTTCCCATCAAAAATGTTCCGCACCGCCTGCACATATTCCCGCAGGGCGGTCAACGGTTTTGCCATATCTATCCCGAACATGCTGTTTAAGGGGACATGACTGGTACCTAAACCGAGCAAGAGCCGTCCCGGCGCAAGCCGATCGATGGTCATGGCGTGCAGGGCCGCAATGAGCGGGTTGCGCAGATAGAGGTTGGTAATGCCCGTGCCGACCTGGATTTTCGAGGTCACGGACGCCAGGTGCTGGGCGAGCGCCAAAGAGTCGGTAAACGATTCCGTTACCAGGAAATTGCGCAGACCGCGCTCTTCTGCCTTTTTGACATAGGTGGTGTACTGCTCCAAGGAGCCTGGGGCCATATTGCTCATTATCAACATACCGGGCGTTGCCATACAGAGAATCCTCCTGAGGTGAGATCAGCTCTTCAAATCACAAGCTGTCGGGAGCCGCAATGGAATACCGCTATTTGTCAGAAAGGAGAGACGTGGCGTTCTGCGCCAGCACACCGAACTCTTCTTTAACCGCAACCCCGCTGAGTTGTGCGCGCCGCATGCGTTCGGCCAAACACAGAATACGGTCGGCGGCTTCTCCAACAGCCACGCCGTGAGCATGAATGTTGGAGATCAGATTGCGTTCGGCATCCGTATGGCCGCTACGGGGTTGATAGGCCATGTAGGCCGAGAGGCTCTCTGCGGTCAGCAGGCCGGGCCGTTCTCCAATGAGGAGCACCAGGACGGCCGGAGCAAGCAATTCGCCAATGTCGTTCAGCACTCCGACGCGGCAATAGCGGACGGCAAAAGGCCGGCCAAAGCGCCAGCCTCGTTTTTCCGCGCCGGCATGGAGCAGTGGCAACAGGTGGGGCACCTGTCTGATAACGGCAGCGACCGAGAGTCCGTCGCCGATAACAACCTGGAGATCGGCACCGACAGCGCAACGGCTCGCGACCTCCGCCTGAGCCTGCTCACTGAGTCGGCGTCCCAGGTCGGGTCGCATCAGATATCCGGCTTTGCTCCGCGCCTGGCTGGAGACGGCAAACACATCCCACGCTCGTAGAAAGTCCGGCCCGAGATCCCCCTCCCAATCAATATCGGTCTGCACCGCGTCTCTGGCTGACGCATGATCCGAACGCAGACTGAGCTGCGTCTGGGTCCGATAAGCCGACCCGGACCGACCGGTAAATATCCGGGCTGGGGTCCGCGTCCGGATGGCGGCCAGCGGGTCGCGATTGTCCGATGTCGCAGGAGTCTTCATCATCCTTACGGCTACGCAATCAGCCTGACACCTTCCTCAAGGCGTTGCCGAGCGGAACTATCCGATGTCACCAGGCCCCCATTCCGCACGATGTCCATCTGCTCCAACCAGGCCAAAAACTCCGGGGCTGGCTGGAGCCCGAAAAGCTGGCGGGCACCGAGGGCGTCGTGAAAGCTGGTTGACTGGTAGCTCAGCATCACATCATCGGTGCACGGCACCCCCATAAAATAATTGCAGCCGGCCGCGGTCAGCAGAAGCAAGAGATTATCCGCCGAGTTCTGGTCAGCCTGAGCGTGGTTGGTGTAACACACGTCACACCCCATGGGCAGTCCGAGCAGCTTGCCCATAAAATGATCTTCCAAACCGGCACGAACGATCTGGCGTTCGTCATATAAGTATTCGGGCCCGATAAAGCCCACGACCGTATTGACGAGAAAGGGCGCAAAGGCACGGGCCACGCCGTAGGTTCGGGCTTCGAGCGTGAGTTGATCCACGCCGTGGTGGGCGTTGGCCGACAGCGCACTCCCCTGCCCGGTTTCAAAATACATGACCGCGTCACCCACCCAAGCCACCTCGCGACTCTGATGATGTTCGAGAACACGTTCGCGACCCTCGCGCAGAATATTCAGATTGATCCCAAAACTCGTATTGGCCGCTTCCGTCCCGGCAATAGACTGAAACAGCAGGTCTACCGGCGCACCCCGCTCCAGGCTGTCGAGCTGCGTGCTGATATGCGCCAGGCAGCACGATTGGGTGGGGATGTCATAGACTTCAATCAAACGCTGAAGTCCGTGCAGAATCCGGCTGACCGTTTCCACGGAATCGGTCGCCGGGTTCACACCGATGACGGCGTCCCCGCACCCAAACAGCAAGCCATCAACCGCGGACAGCAGAATCCCGCCGAGATCGTCGGCCGGATGATTGGGCTGCACCCGAATGCCCAGGACGCCGGGCTGGCCCATGGTGTTCCGACAGCGCGTGATATTACGGATTTTACTGGCGGCCGTAACCAGGTCTTTATTACTCATCAGCTTGGTGACCGCCGCTGCGACCTCCGGGACAATCGCCCAGTGGAGTGCCCCCAAACGGTCACTAGCCTGGTCCTCGTCCAGTACATACTCACGCAACTCGCCGACGGTCAGATGGGCAAGCGGACGGAACGCCGCCTGGTCGTGAGTTTCAAGGATAAGCCGGCTCACTTCGTCCTGGGCGGGGTCTATGAGCGGATTCGCCACGATGTTCGACAGCGGAATATCGGCCAGGACCAGCTTGGCCGCAACCCGTTCCTGCTCGGAGCTTGCGGCAATCCCGGCCAAGCGGTCGCCCGACTTGTCTTCATTGGCCTTGGCAAACACTTCGCGCAGGTCGGCGAAGGAAAAACGCTGGCCACGAACGGTTGTGGAGTAGCTCATACGACGCATCCTGTCGGCCGTGCCCGACGCATCAAGGGGCAGACTCTCCTAAGCGTATCGTCCGTAATCGCAAGGAATTCGTCAACACCGAGACCGAACTCAAGGCCATGGCGGACGCGGCAACCATGGGATCGAGCAGAATCCCAAAGAACGGATAGAGCAGTCCGGCGGCAAGCGGGATACCCGCGGTGTTATAGGCAAAGGCCCAGAATAAATTCTGCCGGATGATCTGGACCGTTCGCCGCGACAGGGCAATGGCCGTCGCCACGCCGCTCAATTCACCTCGCAGCAGCGTAATATCCGCGGCCTCAAGAGCAATATCCGTCCCGGTGCCCACGGCAATGCCGACCGTCGCCTGGGCCAGGGCTGGAGCGTCATTGATCCCGTCGCCGACCATGGCGACGGCCGCACCGTTGGCCTGGATGCGCGCGATCTCGGCAGCCTTCTCCTCGGGTAGGACTTCGGCCAATACTCGTGCAATACCGGCCTGACGGGCAATCGCGTGGGCGGTGTGGCGATTATCTCCGGTCAACATGACCGCTTCGAGCCCCATGCGCTGAAGCCGACGGATGTCTTCGGCAGCTTGGGGCTTGAGCGTATCGGCGACCGCGATCAGCCCGACGACCCGCCGGTTGACCACAACATAGAGCGGCGTCTTGCCCTCACGCGAGAGGCGCTCAGCCTGTTCCGGCATCTCGCCGGACTGGATGCCGCGCTGGGCGAGGAGCTGCCTGCTGCCAACCAAAATCAACTTTCCCGCCAGCCGGGCTTCGACGCCGTGTCCGGCCAGGGCCACAAACGACTCGACCGGCCCGAGCGTCATACCCAGGGCCTGGGCGTGTTGGACAACGGCCTGTCCCAGCGGATGCTCGCTGTGCCATTCCGCACACGCGGCCATGCGCAGGACCTCTGCACGGCTCAGCCTTACCCGCTCGGGCAGCGTCTCGGACGGAACAACCTCGGTCACCGCAGGCTTTCCAGTCGTCAGGGTGCCGGTTTTGTCAAAGACCACGGTGGTCAGCGTGTGCGCCCGCTCCAATATCTCTCCGCCTTTGATGAGCACACCGGACTCGGCCCCACGTCCGGTCCCGACCATGATGGCGGTCGGGGTTGCCAGGCCCAGCGAACACGGACAGGCAATAATCAGCACGGCCACAAAGGTCATCAGGGCAAAAGTGAGAGACGGGTCCGGTCCGAGGAGAAGCCAGAGGCAAAAGGTGACAACGGCAGTCGCAATAACCGCCGGTACAAAATAGGCCGCAATCGTGTCGGCCAGACGTTGAATCGGCGCTTTTGAGCCCTGGGCCTGGCGGACGAGATCGATGATGCGCGCCAGGGCCGTCTCTTTGCCAACCTTGGTCGCCAACACGGTCAGCGCACCCGCGGTGTTGAGCGTCGCCCCCGTCACCCTGTCTCCGGGCTGCTTTTCAACCGGCAGGCTCTCACCGGTCAGCATGGATTCGTCAACCGCGGATGAGCCAGCCCGGACGATACCATCTACAGGAATGGACTCACCGGGCCGGACGAGGACACGGTCGCCGACCTGGACCTGCTCGACCGGAACGGCTTCCTGCTCTCCCTCTCCGCGCAGTAGCGTCGCCGTTTTAGGTTGCAACTGAGCAAGCCGCCGAATGGCCTCGGTCGTTCTTCGCTTCGCTCGCGCTTCCAGCAGGCGACCCAGAAGGATCAGGGTGATAATCACTGCGGCAGTATCGAAATACATCTGGGGCTGCTGGCCGACTGTCACGAAAAAGCCAGGCGCAAACACCGCCACCGTACTATAGAGATAGGCCGCCGAGGTCCCGACCACGATCAGGGTATTCATATCGCTGGAGCCGTGCCGCGCCCTGGCCCAGGCGCTCCGGTAAAATTGTCCGCCGACCCAGAACTGGACCGGAGTGGTGAGGACGAATAACCACACCGGTACGCCGAACGGCAGGAAGGACAGCAGCGGAGTCATAGACCCTATCAGGATCGCCACCGTCAACAGGGCGCTAACGATCAGCTTCTTTTTCAGCAGGAGGTAGTCGTCCCAGTGTTGGCGTTCGACTTCCTCTTGGGCGGCCTCTCCGCGTTCGACCATTTCAAAGCCGGTTGAGGCAACCGCCGCGCCAAGGCCGGGCAGGCTGACCTGAGCGGGCAGATATTCCACCTGGGCTTCTTCACTCGCCAGGTTGACGCTCGCTCGCAGGACACCCGGCGTCTGGGACAGAGCCCGTTCGACCTTGGCAACGCACGCGGCACAGTGCATGCCGCGAATACCAATACGGGCCGAGGTCGGGTTTTGTGTGGATTCAGCAACAGCTGCCATTCACTCCCCTTCCATAGCATGCAAAATAGGACAGCCGTCGATTGAGCCCTTACCGTCACACAGAGCAGTCACGTGTGCCAAAGCGTCTCGCATTTCCGTGAGATGCAGAATCTTTGCCTCAATGTCTTCTAATTTCGCCTCCGCCCGGGCTTTAACCGCTGCGCGACTCGTCTGAGGACCTCTACGGAGAAAGAGCAAGTCCGAAATCTCATTCAGCGAAAAACCGAGTCTTTGGGTACGTTTAATAAAACGGACCTGTTGGACGGCCGTCTCAGGATAGCGGCGATAGTTCGTCCTGCTCCGTGGCGGTTTGGGCAGAATTCCTCGCCGTTCATAATAGCGCAGGGTTTCGATATTCACCTCGGCCTGCTTTGCCACCTCGCCTATAGTTAATCCACTGATGCCTGTCATACGGTTTCCTATCTGTACAATATCATACACCCCGGACCCGGGTACGGAGTCAAGAGCGATTTTCATCTCCCGCTGGACGTCAGATACGCCGGTGTGTTAGGGCGGAGGAAATCCTCCCCCCAGCCCTCGCCCCGAGGAAGAGGGAAAAAAGGAGAACCTTATGGATGCGAAGTCCGGCGCGCAGGAACGATTCACCCAAGCTCAAGATGACCTGATTACCCTGAGCCATCGGATTCACGCCCATCCCGAGCTTGGCTTTGAGGAGGAGAAAGCCTGCGCCTGGATTTCAGAAACGCTCAGCAACGCCGGCTTTAGCGTAGAAACCGGTATTTGCGATATGCCAACCGCTTTTGTGGCCCGTGCCGGCAGCGGCCCATTGCATATTGCCATCTGCGCCGAATACGACTGCTTGCCCGGCATCGGGCATGCCTGTGGCCATAATATCATCGCCGCGTCTGCGGTGGGCGCGGGTATTGCGGCGGCTCAGGTCGCGGACGAGGTGGGCCTGAGCGTGAGTGTACTCGGCACCCCCGCCGAAGAGGCCGGGAACGCCGGGGGCAAGATTCTCCTCTTGGAACGCGGCGCATTCACAGATGCCCATGCCGCCATGATGGTCCATCCCGCCCCCATGGATGTAGTTGACCCGTCCATTATCGCCTGCTCCATGTTTCATGTGCGTTATACGGGCAAGGCCGCCCACGCCTCGGCCTTTCCCGAACGCGGCATCAATGCGGCTGACGCCTTTACACTGGCCCAAACGGCTATCGGTCTGCTGCGCCAGCACATTCGCTCGACGGACCGCATCCACGGTATTATCACCCATGGTGGGGACGCGCCGAACATCATCCCCGCTCAGACCGAGGCCAAATATATTGTCCGCGCCAAGACCCTGGACGAGCTGGATAGTATCAAAGAAAAGGTCCAGCGCTGTTTTGAAGCGGGTGCCTTGGCAACCGGGTCAACGCTCGAAATCGTCGGTGGAGACAAGCCCTATGCGGAGCACCGCTCCGATATGGAGATCGCGCAGTTCTACCAGCGCAACGCGGAAGCACTCGGGCGCAATTTTCCAGAGCGTGGCCCGGCAATTGAGCGCGCGGCTGGCTCAACGGACATGGGCAATGTGTCTTTGGCCCTGCCCTCGATCCACCCGTTTATCGGGATTGACTCGTTGCCTGCCGTGAATCACCAACCCGAATTCACCGCGCACTGCGTGACACAGGCCGCGGACAAAGCCCTGATCGACGGCGCTCTGTCCATGGCCTGGACAGCCATTGATATGGCGACCGATGAGCAGATACGTGACCGGCTGATACGGCGGAAAGCCTCCGGAGCGACCGCCTAGGGCATCATCCGCCCAGGATGGCAAAGCCCAGCAGCGCCACGGCAAAGTAGGCGGCGATCACTGCCGCGCCGGCGTAATCTTGGGCCAGGCGTTGGCCGAAGAACAGACACAGCAACGAGACGGTTGCGAACACCAGCCCCCACACGGCCATACCCGTTCCCATGCCGAGCAGGATCATCAACGCGCCAAGGCCGCTCAACACGCCGGCCAGCGATTCAAGGACCGTGATAGTCCAGAACATCGCCGGAACCATGCCGGCCAGCGGACTGTTGGAAAAATGTCCGCTGAAAAACTCGATATTCCCCGCGCTATCAACCCACTTGTCTGCGGCTGATTGTAAAAAAGCGATGGCAAAAAAGACCGAAACAGCGAGTTGTCCACACCAGACAGTATCCATACGCAACCCTCCTTCTTTTCTCTCGCTCTCACAGGCGCCTTACCTTCATGTACCACGTTCTTTCATCGATTTGGAAGGACATTTTCTCCTGGACGCCAAAGAAGGACGTGTGGTAAGGCAGACAGAGAAAAAGGAGAATATATGGATGCCAAGGCTGGAGCCCAGGAACGATTTGACCGGGCACGAGACGAGATCATTGCCCTGAGTCACCGGATTCACGCCAATCCGGAAACTGGTTTTGAAGAAGAAAAGGCGGCCCACTGGCTATCGGAAACGCTGGCCGACGCGGGTTTCTCGGTTGAAACGGGCATCTGCGATCTGCCGACCGCGTTTATCGCCCGGGCCGGGAGTGGACCGCTGCATATCGGCATCTGTGCCGAATATGACAGCCTGCCGGGGATCGGCCATGCCTGTGGTCATAATATTATTGCCGCGGCCTCGGTTGGGGCGGGGATTGCCGCGGCAAAAATTGCGGATGAGGTGGGCCTGAGTGTAAGCGTGATTGGTACCCCGGCAGAGGAAGTATGTGACGCCGGGGGGAAAATTCTCTTGCTCGAACGCGGTGCGTTTGCAGGCCTGCACGCGGCGATGATGGTCCATCCCGCACCGCTGGACGTGGTCGAATTCCCCATTATTGCCGCCTCCATGTTTGAGGTCTGCTATCACGGCAAAGAGGCGCATGCCTCGGCCTTTCCCGAGCGTGGCATTAATGCCGCGGATGCCTTGACCGTCGCCCAAACCGCCATTGGCCTGCTCCGCCAACACATCCGATCCACAGACCGCATTCACGGCATGATTACCAAGGGAGGTGACGCGCCCAACATCATCCCCGCCCACACGGTGGCGAAGTATATTGTCCGGGCGAATACCCTGGCGGACCTCGACGAGATCAAACAGAAGGTTGTCAGGTGCTTTGAAGCGGGCGCGCTGGCAACCGGCTCCAAACTTGAAATCCACGGCGGGGAAAAACCATATGCAGAAATGCTGCACGACCCGGATATGGCAGCCGCCTATCGTCAGAATGCCGAAGCGCTGGGCCGAGTTTTTCCACCGGTTGATGTGTCTCTCAAACGGGCGGCCGGCTCAACGGACATGGGCAATGTCTCCCTTGCGATGCCGGCCATTCACCCCGCCATTGGTATTGATTCGCTGCCCGCCGTCAACCACCAGCCCGAGTTCACCGCGCACTGCGTGACCGAAGCCGCGGACAAAGCCATTGTTGACGGAGCCCTGTCACTGGCCTGGACGGCGGTTGACTTGGCGACAGACGCAACGGTCCGAGAGCGGCTCTTGGACCGCATTATGAAGGTCGAGTGAAGTCGATTGCCGGAGGTCCCCACCCTACGGGCTAAATGCTTGCCGGCGTCACCGCCAGACCGGGGGTATCCACCTGGGTACGGAAAATCGTTCCCTTACGGTCCGGCTCTTCGGTATTATCGGCTGTCACAATATACAGGTCGCGTCGGTCCGCGCCGCCGAAACATAAACTCGTGACCGCCTTGGCCGGCACCTCAACTTTTTGGTCTTCCTTGCCTTCAGGGGTGTAACGGAGTGCGCAGCCGCCGCCATAGACAGCGACCCACACGCAGCCGTCCTCATCAACCGCCAGACCATCGGGCACCCAATCGGCGGGTAGACTGGCCAGAACGCGGCGGTTCGTCATCGACCCGTCAGCCGCCACGTCGTGCAAGATGATATGACGCGGCACGCTGTCCGAATGGTAGAGCTTGCTCCCATCCGGTGAGAAGCCAATGCCGTTGGTGATACCGACATCGCCGTACAGTTCAACCGCCGAGTCCTCGCCCGCCAGCCGCCACAACTCGCCAGGGACCTGGGCCTTGAGCTTGAAGGGGTCGGAGCGCAGCGAGCCGACCAGGACACGGCCTTGAGAATCCGTGAAGAGGTCATTAAAGCCAGGAATATCATCGCGCTGGAACAGGATACGCGTTGTGCCGTCTTTGACGTGACACACGTTCTTGCCGGAGATGACCAAGCCGCCAGCCGCATGCAGAGCGATACCCCCCACCCCGCGCCGGCGCGGTACAACGGTCGAAATCTCTCCGCCCGGCGCGCGACAGTATACCCCGCCGTTGGTCACATCACTGAAGTATAAATTGTCCGCGGCATCTACTCGCGGACCTTCAAGCAGTCCGTATCCGGAAGCAATGGTCTCAAGCATACCCTCCCCCTTTCCCTTATGCAGATGCAGTATCAAGCCAGTCCGTAGACTTTCGCAACGCTGTCGCCCAGCAAATTCTTTCGAGCCGTATCTGACAGAGGACGCACCAGATTGTGCAGCGCCTCAATATAATTGCCCGGATGATCAAAATGCGGGTAGTCCGTCGCCCAGAAGAAACGATCGTTGCCTACATGTTCCACGATATGGGCCAGCGCGGTCTCGTCCGGGTCACCCGATATCCAGCACTGGCGCTGAAAATAAAAACTCGGCTTTTCTTTGAGGCGCACGCTATGCCCGAGCGCGGTCCCATAGGTGGCATCCATCCGGTCAAGCGCGGCACCTATCCAGCCAGCCCCCGACTCCAGGAGTACGATCTTGAGGCGCGGGAATTTGTCGAACAAGCCGTACTGAAACAAGATGTAAAAAGCCTGCTGCGGCCCCTGGGCACCAAGCATGGTCTGATACCAGTCCGCCCACTTGATATCCGTAAAGCGCTGGTACACACGTTTGCTGGGATGCTCGGCCATGGGGTGGATCCCAACCGGAACATCCAAATCTTGCGCGGCGGCCCAAAACGGATCGTAGTCCGGATGGGCGTGGGCTTTTGTGGTAATCGTAAACGGCGCAAGAAACGCGCCCTTGCACCCGGCTCTGACCGCCCGTTCCAGCTCGGTGGCCGCCTGCTCTCCACTCGTCAATGCAATATGTGCAATGGGCACCAGACGGCCGTGCGTGTCGGAACAGAAGTCAACAATCCAGCGATTATAGGCACGGGCATAGGCGTCGGCTAAGGCCGGGTCTTCCGTCTCGCACTCCCAGACCAAGCCGATACTTGGGTAGAGAATCGCTGCCCGCAGTCCTTCTTGGTCCAATAAGGCAATCCGCTCTTTCGGGTCCATCGCACCAAAGGGCGCCGCTTCGGTATAGGTCCGGGTTTTAATGGATGTAACAATTTCAGACGCGCTACGGCCCATTCCGCCGAGTGAGGCAAACGCCTTGATATTGAAGAAGCGTGACGGCCGGCCGTCGAGTTCGAGGTATTCCTTACCGTCAGCGTTCAGACGGATACGCACCGCTCGCTCTCGAAAGGCCGGATCGATGTATTTTTCCCACACATCAGGTGGCTCCAGAATATGCCCGTCGGCGTCAATAATGTTGTCGTGCCCAAGTAATTCCGAGGCGCTCAGCGGTTCGGCCATAGTCCTCTACTTTCCTACTCATCTATCCAGAGTCGCCCACAAGCTACAAGATGACTCCCGACTGTCAAGGGTGACGGCCGGGCTACAGGCTTGCGCTGATTCGTCCGACAAGACTATAGAGCAGGAAGAGCATATTATTGCTTTGCCACTATTGCTTTACCACGAAGGAGGGTGCTATGGCGTTCAATCCCAAACACTCCAGTCACATCATTACCGAGGGCCGCGACCGCGCCGGGGCGCGCTCCATGTTCAAGGCTATCGGCTTTACGGATGACGATCTGGCCAAGCCACTGGTCGGTGTGGCACACACCTGGATTGAGACCATGCCGTGCAACTTCAATCAGCGCCGGCTGGCCGACAAAGTCAAGCAGGGCGTGCGGGAGGCCGGCGGCACGCCCATGGAAATCAATACCATCTCCATCAGCGACGCAGTCACCATGGGGACGGAGGGCATGAAAGCCTCCCTCGTCAGCCGCGAAGTCATTGCCGACTCGATTGAGCTGGTCGGTCGGGGCTATATGTTTGACGCCATGGTCATTATCGTGGGGTGTGACAAAACCATTCCCGCCGGTGCCCTTGCCCTGGCCCGCCTGAATGTTCCAGGGCTGCTGTTGTACGGCGGATCGATCGCGCCTGGCCGCTTTCAGGACAGGGACGTGACCATCCAGGACGTGTTCGAGGCCATTGGAGCCAATGCCGCCGGACGCATGAGTGACACCGACCTCAAACATATCGAAGACTTCGCCTGTCCGGGGGCCGGGGCCTGCGGGGGACAGTATACCGCCAACACCATGGCCACCGTCATGGAATTCATCGGCCTGTCGCCCATGGGTACGGGCAGCGTGCCGGCGACCGCTACTCGCAAAGACGCGGTCGCGGTCCAGTGCGGGCAGCGCGTGATGGACCTGCTCAACAAGAATCTCCGGCCGCTGGACATCTTGACCCGTCAGGCGTTTGAGAACGCCATTGCCTGTGTGGCTGCAACCGGCGGATCAACCAACGCGGTCCGGTATTCCGCTCGCTATCGACGATTTTGATGCGGTCAGTCGCCGTACCCCGCTCATTGCCGACCTCAAACCCGGCGGGAAATATGTGGCCACTGACGTGGATAAAGCCGGCGGCATCCAACTGATTGCCCAGCGCCTGGTTGACGGTGGACTCGTTGACGGCGGACAACTGACCGCCAGCGGAGAAACCCTTGCCGTTGAGGCGGCAAAAGCCGTTGAAACACCGGACCAGGACGTCATTCTGCCGCTGGCCCAGCCGCTCAAAGACACCGGCGGCCTGGTCATTCTGCGGGGGAATCTCGCGCCTGACGGTTGTGTCATCAAGGTCGCCGGTCATGAGCGCTCGTATCACCGCGGGCCGGCCCGTCTCTTCGAGTGTGAGGAAGACGCCATGGCAGCGGTCACGCAACGTCACATCAAAGAGGGCGATGTCGTGGTCATTCGCTACGAAGGTCCGAGGGGCGGGCCGGGCATGCGAGAGATGTTAGGCGTGACCGCGGCCATCGTGGGCGAAGGGCTCGGCGACTCCGTGTCCTTAATCACGGACGGACGCTTCAGCGGAGCGACACGCGGCCTCATGGCAGGTCATATTGCGCCGGAAGCTGCGGTTGGCGGCCCTATCGCGATTCTCCGGGAAGGCGACGTGGTAGTGATCGATATTGAAAACCGTCAGCTCAATGTTGAGCTGAGCGATACCGAAATACAAACCCGCTTGTCTGCCTGGCAACCACCGGCCCCGCGTTACACCTCCGGCGTGTTCGCCAAGTATGCGGCCCAGGTCACCTCTGCCTCCGAGGGCGCGGTGACCCAGCCGGGCAATAGTTGATACAAGAACTGACCAGAGCAGACACATCTGACACCATCTTGTACACTTATGTACGGTAGAGCATGACTGGCGAAGAGTTTATTCGGCGCATCAGAAGGCTTGGCCGAGATCGTGGAATCGCGGTTCGCTTTGAGAGTCGAAGGGGAAAGGGAAGTCACGGACGGCTCTATTACGGGGAGCACTTCACCACGGTCAAGGATCGCCGGAAAGAGATGAGCCCCGGCCTGCTTGTCTCGATGCTTTCACAACTCGGCTTGTCTCGTAAGGATATCCGACGCAACTAGGGCCATTACGCGAGAAGAGAAAAGAGTAAGGATCATGGCGAAATCTCTGCGACTGGCTTATCCGGCCAAATTGGAGACGCAGGGCGACGGCACCCTGCTCGTGTCGTTTCCCGACATTCCAGAGGCACTGACCGAGGGCGCGACTCGTACCGAGGCATTGACCGAGGCTGCGGATTGTCTCGTTGCGGCGCTCGGCGGCTACGTGAACGATGGGCGCGATATTCCGCTCCCGTCTCCAGCCCGTAGCCGTCCGCTTGTCGAGCTTCCAGCACTGGTAGCGGCCAAGCTCGCCCTCTATCGGACCATGCACGAACAACAGATCGGAAACGTGACACTGGCCAAGCGACTCGGAACCGTAGAGGGGACGGTCCGGCGTCTACTCGACCTGGACCATCGTTCGCATATTGGCCAAGTCGAAGCGGCCCTCAAAGCACTCGGGCAACGCTTAGTAGTAGAGGCAAGAGCCGCCTAGTCCAGCGTTACACCGCCGGCGTATTCGCCAAATATGCGGCCCAGGTCAGCTCCGCCTCCGAGGGTGCAGTGACCCAGCCTGGCAATAGTTGATGGCAAGAGTGAACCCAAGTGGCAATATGTCGCACACTTACACCGCCACCTACACCAGGATTAAGGCAGGCTATATGGGACAGCTCGTCAAATGGCCGGAGGTCGTGACCGAGGGCAAAGACCTGGAAGAATGTCGGCGCATGCTCAAAGACGCCCTACATGAAATGGTTCTCGCCTATCAACAGCAGAACCGGGAAATCCCGCCAGGTAGATGAGGCAGCGCATAGGGCGGCCTAAAAAATTCGTCGCTGACCTCATTCATGAGAACCGACAGGTCGCCGGCTGAAAGGGATTCTAATGCAACAGAAAAGTTATGATGTGAAGGAAAAAGAAGAAAAAGAGTTGGAATCGATATCCTATCTCACCATCTCCAATGAGTTCAAGAATTTTAACGGAGATTCTTTGCGAGAATGGAAGTTTTACGAAAACATCAGACTATTGGCAAAACTGGCTTTTCAAGAACAGAAAAGAATAAGTCAGACCATGTTAAAGAAATGGGATAAAGAAACACAGGAAATATATTACGCGGGAAAAGGGCCAGAAGAAGAAATATCTGCGGTCATCGGTGGTGCTATAACCGTGAGGCTACCTTTCGGTCGGTGTAAAAGAAAAGATATGCCGATTTTTCTGGAAAGGTATTTAATCCCCTTGGATACAAGCATGTATCATTTAGGAAAATCTTTTGAATTTCTACTAAAGGGGGTAATGGTATCTGCTTTTGGAGAAGAGCAATTTGATAGATGGATTAAAGAGAACAAAAAGAAAGGGCATCACTTAGAATTCCTGTTCAATGAATTCTTAACTATGTTTGAGAAATCCATCAGTAATCGGGAGAATAGAGATGAAAGATTTAGGTGTTTTTGGTCCTCCATATCAGCAGATACCAAAGAAGACGTAGAAGAACGGCTAAATTGTATATATGAAGCTATATGCAGAATAACTGACAGTGTTCCTGTGGCGCGTAGTTTCAAGGAAGAGGATAGGGATTCCGTCATCAACCTCGAAGCCTATCTCGGAAGTAAAGATAAAAAGCTCAAAAAATTAAGAGACGTGCTTCAAACGCTAGATCAATGCAAATTCAATACAAATCCTTATTCTGTGGACGGAATACTAATCCTTAACATCTACGCCGCAGCTATCTACTTAGTTCTATTGTCAGATGTTCTTATGAATGGAAGAACTGAGTGCTTCTATTATTTAATAGATGGGCTGTCGAGCCATAGTGAAATGAAGCCTTTAGAAGCACATGTACAAGAAGCGAGAGACTACTTGTATTTAGAAGAATGAAGTTGAAGGAAGCAGCACCCATACAGTGAAGAAGACAAGTGGATGGGGGAAAGGGGCGGTTGTCATGTTAGAGGCATAGCCATTGAAGGCCGTATCAATCACGGTCTCAACTTTTTCTCTTCTCTTCTCTGCTCTGAGCCAGCAATTTCCAATTCGATAACCGCTTCTCGGTTCGCCGTAACCTGTCCAGTCATTATTGTGTCTTCACCGAGAATCCACCGCCAATGCGATAGGCAGTTGGAAAGCCAATCCGCAAACCATAAATAACCGCATTGGGATGAGTGGTTAGGAGATGTTGCGTTGCGACCAAGTCGTCCGCGTCGATTTCGTAGTCACCTGTTTCAATGTCGATGACTAAGAACTTACCCTTGTGCTGAGGGTCCAGCTTGTCCCGAATCCGTTGCGCATACATTGCTTCCCCTCACGATTCGACCTCTTGAGGGGTATATCGGGTATGGGGTATGAGGTATCGGCATTTTCTCCTTATCATAGGGTGGTGAATATAAACGGTGGTTAGACATTTTTTATATCTCTCTTGAAAGAACTTTTCATACGACGAAATAACCCTATTATCAGAGCGAGCAGACCACCCACTACAGCGCCGACGATTCCTTTACTCACAATCCGCTCCCAATCGATTCCCGTTATCGGAGAACTACTCTGGGCGGAATCTGATGTGGACGTTTCGTTAGATGCTAAGAGTGAATTTACCCATTCCTTAGATTTTGCCCTAACCCAATCAACGTCATCTTGTGTTTCATAAACACTGTAAACATAGGCGTACAACAACTTGCCCCTGGTTAAAACGTATGAAATGCCCCCAGCGACAATAGAATCAAGTTCTTTCCCTTCTGCATTAACTCGATATTTCACCAAATTTACGGCCCCAAAAGCGTTTGGTTGTTCGAGAAATATACCTAATGATATATTCTCTCCAAGTTTCATTTTTAGCGAGAAATCGTACTCCTTAGACATTTTTTTGGTGGCGCCTTCAAGTAGGCTGTCCACCATATCTTTATTCTCGTCGAATAATATGTTCTGTTGACCCTTGAAATGAGTTATAAGTTTTTGAAAATCCGTATTGGAAATAGTCGTAGCTTCCAGTCTTCGGAAAACCTGTAAAAATATATAGCGCTCAAATATAGGCGATTCGCCCTTCACTATTCTTCCTAAATCTTCTTCTGATACAAACACCGCTAAAAGACGATTAGTCGGCGGCGTCATCGTCTCCGCGATTTTTCGTGTTTCGGAAGAGAGAGAACTAATTTCGTAGAACCCATTTGGCGCTTTAACATCAATTTTTACGCCACCGATATCAACTTCTACATTCTTCGTGTCCGCGATTGCCGGATTCGTAGTGAGCAAGAACAAAAGCCAAAATGACTGAAGATGTCGCTTCATTTCAATTCTCCTAGTGTCGAAAAGCATATCGGACTCAACGCGGCTTCGTCGCAGGTAAAGCAATCGAACCATCCATGGTACGACGCGCATTACGTACCGCTTCGCAAATTTCCGTCTGCCCGGTAACTGCGGCGGTGTGTTCAATAGCAATTACAACTTCATGAAGTTTCAGAAACACAGCCTCGGCGAACTCCTGCCGCTTCGATGGGGAGAGATGACCGCGCATCATGAAGCGACTGGTATCGGGGTCACACAGTTCCATAGTAGTTTCATAAGCGCCATGCACGTACTTATCGTAGATCATGTTAAGGAACCTAAGGACGGGAAGAGATTGTTTACTGTCTACATTCGCGCTCGCAGCCAAAAAACCTCCTACTTCCTTGAGCAGCTTCTCTCGGCTTACGTAGCGGGCACGGTCGGCTGCTTCCAACTCCTCTGGCGTTTTCGGTATCGGAGCAAAATACTGCTCCACAAAAGTCTGCACGGTGCGTGGCAGTTCGCCCTTCCTATTCAACGCACTGCTAATAGCCATGATTTCGGTGCAAAATTCGGAGACATCTCTCAACAGGGCGGCACACTCTACCACGTAGCCAAGGTCGGCAAGAGTGAGCGCTGCACGAATACCGCTCGCGGCTCGAACGCACTTTCCAATCATGACGGTATGTGGTGTGTGTTTGCGTAACTCAAGCCGACTCATACCCTGTCCAGTGTTAATTAGACGAGGCGGCATCAGAGGAGCGGCGAGTTCGTTCACCCATCCGTCGAGCTCGTCAATCAGGTTTCGTGCAAAGCTGAAGTCTGTTGCCATTGCTTCCTTCCTGTACCACGATTAGGTACTGTCCTAATTTGGGCACTTTGAGCTTTTGAGCACTCGAAAAATCAAATACTTAACCTGGCAAATTAGGACACTCGGGCTCAAATTAGGACAGCAACCACGATTATTGCCATAACCCTCATATCGTCTATTCCCATATCTTCGAGATTTCACGTATTCGCTTGTTATCTTTATCATGCGGTGCGACAAGTGGGGATGAGGATACGCAGCTAACTCTCGAAACTTTGAACGAAGGTACGTCCTATCCGCTCACCGCTTCGCTTGCGAAGCCTCAGACAGGTGGGCTATAAGGGAACATCTTACCCTGATCGGCATCGATATGATGATGCACAGCAAAGGAGGCTGTATATGAGTGACGCGAGTAAAGGTGTTGTCTTAGGTTTCTTTGAGAATTTTTCCGCCGGGAATTTTGACGCCGCACTGGGTCAGATGACCGACGACGCCACGTGGTGGGTGGCCGGTAAGTTCGAGCTGTCCGGCACCAAGACCAAGGCGGAGTTCGGCGAACTGGTCAAAGGCATTGGCGCGGCTATGCCCAACGGCCTGAAAATCACGCCCAAAGGCGTAATTGCCGAGGGGGACCGGGTTGCGGTTGAGGCCGAGTCGTATGGCGAGTTGGCCAACGGCAAGGTCTATAACAACCAGTATCACTTTCTGATTGAATTATCGGACGGCAAAATCAAAGCCGTGCGGGAATACCTGGATACGATCCACGCCAAAGAAATTCTGGTTGGTTAATATCTCATGAGGGCGACGGGAGCGTCGCCCTCATTCCGGGATCGCAAATCCGCCCGGTAACCGGGTGTTGGAACCCGGCTCACCTAGCCGCTCCCGGAATACTGTGCTCGCCCATTGTAGATAGGGCGCATCTTCCACCTTTTCGATGGCGTCGGCCTTAATGCCACTGATCTCGGACTCCCTGCCCTGTGTTCTTTTAATGAGGAACACACCGGTGACTTTACAAATCTGATCCAGCTCACACGAAGAGGTGCCCGGAATGAAAACCGGGATTGTCCCGCTGCTGTCTGTGAGCTTGAACTTCTGGTACGTCCGGGCCCCATAGCGGGTGGTCAGGCTGGTCACCTGTCCGGTCACACTCACGAAGCGTCGATCAAACTGCGCCTGATCGGCGAGCAGATCGCGCACCGCATAGACCGGCGCCGTATAGGCGGGGGGTGCTGCCGGCTCGTCTGTCGGAGCCGCGGCTACCCGCACGGGCGCGGTTTCCGCCTCAACCGGTTCAACCGTCCCAGCCACAATACCGCTCACCTCACCTGTTCCGTCATTAGTCGGCTTCACCAGAAACACACCATCAACCTCATACGATTCACCTTCAGTCAGCAACCCGACGCCACGCATGAAAACCGGGATCTCGCCGCTGACATCGTGCAGCTTGAACCGCGTGGAGGGATTGTCGCCCTCGGTGACCCTCAGGGTCGTGACTTCACCCGCAAGGCTGATCGCCAGCCGATCAAACGCAGCCGGGTCTTCTAACAGGTCAGCCACCAAGAGACCTGGGGGGCCCTCCACAGCCGCCTCTTCAAACTCCAGCGGCTCGTCCTCCAGTTCTTGTAACTCGAACTCCTCAGCCGTTTCCTCTTCTGCAAACTCCAGCGGCTCTTCTGTCTGGGGTTCCCTCTCCAGAGGAAGGATAGTCTGGCCCACAATCCCGCTGATCTGCGTCGACCCGGCGGCGGCCGGTTTGACCAGAAACACCCCGCCAACCTCATACCTCTCACCCTCAGTCAACGCCTGGACGCCGCGCATAAAGACCGGGATCTCGCCACTGGCATCGTGTAGCTTAAACTTGATGGAAGGATTATCTCCCTCGGTGACTCTCAGGGTCGTGACTTCACCCGCAAGGCTGACGACCTGTCGATCGAACGCCTCTGGGTCCTCTAACAGATCGGACACCAAGAGACCTGGTATGTCATCCGCAGCCGTCTCTTCAGATTCTGCCAGCTCGTCCGCCCGCCCTTGCGACTCGAACTCCTCAGCCGTTTCCTCTTCCACAAACTCCAGCGGCTCTTCTGCCAGGGGTTCCTGCTCCAAGGGAAGAACGGTCTGACCCACAATCCCGCTGACCTGCGTCGATTCGTCGCTGGCCGGTTTGACCAGAAAAACGCCATCGACCTCATACGATTCACCCTCAGTCAGCGCCTGGACACCGCGCATAAAGACCGAGATCTCACCACTGGCATCGTGTAGCTTAAACTTGGTGTACGGTTTTTCGCCTTCCTCAACGATGAGGGTCGTGACCTGGCCGGTCACTTTAACCTTTTGCCGGTCAAAGGCCGCCGGGTTGGAGAGCAGTTCGTCAACACTTTGGGACCAAGTCGGTACGGGCAGGAGCAGGACGAACAGCGCTGCCAGCCCCACGGCGCTCCGACGAAAAAGGCAGCCCCCTGGGGCTGCCCCTACCCTTATATCCAGAAGGGTTGTCAACCAACGTACTCGCAATGTTTCTCCTTCGGATCGGTCTGGCCTAGGGCCAGAACATTTTCTTTGCCGCGTGTTGCAGTTCAGGCTGGAAGTCGGGGTGCGCAATGCTGATCAGGGCCTCGGCGCGCTGGCGTTGCGTCTTGCCTTGAAGATTTACCATGCCAAACTCGGTCACCACATAGTCCGTGTACTGGCGTGGCGTGGTCAGCGTACTCCCCGGCTCCAGCATGGGAACAATACGGGACAGTGAGCCTCGGCGCGCCGTGGACGGCAGCACCATGATGGATCGCCCCCCCTCCGAGTACATCGAGCCCATCATAAACGTCATCTGCCCGCCGATACCGGAGTACATCTGCGGGCCGAGCGACTCGGCCGCGGCCTGTCCGGTCAGATCAATGGACAGCGTGCTGTTCACCGCGACCTGACTCTTCTGGGCGGCAATGGTCAGCAGCGAGTTCGTATACAGCACGCTGTACAACTCAAAGGCCGGGTTGTCATTCACAAATTCCAAATCCGCGCCACCAACGACCATGGCCGCGACCGCCTTGCCTTTATGCATCGATTTGTATTTGCCCGTCGCCACGCCGCGCTTGACCAGTTCAACATGGCTGGCGGTCATGATTTCGCTATGAATCCCCAGATCGTTCCGATCCATCAGAAACAGACCAATGGCCTCGGAGATCGCACCAATACCCATTTGAACGGTGTCGCCGTCCTTAATCAGGGTTGAGGCAAATTCGCCAATGACCTCCAAGGTGCCCTGTTCCTCGTCCGGCGGCGGGGGGGTCCCGAGCGGAAACGGTTTGGTCTCTTCGACCAGATAGTCGATCTCAGACACATGAATCCAGTTGTCGCCGTGGGTCCGGATACAGGCCGGATCAACCTCTGCGACAAAACACTTGGCCGCCCTGGCCACGTCCTTGT
Organism: Desulfurellaceae bacterium bin18; assembly: GCA_002238415.1. Classification (GTDB taxonomy): domain Bacteria; phylum Desulfobacterota; class Binatia; order Bin18; family Bin18; genus Bin18. Next base: position 89,357 of record MPMI01000005.1, on the reverse strand, counting down.
TATACCAGAGGGCGTTACCGAAGCTGCAATAACCTTTTTCATCCGGCGGCGAGACCACGCCAAAGAAGATATCGGAGTTCCAGGTATTGGTCCGGCCCTGTTCGGCCTGCTTGGCATACTGGGGATAGTCGAGCGGCATGAAATCCACATAGTGCTTTTTCATACCCACCCGGCAGCCGGCCCCCACATAGTCAACGATCCGTTCGAACGAGGCGTCGTAGGCCGCCTCGTTCCAGATGGGATGTTCGTACAAAGGATAACATTGGATAAGGGTCACCTGTTCCAGCTCTCCATTCCGTGCGGCCAAGGCGTCCAGAATGGGGATAGGCGGTTTGCCGATATGCAGCCGGACTAAACTGTCCGATTTGACGAGGTGGGCAGCCTGTTCGGCTGAGATGAGCTTATCCTTATACGTATGCTGCCAGGGTTCCATGTGTTACCTCCCGTTTATGCAGACATGTGCTCCCTCTCCCTAGCAGGGAGAGGGCTGGGGTGAGGGTTACTCAGAACGGTCGTAATACGTTCCAAGACTCCATCAAGGTTTGTGAGTACTTCATGGTTCCAAAAGCGGACGACCTGATACCCTTGATCCTCCAGGAACACTGTCCGTCGCTGATCGGCCTCTACTTGTACGGCGTGCTGTCCGCCATCAAGTTCGATGATGATCCCTTGTTCTGGACAACAGAAATCTACGATGAAAGGAGGAATGACGTGCTGACGGCGGAATTTAGCACCGACGACCTGTCTGTCACGTAAGTGTCTCCAGAGATAGCGCTCAGCTTTTGTCAGATCACGACGTAATCGGCGAGCAGAATCATGAAGGTTGGAAGGGACGGCTCTCATTTAGATTTCCCCTCACCCTAGCCCTCTCCCCAAAGGGGAGAGGGAACTTGGCATGTCCTTGACTCTGTCTTCAATATGTAAGCGGATAGCGTCCTTCATATTCATGAGAACCTCCTCATACATATCTCCCTGCACATAACATCCTTGCAATTCAGGGCAGAAGGCAACATATCCGTCTGAGTCTTTTTCAATAACGACAGAAAAGCGATATTTTTCCATACGCACTCTCCGCTCTGAGCGATCCCCCTACCCAACTAAACTATGTCCGCCATCGACGAAGAGCGTCGTGCCGGTCATGAAGGTATTCGCGTCCGATGACAGAAAGATAATCGCCGGTTTGAGTTCTTTGGGGTCACCAACCCGCTGCATCGGGATTTTACCGATAATCCCCTTACCGCCCTTGGTCTCCCAGAATTCATGGTTCATCGGCGTGTCAAAATAGCCCGGACACAGGGCATTCACCCGGATATTATCCCGAGCCCATTCGAGCGCCAGGGTACGGGTAAAAGACACCAGGGCTGCTTTGGTTGCCCCATAGGCGGCCATATAACGCGCAACAATCTTCGAAAACAGGGAAGACACATTGATAATATTGCCCTTTTTGCGTTTGGCCATCTCTACCCCGACATGCTTGGCACACAGCACCGGACCCTTGAGGTTGAGGTTCATAAAGCGATCCCACTCTTCTTCGCTCAGATTGTGCACCGGAGTCGTCCCGCCGATACCGGCGTTGTTAATCAAAATGTCGATCTGGCCGAATTCGGCCATGACCGTTTGCACCATGGCCCGAATATCGACGTCTTTGGTAACATCCGCGGCAACGCCGATCACCGTGCGTCCGGTGGCTGCGTGGATGGCGGACGAGACCGCATCCAGGTCGGCCTGCGTCCGGCTGACGAGCGCCACATCCGCCCCGGCCTCCGCCAGGGCGTAGGCCATCTGTTCGCCCAGGCCCTTGCTGCCGCCGGTGATAATGGCCGTTTTCCCGGAAAGATCAAAATATGGAAGCATGGTAGGAATCCTTTAGGGGTGAGGGATCGGAGAGCCATTCCCGAATCCCCTGTTCCCAATCCCCAGTTTTAACAGCCCAACTGGCGGGCAATCACCATCCGCTGCACTTCGCTGGTTCCTTCACCGATGGTGAGAATCTTTGAGTCCAGATAGAAACGGGAGACGGGCGATTCACGCATATAGCCATACCCCCCGTGAATCTGGACGGCTTCCTCTGCCGTCTTGACCGCGATTTCAGACGAGGCCAACTTGGCCATGGCCGCCTCTTTGGCGTAGGGTTTGCCCTCGTCGCGGAGCGTGGCAGCGCGGTAGATCATCAGCCGCGCCATCTCGGCCTGGGTCGCCATATCGGCCAGTTTGAACTGGATAGCCTGATGTGAGGCCAGGGGCTGACCAAAGGTTTGACGCTCCAAGGCATGTCTGAGCGACAAATCCAGGCAGGCTTCGGCCAGCGACAAGCCGAGCGTGGCGACTGAAATGCGCCCGCATTCGAGCGTCTTCAAAAACGCCCGAAAGCCCGAGCCCTGCGCGCCCAGGAGATTTTTGCGCGGCACCCGGACATTCTCAAAAATCTGCTCCCGCGTATCGACCGTATGCCAGCCTATTTTTTTATACCGCTGGCCAACCGTATAACCGGGCGTGCCCTTGGGAATAATCAGCGCGCTGTATTGTTTTTTGCCATTGTCGCTACTGCCATTCGTGGTGAGTGCCACCAGGCCGTAACTCAGCGGCGTGCCCGCATTGGAGATAAAGCTCTTGGTGCCGTTCACTACCCAATAATCGCCCTCAAGACGGGACGTGGTCATAATATTGGCGGCATCCGAGCCGGCCTGGGGTTCGGTCAGGCCGAAGGCTCCGAGGTGTTCCCCTTGGGCCAGGGGAGTCAGCCATTTTTTCTTTTGTTCGTCCGTACCAAAGTGCAGATACGGTAGCGAGCCTATGGTCAGATGGGCCTGGAGGGTGGTGGCAATCGACTGATCGACCTTGCCCAACTCCTCAATCGCCATGACCATGCCCATAGTGCCGGCGTTGGAGCCTCCATACTCCTCGGGGATGAGCAGCCCCATCAACTGCAACTCGGCCAGTTTGTGAAAAATTTCCGTCGGGAAATGCTCCGCGGCGGACCACTCGTCCGCGTATGGGGCGATCTCTTTTTTGGCGAAATCACGACACAGGTCGCGGATCATTAGCTGTTCTTGCGTCAGTTCAAAATCCATAGCTGTCCTACTCCGGCACTGTCGGACAAGATGGGATTCATTGCCTGTCCGTGGCGTCTCGGGCGTTCCTGGCATCTTGTCTGTGGTCCTCATGATTGTCAAGGTAAAATCCCTCGCTGACACGGCAATAGACGCCGCGCGGCCGAGAGGATAATAGGGTAGTGTCTCCCTTTGAAATTTCTTCTCCGCGTCGCAGCGTGACGGCCCATGTTGTTGCAAAAGTCAGGACCACCTTCCCCCCCCAAAACATGAGAAATCGTGAAATATTTCATGGCGGTTTTTGTTGAAATTGTAAAAAGTCGAGTCAGGACGGGGGGTTAAGCGGATTTCACGCAAAATGAAATTTTCATGAAATTTCACGATATTTCACGTTTATTTCACGTTTAACGTGCGCTTAATGTCTGATTAGGGAACCGCGTTTGAGTGGGTGGGGGGGCACTTGTAGGAGCGGGGCCGGGTGAAGGGGAGCCCGCACCAGCCGCCCGGCATGAGGCCGCCGAGGACGTGGAATGCGGGGGGGGTGAACAGGAGTGCCCTATTTCATCCAGGGTGAAATTTCATGAAACCTGAAAATTTCAGGGCCTATTCCCCTCCCGCGTACAGCTCGGGCCGGGGCGGAATGGGGGGGCTGGTGGCCCGGCTCTGCCGGTGCGCGCGGCGGGTCTCCCCAGCGCTGGGCAAGGCCCTTGCTCGGGCGCGGTGCCGGGCGCGGTCGGCGCACCTGGGGAGTGTCTCCTTTTGCACTGGTTCTTCGCCGCTTCCGCCCTGCCCTTTCCCCCGTTCGCGCGGCGGTGCGCGGTGCGCGTAGCGCCCGGCTCCCGCCTTGAGCGTCCCGGCCCGTCGCCGGGGAAGAGCCGGGCCATTTTCCTATCAAACGATAGGCATTTTCCTATCAAATGATAGGGACAAACGCGCGCCCGGTGTGTTAAGGGAACGGTATGCGTTGCGCTGGCGTCCGCGTCACCCCTGGGTGCCGAGAGCAGTCTTCGACGTGTTTCCTGAGCAGCCGTTTTCAACATGAGACACTACCGATAATAGACCTGTATCTGACCGAAGCCTATGACCAGCCCCGCGCTCTGATTGGCGTGGCTCTGGAATCGGCCAAGGTCGTGACCTAGCGCATGCCGGGCGAGGACGAACCGTTCAGCGGCATCTGGGCCACATGCTTTTATGAGCAAGGCTCCAAAATGTGAGAGCAGGTTGCCAGCGGCAGCGATGAGGCCGGCGGAGATAAATTGAAGGTTCGGCAGTCGGATGGATGTATGGCCCACACGCTGGTAACATTTCTTGGCCGAGGCCTGGAAAACAGGCAGATCGGATACAGAAAGGCGACGTATCGATTCTCCGACGGACAGTCGCAGGAAACTGCATTTTTCGGCTTGGCGCCGGCATGCCACCTTGAAACGAGTAGTCGGTCCGGTGGAGATCATTCAGGCCGCCACTGTATCGAGGGGCAGATTTGCCTATGAGGAAGCATACGTTATGGCATCCAAAGAATCGCTGCTCATAGGGGCTTTGCTCTATGATATAGGCAGATTTGAATTCAGGAAATCGGACCAGCGGACGCACCCCGCCACCTACGGTGACTTTTTCGTCACTAAATATCTGGCCCGCTTCCGCTGCTTAGCACCAATTCTGGAGGAGATTCGCCGATTACTCGTCGAGTTGGATAATCCCTTGCTGAGGGAAGCCGACTGTCTCGCCGCAGCAGGTCGGCGGGTAGATGGCAGACCCGAGACTTTGCGATCCCTGGTCAGTGTCCTAACGTCCGTAGATATCAGTAAAGGCGAACCACCAGAGGATGTGTATCGGTACGTCCCTGGGCCGGTGGATTTCGCCAACCCCTTTCCAGAACAGATGTCTGTCAAGAGGGTCAAGTGGCCCGAATGGAAACAACCACCGGACGAACACGACCGGGCCTGGAAGCAGTTTTGCGCCGAGATCGAGAAACTACCCGATGGCGACTTGACGGGTTGAATCGAGACCTTCTTAGGGGCAATCCGTAAACATCTGAGCCACGTGGCTTCTGCGGCTTCCAAATCGCACCCGGATATCTCGCTCTACGACCACGCCCGGTCAGTGGCCGCCATTGCGTCATGCTTGCACGAAGCGGATTCGGCAGAGAATCCGTTTCTGTTCATTCAAGGGGATATATCCGGCATCCAGTCCTTTCTCTACAAACTCGCCAGCCCAGCCGAGGAGGGTGGAACGAAAAACATGGCCAAGCGTTTACGGGGCCGGTCTCTGTTTCTGGTGCTGCTAGCCGAGCCCGTAGGGCGCTACTACTTGTGCAAACTGAATTTGCCACCGACCAACCTGCTGTACTGCGGCGGTGGGCACTTTTCGATCCTGGCCCCCCATACCAATGAAGTGAAAACCAAGCTGGCAAAGGCAGAGGAGAAGGTCAATCGCTGGTTGGTCGGGCAGCACCAGGGCGAGTTGGCATTGGTGAGCGCAGCCACCCCGGCCAATAAGGAATTGCTGGCCAACTTCCCGTGTTTGATGCAGCAATCGGGCTATAACCTGGGGCGGGCCAAGCGGCAGAAATTCTACTCCGTACTGGAGGCGTCGCTCTTCGAGTTGCCTGACTATGAGAAGTCTATGAGTGTCTGCCCGGTGTGTCAGTCCGATTTTGTCAAGGGTTCTGGAGGGACCTGCCCCGCCTGCAAACATCATGTGGAGATAGGGCACCGGGTCGTCCAGGCACGATACTTGGTGAGGTTTGAAGGGGCCGGTGTGGATGGAGAATTCTCCCAACTGGGTTTTGCCTGGAAATTGGCTGCCGACTGGGAAGAAGTCATCTAGCTAATAGAGAACGCACAGGCTGAGCGCACGCTCAGGATTACCTAGGAGTAATCCCAGATGTTGGTCTTGTCAGCATCTTCGCCGCCCAAGGCTTCCAGAGCACCTCGGGCTTTACCGTAGGCAAAGATAATCCGGTTCAGGGTGGACCCATCGGCCACTTTGTCGAGCGGGTCCTCGCTGTCCAGCCGGATGTCCTTGATCTCCTGCGGGCAGTTGCGCTTCTTTTGCGCGTCTACGATCAGATTCCTCAGTGAGGACAAATACTCTTTGAGTTGGGTTTCCCGAACCTCCTCTTCCCTTTCGCGGCGCTTTTTTCCGCCATCCATGTCGAGTTCGCGGCTAATCTCGCTTCGCGCTTCTGGGCCTTGTTGGGCGCGGGCCACAAGTTCTTTCTGCTTCTCAGGATCGTCAGGATGTGCCCGAGCAATCTGAACGGCCATCGATGTACCGATTCCGCCCTTGGACAGGTCTTTCGAAGCGTCTTTCAACTCTTCCGAAGCTTTCCACAATCGCATCCGGTCTCGAACAAACTGCCCGGTCCTTCCGACCAGTTTGGCAATCTCTTCAACCGAGTGGCCCTCGTCCCGAAGTTGGGTAAAACCGTTGGCTTCCTCCACGGCTGTGAGCGCTTTTTTGTCCACTTCCGAACCCGTTGCCAACATTTCCACCAAAACATCGGTGCGAGTACCGGCACACACAACTGTGACCGGAACTTCCGCAAAATCTTCAACCAAATCGTTTTCGACCAGATAGGCCAGAGCCGCATGTCGCCGGTGGCCGTCCGCATTCAAAGCATAAGGAGTCGTGACGCCGGCTGCTTTGTCTTCGGCTGTCGCCTCACGGATGCGGATGTTCTCGTAGAGTTGGCCTTGGCCCTGGATTTCTTTAGCAAATTCTTCGATCTCTCCTAGATCGAGGCGGATATTGCTGCCTTCAATAACGGATACTTTTTCAATGAACTCGGTTGCGTCCATCGAAGTCGGTTTTGCTGTGCGTTTTTCGGCCATACGTTTTTCTCCTGACAGGCTTCCATCATACAAGGTGTCACAACAGCAATCACGATTGCAGCCTGATGGTTTGGCGTGGTCGCTTGTATTGCGTTGGGCGGGTTGTCTAGCATGTTTCGTACCTTTTTGTGTTATCTATCCTCCTTTTCTTTTGGTTCTGGAAAGTAAACCATCACGTTTCCCTTCTCGCTCACGAGATTGACCGTCACGCTATCGATCCATTCCACAAGACCCAACAACTGATCAATTTCTGGCGAGGGTTCCGGTTGCACCGGATATTTCAGCATGTGATTAGCTTCCTCCTCGGGTAAAGGGCGGTCTGTCAACTGTTCAAACAATCGAAGCCAATGCACGCGAGCCAGACACTGCTCCTTCACATACGCCAAAAACTGAACAAACGCCATTTTATGCGGTGCGTTCAATCGCCATGCATGGAGGGCGTGATCCACATCGCTGTAGCGTTGCTGTGTGAGCATAAGCCAAATTTCTTTGGCCTTTTCGCGGCTGGCTTGATCCCACTCATCAAGATCGTACAGTTGCTGAATTGCCGTCGATGTATCCCGAATGGACTGGTCGAGCTTTTTCAAGTTTTTCCGTGTGTATTCAGCCCCGACCGGATATACAATTGCCCTCATGGAACCTCCTTTCATACCGTCCACAATCACGATTGTTTGGCTGCTGTTTCATGCTGTTGAATAATTTGCCTCCTTTTCTCTACGTTGCTGGGTTTTGTTGGCTTTTTCCGGCGTTTTCTTGCTTTCACTGTATCCTTATACGCACCTCCGTTTGGTTTTTGTTGGGGTGTTGCTTTCTTTCGTGGTAACGGTTTCTTCATCCACAATTCCATTGCTTCTTGTAGTGCGAGGTCTTTGGGGATATGATAGCTTTCACAGCGTCCCCAAAAGGCAATCACGATTTCTGGGGGGACATGGCCAGTCACAGGTTTCGTCGAGTAGGTTGGGAACTTTTCAGTTCCTTTCCCCTCTAAGAACGGTGCGTGCCACTCTCACGGCACACGGCTCAAGCGATGGTAGCTTGAAGGTGACAGAGTATGTGAGTCATATGACCGCATAACCCCGCTGACGGCTGGCGTTTCCGCTGCCCGTATGATCGCTTGAGTTTAGTACTTCTGTTGTCTCAATACTTCCGTATCAACCATAGATTTCGGAAGCTGGAGGTAACGACGCCTACTTGTGCAAGGATTCACTTTCGTTCACCATGTCAACCTACATCTTGCCCTGGCTTTGATTATGGTTCTCGCTGCCATTAGGCTTTCGTCCCAGCTTCACACCCCCCCGATTACTCAGGACGCATGTGGGTCGTGATGTCAGTCTGTATACTAGCTGGGTCCAAATGGACCATCACCTTAAGCGACTTCATGTCGCACAATTCCCTCTTCATCGGGAACAGGTGTGTAACACTTATCAAATCTTGATAATCGTGGCAAAAATAAGGTTTCAATTCTCTCTTCATCGGGAACAGGTGTGTAACCAAAAGCAAATCGCGATTGATTTTCGTGAGCAGTACTGTTTCAATTCCCTCTTCATAGGGAACAGGCGTGTAACTTGCTTTTCGGTGCGGGTTTGTTTCGGCGCGAACCTTTTGGTCGTCCCGATTTCTTTTTCGGAATGCCGGCCACCGCCTGTGCCCACATGGCATCCAATTCTGCTTGAGGAAACATCGTTATGTTCCTTCCTCTCCATCTCGCAAATACCACGGTAAGGAATCAAACCCTTCCCATTGTTTCCGAACTTCCAAATCATATCCGGCATGCGCTATTTCTGTCATGGGACATCGATCAAATACATGATCCCACAAATGGTAGACGAGTGTCCCACCATTCAGCGCCTTTCCCAAAGCTCGGGCCATCTCTGCTGAAGTGATACGCCAGGTATCTTTCAGATGGGGCCACGCCAATTCCCACGCCACTTTCGATGGCATGGCAAACGCCGTGGCAAATGCGGCTACATGCTGTCGGAATCCCTTCGGCTCATCCGGCACGCCCGTAAAGCAGTTTTGCATGACAAGACCGTGAGCCGCGAGATCGCCAACCATAATGTCGCCGCTTTTTTCGTGTAAAATGTCACAATGATAATCCATCGAAAAGTAATCGGGATATGTGGTCAGCGAAGATTCCACTGGTTCTTGGTATCCGGTAAAATCATAGTCTATTTTGGGTGGATGCGGATAATGGGGAATTGATTGCAAATGAGTCATCAATTCCCGGAGCTTGTGCTTATTCATACGGTGATTCTCCTCACTTCCGTCAATGTTTCAATTCCCTCTTCATAGAGAACAGGCGAGCAGTGTTATTATTCACGGCGTGTCCCTCTTCCAACTCTCGGCCCTATACTCTCCGCATGATTGCGCTATATCCTATAGTGAATGGAAGCAGATAAAAATATTCCAGAAATCATGCTAAAGGAGCTACGTATCCGACAGTTACGGAACTGGAAAGCGCTCAGTTGCGAGCGGTTCTCCTCCCTTCTCGGGGGGGATTAAATAGCGAGTCAACCGCACGCCCTGACACACGAGAGGAGAATCCTATGGACCGTCCCATTCAATTTGGTCTTTTTCAGCCCCAAATCGGCCTGCCGTTTCCGCTGCTCAAAGAACGCGCCCTGGCCTGCGAGGAGTATGGTTTTCACTCCATCTGGTTTACCGATCACATGTGGCCGCGCGGTATGACCCAGGTCGATTTCCTGGAGGGCTGGACAGTCATGTCGTCCATGGCCATGGTTACCAAAACGCTCCGTATTGGCGGCCTGGTGCTGTGCAACTCCTATCGCAACCCTGCCTTTCTGGCCAAGATGGCGGCCAGCCTGGACAATATCAGCGCAGGCCGGGTTGAAATCGGCCTGGGAGCCGGCTGGATGAACGAGGAGTATGAGGCATACGGCTATCCCTTTCCCTCTGGCGGCACCCGAGCGGACCAGATGAAAGAGGGCGTCGAAATCATGAAGAAGATGTTCACCGAAGACGCGGCGTCGTATGCGGGCGAACACTACACCATCGCAGAGGCGCACTGTAACCCCAAACCAATTCAGCAGCCCTACCCGCCCATTACGATCGGGGCCATGGCCGAGCGCAAGGGGCTCAAGATCGTGGCCGAACACGCCGACCGCTGGAACTGTCCGGCGGCCGCGGCGCATAAAATAGAGCAGAAGTGGGCGGTCATTACCGACCATTGTAAAACCATCGGCCGCAACCCGGAAGAAATTGAGATCTCCGAACAAACCCTGGTTGTCCTGGGCAAAGACAAACAAGATTTTGACAGCAAATATCCTCGGGCCAAAAAGACCCTGGGCCGTTTGGCCAACCTCGACAAATGCGGTGTATGCGGCGACCCGGGCGGAGTCATCCGCGCCTTGCAGGAGAAAAACAAGAAAGGCGTGACTCTGTTCACCATGATGTTCAGCGATATGGCTCAGGACGATTTTCTGGCCACGCTCAAAATCTTTGCCAACGAAGTCATGCCCGCCTTCCGGTAAGCAGCCATGAAGTCGCAGCCAAAATCCTTTGACGCCATAGAGATCGGCGACGAGATCGGACCGGTCTGGAAAACCCCGACAAAAGAGACGGTGCTCCGCTATGCCGATGCAGTCCGGATCACCGGCCTCAAATTCTTCTTCCATCAGAAGGACGCCGAGCAGGCCGGGCTGACCAAGCCCATTATTCCCGGTCCTCTGAGCACCACGTATCTCTGTCAGATGCTCAAAGACTTTTTTGTGGGCTGGCGGCTGCGCAGCCTGAACACCACCTTTCGCACCCCCGTACGCCACGGCGATACGATTGCGCTGTGGGGCATGATTACCGAGAAAAACGAGGAAGACGGCGTGCCGACCGTGTACTGCGATTTAGTTGTTGAGAATGAGCACGGCGAGCGCGCCATTACCGGCACTGCCGTGCTCGTTCCATACACTTCGTAGCGATAGGCACGGTTTTCCTCCCAGGCTGCTATTTCATCTTGCGAATAACGGCGCGGGCAAAGGCGTCAATGGTTGTCCGGGCGTCCGTCACCGGCTGGACCGCGACCTGCTTGATGCCGGCTTTCTTCATGGCTTTGACCGATTCCAGCACTTCTTCCTTGGTACCGGTCAGCGTGGTGGCCCGAATCATCTTCTCCGTGACTAGCGGCTCGTGCTCCTTCTTAAAGCCTTGCAGATAATCGGCGTAGAGCTTGAGGTGGCGGGTTTCGATCGAACCCTCGGGCGCACGATAGGCATTCTTGAAAGCCATCAGGTCGTCCCGCACATCAGCCGGCAGGTCTTTCGGGTCGGGGCAGGAAAAGGCAAAAATATTACTGGAGGACGAGACAAACGGCCCGACGGCGCTGCGGACTTTCGAGGTTTCGAGCGACTCGCCCTTGTTGGTGAGATGGAAGGCGGTCATGCATAGAGTATAAATCCGCTTGGGGTTGCGCCCGGCCCGCTCGGCTCCGGTCCGGATGTGATTCATCACAAACTCAATCAGGCTGGGGCTGACGGCGCCAAACAGAATAATGCCGTCAGCGATTTCGCCCGCCAGTTCCAGGGTCTTGGGACCACTCGCCGCGACATAAATTGGCACTTTTTTCCTGATATTGATCCAGCCACCCTTGGGGTTGAGGAACTTCACCATGCGGCGCCGGTGGCCTTCCTGGTAGGGCGTGGTCTTGCCTGCCAACAGGTCGCGGCAAGTCTCGACGTGCTCGCGCATGTCTATCAGCCGGGCTGCGGGCATACCCAGGGTCCGCCGGGCGGTATTCCCCGTTCCGATCCCGAGGATGGTCCGGCCGGGCGCCAGTTCGTTAATGGACGCAATCGCGCCGGCCGTGACCGGTGCGATGCGCGAGGCCGGATTGGTCACCCCAGGCCCCAGCTTGATCTTTTTGGTATTCACCGCGCACAAGGCCAGGGATGCATACACATCGCTGAACAACATTTGGGAGTCATACAGCCAGGCGTGCGTATAGCCGCGCTTTTCCGCCAGCATGACATCTTTGTAGACATGCACTCCACCAGGAAACACATAACCATAATCCATTCTTCATTCCTCCAGTACGACGCTCGCTTTCAATTACAACTCTTGGGTCACCTTACGCAGATCGGATTCGGCTTCAAGCGCCCGAACCGCCTCGCACACCCGGCTGGCGTGTTCATCCGTCCATACCGCGGTCGCGAGATCGGCGTATTTCGCCGTCAGTTCATCCCACGACAACGGGTTCTCCGGGTCGCCTTTTGGGAAACGCACCTGAGCAGAGACTTCTCGTCCGGTATCCAGAGCAACACGCGCCCAGGCCGGCCATTCCTTGGGATAGTTTTCTTCCAGTTGCGGGTCATGTTCATACCTGACCTTGGCCATGAGCGCTCCGACTGCGGCATCTTCCAGCATGGCTTCGGAAAATTCATCCAGCCCGGCCCGTCGTTTGGCCAACGCTACTGCGACGCCAAAGGGCAAGCTGAACTGGGCCTCAACCACATTCGTGGGACGATATTTACGCTCGGCCGGCTCGCAGATGACCGGAATGCCGGTTTCGAGCATGCCGATGGTAACCTGCTCAACCTGCTCGGGTTGCACATCATGTTCCCGTACGAGGCTGAGCACTGCGTCGATCGGAGCCTGGGTATAGCGGCAGCAGGCGTGCGGTTTGACCGCGGTTTGCAGAATCTGGAAATCCTCGCCCAGACCCTCGCTGATTTTGCCTGGCTCGGGCCGCACCCCATACGCCTTGAGAAAGCCGTCCCGCCCTTCGAGGATCGTACGCGGGCCAATGAAGCCTTCTTTTGCCAGCAGGGCGGCATGAACGCCGCTGAACGCGGCCCAGCCCGGATGGAAGCGTTTTGTCCAGGCTCCCTCGGCCAGGAACTCCATCGACCCGGCAGACTGGCTGCCGGCAATGCCGAGGGCGGACAGCAGTTGGGCTTCACTCAAGCCCAGCAGCTTGGCCGCACTGGCCGCAGCGCCAAAGGTGCCGCAGGTCGCCGTGGGATGAAACCCGCGGCCGTAGTGCTCGGTCGGTTTGAGGGCCATGGCCAGCCGGGCCGCGACCTCAAAGCCGACCACGCTGGCGGTAAGAAAATCCTTGCCGCTCGCGCCTACCTGCTCTGCCACGGCGAGCGCCGCGGAAAAGACCGACACACCCAGATGAATCGAGCCGGCCTGATGGGTGTCGTCTAGTTCCAGGCTATGGGCGGACGTACCGTTGGCCAGGGCCGCATACGGAAAGTTCGCCTTCTCCGCACGGCCCAGGACCGTTCCCTGCCCCGTCGAGGACAGACTGTCCGCCAGGCGGTAGAGCGGCTGGCTGGAATCGGACAGCGAGCCCCGCACCGCAACACCGAGATAGTCGAGAAAGAAGTATTTGGCCCGATCGACCACCTCGACCGGCAGGCTGTCGTAGTCGAGCCGGGTACAGAATGCGGCCAGATGTTGGGTCAGCGGAATTTCCATATATGGCCCTCCCCTCTCCCCTAGGGTCGGGGTGAGGATCGCTGGAAAAGAAACGCCCTTACAACTTCGGAATGACCTTTTCGCCAAAGGTGCGTATCGCTTGCAGCGTATTCTCGTGCGACGGACCACCCGGCTGTCGAAAGCGCATGATCAAATAATCCGGCTGAATCGCCTCTTTCCACATCTGGAGTTGCTCCAGACAGTCTTCGGGCGAGCCCACAATCAGCCGCTCCTTGGAGGCTATGCCAAAGCTCAGCTCTTCAGGGGTCTTGACGTCCTTGATGTGTTCATCCTGGACATAGGCGTCATACTGAAAGTAGAAGCGGTGGGTATACATGGTCGGCTCGCTGGCGGCTTCGGCGTCGGCCATGCTGTCGGCCAGCACGGCATCGCGCATCAGGCAGATATACGGTTTGCGGCCCGCCTTTTCCGCGGCTGCCCGGTAGCGGCTGGCATAGTCTTTAATGACCCCAAGGCTCTGTACCGGGTCGGCGATCCAGCCATCCGCCAGCCGCCCTGCCCGGCGCAGTCCGACCGGCGTCCAGGACGCCATCCAGATCGGCGGACCGGACTGTTGACTTGGGCCGGGTGTAATCAGGGTGTCCTGATAGCGAAAATGCTTGCCCTCAAAAGAGAAGCGCTCACCCGTCCAGCTCTTGCGGATAATGTCGATGGCTTCTTCGGTCCGGGTGGCCCGCTCGGTGATCGGAATCTCGAACGCGTCGAAATCGTGCTGCTGATACCCCACGCCGAGACTCAGAACGAGCCGCCCTTTGGTCGCCTGGTCGATCACGGCGCAGTCTTCCGCAACATGGACGGGATGGTGGAGCGGCATCAACAACACGCACGTGCCGACCTTTATGCGTTCGGTCTTCATCCCGACCAAGCCGGCTAGCAGCAACGGGTTGGGCAGATAGCCGTCTTCCTGCTGGTGGTGTTCGGTCAGAAAGCAACCGTCCCAGCCACTGGCCTCCGCGGCCTGGGCTTCGGCAATAACTTCATCAATCACCCGTCCCATATTCGTCCCGGACGGGGGGTCTTGAGTACAGGGGAGATAACCAACTGGCAGCATATGCGTTCTCCTTTTGGGTTCGTAGTAGAGGCTGCCTAGAAAAACAAAAACTCCCGCGCTTGTCTATCGCCGGGGCACAGTGTGCTGCCTCATCACAGCGATTTCAGTTTCGTCAGGATATTGGCAAGTCGCTTCGAGAGAAGGTCAAGGTGCTGGACCGCGTCGGGGTAGTCGACCGACCACGCGTCTACGCCTTTGACAGGTAGCCCGCTAGCTTTTACCACCCTAATGGTGAAACTATCGGCTCCAAATTGATCCGCCCATTGCTTAAGGACGGTGCTCAATGCGGGCGGCGGAGGCGGCTCTTCGTCAAGTATTGCGACTCCGAAAGAGAAATCTCGGGTTTTCATCCACCCGTTGTCTGTGGTTGACGGCGGGTAGAGCCAAGCGACGGAGACTGGGTTTCCCCAAAGCGAGCATCGCATGCGGATGCTCACACCACTCGGTCCCCAGTGAAAGGCGGCACCAGAATCTCGGGCTACGTCTAAAAGGCGTTGCGCGGCATGACGTTCTTCTGCGATGGTGAAATTATCTAGGAACGTCTTTCGCGTCCATTTTCGGTTTCGGTTGTAGATACGCTCGTCCATACTGTGCTCCCTCCGCTGCCGTTCATGCAATCCAGATTACGCTCAACTTGGCCAAAGAAGGCTAGCCGTAGGTCAGGTTAGCGAAGCGTAACCTGACATCTCCTCCACCAATCACTTTTCACTCACCCTGCGTCAGATTCAATTCCAGCAATTCGCACAACGCCTTTCCGTCGCCCGCCTCGTTCCGACCCTAATCCTTCGCACGGTTCAGGAGAGTTCCAGGTCGTAGACGGGCATAGCCAGGGCGCGGGTGGGCGGCGGTCTTCCGCCAGGAGTTGGGCGAGCACAACAGAGGTATCGAGGTAGATCACCGTTCGCTTCTATCGGCATCCAGTTCGCCAAGAAGAGTAGAGAGCGGCGCAACTCGCTCCGGAGTCGGAGGCTCCCCCGTGGCGGGCAGCGTTGGCGGCGTCAGCCACCCCTTGCGCACGGCCTCGGCCAGCAGGGCATCGGCGAGCATCGGGCTTCTAGCTTCTCTCGGGGGACCGATTTCCGCGACAACACGGTCGTGGTCCGTGACCAGAACGGTCTCGCCCGAGGCGGCGAGCCGCACATACTCGCTCAACCGGCTGTTCAATACTTTTATTCCGACCGATCTCATACACAGAGAAGTAGCAACGAGAAGCAACCTGGTCAAACCACACCCACTCGACGGTCGGCTACGGGTCTTAAGTGCTTTGGCCATCGTCTCGTCCATCCCATTCGGACGAGTTGGGCCAGCGGTGGCGCAGTTCAACGAGCCGTTGGTCTCGGTAATAACTCTAGGGACTATTTCTTGCCCTGGCTCTTACCCTGGTTGGGTTTTGGTTTACCCTGTTCCGGCTCGGGCCTGGGAGGCGGGGGAGGTGGTGGCGTCTTACCTGGCCTTGCAGGCTTCCCTGAGGCTGTCCGGGTTCTCACGTTAGACGCCATATTGATCTTGCATCACCCGGTAGGCTGCGGCTTCGCATTTTTCGTTCAGCTTTGGGTCTTCTTGAATATCGGTATGCCCCGCCCATCCGGTGACCTCGTTGAGTCTCCGTGACAGGCGGGTGTTGCGTTGTCGAGCCTCCGTGTCGTCGATGTTCTCAAGATCGCCCCACAAGTCTTGCCATTCGACCTCAAGAGCGCTGCATTCAATACTGATTGCATGCAGGATGGCCGCTTTTTTTGCGTAGTCTGACACAAAGTCCCACACGACACACAGGGCGACCAGACCGCCTGCAACAATCTGAACGACCTCTGGAAACAGATCAAGCAAGGCGGCAATGCCACTCGCCGCCGCGGCAAGGAGCACGACGCGAATCCAAAAGTGTTTGCGTCGATGCCGGTCGGCTAGGCTCTCGTAGTAACGGACGAGTCTGGCCATATCCAACAGTCCTTGCCAAATGGTGTTTCGAGTCTGATCGCTGACCATGCCCTTTGCCTGCCGTGGCTTGCTTGGTTTCAAGCCATCCTACCCTGATTTGTCGTCAACGCAAACCGAAGCATACCTGCCGTTTATCGAGAACGCTCCAAACAGTTGAGGATGTCGGATTACGCTTTGCTAATCCGACCTACTGGTCTAGGGTGTTCGCTCTTGGGCAAGTTTATAGGTTGAGTGAGCGGCGAAGCGTGGCGATTAACTTTTGCTTGAAATCCTCGTCATCGTCTCTGGACCAGAAAATCGTTGTGCAGTGATTAGTGTCGAAGTGGGTCCCATCTTCATCAAATGTTGCTTTCTCACAGATATAGAGAACAGGCTTACCTAGCCCTTCGGCATAACCTGCCTCCCAATAGGCTCCCGGGTTGCCGTGCGTCAGGTCAACGATAACGAACGCAGCATCCCTAATCTGGGTGCGCATGATGTTGTCGATAACTCCGGCCCGCCCGACATCACGCATATCAACGAGTTTATAGCCAATACCTTCTTTCACCGCAGGCTTTACAATGTCTTTCATAAAAGGGTCGAGTTTGGGGTCTCCGAACTGCATGGCAATGAAGCCGTAGTTACCCGAGAACTCACCGCGTTTTTCCGCCTCGTACTGCTCCCATCCGTCGAGAGTAAGAGTGACGGAAAAGAATGAAGAAGAACCTCCCATTTCTGGATTAAGATCCCCCTTGATGGTGCCACGTCTCTTTAGGTCTTCAATGAGTTGTTCCACAAATTCACCACTGGGAGCGCCAATGATTTCCTGAATGTCAGCGCAGTCAAGCATCTCAATTGGTTTACCTAACCGTACTACTTCATCTCCAATGTATCGAACGAGATTCATTGCCTGTATTGCGGGGCTGGTAAAGTTGCTCATTACGTCACCTCGGTCTTACGCCTGATCGGTTTATCAGATGAGTTCCCAAGTTCTCGCACCAGCATTGTAGGTGACGATCCCCTTACGCTTGAGGTGCAGTTGTGCATGACGCAATCGACGCTTCCATGCTTTCCCATACCTCTCGCCTTTTATCATGAAATACTCATGCTCGTCGCAAAGAGTTGGCATGAGATGACGTACTTCCTGTTGAATTGCCTTTGTGGTTTGTGGTCCACGGGACAAGATGAATTGAATCGCCTCGCCGAACACGGCATGGGCGCTTCGATTGCCTACCTGTATGGAAGCGAGCGCCGGTCGCGCTTGCCTCATGACCTCGGCAAATCTGCGTTTTGCGGCTGGTGTAGCACTACCCGTTATATTGGCCCGGGCTTGGCGAAGCTCTGTTTCCAGGGGAGTAAGGGCGGTAATAGTACTCGTATCCACTTGGCTACCGAGACGGGTAAACGAGAGCATGTCGCTGCGCACTGCTCGGACCAACCCGGTTTCGTTAAGCAATACTCCATACTCAAGATTTCTGTCGAGCGCTGCCCGTGTCAAGTTGCCCGATGTTATGATCGCTACCTTCTCGTCAGCGACGAATACTTTTGCGTGCAGGTTCGATAACGCAATAAGCTTCGCAGAAGGAGATACCTCCGCGAGGCATCGTAAAGCGGCCAAGTCCAGGGCCGACGTGCTGACGGCCTCCGCGTCTATATTAGCAAGCGTTATGACCTCAACACCTGGGCGCAAAAGTTTACAGAACCACGTTGCTTCAGCGTGCTTGATGTACGGGGCAACAATAAGGACAGACCTGTCAGCAGTAGCAGCTAGGGCGGCAAGATCGTTGCGCCAAGGTCGGTTGAGGAGTTGGACCATACCTTGAGTGCTGTCACCAAGCGTAGACGCTACAGAGAGTAATCCTTCTCAGGTCCTAGTCCCGTAGCATCAGGCACATCGTCGTCCTCCACCACCCATTCTAGTAATGTGTCCTCACAGCTATCACACTTGAGGTCTCCGTCTTCCAGTTCAAGGGACCCAAAAGCATATGATGTATGAGCACCACAGGCGGGGTGGGCTACGTAGACGCTCATGAAGCCTTCTTCATCGATGATGACTTGAGTGATTATACCACTCAGTGGCTTGATCAGTCTGATCACAGGTCGTTCCTTCTTACCTTGACTTTACGCATTGCCACCTTACTCATTCTGGCACACTTTTCGAAAGGAACTGCGGCAACGTTCACTGCCGGAATCGGCGAAATCGGTATCGAGTCTGTAGCAGTCGGACTGAGTGGATACCTTAGCCCCGTTTGGGTCGCGGTTGAGAAACTTGTCTTCATCACCACTGTTCCCCGCCGTCACTATGCTTCTCGAAAGATAAAGCAGTTATTACAAAACCGACCATTGTGGCTATAAGCAAAAATGTATCACTATTACCTATCGCAACAGGTCCTCTAAGGCCAGAACGTATGAACGCAACCGATAGAAGATTGCGCTCCTTCAACTCTGAGGCATACCACTTGGTAATAAGCAACGTTTCAGCTACCCGTCCATATTCTCAACAAGGAGGCCCCGGTCCTTTAGTCCGGCCTGCCGCACTCCCTATGAGAAGTGATTTCCTACTTGCGTGCCTCGGCAATATGGTGCCGCGTGGAGGCTAGCTCTTTTCATCCACAATACCCGCTACCGTCTCAAGCAGAGCATCCACCAAGCTGTCATCCCCAACCCGGACCGCCCAGAGATGCCCTTCCGCCTCCTCCAGATCGATCCCCACTGGCCCTCCCTCGTCCTCCAGGCCCACCGGCTCTCCCCCTCCGACTTCGACCTCTGCCTGTACGTCAGACGGCATATCAACATCTGGAAAATTTCATTTCGCGTGAAATTTCGCCTTTCATGGAAGGTGAAAAACGCCCACCATTACCCCCTTCTCGGGACCGCTTGACGCCCATCGACGATCCCTAAACATGCTCAAAACACCGTTACAAAGTCAGAATTTAGGGCTGAAATAGGCATGAAATAGGCATGAAATAGGCGTGAAATTTTATGAAATTCCATGAAATTTTCATTTTTCGTGAAAAATCCCTAAATACCTGTCCTCGCTTCACTTTTCAGGATTTCAGCGAAAATCGGCATGAAATATTTCACGATTTCTCACCTTTTCTGGGGGAAGTGATCCTGAATTTTGTCAAAGAATGGCTCCCGAATTTTGGAATTTTACGGTCTGGTTGTAGGTCGCGTTTTGGGCGTGAACGGCCAGCGGCAGCAGGTCCACAGCACAGACGAGCCCGACTGTCAGCACCCCACTCGTCCTCCAACTGCCCTCCGTTTTTTTCCGCTTCTGCATACGTTCTCCTTGTCATGAGCCGAGAACCAGCTACCCCTCCGCATTCTCAACAAGGATGCCCTGGTCCTTTAATTCCTGTATTTGCTCGGCCGTATATCCGCATAAGCCGCCCAGCAACTCGTCCGTATGTTGACCCAGGCGTGACGCCGGTCCGGGGATGCGCGGCGGGGTTTTGGAGAATTTATGGGGGGATTGGAGCAGCTTCAACTCGCCGTAGTCCGGGTTGGGCACGGTTTCGACCATACGTTTACTTAAATGCGGGTCTTCCGCGAATTGGCCGATGGACAGAATCGGAGCAACCGGCAGGCGGAGTTCATCGGCCATAATCCGAATCGCCTCTTCGTCGCTTGGCAGCGATTGCAGCCACTCTTCGATAATGACCCGCAGGGCGTCGGCGTTCTGAATGCGCCAGCGGTTGGTCTTGAACTCGGGCGAGGTCAGTAACTCTTCGTGCCCCATGCGTTTGACCAGGGTCACCCAGTGGTCCTCGGTAATCAGTCCGATGGCGATATAACCGTCCTTTGATTTGAACGCCCCGTAGGGAAACGCCCCGGCCCGCTGCGAGCCACCGCGTTGCGGGTCGACCGCTCCGTCGGTCACACTGTAGGCCGCCAGCGCCCAGTCGTGCGAGTTATAGGTGCAGTCCACCAGGGCCAGGTCGATATGCTGGCCCTCGCCCGTACGCTGGCGATGGAACAGGGCCGCCATGATCGCGCCAAAGGCGTTGAGCGCGGTCATGTGATCGCCAATGGCCGAGGCTGGATAGGCCGGATAGCCGTCCGGCTCGCCGACCAGATGCAGCAAGCCGCCGGCCGCCAGGGCGACCAGGTCGTTGCCGATGCGACGGGAGTATGGGCCGGTCTGCCCATAGGTCGAGACCGAGCACATGACGAGACTCGGGTTGACGGCGGACAGGCTCTCATAGGTCAGGCCGTAGCGCTCCATGATGCCGGGTGTGAAGTTCTCGAACAGCACGTCGCAGTGCTGGACCAAATCCTTGATGACGGCCTGGCCGGCTGGAGTTTTGATATCCACGCACAGGCTCTTCTTGCCCCGGTTATGCATGATGAAATAGCTCGGCGTGGCGCCATCCTTGCCGTCCTTGGGCACGATGCGGATATGCCGACTGTGTTCGCCTTTGGGTGGGAGTTCAACCTTGATGACTTCGGCCCCAAGGTCCACCATCAGCCGCGTGGCCTGCGGTCCGGCCAGCCATTGGGTCAGGTCAAGAATACGCACCCCTTCAAGAATCTGTCTCTGTTCGGTCATGTCACACTCCCTTAGATAGCCTTTCCGGCCACAAACCCACCGTCAATCGGAATCGTTGTACCAGTCATGAAGTCTGCGTCCTCAGACGCCAGGAACAACATCAGCCGGGCAATTTCTTCGGGCTGCGCCCAGCGTCCGGCCGGATGTGCTTTTTTGAGCGAGGCCACGATATCCGGCTTATCAAAATAGCCCGCGGTCATGGCGGTCTCGACCACACCAGGGGCAATGGCGTTGACCTGAATATGCTTATCGGCCAGTTCCATCCCCATCTCCTTGGTCAGGCCGACCACCCCATGCTTGGAGGCCACATAGGCCGCCCGGTTCGGCACGCCCATAAGACCGGCGACCGACGACAGGTTAATGATCTTTCCGCTTTTATTCTGCGCAATCAGGTGCTGGGCAACGGCTTGACTGCACAGAAACGTCCCGGTCAGGTTCGTACCGATGACCTTCGTCCATTCTTCGGCAGGCAATTCCAGGAACGGTACGATCTCGCGCACCCCCGCGCTGTTGATCAGCACATCGAGTGAGCCGAGTCCGGCCACGGCCCGCTCTACCAGAGCCTGCACCGAGTCCGGTTGCGTAACATCGACCTGGAGGGCCACGGCCTTACGCCCTACTTCCTCAACCGCGCTGGCGGTTGCCTGGGCCGCTTCAAGCCGGAGGTCTGCTGCAGCAATAGCCGCACCTTCCGTGGCAAAGGCCAAGCTTGCCGCTCGCCCGATCCCACTGCCCGCGCCTGTAATCAGGACACCCGTATTTTCAAACCGCATACATATCTCCTGTTGGCCTTCCTATATCCTAAATGCGCTTGCTTTTTTAGCCTGTCGGGCTCATCTTTTGATCAGAGGAACTCTGACCATGAGCGAAATGCTTGACAAGGCAGTGGAACAGGCCAAACGACTTCCCGTAGATCAACAAAACGCTATCGCCGCGCTTATTCTGGAAGAGATCGCAGATGAGCGGCGGTGGCAGGCCGCATTTGCACGTTCGCATGATACGCTTGAACAACTCGCAGCAGAGGCCGAGCAAGAAGACCGCAAAGGGCTAACCGAAGCACTCGACCCGGACGCCCTGTGAGATCCCGGACCACCCGGCAGTTTCGCCAGCGGTTGAAGACCCTGCCGGACGCAATCCAACGACAGGTGAAGACCGCGTATCAGCGATTCGAGGCCAATCCCTGGGATCAGAGCCTCCGTTTCAAACAGGTCCACCCATCCCAACCGATCTACTCGGTACGCATCACCAAAGGCTACCGCGCCATCGGCAAACGAGACACCAAGGGTATGTTATGGTTCTGGGTCGGCTCGCATGCAGACTATGAGCACGTTCTTGGCAGGCGATAGGACAATTATCGGCTAGTACTCGCTACAGAAAAGATTCAGGGTTTAATCCAAACTCCGGGCAACGCTGAACCCGAGGTTGTTATTCCGAAAATAAGCGAAATTGTATGATGCCGTCATACACGCTGCGCTCGTGAATACCTGTCCGAGGATGTCATATGCGAATCAATGCGAAATTGGATGACGAGCGAGCGGAGAAGCTGCGGCAACTCCAATCGTTGACACGGCTCAGCACAAGCGAGATCGTCAAACGCGCAATCGACCTCTTGCACCGCCAACAGGCCGGGCGGTCCCGCGACAAGCTCGACGCCTTGTTGAGCAGCGACTTCGTGGGCTGCGCTACAGGTCCCGCAGACTTGGCGAGCCAGTACAAGCGTTACCTCATACGTGACTTGGGGGAGTAGCCTTGACGAAACGCTCGTCGTCACGCGATCGGTGGTGGCGGCAACCGAACTTGGAGAGGGCCGGATTCTTTCCACGGATCAGCGCGATTTCGAGACGTATCGATTGAAGGACACGCAACCGTTTCACAACCTGCTGCGCCCCTTCGCAGCATAAGTCTACCCCTGCCAACCGATCTACTCGGTGCGCATCATCAAAGGGGTGGGAGGACATTCCTCCCCCTACCCCCGAAAGCTCGGCATTATCTCCTTGGCGAACAGCTCCAGCGAGCGGGTCGATTTCTTGGGGTCCATGCCGGCCAGTTGCGTGCTCATGATGAAATGCGTGCATTGGAACTCGTCTTTGAAGCGTTCCATTTTTCGGGCGACCTGGTCCGGCGTGCCGATCATCACCGCTTCACCAAAGGCCGAGTGGCGGAGTTCGCTCGGCTCGGTGAACTGCCATACATCTTTATCTCCAGGCGCATCATTCGCCTCAGCCAAAATATGACCGTAGAACTCCATCATACTGAACAAATGATCCTGGCAGTCTTCCCAGGCCTGGTCTTCGGTGTCGGCCAGATACACCAGACGTAATTGCGCGATGTTGAAATCGTCCGGATTGCGCCCGCATTTTTTCAGCTCGTCAATATACCACGGTGCCGGGTCGGGTCCGATGGTTGCCATGAGATGACAGCCCAGCCGGGCCGCGTTGCGGGTCGCCTTCTCGGCCCGCGCGCCGATCCACAGCGGCATGGGTTGCTGCACCGGCTTGGGGCTCAAGGTCAGATCTTTCACCTGGGTAAAACGCCCGTCAAACGTGACCGCATCCTCAGTCCAGACTTTTTGAATCAACTCAACACCCTCGCGCAAACGCGCCGAACGTTCTTTGCGCGGCATACACAGGGCGTCAAACTCCATGTACGAATAGCCCTGCCCAACACCCAGGTCGAACCGGCCGTTTGACCAGATATCGACACAGGTGGCGTCTTCAGCCACCCGAATCGGATGCTGAAACGGCAGCAGCAGAATAAACGTCCCGATCCGAATGGTGCTGGTTCGGGTGGCAATCGCCGTCGCGGTCGGTAGCAGCGACGGATTATAGCCATCCTCAGTAAAATGGTGCTCGGTCAGCCAGACATGATCATAGCCAAGTTCCTCGGCCCGAACGGTTTGGTCTAAGATCGCGTTATACAGCTCGGGAAATGGCCGCGCCCAAGGTTCCGGGTTCCGAAAATCCTCCATAAAACCAAATTGCATGGGATAGTCCTCCTCTTCATTACGAATTGCTCAGAACGCTGCCCGCTTCCCCAACCCCTAATCCTCAACCTCTGGCCTTCTCTCCCCCACCCGCGTGGCCTGCTCAAACGCATAGGCCAACTGAAGCACGCCCAGTTCGTTCTGATGCCGACCAACGATCTGCACACCAACGGGTAAGCCCTCCGGCGTGAAACCGCACGGCACTGAGATAGCCGGTAATCCGGTGACGCTGATGTAATAACACGAGCGCATCCAGTCCAAATACGTCTCCATCTGGACGCCGTTAATCTCACGCACGTAGCGTTGTTTGACATCAAATGGTGGCACTTGTGAGACGGGCAGAATCAGGAACTCGTACTGTTCCATGAACTCACGTACCCGGTGATAGAGCAGCGTGCGCTTTTTCTCGGCCCGCCCGATTTGCGGGCCGGTGAGTTTTGTCCCTTCTTCGATATTCCAGATGACCGTGTCCTTCATTTTGTCCCGGTGTTCGGGCAGCAACTCGCCCAAGGACAGATCAAAATACCACGCCCGCCAGACGCGAAAGACCTCATCGGCGTCTTTGAAATCGGGCGTCGCTTCCTCGATGACGCAACCCAGGTCGGTAAACACGCTACGCTGACTTTCGAGCACCGCGGTCACGCGGGCGTCCACCGGCAGGCCGCCCAGCGTCGGACTCCAGGCAATCGGGGTATCCGTAAAAGAGCGCTCAAGGGGCTGAAGGAACTGCTCGCCCGATTCACTATTGGCAATCGGCACGCGAGGGTCAGGCCCGGCCATGGCGCTCAGCAACAGCGCCACATCCTGCACGGTACGAGCCATCGGTCCTTCGACGGCGAGCGGAAACCAGCCGACCCGGTGCGGCCAGGTGGGCACCCGGCCGGGCGAGGGCCGAAACCCCACCACATTGCAAAAACTGGCTGGATTACGCAGCGAGCCGCCCAGGTCGCTGCCATCGGCAATCGGCAGCATCCCGGTCGCTAGCGACACCGCAGCTCCGCCGCTACTGCCACCACAGGTTGTGGAGAGATCATATGGGTTGAGTGTCTCCCCAAACACCTCGTTATACGTTTGCGAGCCGGCCCCGAACTCGGGCGTATTCGTCTTGCCGATGGCAATCGCACCGGCCGCACGCAGGCGTTCGACAATAATCTCGTCCTGGTCGGGAACAAAATCGGCAAAGATTGGCGAGCCGAGCGTGGTGCGGACGCCTTTGGTCAAGACCAGATCCTTGTGGGCAATGGGCAAGCCGTGCAACGGGCCGACCTCCTGGCCTCGCCCGAGCGCTGCATCGGCTGCGGTTGCCCGCTCCAGTCCACGCTCCGCCAACAGGGTCACAATCGCGTTTACCCGCGGATTGATGCGATCGATCCGCGCTAGGTACGCTTCCATGACTTCCCGGCATGACACCTCGCGGGTGCGTATACGCCCGGCCAGTTCGGTGGCGCTGAGAAAACAGAGTTCGGCAGCAGACATACTCCCTCCCTTGGACGAGCCCGTCCTTCCGATTTCCACAGGGAAGAACGGTTCGGTCGTTTTGCGAGCGTAGCGTCAGCAAAGCCGAAGGACAACCTCACGGCAACAGACAGTCGAGGTATCGCACTCCTCTACTCAAGAGAGAGCTGCCAGTCGAAATTACGCTACTACAATGCTCTCAAAATCGCTTGACATTATTAATTAACGCCGTTACTTAACATTGTAATATAATAATCAAAAAGGAGGCTATCATATGGCGCAGATCATCCCTCAACGCATGGCCGCAGAAATAGACGGGTCGTTTGTCGTGTTTCTGATCGGTATGCGGATTAATAAATTGTGGAAGGTCCATAAGTGGCTGCCCGTCTTTCGGGCTATGCCAGCCATGCTGGAGGAGCTGTCAGCAAATCCCGATTCTGGCCTGCTTGGCTTTCGCTATCAGCCGGGGTTTCCCAATTTTTCAGTCGTGCAGTACTGGCGCTCGTTTGAGCATCTGCATACCTATGCACGTGACCGGAGGGGGTGGCATTATCCTGCGTGGGCGGCGTTTAACCGGAAGGTGGGGATGAACGGCGATGTCGGGATTTGGCATGAGACCTACTGCGTAGCGGAAGGACAGTACGAATCCTTTTACGGCAATATGCCGGCGTATGGTCTGGGGCGAGCGGGCAGGCTGGTTCCTGCTATCGGTCGGAAGAATACAGCCAAGGGTCGATTGAATCAGAGTCAGGGAGAAGATGCGCCGCTTGATACAGCTGGAGTAGAGAAGAGGAAAGAGGTAACGGCGTAAAGGTAATGATAGCTGAGCAGTGTATCTCCCCCACCCATACCCTCCCGCTCCCCTGAGGGACGCGGGATTGACCGGAAAGGATAAAAAACGCGTCTTGTATCAAAATATGGTATTGGGATCGGAATCTTCACTTTGGCCTTGCTGCCTCGTGTCGGGTTGGCTGCAGATATCGAAGTCATGTTGACAGGGTTTACGGCTACAGGTGGGCTACAGGTTGCCCTGTACGATAGCGAGGCAGGCTATAAGGCCGAGAAGATATTCGGCGGAGTGCAAAGACGTGCGCGTGCCAATTCGCTCCGCGTTATCTTTGCGGACCTTCCTCCGGGAACCTACGCTATCGCCGCTTTTCACGACAAGAATGAGAATGAAGAACTTGATGCCAACGTGCTCGGTATTCCAACTGAAGCGTACGGGTTTAGTAATAACGTGCGTGGGACATTTGGCCCGCCAGAGTTTACGGCCATTTCGTTTACAGTTGATAACGCACCGCTCAAACTAGACATAGAGTTGAAGTAGCTGGAGGGCTGTCCTCACCCCGTTCGCTCCCTGAGGGAGACAGAAACAGAAAAGGAGCAACCCAGGCGTCGCCGTGAGTTCTTACAGTCCGCGTTTGTCCTGACTGCCGTCGGCCTCGTCAGTCCAGGGCGTCTGCTGGCAGGTCTTCCACGATACCATGCAAGTGGCGCTCACAAATTTGCCCTTTTGCTGGAGTCTTGTTACTTTACAGCGTTAGATAACAACCTCAACAGCAAAAATCCAAGTCATGCCACGTACTGCAAACCCAACCCTGAGAGAAGATATTCTTAAAGCCGCCCTCCGCATCGTTGAAGAACAAGGAGCAGCTGGACTCACCATGCGGGCTGTAGCTGGCATGTTAGGCTATAGTGCAACCGCTATTTATCAGCATTTTGACAGCAAAGAAGACTTGTTGCTGACACTGAAGTTGCAAGCTGGCGATTTGCTCACGAAAGAAATGGAGCTTGCCCGAGCAGAGCCCACGCTGGAAGAACAACTCTTTCAAATGGGCCAGCGTTATATTCGATTTGGACTGGAGAATTCAACTTTTTATCAACTCATGTTTCAGGACATGAGTCCGGAAACGATGGGCACACCGCAGCAGCGTGAGCGCATGCGGCAGAGCTGGGCTGTGATGCGGGCAACGTTGAAGACCTGGGTTGAGGAACGCGGATTTCAAGGCATTGATATTGATAAAGAAGCCAATGTTCTGTGGATGATGGTCCACGGTCTGACATCACTCGCCCTGGCTGGGCGTCTGCCTTCGGCTCGGGTCGATGAAGTCTTTGGCTTGTTTGATCTTTCTGCAAGCCGCTGGATGGCAGGACTACTCAGCACGCAAACGGAATCCCTTGAAGCGTGAGCGCATGCAAAGCACCCTGCTGCATGAATAGCCTCGCTCACCATTAAGGAAACCTTTCGACCAAAAACTAACGGGAGGACAGCATGAGCCGGCCTTTTCCTGACGATCCATTTCTCCGGGGGAATTATGCCCCCTGGCCCATGGAGGGCGAGATTCACGACTTGGTCGTCACGGGCGAAATCCCAGATGAGTTGAACGGCACCCTGTATCGCAATGGCTCAAACCCGCAGTTTACGCCGCGCGGACAGTATCACTGGTTTGACGGTGACGGCATGATTCACGCGTTTACTCTGAGTGCAGGCAAGGCGCATTATCGGAATCGCTGGGTCCGCACGGAGCGTTTCAAGCTGGAGCGTCGGCACGGGGAAGCGCTCTTTGCCGGCCTCAGTGACCTGAGCAATACGGACGAACGAGCCCAGGGGGTTTTTCCGAATGCTGCCAATACGAATATCATCTTCCATGCGGGGCGATTGCTCGCCCTGTGGGAGGGTGGTCCGCCTTATGAGCTTGAGCCATCAACCCTCGAAACCATTGGCGTATACGATTTTAACGGTAAGCTCCAGGGATCCATGACCGCTCATCCCAAGGTCGATCCGGAAACGGGTGAGCTCCTCTTTTTTGGTTACGGACCGTTCCCGCCATACCTGCGCTACACGGTCGTCTCCGCGGACGGGGATATTACACGGAACGAAGAGATTCCCCTGCCGGTACCGACTATGATGCACGATTTCATTGTCACCCGAGAGCACATCATCTTCCTGGTTTTTCCGGCTACGCTCCGCCCGGAAAATCTGACTTCCGGTTCTCCGGTACGCTGGGAGCCGGAACTCGGAGCGCGCATCGGAGTCATGCCACGCGACGGGAGGAACGAGGATATCGTCTGGTTTGAAACCGACCCCTGCTTTGTGTTTCATGCCATGAATGCCTACACCCAGGGCAGTACGGTCATTGCCGACGCGTGTCAGTTCCGCCTGCTGCCACTGTTTCAGGTCGCCGGAGAAGACCTGGAGACCAACATTCCGATCTTCACCCGCTGGTCGCTTGACCTGACGGCCCACTCGATCACCCAGGCACAACAAGACGACCGGCTCAGCGAGTTTCCCCGCCTGGACGAACGCTACACGGGCCTGCCCTATCGGAAGGGGTATGCGGCGGGCCAAGAGGGTGCCGTTCCTCCCTCGGAAGGTCTGTTTAACACGGTCATTGGGTATGACCATGCAAACGGCCGCTCCCATATCCACGCGTTCGGCCCGAACAGCTATTCTTCGGAGCCGATTTTTGTTCCGCGCTCCGCGCGGTCAGCCGAAGGCGAGGGATTTCTTCTCGTGGGCGTGTACCGCAAAGAGGAGAATCGGAGCGATCTGGTTATTCTCGACGCGGAAAATATCGCGCACGAGCCACTGGCCACCGTTCACCTCCCCCATCGGGTGCCGTATGGTTTTCACGGCAACTGGGTGGAGGGATTATCGGTGGAGTAGTGTTTCCGGCAGACTGATATCGACAACCATTTGCATTAGGGGCGGCCCTTCTCTCGGGCTGCTCGAATCGTTGCCGCGTTCACGGATGGCATTTTTGTTCGTAATGCGAGCAAGGCATCAATCGCTTGAGAACGTGACTGAAGACGCTGCCTTTCTTCAATGGCATTTTTGTTCTTTTTTACAAAGGTCTTGTTGGGCGTTGACATATAAATATGACTCCTAAAGGGGAAAGACCATGACTTGACCCGTCTTCACAAAAGCCGTCATGTATAAAGCGTGACAACTCACAAATCAGCCTGCTGGCACGCCAGCCTGCTCATATTATTCGTCTTTGTCCCACCTGTACACGCCTACCGGGAAACCACAGTTGAGCATGGCGGCAGCATCAGCGGACAAGTCATATTCAACGGTCAAGCGCCACCACTGGCCAATCTGCCCGTTCACAAGAATAGAGCAGTCTGCGGGGAAAGCGCGCCGGATGAGAGTCTGTTGCTCGATGCCAACGGAGGACTCAAGAACGTCGTTGTCATCCTGGACGGCATTCACGCCGGGAAAGGCAACCCTGCCCTTCCCGCGTTGCTGGACAATAAAAACTGCGCCTTTGTCCCCCGCGTCCAAACTATAACCGTCGGGCAACCGCTCGCCCTGCGGAACAGCGACTTCATCCTGCATAATGTCCATGCCCGCCGAAATGGCTACACGACCATATTCAACCTGGGTCTGCCGTACTGGTCAAAGAAAACTTACCGTTTTACGCAACCGGGGCATGTACTGATTGATTGTGATGTGCTGCATACCTGGATGCGGGCGCATATCATTATCACCGACCATCCCTATACCGCGGTAACGGACGCCGCCGGCCGGTTCGGCATCAGCCACATCCCGCCAGGAGAGTATGGCCTGCGCGTGTGGCACGAGCGGCTTGGAGAACAAACCCGGTCGGTGTCCGTCCGCGCGGCCCAGGAGACCCGCGTCCGGCTGACCTATACAGCCGAGCGGCAAAAGAGACACTGAATCAGTCGGTTGCCAGAAAGCGAGAAAGCGCGTTTCTCACCGCTTTGCCGTCCCTTTGCGATAACGTGCCGACTTTGCGGACAATCAGGGCGTCATCGAGGGTGAAGAGCTTGAAGCGAACCTTACACGGGGCGTTGAGGCCGGCTTCCCGCCAGCCCTGGATCGCCACGTCGCTCGGCCAACGACTCCTGGCTGAGGTGATCATGGCCAGGATCGTCTGTTCGTGAGCCGCATTGAAGTTTGCCGATGAGACGACCAGAGCTGGCCGGCGTTTGGTGGCTCGTCGATCAGTGAAAGGAAAGGGAACGACGACGACATCGAGCGGCTCACAGGTCACGCCACGCTTCCTCGTCTTCGGGCGAGGCCCATTCGCTGAGAACCTCGGAGAGGCCCTGTAGGTAGTCGTCCCGCCCCGGCGTCACCTTGCGCACCACCAGATGATTGCCCTCGATCTCGAAAGCAAGCACGTCGCCCTCGTGCAGATTGGCCGCCTCTCGGATGCTTTTGGGGATCGTCGTCTGTCCACGTGCTGTAATCTTGGCTAGTTCCATTTACTTACTTTACCAATCTTCTGATTAAACAGAAAGTAAGATAAGAGAGAAGTACAAGCAACCTCTCTGTGTGGACGCAATGAGTGTCCGTCCGCACGGCCCAGGAGACCCGTGTTCGACTGACCTATCCATCCCAGGCGCAAAAGGATAAGGGACACTGAACTTGTGGAGGAGAAAATCCATGTCAAACAATCCGGTGCACTATGAACTGAACGATGCAATTGCCGTTCTGCGTCTTGACGACGGGAAGGCCAACGCGGTCAACCATGCCCTGATCCAGGGAGTGAATGACGCCTTGGACAAAGCCGCGCAGGAAGCCAAGGCAGTGGTCTTAACGGGCCGCCCCGGTCGTTTTTCCGCGGGATTCGACCTCACTGTGCTCCAGTCCGGCCCAGAGGCCGGCCACACGCTCGTGACTGCCGGCGCGCGGATGCTGCTCAAATTGTTTACCCATCCGCAACCGGTTGTTGCCGCCAGCACGGGCCACGCTATTGCCGCCGGCGGCTTTATGCTGCTCGCCAGCGATACCCGTTTGGGCGTCCAGGGTGATTTCAAAGTAGGACTCAATGAGGTCGCTATTGGGATGACGCTGCCGGAATTTGGTCTGATGTTCGCGCGCGAACGGCTGTCCAAGCGGCACTTTACCAACGCAGTGATCCAAGCCCGCTTGTACAGCCCAGCCGAGGCCGTCGATGTCGGTTTCTTGGATCGGGTGTGCCCGGCTGAAACCCTGTTAGA
Organism: Desulfurellaceae bacterium bin18; assembly: GCA_002238415.1. Taxonomy (GTDB): domain Bacteria; phylum Desulfobacterota; class Binatia; order Bin18; family Bin18; genus Bin18. The sequence continues at coordinate 58,096 of MPMI01000005.1, read as the reverse complement.
CGAGGCGCTCGGCGAAGCCCGTCGTCTCGCGGCACTCGACCTGCCGTCCTACGGCCGCACCAAGGGACGCGCCCGAAGCGCGCTGGCCGAGCAGATCCGCAACGGCCTGGATGAGGATATCGCCCGCTTAATGGCCTAGGGGCGGTGCGCACCGCCCTTACTTCGACAACTGACTCGTCGCGTGACCGTTCGGCCTCGTTTCGACTGTCCCCTCCGACAGAACCGCACCGGCGGTCTCTTCTACCACGGTTCCTTTGAAAAAGTCCGGGTTGGCCTCGCCCCAGAAACGGATGGGATTGGTACACATAAAGTCCCGAAAACCAGCCTCGCTGACCAGACCTTTTTCAACCAGTTCATACGCTTCGGGCACCACGTGGCTCATATTCGCGACATCAAAATGGCCGATGTCCGACCCGAAGAGCGCATTGAGCTGTGCACCAAACGGATTGCACTGTCGATTGAAGGCCCAGGCGTTCATCTTGTCATCCGACTCACAGCCAAAATAGAAATTCTTGACAAACAAGTCATGAATGTCGGACGCCTGGGTGATCCCGCAGGCCGAAAAGTCGTCCAGATTATCGATGCCGCCGACGGCCGTTGAGCCTTGTGCACTCAGTACGGTATCCAGGGCTGCGTCGCGCTGGGTGAACGCCTCGGCCATGTCTGTGTTGCCGTATTGCCGCACCAATTCGCCCAGGAGTTTCTGGTCCAGATTAGCCGGATCAACCTCCGCCAGCGCCTCGATATTGCGCTTCTCCCAGTGTTCGATCAGATCGGCGTATAACTGACACGCCCAACCAACCCCACCCTCCAAAAAGGCGAATTTGAGTGTGGGGAAACGCCGGGTGACGCCGCCGAGAAAGAGGGCTTTACACACGGCTTCGTTTGCCGCGGCAAAATGGCCAATGTGGTTGTACACAAAATTGGAGGGTGAAATCCGCAGCGCATATCCACGCGAGCCGGTATGAAACGTCGGCGACAGGCCACGCTCAACGCACATTTCCCAGACTGGATCGTAGTCGTATTCGCTGTCCAGCCCCAGCACGTCACGCCACGTCAGCAGTTCTTCGGTACCGGGGTAGTGCTCGACCGCGGCGGGAATGGGCCGTTTGATCATACTGCCCAGCATGATGACCTTCATCCCGAGCTGCGCGGTCACATAGTCGATTTCTTCCAGTGCCTCTTCCGGCGTGTTCATCGGAATCACCGCCGTCGGGGTCATGCGGTCGGCATAGGCCCGAAAATAGTCTGCGCTGAAAATATTGAACGCCCGGCAGGCGGCTTTCCGCAGCTCAGTATCACTACCGCGGGTCAACCCCAGACCCGCGGTGGGATAGAGGATGGTAAAATCTATGCCGAACTCGTCCAGGCGTTCATACAGCAACTGGGGCATCATGGCCGTGGCCCGGTCACGCGTATTCTTGGTTGGAATCCCCCAGAAGGCTTGCTGCGCGGTCCGCTGGTGGCGCCGTTCGGCCACCGACAGGCGTAAATGTTCTTGGACAAGGGTGGTGAACATGGAGAAACCTTCGACTGCCTTGGCGCCGCCGATTTTTCTCAACTGCTCGCGCACCAGCGGCCCAAACTCCAGCCAGTGTCCGTCTGCGTCTATAATCGGATGCTGTAATCGGGCGCGTACACTCGCCCCGTTCGTCCGGCCATTGCTACTCATAAAAACCTCCCCGAGAGAGATACCGCCCCTCCGACGGTTGATTCCTTTTCAGGAAAACTAGGCCGAGTATAGGAAGTCAGACAGATGTTTACAATGCTTCGCTCACCAGCTCTCCGCTTATCGCAAGGGCAGTTGCCCTCTCCCTCAACCCCTACCCCTCTCTATGCCGGAACGGGTGCAAGCTCATCCAGCAGTGCTTTCGCCGCTTGCAGGTCCGGTGTGTCGAATCCCTCGCTAAACCATCCGTAGATCTTGGACAGGAGTTGGTAGGCGGTGTCCGGCTTCCCACGGTCTTTCCAGAATGCGGCCAGGCGGGTTGCGCTGCGGAGTTCCAGGGATTTTGCCTGCTGGTCGTGGGCGGTCCGGATGGCGCGCTGAAAACAGTCTGTGATTTCCTGACTGTTATGACCCATACCGTCTTTGGAAGCGAGTAATAATTCCCCCCGAGTGCGCAGCAGTTCGGCCTGCCACCATTTTTCGTTGCTCTTGTCCATCTCGGCTTCTGCCTGAGCCAGCACAGCCAGGCCATCCTTGACGCGGTCGACTTTGCCATAGGCTTCTGCCAAAGGCAGAGACACCTGGCCGAGCTGTCGAATGCCGGACTCCTGCCAAATATGCTGGCCCTCCAGCATATCGGTAATGCCCTCTTCGACATGACCCTGTTCGGCTAAGGCACAACCACGCAAATAGGTCCCGGCGGCGTGAAAGTATGGAAAGCCCTGATCACTCGCTAAGGCGACCACACTCTCCGCCTGGGTTTGGGCCGGCGCTCCTTCTCGTCGAAAGCGATAGACCGACGTTCCAAAATGCAGGGCAAAGACCAAGCTGTACGGATGCGAAATCTCTCGTGCGAGTGCAATGGCTTCCTGACTGCGCTGGAGAGCCTGGTCGGGATAGCCGAGATGCCACAGCATCCAGGCCAGAAAGGCCAGACTGGCCACACCAGGATCCTGACCTATCACTCCCTGCGCATTCTCCGGGCCGTGGATACTTGGATCATACATGTCCACGGCCCGTTCCAGATGGGCCCTGGAGTCGGCAAACGCGCCGAGCCGAAAGGCCGTCAATCCCAGCGCCTGCTGGGCCGGTAGAAATTGCCGAGAGCCGGGCATGCACTCGGACAGACGTTGGAGCTTTTCCGTCACTTCCCCCGCAGCGGCATACTCCCCACGCACGATGTACAAACGCCATAAACCAAAAAGCACAGGGAACGTCTGCGGCAGATCGCCAATCGCATGTGACAATTCGCGGGCGCGGGTGTAGACGCGTTCCACTTCAGGCGCGGCATCGCCCTTGGTTGCCATCAGGCAGGAGCCGAGTGAGATGAGCAGGGTCAGCTCTTGCTGCTGACGGTCCGGAGTGGAGGGTAGTGATGGCAGCAAGTCCAGGGCGTGGTTGAGATCACGAATGGCCTCGGTATAGGACGAGTTTTTCAGCACCAGCTCTCCGGCGCGTTGATAGTACTCAGCGGCTTTTTCCGTATTCCCGCTCTGGGCGGAATGATAGGCGAGATCTCTGAGGCGATGGTCGGTTAGGTGCTCGTGGTACAGAGATGCAATGGCCTGTGCCGTCCGGGCGTGCACTGTCTGGCGGCGCTCGGATAGGAGCGAATGATAGGCGACCTCCTGGGTGAGCGTGTGCTTAAAGGTATATTCGACTTCGGGAAAGGCGGGCTGCTCATAGATGAACTCGGCCGTTTGCAACCGGGATAATAGGGGTACGAGCGTGTCTTCGGCCTGTTGGGCCACCTGGGTCAGGAGGCTGAGCGAGAACTCCCGACCAATCACCGCAGCGGTCTGGAGCAGCTCTTTTTCTGCGGCCCCTAATTGGTCGATGCGACCGGCCAGAACACCCTGGACCGTCGCCGGGACCTGGATCTCGTCGAGCGGCTTGGTGAGGGAAATGCCCCCTATGCTGTGGACCAGGACACCGTTGTCAAACAGCGCCCGGACCATTTCCTCCATAAAAAAGGGCGTCCCCTCTGTTTTCTCCAAGATGCGTTGTTTGAGGGGTTCGAGCGAGGCGGCCGTGACCGGCCAGTTTGCTTCGTCAAGAAGCGCGGCCAAGAGTTCTTTGGCGTCTTCCATATCCAGCGCATCGAGTCGGAGCTGGCTGTAATAGGTCTTGCTTCCCCACTCGTGCCGATACTCCGGGCGGTAGTTGACCAGCAGGAGTATGGGCGCGGTGGCCACGCTTTCACTCAGGCTATCGAGAAAGGCCTGGGTGCCTTCATCCAGCCATTGCAAGTCCTCGAAAATCAGCACTACCGGCTGGGTGAGGCTCTCACGCACAAGGAGCCGCTTGATAGCGTCAAAGGAGCGCTGTTGACGGATGTGGGGGTCCATCTGCTGAAGCGCCGCGGCGAATTCAGCATGGCCCAAGAGGCTCAGCAGATAGGGCAGTCCGTCTTCGAGTTCGCGCTCAAGCGCCACCACCCGCCCGGCGACTTTTTCATGCAGCGTCCGTTCGTCGTCCTGAGGGCGAATACGGAAGTAATTCCTCAGTAGCTCGATCAAGGGCAAATACGCATAGCCGCTGCCATGGGCGGCACAAAATGTTTCGAGGACAAGACAGCGCCGCTCGGACAGCAGCTTGAATTCGTGAAACAGCCGAGACTTGCCAACGCCCGGCTCACCCACCACGCCAACCATCTGTCCCTGTCCGTTTCCCGCTTGTTCGCGGGCCTGTTTAAGATGCTCGATCTCTTGCTTCCGCCCGACAAAACGAGACAGGCCATGTACGGCTGACACCTGGAGACGGGTACGCAGGGCGCCAATCCCGAGGACTTCATAAATCTGTAAGGGCTCGCTGACGCCCTTGATCTTCGCCGCGCCCAAATCCCTGAACTCGAAATAGCCCTCAGTAAGCTGGTGGGTATACGCACTCACAACCGTCGTACCCGGCGTGGCCAGCCCTTCCATGCGGGCCGCCAGGCTGGTCGCATGACCAACCGGAACATAGTCGGTGTGCAGATCGTTTTTACGAATGGAGCGCACCACGACCTCGCCAGTATTGACGCCCACCCGCATCCGAAGATTGACCCCTTTGTCACGCCGGAGTCGTTCGGCATAGGCTTTGCCTTCTTCTTGCATGCGTAAGGCGGCAAACAGGGCGCGCTGGGCGTGGTCTTCGTGGGCGATCGGCGCGCCAAAGAGCGCAAAAATACCATCGCCCATGGACTGGGCGACGTAGCCTTCATAGCGATGCACGGCGACCATCATGAGTTGCAGGGCCGGGTCAATAATGGAGCGCGCGTCTTCCGGGTCGAGGTCCTCGATGAGTTCCATCGAACCTTTGATATCGGCGAACAGGGCGGTAATGGTTTTCCGCTCGCCCTCAGTCGCCCCACGAGCTTCAAGCGCGGCCTGCTCAGCGCGGATACGCTCGGCCAGATGGGGCGGAGTGTAGGTGTGGGGGCTGGGGGGTGGGGGGTGGGGGTTGGGCGACTGGGTGAGCGCCGTTCCGCACTCCATACAGAACTTGGCTCTGGCGACGTTCTCACTGCCGCAGTTCGGACAGCGGTTCTGGAGTGCGCTTCCACATTCGATACAAAACTTTGCGCCGTCCGGATTGTCGGTGTCACACTGGAGGCATTGCATGGGCTTTCATATCGCAGATAGCGGTAAAGACGCTACTCCAGCGTCCGCAGCTTGTAGCGCTGAATTTTCCCGGTCGCGGTCTTGGGCAGCTCGGATACGAATTCGACCCAGCGGGGGTATTTGTGCGGCAACGTGCGATCTTTGACAAACAGGCTCAATTCCTGGGCCAGCTCTACTGAGGCGGCCTGGCCTGCTTTGAGCACCACAAATGCCTTGGGTTTGAGTAGGCGGTTGTCGTCTTCCCAGCCGACAATCGCGGCCTCCAGCACGGCCGGATGTTCAAACAGAATGCCCTCGACCTCGGCCGGCGAGACCCATTGACCCGAGACCTTGAGCATATCATCTGCACGGCCACAGTAGGTAAAATACCCCGCTTCGTCTTGGACATAGGTATCTCCGGTGTTGATCCAGTCTCCGAGCATGGTTTGCGCGGTCTTCTCAGGGTTGTTCCAGTAATAGGCGGCCCCGGACTGGCCCCGAATCAGGAGGCGACCCATCTCGCCGGTAGCGACCGGATTCCCGCTTTCATCTACAATCTTGGCCTCATAGCCGGGAACCGGGCGGCCGCTGGTGCCTGGCTGACAATCGTCCGGACGGTTGGAGATGAAAATATGCAGTAGTTCGGTCGAGCCGATGCCATCCAGAATCGTCAGGCCGGTGTACGCCTTCCAGCGGCGGAAGACTTCGGCTGGCAGCGCCTCGCCGGCCGAGACACAGGCGCGTAAGGACGGGAACGCGTGCGGGTCTTGCTCTTTTTTTTGCTCCAGGGCGAGCAGTTGGGCCGCATACAGAGTTGGCACCCCGAAATAGAGCGTGGGCTGGAAACGGTCAATCAGGGCAAACGTCATATCCGGTGAGGGACGCTGATCGCTTAAGATTGCGGTTGCTCCGCACCAGAGTGGAAACGTCATGGCGTTACCCAGACCGTAGGCAAAGAACAGCTTGGCCGCGGAAAAGCACACGTCCTGTTCAGTCATGCCCAGCACACCCTGGGCGTACTGGACACAGGTAACCACCATGTCGCGCTGGCGATGGACCGCGCCTTTGGGCCGACCGGTTGAGCCTGAGGAATACAGCCAGAAACAGTCGTCTTCGGCCGCAGCCGGCGTGGGTTCCAGCTCGGCAGACGCGGACCGTATAAACGCGGCGAAGGTAGTGTCCTCCCCTGCGACGCATACGGACTGCGGTGTGCGTTCAGTTCCGTCCAGGGCAGGTTCCACGGTCGGCGCATACTCTGCGGAATAGGCGACCAGCGCACACTCGGAGTCGTCTATCATATATTGATAATCGGTCGCCCGGAGCAGCGTATTGACTGGCACGGGTACGATCCCGGCCTTGATGGCTCCCCAAAAGAGCGAGAAAAATTCGGGGCAGTCCTTCACGATCATCAGTATCCGGTCGCCGCCCCCGAGTCCCATCGAGCGCAAAGCATTGCCACACCGATTGACCTGCTCGGCAAGCTGACCATAGGTCACATCGCCGTGGACCGTGCGGATGGCAATGTTGTGCGCCCGTCCCTCTTCCAGATGCCGGTCGATAAACGGCACGGCTACGTTGAAACGTGGCGCAAACCGGATGGACGCTGAAGCGCCTGTTGGATCAATGCTGACGGTATTGGCCTGCATGCCTACTGTCCTCTTGAGCTATGCGTTTTCTGCCCATTGCACATACGGAAAGTCGAGGGGCTGATTGTTGATTCCACGGGCCGGCGGGGCAATCCAGCTTGCCATTGCGCCAGGTTCGGTGACCGGCTGCATGAGCGAAACCACAAAAGCGTGATCGTCCTCGGTCGGCAACCACGAAGTAAGCTGGTGCTGCCACTCTTCGGCCGTCACCACATTGCCCCGTGGAGAGATATGAACATCGGAAAAAGCCCCGATCTTGCGGTGAAAGCCTCGATGGGGCAAGGACAGTGGGCTTTCAATACCCTGCTGAGCGATAACCTTGTTCCAGCGGTCCAGCCCCCGCTGCGAGTCGGCAATATAATCGTCGCGTAAACGTTCGTTAATGGCGAGTAAAGCCGGCACGTCCTCACATACGATGCTGCCGTCTGCCGGGCGCTGGACCGGCCAGGTCAGATCCGAGAGACGATGATCATCTTTGATGCGGGTTTCGCGATAGCGGCCTTTGAGGCCGGTCGTAAAATAGTCGGCGGCGTTGGTCGAACGTTCTTGGCCGAACAGGTCGAGCGAGACGCTGTAATGAAAATTGATGAAGCGCTGCAAGGTCGGCAGGTCTATGGCCCCTGCCGCCCGGATACGCGCAGGGTCATCCGTCTTGAGTTCGTTCATGACTTCGCATGTGCGTTGGATAATCCGCATTACACCGGTCTCACCCACAAACATGTGATGCGCCTCCTCCGTCAGCATGAACTGGCAGGTCCGGGCTAGGGGATCGAAGCTGGATTCGGCCAGGGCGGCGAGCTGATATTTCCCATCCCGGTCGGTGAAAAAGGTAAACATGAAATAGGATAGCCAGTGCGGCGTCTCTTCGTTAAACGCGCCCAGGATACGCGGTTTATCCACATCGCCGGAATGGCGCTCCAGCATCATCTCAGCTTCTTCCCGGCCATCCCGACCAAAATAGGCGTGCAGGATATAGACCATGGCCCACAGATGACGGCCCTCTTCAACATTGATCTGAAACAGATTACGCAGGTCATACAGCGAGGGACAGGTCTGGCCCAGGCGGCGCTGCTGTTCGACGGAGGCCGGCTCGGTGTCCCCTTGGGTCACGACCAGGCGGCGTAACAGGCTGCGATATTCCCCCGGGACTTCCTGCCAGACAGGCTCTCCAAGGTGGTCGCCAAAGGCGATCTGCCGCTCCTCCTGCGGCTTGGCCAGGAAAATACCCCACCGATAGTCGGGCATTTTCACATAGTCAAAATGGGCCCAGCCGTCGGACTCGACGCTCATAGCCGTCCGCAGATAGACGTCATACGCCTGCGTTCCCTCAGGACCGCAGGTATCCCACCAGCGTAAATAATTCGGCTGCCATGATTCCAATGCGCGTTGGAGTCGGCGGTTCTCGGCTAGGGCAACATTGTTCGGAATACGCTCAGTATAATCAATCGCCATAGCTACACCCTCTGTTTCCGAAAACGGCTCTGTCTCCCCGTGCCATACAGCGTCAACGCCCCGTCTTCGCCAACGGCATTCGGCCGCTGAAAGATCCAGTTCTGCCACGCGCTCAGACGCCCGAATATCTTAGTCTGAAGGGTTTCCTGGCCGGCAAAGCGCAGGCTGGCCTCCATGCCGGTCAGAGCGTCGGGTGAGAAACTGGCACGTTCTTCCAGGGCCAGCCTGACTTCGTCTTCCCAGTCGATATCATCCGGAGTAAAGGTGACCAGTCCCAGTGTGTCAGCCGTCTCGGCGTCGATATCCCGGCCCATATACGACTGCAACTCCGCCATATGCTCCGGTTGCGCAGGGAAACGACTGGTCAGGCGCGTGCTGGCATTATTCATGGGTAGTGGCCCAAAGTTTATCGGCGTCAAACGGAGAGTAGCCGGAGGCAGTTCGCTCTCCTCAAACCGGCCGTCCAGCATATACGACCGGTCAGCGGCCAGTACGAGTTCGAGCAAAGTGCCGGTGAAACAACTGCCCGGCTCGATCAGGGCGATCAGGCTCCGCGCGCTCACATCCAGACGCTGGAAGGTGCGTTTGAGATAGAGGATAATCTCGCGGATCAGCCAGTCATCAGCATGCCCGGACAGGAGGCGGTCGGCGGCTTCGACCAGCGCGGCCTCACCTCTGGTACGAAAAACCCAGGTCCCGATCTCTTCTTCATTCAGCCGCAGGTGCAGAATGGCGTCGTCAAACTCACGCGCGAGCGCCAGGGGCCAGAAGCGCGCACCAGCAGCATGGACGGCTTCCAGTGTGAGCGGCAGGTCGCCGCTTGGCGCGTGGACCGTGAATGCAGCGGTCCGCAGCGCTCGGTCCAGCTCGATTGAGATATGCTCGTAGGCAATGGTCGTGTCCTCGATGGATCGGGCCAGCGGAGTCAGGGCGATGCCGGCCGCATCGGCGGGCCGGGCCGATTGGGCGGCAAAAGTCAAAGCACGGGCGTGAACCGTTTCCTCAAAACGCGAGCGCGGAGCGATCTCATCAACCAGATTCCACTCCTGGGCTCGTTTTCCACGCAGCCCCTCGGACGTGGTACACAAAAAATCGGCCCGATCACGCCGCACATGCCGTTTATCGACCAGCCGCGTCAGGCCACCGGTTCCGGGCAACACCGCTAAAAGCGGTAACTCAGGCAGGGCAACTGTACTTGAGCCGTCGTCAATGAGAATAATGTGTTCACACGCCAGGGCCAGTTCATAGCCACCGCCTGAGGCTGCCCCATTCACGGCGCAGACATAGGTTTGCCCGGAGTAGGCACTGGCATCCTCAATGCTATTGCGCGTCTCGTTCGTAAACTTGCAGAAGTTGACCTTATGCGCGTGTGAAGACTGGGCCAGCATGCGAATGTTTGCCCCGGCACAAAAGACCTGAGGCTTGGCCGAACAGAGCACCACCGCAGCAACTTCAGGGTGCTCAAAGCGGAGACGCTGAACCGCGTCGTAGAGTTCAATGTCCACGCCCAGGTCGTACGAATTGAGTTTGAGCTCATAGCCCGGAACCAGGGGCGCGTCTTCCTGCACATCCATTGCCAGGGTGGCAATACGGCCGTCAATCGACAGGGTCCAGTGCCGATAGTGCTCAGGTTGGGTTGCAAATTCGATTCTGCTCGGAGTTGACTGGGCTAACTCGGTTTGCACCTCAGGTCGTTGTGCCTGTTCATCAACGTGTATGGCCGTACTCATGGGACGCCTCGTCTTTGCTTGCTGTCCGTCACTCTAACGTTATTGAAAAATCTATGCCACCGGCCGGGTCTTGCGTATTGGGCGGTTTGGGCCGGAGGGCCGCTTTTTCGGCGTTTTGTACTGCGCTGGAGCCTTGGACAGATAGGCCGTGCTTGCCACGGTGTGATCGGAAGAGGCGAGACAGGCTTGCTGTCCTTTAAGATAAGCGGGTAGAAACTGTTCATACGGAAGATCATAGCTCTGGACCAGCAGTTTTTTCGATTCCCGAAAGGCGGTCGGAGCTGTTTGGAGAAACATATCTACGGCGCTATTCAGAGTTTTTTCCAGGTCTTTGGCTTTGACAACCTGGTCTACGAGTCCCCATTCCAGCGCTTGTTTGGCTTTGATCTGTGAGGTCGCCAGGGCAAGCAGCCGACCGCGGCCCAGACCAACGACACGGGGCAAACGGAACGTACCAAGACCGGGAATGATGCTATGCCGTACCGCGGTGAGGCTGAAAAAGGCATTATCCGCGGCAATCCGCATATCGCAGGTTAATGAAAACTGAAGCCCCCCACCGATGCAGGCACCGTGAATGCCGCAGATCACGACCTTATCGTACATGGTCTCAAACAGACGCAGGGTCTCTTCCCACTCTCGAAACCAGGGCATCTGAATCTCATCCTGGGACACGGCCTTGAGATCAATGCCCGAACAAAACCCTCGTCCGGCCCCGGTGATGATGACCGCCCGGAGGTCTTTGGCCTCAGCCAGAGCCTGGCCTATGGTATGCAGCTCCCTCACAAAGCGCCCATCCGTAGCATTTACAACCGCGGGTCGGTTAAAAATAATGCGGGCAATGGGCGGGGCCTTTTCCAAAAGGATGCGAGCCATTGTTCTCTCCGATTTCTTAATATATCATTTATAAAGTGCATAATATATAATTTGTTATATAAATCAAGCAAAGTATTGCTACTTCACCTATGATTTGAGCAACATGCGTCCACGTTCTCTCCTATTCACTCTGTTCGGCGACTTTGTCCGTAATTACGGTGGTGAGATCTGGGTTGGCAGCCTGATCCGTCTCATGCAGGAGTTTGATATTGCTCCGCAAGCGGTACGAGTCGCGCTTTCACGCATCACTGCCGACGGTTGGCTACGCAATCGTCGGCTTGGCAAGAAAAGTTTCTACGGACTGACTGCTCAAGGCGAACGGCGCATGGCTGAGGCGGCGAGTCGGATCTATAAACTCGATAATCCGGCCTGGAATGGCAAATGGCTGATTGTGACCTACACCATTCCGGAGAAACGGAAAGTCGTCCGGGATAAAATCCGACGTGAGTTAAGTTGGACCGGCTTTGGCCAACTTGCCAGCAGCGTGTGGATCAGTCCGCGCGACCTGCGACCGCAGCTCATCGAAATTGCCGAGCGCTATGATATTGCTCCCCATCTTGACTTTTTCACCGCCCAGTACCACGGTCCGGCTGAGAATCAGCGCCTCATTGACAAGTGTTGGAATCTTGATGCGATCCAGCAGGGCTATGCGGCCTTCATCGAAGTGTACCGGAGCAAACTCGACCGGCAGTTCCTCTCTGATGAAATCTGTTTTTGTGAAGAGATCCAGCTCATTCATGAATATCGCAAGTTTTTATTCAGTGACCCTGGTCTGCCGGATGGTCTCTTACCCGACACCTGGCTCGGGCACGAGGCCGTCCACATCATGAGTGAATATTATCAACACATTGCCCCAGGAGCTCATCGTTTTTTTGAGAGCATTTTTGTTGGGCACCCGGATAATGCCGCCTTCATCAAAAAGCTCGGGCGGCATCTCCGTCTTGATCCGTTTGCGGAAGAACTCCGTCGTCAACAGCAGCAATACTCCGCTGTCGCTCGATAGCCCCCTCGGCAGATTGATCTCCAGCGGAGAACCGCGATAAAGTCAATTGAAATCCCGTACGAGAGCGATACACCATGACGCGCCAGATAGGCCCAAGCCCGCAAGAGCTCCAACGTGCGCTCTCTGACGCGGCGGCATGGGTCGCATCCTATTTGCAGCAGGTCGGCGACCGGCCTGTCCTGGCACGTATCTCACCGGGCGACATCGCAGCAAGTCTGCCTGAGAGCCCACCCGAGCATGGCGAGTCGCTGGATGATATTCTCACTGACATCGACCGTCTCATTCTGCCCGGCATTACCCACTGGAATCATCCGGCCTTCTTTGCCTATTTTGGGATTAGCGGGTCGGGCCCCGGTATTGTGGGCGAGCTGATTTCCGCGGCGCTCAACGTCAATGCCATGCTGTGGCGCACCTCGCCCGCAGCAACAGAACTGGAACAGCGCACGCTGCAATGGGTGGCCGAGATGCTCGGTTTGCCCACTGACTGGTTCGGAGAAATCACAGATACGGCCTCAGCCTCCTCTTTATACGCGCTGGCCGCAGCGCGTGAGGCAGCGGGCCTGGATATTCGTGAGCACGGCATGGCCGGTCGGGACGACCTGCCGCCACTGGCTCTGTATACGTCAACCCAGGCGCATAGTTCGATTGATAAAGCCGCGATTGCGCTGGGAATCGGACGGCGTTGGACCAGGCATATTGAGACGGACGACGCATTTCGGATGCGACCGGACCGTTTGGAGCAGGCCGTTACGAGCGACTTGGCAGCCGGGGTCAAACCCGTCGCCGTTGTGGCAACGGTTGGCACGACCTCGTCAACCAGTATTGACCCGGTTCCGGCTATTGCGGATATTTGCGAACGATATCAGGTGTGGCTGCACGTTGACGCCGCCTATGGTGGAGCCGCAGCTCTGGTCCCCTCACATCGGGATGTACTGGCCGGCTGTGAGCGGGCCGACTCGTTTGTCACCAACCCTCACAAGTGGCTGCTGACCCCAATCGATTGCAGCCTGCTGTATACCCGCCGGCCCGACGACCTCAAACGCGCCTTTTCGCTGGTGGCCGAATATCTCAGGACCGACGAGCAGGATGTGGTCAACTTCATGGACTACGGACTGTCTCTGGGCCGGCGCTTTCGGGCGCTCAAACTGTGGATGGTCATCCGTGCCTATGGCCGGGCTGGGCTGGCCTCCATCATCGGCGGCCATATGCGGGAAGCACACTGGCTGGCCGAGCAAATCGACGCAGCGTCAGACTGGGAACGGCTGGCATCGGTCCCGTTCTCCACCGTCTGTTTCCGTCACCTGCCAGCCGACGCCCGAGACCCGGATGCGCATAATGCCGCCCTCATCGACGCAGTGAACGCCAGCGGACAGGCATTCTTGTCGCACACCAAGTTGAACGACCGGTATGCCATCCGCGTTGCCATTGGCAACCAAGCCACCACGCATGTGCACGTGGCGCGGGTGTGGGAGTTATTGCAGACTGCGGCGGAGCAGTCGGAATAAGAGACAGCCTTACGACGTCTGGCGCGCAGTACCGTTTTGCTCTGTTTGTTGTGGTGGAGACGGACGTTCCTTGAGACGAACACTCACGCTCGACGGGTCCATACCAGCAACTTGGAGACCGAGTGGGATGTTGACATCGTGCTCGGTCAGAGGAACGCGACTCCGCCCAGCCTGGGCACTTGAGAGATCAACCTGCGCCCGAAGGCCGCGCGGGTCAAGCAAGGCCAACAGTTCACGCGACCCTCGCACCCGCAGGTAGACCTCTTGGGTGTTCTTGCCGGTCATGTCCAAATTCCCTGGGATGTTGTAGTAGACCACAGGAACCGCAAACCCGACCTCGGTGTTCTGCGGGCCAACCAGGATGAGCCAGAGGATACAAACAGCCGCCAGGGCACCCAGCTTGGGACGAAGGTTAGCCTCCAGCATATCACGCCAGCGCCATTGGGTACGCCTTTTCTTGGTACCGGAAAGACGCAAGTTCAGCCATGTCAACAGCTCGGACGATCCCGGCAGTGTCACCATACCGCCCCGGTCGACAACGGAGACCGCGCCCCGCTCTTCCGAAACAACGACAGCCAGCGCATCGGAACGCTCCGTAATCCCCAGCGCGGCCCGATGACGAGTCCCATACGTATAGGGCAACGAGCGTGATTCTGAAAGCGGCAAAATACAGCCAGCCCGACAGACCCGCCCGGCCCGGAAATAAACGGCGCCGTCGTGCAACGGGCTGGAGGGCGTAAACAGATTATCAAGCAGCAAATCGCTGACCGCGGCATCAATCAGGACGCCCTGGCCGCGCAAGAGGGGTTCTACCGGATCGTTCCGTTCAAAAACAAGGATGGCGCCGTGACGATTTTTCGCCAGGTTGAAACACGTGTCCGCTATCGTGACCAGGAAATCAGCAATCCGGGCTTCGGCAGGGGTTCGACGAAAAATCCTTGGGGTGGAGAGAACAGGGTTGACCTGCTCAAGAATCTGACGGATTTCAGCCTGGAATACGACAACGACCAGAATAAAGGCCGCGGCCCAAATACCGCCCAGCACCCAGGTAGTTAAAAAGAGACCGGCCTGGCTGGCAAGGAAATAAAACAGACCGAGTACGGCCAGCCCGACACCTATCCGCGCGGCCTGCGTGCCACGAAAGCGGATATAGGCTTGGTAGACGACAAACGCCATACAGGCGATGTCAATCCCGTCTTGCCAGCGAAATTCCCAGCCGAGCGGGATGAAATCGAAAAATTCTATCACGCCTTGTTACTCGGTGTAGTTCTCGTAGAAAACATAGCTGGTCGAGTAATCACTAAATTCAAAATAGACCTTCTTCTCTCCTTCATCGACCCGGAAATTCAAATTCCTGTCGGCATAGCCATAGCCAAAACGGTAGGGTCTCGCTGTGCTGCCATCACCGGTTGCTGCCGCAGTGCTGAGCTTATCGATCTCAATAAAGCGCAGCACAAGCTTTTCTCCGGCATAAATATCCAACACGCCGTTGGTGCCCGTCCAGTTTTGAATGGAACGACTCAGCATATTCTGCGATTCCTGCGTACAACCGGAGAGTCCTCCTCCCATACCGAGCAGGACGGCGACAGCAGCAATGACGATTCGAGAGCGCTTCCACAAGCACTGCATAAAGGACTCCTTAACACGCGACCGTCTTTCATAGTTCAGACTATCATTCCTCCTTGCCGCACGCAAAATATGTCGTAGTTTTTCCGCTCTCCTGTACGTCTAAACCGTGCACTCTTGACCCTGCCCCAGGGAACCCGTACTGAGCGGAGAGAAGGGAAAGAAGACTGCTGTATGGCTGTCCCTCTGCTCGATCTCAAAGCGCAATACGTCACACTCCGGCAGGAAATCCAGGCTGCGATTGAGCGCGTTCTGGAGTCCCAGCAATTCATTTTGGGACCGGAGGTGGAAACCTTGGAGAGCGAGGTCGCAGCCTACTCCGCGTGTCGTTACGGGATCGGGGTATCGTCCGGTACGGATGCCCTGCTGGTCGCCCTGATGGCGATCGACATTCAGCCGGACGATGAAGTCATCACTTCGCCGTATACCTTTTTCGCCTCGGTCGGGAGCATTGCCCGCCTCGGAGCACGGCCGGTTTTTGTTGATATTGACCCGCTGACGTATAATCTGGACCCGGCCCGGATCGAAGCCGTTATCACCCCACGGACCCGAGCCATTATCCCGGTTCATCTGTTTGGCCAGATGGCGGACATGGACCCGATTCTTGAGATTGCCGCTCGCCGGAATCTTTTTCTCATAGAAGATGCCGCTCAGGCAGTCGGTGCAGAATACAAAGATAAGCGAGCCGGCTCGCTCGGGCATTTGGGATGTTTGAGTTTTTTCCCTTCTAAGAATCTCGGCGGCTATGGTGACGGCGGGATGGTGATCACCAATGACGCACCGCTTGCGCAGCGGGTCAGACAGCTACGGAGCCATGGGGAGCAGTCCAGGTATGAGCATACTCGGGTGGGAGGGAACTTCCGTCTGGATGCCATCCAGGCCGCGGTGCTGCGCGTCAAACTGCGGCATCTGGATGCCTGGACGGCCGCCCGGCAGCATAATGCCGGCACCTATCGCCGGCTGTTTGCTTCCCACGGACTCGGAGAGATGAGCCTGCCGGTCGAGGCCCCGCAGCGGCGACATATCTATAATCAGTTTGTTGTCCAGAGCGCCCACCGGGACGTCCTGTTGGCAAGGCTTCAGCGCGAGGGTATCGGTACGGCAATTTACTATCCGACACCGCTACATCTCCAGCCCTGTTTTGCCGCTTTGGGCTATGAGCGTGGCGCCTTCCCCCACAGCGAATACGCGGCAAGACGTAGCCTGGCCCTACCCATCTATCCGGAGCTCACCCCGGCCATGCAAGAAGAGGTGGTACGGGCTATTGCGGCATTTCATCGAAACTAGGGAAACTGGATAAGTGGAATTAAGCGGATGGGGCAAATACCCAACCATCAACGCGCAGGTGTTTCACCCTCTGACCCATGAAGACGTGCTCAGATGTATCTGCGACAATCCACAGAATCCGTTGATTGCCCGCGGACTGGGACGCAGTTACGGCGACAGTTCGTTGGCACCTCATGTCATCAGCACTCGTTATCTTGATCACTTGCTGAGCTTTGACGAGTCCAGTGGGGCTCTGACCTGCTCAGCCGGCGTTAGCTTTGCCGATATCCTGTCTGCCTTTCTGCCGAGAGGTTGGTTCCCACCTGTCACGCCCGGAACAAAATTTGTGACTATCGGAGGCGCCATCGCCAGTGATATCCATGGGAAAAATCATCATCGAGAGGGCAGCTTCACCGACCATGTAAGCCGTCTGAAAATCGCAACTATCTCTGACGGTATTGTTGAATGTTCACGAGAACGTCATCCCGAACTGTTCCAGGCCACCTGTGGCGGGATGGGACTGACCGGGGTCATACTCGAAGCGACATTTGGGCTAAAGCCCATTAAGAGCGTCTACATCGACGAAACCACGCTCAAGGCGAAGACCCTCGAAGAAGCCCTGGATCTTTTTGCAATCCACCATAATGCGCCCTATTCCGTTGCTTGGCTCGATTGCTCGTCTAGCGGCAGGTCACTTGGGCGGTCTGTGGTGATGTTGGGCGAACATTCAGTCCAGGGAGGACTCACCCCGGGCAAGAGCCTTACGCTGATCGTTCCTGTGGATATGCCGAGTTTTGTGCTGAATCGCTATACCATTCGGGCCTTCAATGCGCTGTACTACAACCTGCTGAGGAAAAAACGGACGGAACGACGCATCCACTACGAACCGTTCTTTTATTCCTTGGATGGCATTCGCCACTGGAACAGACTGTACGGCAAGAACGGGTTTACCCAGTACCAATTTGTGCTTCCCAAACAGGCCAGCCTCGAAGGGCTGACGACCGTATTAGAGCGGATCGCGGCATCCAAACGCGCTTCCGCTTTAGCGGTCCTGAAAGCGTTTGGTAAAAACAATACCAACTACCTTTCATTCCCGATGGAAGGTTGCACCCTGGCCTTGGATTTTAAGCTGGATACGGGGTTGTTTGAGCTGTTGAATGAACTGGACAGCATCGTCCTCGATTATGGTGGGCGTGTGTATCTGACGAAAGATGCGCGCATGTCGGCAGAGATGTTCAAACGGAGTTACCCCAGATGGCAGTCGTTTATGAAAGTACGAAAAGCCTACGGTGCCGATAGGGTGTTTCACTCCTTACAGTCACAGCGCTTGGGGCTGTAAAAAATGAAACATATTCTCATTATCGGAGCGACCTCGGCCATAGCCGAATCCACAGCCAAAATTTTTGCCCAGCGGGGCGACCGGCTCTATCTGCTCGCTCGTAACTACGAGCGCCTTTCTTCCCTGGCTGAGGATCTAAGGATTCGAGGAGGTGCTTCGGTCGGTTACAGCCGACTCGACGTGAATAATTTTGATGCGCATGAAGAGATACTCACCACCGCGTTTGCAGCCCTAGGCAAAATTGACGTAGCGTTAATCACCCACGGAACATTGCCAGACCAGAAGACCTGCGAGACAGACTTCAACACCGCTCTGGCAGAACTCAACGCCAACGCCATCAGCACGGTTTCGCTTTTGACCCACCTTGCCAAAAAACTGGAGAGACAGAAAAACGGAACCATTGCTGTCATTACCAGCGTAGCCGGTGAACGTGGCCGTCAGTCCAACTATGTCTATGGCGCGGCCAAGGGTATGGTATCAGTTTTTCTGCAAGGACTCAGAAACAGACTCCACCGGTCTGGTGTCAATGTGCTCGACATTAAGCCTGGTTTTGTCGATACGCCCATGACGGCCAGATTCGATAAGGGCTTGCTGTGGTCAGAGCCTGAGACCATAGCCACAGGGATCGTCAGGGCTCTTGATATGGAAAAGAGCATGGTCTATCTACCGTGGTTCTGGAAATACATCATGCTCATCATCAAAAGCATCCCTGAGAGAATTTTCAAACGACTTGCTCTGTAAGATGAGAAGCTGCCTGTTTTCCCTGGGGCAATGCCTGAAAACGTGCTCGCCACGCTGCAACGAGTCCGCGTGATCCATATCCTGGTCTGCCTGCCGTGGCTGGTGCTCCTGGCCTGGCTGGCCGGCGTCGCGTGGTTTCTCACTGACGACGCCTTCATCAGCTTTCGTTATGTCCGCAATCTACTTAACGGCAATGGCTTGGTATTCAATCCCGGCGAGTACGTCGAGGGTTATACCAACTTTCTGTGGATCCTCGAGCTCACGGCTATCTGGGGCCTCTTCGGTATACGCCCCGAGCAGGCCGCCCCGTGGCTGTCGGTTGTCTGCACGGTTGGCACTATCGCTGCGATGCTGTGGTGGGTCGCCCGCTTGCCTTCACTCCATCATCGAGGTCTCGTCGCCTGGATGGCGCTGGGGCTCTTGGGCAGCAGCGCGACCTTTGCTGTGTGGACCTCGGGTGGGGGACTTGAAACTCGGCAGTTCACCTTTTTCATTGTCCTAGCGGTTATCTGTCTGGGCGTTCACGGAAACAGGCGCCGGGGTCTGTTGGTGGCGTCGCTGAGCCTCGCTGGAGCGGCTCTGACGCGACCCGAAGGCATCATGCTAGCGGCGTGCTGCTTCGGCTGGTTCGCCGTTCAGCGCATACTCACGGCCGGCCGGCTGGACCGACGCGACCTCCTGTTTCTGACCACGCCTTTCGTCGCTCTTGTCATGGCCCACTTTACTTTCCGGTACGGCTACTACGGCGAGTGGTTGCCCAATACCTATTACGCTAAGCATGTGCGACCGTGGTACGAGTCTGGTTTTCGCTACCTGGTCGCCGCCGCACTGGAGACCGGGCTGTACGTGTTGATCCCGCTGGCGTTCGTTGCCCTGCGGGAGCGTTGGAGAAGGTGGAGGGACAGCTCCTACGCCCTGGTGCTGCTGTGTATCCTTGTCCATATGGCCTATGTCATGCGGATTGGCGGCGATCATTTCGAATATCGTCCGCTGGACTTTTACTGGCCTCTATTAGCGGCCCCCGTGGCCACAGGCATCGTTCACCTTGGATCCTGGATGACAGACGGGCTTCGGCGGGTCCAACGATTTGGCTCATACGCTCGGTGGGCTGGACCGTGGACTTGCACGATCGTACTCTTCGTACCGGTGCTGTTTTACGTCGGTGCAATTCAGAGCGTCTTATTATTCAAAGACGATGTGCTACGCCCACGCCCGGATAAGCTGGAAATCGAACTTAATGAAAAGAACGCCGGATGGCTGCTCACCGTGCCGGGAATGCCAGCGATCGTCGCCATCTCCAACGACTTACGCAAGCAATCTGCCCGACACTATGTCGGATTACGCGCAGGACTTTTCCAACAGGTTACCAACGAGCGGATAGCGCAATGGAAAGACTACGAGAAAGTAGAGCGTGGAGTGATTCCAGACGATGCCTTGGCCGCCTTCGCCTCCCCTGGCCTCCCATTCTATTATCTCCGGGATATGAAAGTCATCGACATTCATGGCCTAGCCGACGCGACGGTGGCACGTAGTCCGGTTAAGCGTCTAAACCATGAGCGGCGTATAGCCCACGATCGCTTTCCACCCCCAGGATACCTCCAGCAGCGAGGTGTCAACTTTCGTCCCTACCCTTCCGCCTCCAGTAAAGCCGATGCGCTCGCCCGTGCAAACTACGCCCTAAAGATCGGCCCCGAACTGTGGATGCCTTTTCGTGTCGGAGATCATCAGTGGGTCGATGAGCGTTTTGCCGACCGCGACCTGCGGGCCAAAAATCGCTTTTCGCTGACTGACCCTGCTGGCAATCTGTTTAGCATTAACGGCCATCACTACTTCCACTACGTTGGCGAGCAGTTTCTCGGACGCTTCGAGCATGGTGGCATGGACGGCTGGCGCGTCGAAGATGTAGCAGTCACTAACCACTACCGACATACGTTCTACGCGGACCAACTCCCGATTTTCGGTCATGTTGGCCCCGGCTTTCTGACCAGCTATCACCCTGGCAAAGGTGACAAGGCGACCGGAAAGGCGTTCTCGCCAGAGTTCACCGCCAGAGCCGACCAATCCCTAGCCTTTCTCCTCGCCGGTGGCTTGGGGCCTGATGTTGGACTACGCCTATTGGCCGATGGCGAAGAAGTCGCGGTTTGGCACGGGACCGGCGAATGGATGAGTCTCAGTGGCGAGAGGGCCGAAATGTTCGACTTGATCGTCTACCCACTATCCACCATCGCCGGCAAACGGCTGCAACTCCAACTGTTCGACCTCGCACTAAGTCATGGGGCTCACATCATGCTCGACCACGTCATGCTGGTACGACCGCGCTTAGCTCTTGACAAGATAATCGGCAGTGGCAAGCCCATCATCCGAGCCAGCTACGATATGTATATCAACGACAATGAGTTGATCTACATCAAAGACGCCTGTAGCCAGGACGCTGCGGACGCGTTGTTTTCGTTGCACTGGGCACCGACCGACACGACAAACCTGTCCGACTACTGGAAAGAGTACGGCTTCAACGTCCTGGACTTCCGTCTGGAGGAGTATGGCGTCAAGAGCGACGACAAGTGTGTGGCGGTGGTCGCGCTGCCGGAATATGACATCAGCCGTATCAAGACCGGGCAGTTCGTGTATGGACAGGATAAAGAACTGGTGTGGCTCTGGAGAGAGAGTGTCCGGTTTGACGAATAACGCCATTCGCCCCTAAACCACGCTGCGTACTCAAAGCTCATGCCTTACGCTCCAGTCGGCCAGAGAACCCAAGCGCAGATACCCAGCCAGATCAAGACAGTAGTTAGGAGCTGCCAGTCTGAGAGCAGTACATCCGCCGGTGATTCTCCCCTCTTACACGCCTCCACGACAAACCAGTAGCGGAACAACCCATACAGCACGAAGGGGATGGAGATGACCATTTCGGGGCGGACCGTTAGTACGAACAGACTGTAGAAAAGCAAGGCCCCAGTGGCCGCCATCTCGGCGTAGCGGTCTACCAGCGTGATCGAATACTGTTCCAGAACCAGACGACCTTCCCTACCGCTCAGCCTTAGCTCTTGACGACGCTTAACGGATGCGAGGTACAGAGCCAAACACAGCATGGTAACAAACATCCACGCCGATACCGACACCGAGATTGCTACCGCGCCCGCATACACCCGCAGAACAAAACCTAGGGCGATGCTAAAAATGTCGATAACCGGCTGATGTTTCAGGACAAATGTGTATGAAAGACTCAGCGCCAGATACGCTACTATTACCAGCATGACACTGGGCCGCTGAACATATCCCCAGATCAGCACTCCAGAAAGAGCGCCGAACAATACCAACGCCTGAGGCTTCGAGACTTGCCCAGATGCTAAGGGACGCTTGGATTTTATCGGATGCTTCCGGTCATGTTCGATGTCGTGGAAATCGTTGAGGATATAGGCCGCGGACGAAGCCAGACTGAAAAGCAGCGTGGCTAGCAGTGCCTCACTCACTGCTAGCAAGTTGGTAAACTGCCCAGCAAAAACCAATGGAGCTAGAACAAAGCTATTCTTGACCCACTGCTTGGGGCGTATAAGCCTGAACAAGGCTGGTACAACGGAGAAAGGAGAGGACGCGTTGTTTCTCAAAAGCTTACACTCATGTATAGCACGAAAATTTTTCCCTTGATTCCCCATAAGTCCAAATGGTAGACAAGAAAGTCATCCTACTCGAGCTGAGAAGCAGCGGCTATGAAGACCCACGCGCCTGGGAAACAAGAAAACCTCTCGAAATTGAATACGTGAACGACATTTGAGATACGCAAATACCTCTTTTGGAGAGCGATAATTCTTCACGTTTTTAGCCGCTGCAGGAGGAGCATCCATCATGCGATTCGGCCTTGGCCCATTCTCGATGCAGTCGCCGCCAGGCTCCGGGAAGACGCACACCGAGCTCTACCGGGAAATGCTTGAGCAGGTTGTCATTGCCGAGGACATCGGTTTTGAATCCGCCTGGCTGGTCGAGCACCATTTTATGGAAGACGGCATGTGCCCTTCCCTGCTCGTCACCGCCTCAGCCATGGCGGCCCGGACATCCACGCTCACCATCGGGACGAGTATGTACCTCCTACCGCTGCATCGCCCTGTGCAGACCGCGGAAGATGTTGCTGTACTCGACGCGATTGCAGAGGGTCGTTTGATCTTCGGTGTGGCCACCGGCTATCGTCCGGAGGAATATGCCGGCTACGAGGAGCAGCGTAGCGGACGTGAAAAACGCATGGAGGAGGAACTCGAAATCCTCATCAAGAGCTGGACAACCGAAAGCTTCTCGTTCTCGGGTCAATATTACACAGTGAAAAATCTGAGTGTGACACCCAAACCCCACCAGCACCCCCATCCCCCCATCTGGATCGGAGCCTCAACTCCCGGCGGTGTGCGCCGAGCGGCCCAGTGGGGCTCTGCGCTGGTGGCGTCCCCGCGCCATCATATCAACGAGTTGAAAGAGCACTATCGGCTCTATCGCCAGCAGTTGGAGCGGTTTCATAAAACGGCCAGCGCAACGCCGGTTATTCGTGAAGTCTATGTGGCAGAAACCACGGCCCAGGCGGAAGAAGAAGCGCGTGAAGGCATTATGTACATCCATGGCGGCATGTACGGAAAATGGGCCAATGTTCGGCCGCTGAGAGATGACGCCGGCCGGGTTGTGGAAAATCCCGACACCGTCACATTTGATACCCATCGAGAACGGTTCATTATTGGTGACCCCGATCATTGCATTCGGGAAATTGAAAAATATCAGCGAGAGCTTGGCATGGATTACCTGATCTGCTGGATGCACTACCCGGGGGCAGATCACGCCAAGACCGTACGCGCTATGCGCTTATTTGCCAAAGAAGTGATGCCCCATTTTCAACATTGAGCAACGGAGGCAAGACTGAAGAACGGAGGACACAATGGGCAGAAATTGGATCGATCTCAATAGTGATATGGGCGAGTCGTTTGGCAACTTCGTGCTGGGCCGACCGGAAGAGGTCATGAAGCGCATCTCTCACGCCAATATTGCCTGCGGTTTTCATGCCGGCGACCCGAGCTGGATGAGTCGCACGGTGGAATGGGCCAAGCAGTACGGGGTCACCGTGGGCGCCCACCCTGGCTTTCCTGATTTGCTGGGCTTTGGCCGACGACTGATGAACATCACCCATCAGGAGGCGACCGATTATGTCGTCTATCAGGCCGGCGCCCTCAAGGCCTTTTGCGAAATGCACGGCCTCGCGCTTCAGGCCGCCAAACCGCATGGCGCATTCTATTCGTGGGGCATCCAGTCCGAAGACAACGCCCGTGCCATTCTGGAGGGCTTTCAGGCGGTTGAGCCACGCCTCACCGTCTACCTGCCCGCCCTGCCCTCTTTTCCGCTGATCTCTACCGCGGAAAGGATGGGGTTCCGGGTTGTCAAGGAATTCTATCCGGGTCTCAACTACGACGAGACTGGTGCGATTACCGTCAAGCGCTCGTATGGCACCGAAAATGTGGAAGAGATCGTTGAACTGGTGCTGCGCTTTGCCGTTGACGGACAGACAACCGCCGATAGCGGCGCGGTGATCGACGTTGAGGGAGAAAGCGTGTGTGTCCACGGGGATGTTGTCAACGCGCCGGAGGTCCTTGACGGGCTGCATGCCGCCCTGCAGCGGGAAGGCATAGCCATTCGGAGTGCGATTCATACCGAGAATACGGACATTCTGCCTTTGCAGCAGCGGGTGAGCGCGTAGCATCTGATTCGCGACCCTGCCTCAGCGATTCTGATCTGGAGCAGCGGTTGCGTGGAACAGGGTGGAGCCATGTCAGAGACGCGCTATGACTACGGTGGCGATGAATATCTGCTGGTTGTCTTCAGTGAGGCAATGGACCTCGCCATTAATTTCAAACTGCTGTCAATCTGCCGCGAGATTGAGCGCCGACACCTCCCCGGCGTCATTGAGGTCTGCCCGGCCAACGCCTCCTATCTGGTCCATTTCCGTCCCGAAGAGACCCATCCCGACGCCTTGATCCGAACGCTCAAGGACCTCGAACGCGGGATTCAGTCTGCGGAGACGCTGACCTCCCGGCTGGTCGATATCCCGGTACTGTTCGATGATCCCTGGACCCAGGAATGCGCCAAACGCTTTGCCGACCGGCATCAGGACCCGTCGGTGTCCAATCTCGAATATCTGATGCGGGTGAACGGCTATTCCTCGAAGGAGGAATTTATTACCGCCTACTGCGACCGGCCGTACTGGATCTCCATGGTTGGTTTTGTCCCCGGCACGGCCTGGTGCTATCGCATGTGCCCGCCCGAGCAGGCCATTCAGGCCCCCAAATACATTCGCCCACGCACGGATACTCCCGAGCGCGCCGTCGCCCATGCCGGCGTGTTTCTATGCATTTACCCCGTGCAGGGGCCGGGCGGATATCAGATGATCGGCATGTCTGCGGTGCCCGTGTATGATCCGGAGGAGCGTCTGCCAGACCTCCAGGGGCGCTATATTCTGGCCAATGCCGGAGATCGCTGGCAATTCCGGCCTATTGATATGGATGAGTATAATGACATCCGCGCGCAGGTCGAAGCCGGCAGCTATCGCTACCGCATTATCGAACAGGATTTTCGTCCGGGTGAATATATGCGCGATCCAGAGAGCTACCTCAAACACCTGCAAGAAGAAGCTGCCCATGCTTAGCGTCCTTGAGCCCGGCCTGTTGACTACCATCCAAGACCTGGGTCGCTTGCACTGGTACCATATCGGCATGCCGCCTTCAGGCGCGCTGGACAATTTCGCGTTCCGGGTCGGCAACCTCTTGGTCGGCAACCCAGAGGACGCCGCCGGGCTGGAAGTCACCTATTCCGGACCGTCGTTCGAAGTGACGAGTGAGAGTTTGATCGCCATAACCGGAGCGGACGTCGCGTTTACGATCAACAATCAGCCCGCGGCACAGTGGCGCGCCCACACCCTGCACCCCGGCGACCGCGTCAGCCTGGGCGGAGTGCGCCGCGGGGCGCGGGCCTATATCTGTCTGGCCGGCGGGATTACGGTGTCCGAGCGACTCGGCAGCCGCTCGACGTATATGCTGGGCCGCTTTGGCGGCCTGGACGGACGCAAGCTTGAAGCCGGCGACGCTCTCCCACTCGGTACGCCACACACCGCGCCCGATGCCATGCTGGGACGCAGCTTCGATCCGACGCTGATCCCGGTCCCACAAAAGGAACTTGAGGTACGCGTCGTAATGGGGATGTGCAGCCATCGTGTGACCCCGGACAGCCTGAGAGAGTTTCTGACGGTGGACTGGGAAGTCTCGACCGAAGCCGACCGGATCGGCTATCGTCTCAAAGGCCCGACATTCGAGTTCAACGCTGGCGAGCGGCCGTTTGGCGCGGGAGCCGATCCCTCCAATGTGGTCGATCTGGGCTATCCGATCGGCTCGATCCAGATTCCGGGTGGGCTGGAGGCCATCGTCCTCCTGAACGACGCGGTGACGGGCGGTGGCTATACCACCATAGGCACGGTCATAACAGCCGACCTCGATCTGATTGCGCAGGCCTCGCCCGGCTGTCATATCCGCTTTCACGAGGTCACCATTAACGAGGCATTACAGGCGCGCCGCGAGCGTGAGGCGCGCATTGAACAGGTTCGTCTGGAGTTAGGGATTTTCGATCAGGCCGGAATGTTGGGGCAGTAGAAGACGACAGGGTCGCTATTCTCTCACCGTCATCACATACACTCCGGGGTTGTCCAGCCGGACCTGCCAGTCGGGAAAGACCACGATTGAGGTCGTGATTTCCTCAATAATGGCCGGCCCGACGACCACGTTGCTCACGAGCAATTGGGCTCCGTCGTAGACCGGTGTCGTCACAAAGGCATTGTTCTCTTCAAAAAAGGCCGGGCGTTCACCGCTCTGGGCGGGGGCGGGGTCAGGAGTTCCACTGGCGAGTGGCGGCAATTGAGGTCGCGCCACTTTGCCCACGACAGTGGACTCCAGATTCATAATCTCGACCGCATTATCCCGCTCACAATAGGTGAACAGTTCTTCGTGGCGCGCGTGAAACGCCTCGGCAATCGCGTCTATATTGCTGGCCGAGAGGTCTTCCAGCGGGATATCGACTTGGCACTCATGGACCTGATCGACGTAACGCATGTCCAGCGAGCGGGAGATTGTTATCGCGTCTGCAGCGACTCCGGCGCTGCCCAGATCGTGTCTCCCCTGCATTTCCATGGCCGCGAAGGTGTCGTTGAGGTGGGCGTAGTCCATAGCGTCCAGACGGACTGCGCTGGATGATAGATAGCTGTGCTTCATGTCGGCCAGGATTTCACCAAACGCACAGAAGGCGGAGGACACCTTGGGAATGAGGATGGTCGGAATGCCCAGCTCGCTGGCCAGCCGACCGGCATGGGCCGGACCTGCCCCACCACCAACGACCATCATGAAGTCACGTGGATCATAGCCACGTTCGATAGACACCCGCCGGATACCACTGACCATATTGGAGTTCACCAAAGTGAAGATCCCCTGGGCGGCCCGTTCAATATCCAGCTTGAGCGGATCGGCGATCTCGGCTGCAATTACCCGGCGAGCCGCCTCGGCATCGATCCGCAGCCGGCCACCGAGTAGTGCTTCCTGGTTCAGATAGCCCAGCACGACCAGGGCATCGGTCACGGTCGGGCGCTGTCCGCCCTGGCCGTAGGTGGCCGGTCCTGGCTGCGCGCCGGCGCTCTCTGGCCCGACCTGCAACAGCCCCATGCGATTCACGAAGGCAATACTGCCGCCGCCGGCCCCGAGGGTCTCGACCTGAAGCATGGGGATGCCGATCCGGTAGCGTAGAAAATCAACGTCCTTGACGATATTCGTCTTGCCATCCTTGCTCAGACTGATGTCAAAGCTGGTGCCGCCCATATCCACGGTAATGATATCACGCGGCCGGTCGCCGTCGTGCTCTTTACCGTCATGAAAGAACAGGCCGGCGTTCGGCCCCGCGGCCGGTCCTGAGTTCAGGGCGTAGATGCCTTTGTCGGCCAGAAAACGACCGGAGGTCAGGCCCCCGTTGCTCTGCATATAGCGCACCGGATTATCGTAGCCCAGGTCGCGCAGCAGGCCCTCCATACGCTCGACATATTGCTGGATGAGCGGACCGATATAGGCATTCATCACGGTCGTGCTGGTCCGGGTGTACTCACGGATCTGGGGCAGCAGATCAACCGACAGCGTTATATAGGTCCTGGGCATTTCTGCCCGAACCAACTCGGCGATACGCCGCTCGTGTTCGGGGTGCAGGAACGACCAGACCAGAGAGATGGCCACAGCCTCAACCCCCTCTTCCCGAAAGCGACGGATGCCGCGCCGGACATCGGCTTCGTTGAGCGGGACACGCACCTCCCCCGTACTCAGCACACGTTCTTCGACCGGAAACCGCAGGGCGCGCGGGACCAGCATGGTTGCCTGGGGAAAGTCTGCGTCGTAGCGGTGTCCGTCTTCCTTGTGGCCAAGACGGATTTCGAGCGAGTCTTCGTGGCCGGCAGTGCAGAACAGACCGGTCTTGGCCCCCTTGTGTTCGATCAGGGCATTAACTCCAACGGTCGTGCCGAGAATGACGAGGTCGCAGTCCCGCAGGAAGTCCGCCACGCTACAGCCGAGGTCGGCTCCGATCTGCTCAAGTCCTTCGCGCACGGCACGGGGCGGATCGTGCGGGGTGGACGGCGTCTTATAGAGACGGATACCTTCGCCGGCCGAGGCAAGGATAAAATCGGTAAACGTTCCACCGGTATCGATGCCGAGACGGTAAGCGTGCTGTGACATGGTTACTTTCCGGCGAGGTACTTCTCTTGGGTACGGACCGCATAAGGCCGGTCCCTCTGGGTGTCGTCCTCAATCCGGACTCCGTACTCCTCCCAGGCCGCCTGGATGGACACGAAGCCGTTGCGCACGTCTTCGAGTACCTTGTCCCGGTCGCGTTCACGCGAGTCACCCACGCCGCCGCCGCCGGGGTTCTGGTTGGCGAAGCGCTCGCCCGGCTCGATTTCGGCAATCCGGTTGGTCTTGATCTCCTCGACGCTGCCGTCTTTCTTGTAATACAGCGCCCGTCCCACCTTGGGCTCGCACAGCTTCGAGACCGCACCGAGCGCGCCCTGGGCCGGGTAGCGCCGTCCTTCGCCGAACATGACAACCGTCATGGGGTCGTGGAGCGGTTCGACTTCCCAGTGCGTCCCCGATCCGCCGCGCAGCTTCCCGGCTCCGCCCGAGTCCGTCATCAGGCCGTAGCGGTGAATGATAATCGGATATTGGTATTCAAGAATTTCGATATCGCCGCTTGTCAGGGCACCAAAACAGCACTGCGGTCCCACGGCCGGCCAGCCGTCCGTCTTATGCGAGGCGCCGCCACCGCTGATGATGGTGGCCAGGATCATGGAAACGTATTCTTCACCCGAGCGGTAATCCTGCCCGGCAATGTTCAGGCCGTTTGAATGTCCCCAGGAAGCCACCGCCTTTTCGGGCAGGGCCTGTTCGAGCGCCATGCGCACGGCATCCGTAATCGACTCTGACGGGGTGGTTGTACAGTTGGCGTGCGGCGCCGGTTCTTTGGCGTTGGTCAGGGTACCTTCCGGGCCGACATCAACCGTGATGGGCCGATACAGGCCCTCGTTATACGGCGGGGGCAGTTGGGCGAACATCATCACCCCGAGATACACCCCGGACAGCGAGTTGGCCGCATAGGAATTGATGAAATACGGAATCTGGGGCGGGCTCGACAGCGAGACCGCCATGCTGTCTCCGGCAATCTCAACGGTCGCGGCAATCTCGATATCGCCATAGCCATGCCCGGCGTCCTCGAGAACGGATTTACCGTGGTAGGTCCCGTCAGGAATAGCGCTGATAAACGTCCGCATCTGGTGTTCAGCCAAGTCGAGTAATTCCGCCATGCAGGCCATGACCATATCCTTGCCGTATTTCTCCAGCAGACCGATCAGGTTGCGCTCGCCAATCGTGACCGCGGCAAGCTGGGCACGCATATCGCCGGCTTGGAGTCGGCGGGAGCGGACGTTGGTCAGAATAAAATTCACCACATCTCGCCGCTCTACCCCGCGGTCCCGTATCTTCAGCGGCGGGATACGCAGGCCCTCGGCATAAATCTCTTTGGCTTCGGGGTTATAACCGGCGGGCACGGGGCCGCCGATGTCGGTGACATGGCCTTTGCTGACCGTCCAGAACACGAGTTCGTCCTGGTAGAAGACCGGCTTATACATGCAGCAGTCAACAATATGAGAGCCACTCCAGGCCGGATCGTTGTGATAGAACACATCTCCCGGATGGATATCGTCACCGAAATAGGCGGCAACGGTCCGCAGGGCCGGCATGAGGGAGCCTAAATGAATAGGGATATCCTGGCCTTGCAGAATCATCTCGCCGGAGCCGAGAAACAGAGCGTTGGAGTAATCGCGCGCGATATTGAACACGGACGAGCGCGATGTTTTCTCAATGGTCAGCGTCATCTCACGCTGGGTTGATTCCAGCATGCCTTGGACAACCGCCAAGGTAATCGGATCGGTCTTTGCCATACTATCCTCTCATCTCGTGCATGTTCTTTTGCCGATGAAGAACGGCCTCTCCGCGTCGTGAGCAACATAGCCAGCCGGCCCCTCCTCAGCAAGCCGTATTTGGCACGCTAGGTGAGTTTCTGCTATCTCCTCAGAAGGAAAACAACAAGGAGGACGACATGGGCCGTTTAGATGGAAAAGTCGCGATCATTACCGGAGCCGCGCGAGGTCAAGGCGCGGTGGCCGCCCAGACCTTTGCCCAAGAAGGCGCTTCGTTGGTGATCAGCGATATCCTGCCAGAGATCGAACACACCGCCACGCAGATTCCTTCAGCAGGAGCCCGAGTCGAATGGGTCCAGGCTGACACTTCGGATCCGGACGGGATCAAGACGGTGGTCGAAAAAGCCATCTCAGCCTTTGGTCGTATCGATATTTTATATAACAACGCCGGTGTCATCCTGGGCAAACCGTTTCAGGAGACGACCCTGGAAGAATGGGAACGTATCATTCGGATCGATCTGACCGGACCGTTCCTGATGAGCCAGGCAGTGGTCGCACATATGGAGCAACAACACAGCGGCTCGATTATTAATATTTCATCGGCAGGCGGCATTCTTGGCTATCCGCAGATGTCGGCCTATGGGGCGGCCAAAGGCGGGCTGGTGAATCTGACTCGCTGTATGGCGGTGGACTTGGCTGCGTATAATATTCGGGTTAACGCCATTTGTCCGGGCGCGATCGACACCCCCATGCCGCGCGAATACATCAAGGACATGGAGAATAAAGAGGCCGTGTGGCAACAAATTGCAGACACGCATCTGCTCAAGCGCTTTGGGAACTCGCACGAAGTGGTCTCCCTCGCCCTCTATCTGGCCTCGGATGAGGCCAGCTTCATGACAGGCGCGGTCATTCCGGTTGATGGCGGCCACAGTGCGCATTAGGTCAACGCTGCGTCCCCATTTCCCTCGGGGTGGCGCGGACGTGGGTCGAGGGAGTTGATTGTGGAGCATCGGGCAGGATACTGTCTGCGTCTACTCGAAATGAGCGCGCTATTATGATCGAAGCTTCAGGTCTGACCAAACTCTACGGAACGTTTCGCGCCGTCTCAGACGTGAGTTTTTCCGTTGAGCACGGAGAGATCGTCGGTCTCCTCGGCCCAAACGGAGCGGGCAAGTCTACGACTATCCGCATGCTGGCCTGTATTCTGTCTCCGACCACGGGCACGGCCAGCGTTGCCGGCCATAGCGTGCTGAGCGAATCGCTGGCCGTCCGACGCCAGCTCGGCTATATGCCGGAACACATCTCGCTATACCCAGAGATGGAGGTAGTCACCTATCTCGATTTTGTGGGTAAGCTCAAAGGGCTGGGCGGTCCGGCGCGGCGGGTCCGCGTGTCCCAGGTCATTGAAGAGTTGGACCTCGGCTCTGTCATCCGCGTCTACATCGGCACGCTCTCAAAAGGCTACCGTCAACGTGTCGGCTTGGCCCAGGCCATGCTGCACGACCCCAGCGTGCTCATTCTCGATGAGCCGACTATCGGCCTCGACCCCGAGCAGGCGGCCGAGTTTCGCCAGCTCATACGCGGCATGCAGGGGAATCGGACTGTTTTGCTGTCCACGCATATTTTGCCTGAAGTACGGATGACGTGTGATCGGGTGATGATCCTGGCCAGAGGCCAGTTGCTGGCCCTGGATACCCCAGACAACCTGACCCTTCGGCTGCGCGATGCGAGTGAGATTATCGCCCATATTGACGGCCCGCAAGCCGAAGTGGAAACCCTCCTGCATGGCCTGCCGGGTGTCCACGAGGTCCGGGCAACCTCCCAGGAGAATGGTGGTCCGATCGCCTATACGGTGCGCGCTGCTCAGCACGAGGACGTCCGGCCCAGCATTGTGGAAGCCGTGTCCGGACGCGGCTGGCGCTTATTTGAACTCCGCGCTCGGGAGATGGACCTTGAGGAAATCTTCCACCGGGTGGTTGATCAGCCACAGCCATAAATAACAGCATCAATGAGACCGACGTATGGTTCTCCGCGCGATTTTTGTTAAAGAACTGCGATCGTACTTTGGCCTGTTTCTGGCGTACGCCATTGTGGCGGTTGCCCTGGCTTTGTGCGGCTTCTTTTTTTACACCGACATCAGCTTCTTTATGATGTGGGGTGGCCAGAACCTGGAGCGGGGTCTGTGGGAATTCTTTTTCCACGACCTCCGCTATGTCCTGCTGCTGCTCGTCCCGGCCATCACCGCGCGCTCGTTTGCGGAAGAAAAAAAACTCGGTACCCTCGACCTGTTATGGACCTACCCGATCCCGGAGAGCAGCGTTTTACTGGGCAAATTCCTGGCCGCCGCCACCCTGCTGTTGGTCGTTCTGGGATTAACCCTGGTGTATCCCTTCGTCCTCTCGCACTGGCATCCCGAGGTATATTGGCCGGCGTTAATACCCGGCTATGTCGGCCTGCTGCTGATTGGCCTGGTGTTTATCAGTGTCGGCCTGCTCTTATCGGCCCTCACCGACAGCCAGGCGATTGCGGCCATGGCAACCCTCGGCGTCCTGGTCCTGTTCTGGTCGCTGACGTGGAACGAGCAGGCCGTGAGTGAAGCCTGGCTTCAGGTTCTGCTGCAAATTTCGCTCTTTGATCGCTTTTACAATTTCGCCCGAGGTGCGATTGATAGCCAGGAAATCACCTTTTTTCTCTTCTTTTTCTCATTCTTTTTATTGCTGACTTGGCAGGCGCTACGCGCGCGGCGGTGGCGTGGGAAGGGTGAATTCTCCTCGTTGCGGACGTTTCTTGCCCCCACAAAGCCGAAAGCAGTGGGTCACGGTGGCCGTTCTGGATCTGCTGATTTTGCTCGGCCTGGTCGGTCTCCAGACGCTCTCCATTCGCAATAATCAGCGCTGGGACTTCACCCCCACGCAGACATTATCCCTCTCAAAGCAGACCAAAGGCCTGCTGGCCGACCTGGATAAAGACGCGCTGCTGACCTTGTTTTTTGGCGGCTCTCCGGATGCCTATCAACGCTATGAGGATGTGCTCAAGCGCTTTACCGCGGAAAATTCCTACTTCCAGTACCGTATTCTGCACCGGGACCGGAACATCGGGCTGGCCCGGCAGTACGGGGCAACCTATTACGGCACCGCCGTGCTCGAATACGACGGGCAGCAGAAATTGTTGCCGGGTGCGGGCGAGAAGACCATTACCGAGGCACTGTTTCAGTTTCTCCGAAAAGAGCAAAAAACCGTTTATTTTGTCGGTGGCCACGGCGAAAAAGACCCTCGGAACGGTCAACCGCAGTTGGGCTATAGCGAAGTCGCCTCCGCTTTACGCAACGAAAACTTTATTGTCCGTCCTGTCTTCCTGGCGCGGACCGAGCGCGTCCCCGAGGATGCGGCCCTCGTCGTGGTCAGCGGCCCGCAGACCGACCTCTTACCGGACGAGCTTGAGCGTCTTGGCCGCTATCTCTCGGCAGGCGGGAGCCTCCTCTTCATGCTCGATCCCCTGTCGGCCCCCAACCTGACCGCCTTCCTGGCCAAATACGGTGTCCTGCTTGATCAGGATGTTGTCTACGACCCGCAGAACCAACTCTTTGGCGGTGACGCCCTGAGCCCGCTGGTGTCGCTTTATAATACCGAGGTCGAGATTGTAAAAGATTTCCAGGTCGGCACCATTTTTCCACTCTCCCGTTCGGTTGAGCCGGCCGACCCATTGCCGAGCAGCGTACTCTCAGCCCAACCGTTCTGCCGCACCGGACCGGGTGCATGGGCTCGCTTTCGCACGGGAGCCGAGTCACCCGAAGGTGCGGTCGACTTTGAAGGTACGAAAGCCCGACCAGGGCCAATCTCCTTGGCAGTGGCAGCAACGATTCGCCGAGACCAACAGGGTAGCCTGAATCCGTCGGACCAACCCACCAACGGGAACGCGCCACCTACCGGCGGAGACCAACCCGCAGCACACGCTGCCCGTCTGGTTGTGTATGGAGACAGCGATTTTGCCAGCAATTCCAGGCTGTCCTTGCTGGGCAATAGAGACCTCTTTCTCAACACGGTGCAATGGCTGGTGCAGGACGAGAAGTTTATTACCGAACGCCCTCGAGATGCCTCCATTCAGCGTAAAATTTCTACCCTGGTGCTCACCACCGAACAGACGCGGCAATTGTTCCTCATCACCATTGTTGCCGAGCCCGGCGTGATTCTTCTGCTTGGCATGCTGGTCTCCATCTATCGACGCAGACATAGACGCTAGACAGGAAAGCCCCAATAAGGCGGACCTTACGAATCCGCTCTTCATAGATTATTCGTCTGCTATGGCTGGTCCGACGTGCCATTCGGTCAGCCATAAACTGACCCTGCCCTGGCGCGGACCAGCCTCGCCGCCCAAGCCGCCAAGAAGGGTAAAGGACTCATCTCGCTGGACCATACCAACGCCAGGAGCGTACAGCGTCACCGCCCTGGCCTGGCCATTGCGACTCCAAAAAGTGACTTCGATGCAGTCTTCAAAGACGCCCGCCGGCACTGCAGCAAGCGCATGCAGCGCAGTAATTTCGTAGCGCCCGGCAGACGTTTGCCAGGTCATCCCGAGTGTGAGTGGCGGTTTGAGGATGAACTGCGGCTGCCCGTCTTCGGACCCGGTGTCGCTCGGCTGCATAACCACCCCGGCAGACGATGCGGAGACAAACTCCGCAGGCGCATCCCTGGCCAGGAGACTCTGCTGAATACGCAGCACATAGCCCGCCCCTTTACGGCTCACCACCTCCCAGGTCTCGGTCACGGGGCTTATTGGCGTGCCTTCGCTCGACTCGTACTGCCAACGGTTTGCCAGAGCGAGGGGGAAATAGTCGCCAGGACGTTCGGTCGCTTGGCTGGTCCCTCCGGTCAGCAGGAGGGTCCCGATCCACAAGGGAAACAGACGCAGCATAGGAGAAGTGAACTGCCTAGCCCATCATCTTTTCCGCAAAGTCTTCGATAACCGTGAGCGTCTTCTGGGTATCAGCCGTCGTCATAAACAGGATCAATTCCTGCACGCCCAGCTCGCTGAGCTGAGGAATGACCTCTGGCTTGCGGAGCAAGGGGCCGGCGGCGCTCAGGGCCGAGACGGACAGGTCGGCATAGTCTCGTCCGCGTTCAGCCATGAGGGATTTGAGTTGAGGAACGCTTTTTGACAGCACCTTGAGGGAGGCCGTGCCCGGCTGCCAGCCGTCGCCCAAGTCGGCCACCCGCTTGAGGGCCGGCAAACTCTCACCGCCGAAAATAATGGGCGGATGCGGCTTTTGGACCGGCAGAGGCATATTGTGAATATCTGAAAATTTGAGGAACTCGCCGGAAAAACTCGCGGGCTCGGCCTGCCAGGTCGTTTTCATGATGTGCAGATATTCTCGGGTTTGTCGTGCCCGCCGGGCGAAGTCTTCCCCTAAAGCGTCGAACTCTTCTTTGAGCCAGCCGACCCCAACACCAAATTGGAACCGTCCGTGAGATAACAGATCGACGCTGGCGACCGCCTTGGCAACCGCAAGCGGGTTTCGATAGGGAATGACGATCACGCTCGTGCCCAGCAGAATCCGCGAGGTGGCCAGGGCCAGACCGCCGAGCATAACAAAGGGGTCGGGGAACGGAGCCCGCCGAGGAAAGCCGGCCGCTCCGTCCGCCGAATATGGGTAGGCCGCCTCAATTTTTTCCGGGATCACAATATGGTCCCCCAGCCAGAGCGAGTGGTAGCCGCACTCTTCCGCCTTTTGGGCGACCCGGATATAATCCTCTGCCTCGGGATTCGCGTTGACGCCAATGGAATAGTGAATGCCGAATTTCATAGGGGCCCTCCTCCTGCTGTACTGTCTGGGCCACACACATCATATCCCTACCATTGACGCAAAGGACACGGCGCGTCATCGTGGAGGCAGAAACACCCACCAGAGAGGCAAGCGCATGGATGGTGCTATCGATATCGTCTGTAATCTCTTCACCCCACAAGAGGTCCAGCAGGGTCAGACCGGGGTGGATGAGTATTTTCTCGACCAGGTCCGGTTTCCAGCCGAGTTACGGCCCGGCGTACCGATAAAGACCTATCTGGATAAAATGGACCGCGCCCGGATTCAGCGCTCCCTACTGGTTGCGGTGCGGGCCGGCGACCTGCGCATCAGAGGTTCATTCGAGATTCCGTATACCCGGGTGGCCGACATCTGTCAGCGCTACCCGGATCGCTTTTCCGGTCTGGCCGGGGTTGATCCCACCCGGGGAATGCAGGGTCTGCGCGACCTGGAATACGCGGTCAAGGAGTACGGCTTCGTGGGCGCCCATCTCTACCCGCACTGGTTTGGCCTGCCACCCGACCATGCCCGCTATTATCCCATTTATGCCAAGTGCTGCGAGCTGGAGATTCCGATTATGATGCAGGTCGGCCACTGCCTGCGCTATCAGCGCGAGCGGGTTTTGCCGAGTGTCGGCCAACCGATTACGCTGGATCAAATTGCCATTGATTTCCCTGAGTTAGTGCTCATTGGGATTCATCTTGGATATCCCTGGACTGAGGAAATGATCTCAGTGGCCTGGAAGCATGAGAATGTCTACATCGGCTCCGATGCCTATGCGCCGCGCCACTGGCCGGAGTCTTTTGTCCATTTCATCAATACCTGGGGCAAAGACAAAGTCCTGTTCGGAACGGACTGGCCGGTGATTGACCCCGAACGGGCCATCACCGAGATCGAGGCGCTTGAACTCAGGCCGGAATCAAAGCAGAAGTTCTTGAGTGATACGGCCCTGCGTCTGTTTCGCCTGCCCAAATCTCTGACGGAAATGTAGAGCTGTCATTCTTGACTCAAGTATAACTGTGGTTATACTTGAGCCTTATGAAAACAGCTATTTCGATCCCAGCTCCCATCTTCCATGCTGCCGAGCAACTCGCGCAACGAAACAGAGTTTCTCGGAGTGAATTATATACGAGGGCGATTGCCACCTATCTGAAAGCGCATCAAGGAGATGGTGTTACGCAACGGCTCGACGCAGTCTATGCAATGGAGGAATCTTCGACACCCGTTCCGGTCGATCCGGTGATTCACGCCTTGCAGCTACGATCCCTCCCCCAAGAAGAATGGTAATTCGTCGCGGAGAAATATGGTGGGCCTCATTGCCTCAGCCAAGCGAGTCCGAACCCGGTTACCGTCGTCCACTTGTTATGATCCAGTCAAATGACTTTAATCGGAGTCGCATTCGGACTGTTCTTGCGGCTGTCATAACCTCGAATCTTCGGCTCGCTTCCGCACCAGGCAATATGCTGCTCTCGGCAAAACATACCGGTTTGAAACGAGACTCTGTTTTGAACGTTTCCCAACTCATCACCGTGGATAAGGCTTTTCTCACAGAGAAAATTGGCAAGTTAACAGCCAGACAATTGCAAGAGATGAATGCAGGATTACGTTTGGTTTTAGCGCTTCATGAATAGCCCGCGACAGTAAGGGAGCGCCACGGTTAAGGACGCTGACCTATGGCAACGACCGACACGCCCCAATCCACCGACTTTATTCGGACGATTATCGCCGCCGACCTGAAGACCAATAAACATAACGGCCGAGTCGCTACCCGATTTCCGCCCGAACCGAACGGCCATCTCCATATCGGGCATGCCAAATCCATCTGCCTGAACTTTGGGGTGGCGCTGGAACATGGCGGGACGTGCAACCTCCGCTTCGACGATACCAACCCAACCAAAGAAAACATCGACTACGTCGAATCCATTAAGCGGGATGTCAAATGGCTCGGTTTTGATTGGGACGACCGGGAATACTACGCCTCTGACTATTTCGAGCAGTTGTATGACTATGCGGTCCAACTTATCGAAGACGGGCACGCCTATGTGTGCAGCCTGAGTCCTGACGAAATACGCGCCTATCGTGGCACCCTGACCGAGCCGGGTCGAGATAGCCCCTATCGGCAGCGCTCGGTTGAGGAAAATCGCGATTTATTTGCCCGTATGCGCGCCGGCGAGTTTCCGGAAGGCACCCACGTTCTGCGGGCCAGGATCGATATGGCCTCGCCCAACATCAATATGCGCGACCCGACGCTGTACCGGATTCTGAAGGCCCCGCACCATCGCACAGGGGATAGCTGGTGCATCTATCCCATGTATGACTTCACCCACTGCCTGAGCGACGCGCTCGAAGAGATTACCCACTCGCTGTGTACCCTGGAGTTCGAGGATCATCGTCCCCTGTACGACTGGGCGCTGGACGTCCTGCCCGTTCCGAGCCATCCCCAACAGATCGAGTTCGCCCGCTTGAACCTGACCTATACAGTCATGAGCAAACGCAAGCTCCTGACTCTGGTGACAGACAACTACGTGAGCGGCTGGGACGACCCGCGCATGCCAACCCTGGCCGGACTCCGCCGCCGGGGGTATACGCCACAGTCGATTCGGACCTTCTGCGAACGCATCGGCCTCGCCAAACGGAACAGCACGGTTGACTATGCCATGCTCGAACACTGCATCCGCGAAGAGCTGAATCGAACCGCCCCACGGGTCATGGCGGTCCTCCGCCCCCTGCGAATTGTCATAGACAATTATCCCCAAGATCAGGTTGAATACCTCGACGCGATCAACAACCCGGAAGATGCCGGCGCTGGCACACGGCAGGTCCCCTTCTCGCGAGTGATCTATGTTGAGCGTGAGGACTTTCGTGAAGAGCCGCCGCGCAAATTTTTTCGTCTC
This sequence comes from Desulfurellaceae bacterium bin18, assembly GCA_002238415.1. Classification (GTDB taxonomy): domain Bacteria; phylum Desulfobacterota; class Binatia; order Bin18; family Bin18; genus Bin18. Next base: position 19,462 of record MPMI01000005.1, on the reverse strand, counting down.
GCGCCCGGCCGGGAAGTGCGCTTACGCTACGCCTATATCGTCAGATGCGTCAGCGTTGTCAAAGATGACACCGGAGAGATTACGGAAATCCACTGTACCTATGATACTGAGACGCGTAGTGGCGGGCCGGCCGCCGGTCGTAAGGTCAAAGCTACCATTCACTGGGTGTCAGCCGAGCACGCCGTCAACGCCGAGGTCCGGCTGTACGATCATTTTTTCACCAAGCCCGACCCGGACAATGTGGAAGACGGAGCGGCGTTTACCGATTATCTGAATCCACACTCACTCGAAATCCTGACCGATTGCAAAGTCGAGCCGAGTCTGGCCCAGGCCGAAGCCGGGAGCCGTTTTCAGTTTGAACGGCAGGGCTATTTCTGCGTGGATACAGTTGACTCGTCTCCGGGCCGCCCGGTCTTTAACCGAACCGTGACCTTGCGTGACACCTGGGCCAAAATCCAAAAAGCGGAACAGCAGAAAAAGGCCTAGGCGCGCATGGCGACTTCGCTTCGAGCGCTGCAATTTGCGCCAACGGAACAGGCCGGGGCCGTCTCTGCGCTGCTCCTCCGACCCGCATCCGCCCGTGCCCTGCTCGTGCTGGGTCATGGGGCCGGAGCCGGGATGCGCCACCCCTTTATGCAGGCCGTGGCAGAACAGCTTGCCGCCCAAAAAATTGCGACGTTTCGCTATCAGTTTCCGTATATGGAAAAAGGAAAGAAAAGTCCGGACTCTCAAACGGTATTGCGCGCGACCATCGTCTCAGCGGTTGCCGCCGCAAAAAAAGTCGCCCGGGGGCTGCCCCTGCTGGCCGGCGGGAAATCCATGGGAGGCCGGCTGACCTCGCTGGTTGCAGCCGAAGGCCGCCTGCCGGACGTCCAAGGGCTGATCTTTTTCGGCTTTCCCTTACACGCGGCCGGGAAACCGTCGAGCGAGCGGGGCGCGCATCTAGCCAAAGTGAACGTCCCCATGCTCTTCTTACAAGGGACGCGGGACAGGCTGGCCGAACTCGGTCTCATCACGCCCTTATGCCGCAGCCTGGGCAAGCGAGCGACCCTCCATATTGTTGAGGGCGGCGACCACTCCTTTCACGTCCTCAAACGCTCAGGCCGGACGGATGAGGAAGTGCAAAACGAACTGGGCGAGACCGTGGGTTCCTGGGTCTCAGGCTTGTAGAATGGAAATATAGCCCGGTTGTACCCGGATACGGTCAAGCCACGTATTGATAGCTTCAAAACGATCCAACTCAAAGCCCCCTTCATGGGCGACATGGGTGTAGGCGTATAGGGCAATATCCGCAATCGTATAGCGCTCGCTCACAAAAAAAGTCCGTTTTGCCAGGTGCCGCTCCATGACCTCAAGTGCGGCATAGCCGAGGGGACGTTTTTGCTCCAGTCCGGCGCGCCGTTCGTCTGTCAGCTCACCATGCATCAACCAAAAACGCGACGTGGCAATATTGGGCTCATGGCTGTACTGCTCAAAAAACATCCATTGGAGAATCTGCGCCCGGGCCAAGTGGTGGTCGGGTAGGAAAGCGGTGCTCTCAGCCAAATAGAAGAGAATCGCGTTGGACTCGGACAGACAGGTGCCGTCCTCCAACTCCAGGACGGGGATACGACCGTTGGGGTTGATCTGCAGAAAGTCTGGCGTGCGCGTCTCACCCTGGAGGATATCGTGCTCAATGCGTTCAAAGGGAATCCCAAGCTGAGTGAGCAATAATCGAACTTTATACCCGTTTCCGGAAGATAAATAATCGTGCAGTTTGCGCATCTCTCCTCCTCTGTCTCTCAGCCAATTACCTGCGATTCCCGTACGGCGTCAAGAATGGCCAGACGGGTGACTTCGGCGGCTATCGTCCCGACCAGGGTGACATCACTCCGCACCTGTCCGGCAGACACGCTGAACACCAAATCACCGTCCCACGGGCTAAAGGCGGGTGAGAGCGCTCGGGCGAACCCGGCGGTGGCCATTTTTGCCACGATAAAGAGAGCCTCCTGGCTCAGGGTCGCATTGGTCACGACGGCGACCAGGGTGGTGTTTTGGGGGAGTGAGGTTCTGGCTTCGGCACTCCCACGCAGCAGATGCTGTTCGATGTTGAGAAACTGCCCGTGTGTATCAACCGCGCCAGCGATGATTTTGTCGTTTTCTCTGACATCACCGAAGGCATTCACCGCCGCGCAGGCTAACACCTTGAGTTCGCCCGCCTGTATATGCCCGACGCCGAACCCGCCGGTCATGGGGCGGCCGTTCTCCAGCCCCTTGCCGACAGTCGCGCCACGCCCGACGCCGACCCTCCCGCGTGCATACTCGCTATTGGTGGCGGCTTTGCAGGCAGCATAGGCATCCTGGGCCGCCGGATAAGCCGGCTCACCATAGGCGAGATCAAAAATACACGCGGTGGGAACAATCGGCACAATCCGACCCGGTGTCGCCAGCCCCCGGCCTTGTCCCTGCTGATATTCCATGACACCAGTAGACGCGCCGAGCCCATACGCGCTCCCGCCGGTAAACACCAGCGCATCAATCTCCTCAACCGAGTTTCCCAGATTGAGCGGGACAACATCACGCGTGCCTGGGGCCGAACCACACAGATGATACGCGCAGACCACCCGCTGCGTAAAAAGAAGTACGGAGATACCCGTGTTTCCCGCCAGACTCTGATGTCCTATCAAGAGGTTCTCAAGATGCATTATTCTTCCCTTGCGCCCCGTAACGGCCGAGCGATCTCGGGCCGGATGCATACGGAGAAAGACTATTGGGCAGTCACACCGCCATCGATGATCAGTTCTGTGCCGGTCACAAATGTCGCCTCTTTAGACGCCAGATAGACCACGCCGTACGCAATCTCGTCTGACTCGGCCATGCGGCCAACCGGGTGCCACTTGGCGGCACGTTGTTTCCACTTCTCGCCGAACGGGTCAAGAATCGCGGTGTCTACTCCGCCCGGATGAACCGAGTTCACCCGAATCTTCTCCTTGGCATACTGGATCGCCGCGGTCTTGGTCAGCAAGCGCAAGCCCCCTTTACTGGCATGATAGGCGGGCAACCCGCCACCACCGACAATCCCCGCAATTGACGAAATATTGATGATGGAACCGTGGCCAGCCTTCCGCATCTCGGGCACAGAGTATTTCATGCCCAAGAAAGCTCCAGTCAAATTCACCGCCAGCACTTTATTCCACACGTCCAGCGGCGTTTGCTCCACACCATAGTCTTCTCTCAGCCCGATACCGGCATTATTAACCAAGACCGTTAGCCTCCCGAAAGTTGCGACGGTGTCCTGAACCACTTTCTGCCATTGGTCTTCTTGCGACACATCGAGGTGAAAATAACGAGCGGCCGCGCCAATCTCCTGGGCCACTGTCTCGCCTCGCTCGTCCAGAATATCCGTCAGCACGACTTGTGCCCCTTCACGGGCAAACATCCGCGCCTCGGCCTCACCTTGGCCACGTGCGGCACCGGTAATAATTGCCACCTCACCCTCAAGTCGTCCTGCCATATATGCTCCTTCTGAAAAAAATCATCCTCTACTTTGCGGTAAAGCCGCCATCCACCATTAACAGACTGCCCGTTACATAATCCGCCTCTGACGAGGCCAGGAAAATCACCGGACCGACCATATCGGGAATCTTCCCCCAGCGACCGAGTGGAGTAAGTGCTTCGACTGTAGACTTAATGTCTTGATTTTCGTGAAACGGGCGGGTCATGGCGGTCGTCAAGAAGTTGGGGCAGATAGCGTTAACATTTATCCCACGCGGACCGTAGTCCACCGCGAGTTGACGGGTGAGATTCGCCGCGGCCGCCTTGGAGGCGCAGTAGGCCGGCTCCTCGGGTAAGCCTATCACCCCGGCAATCGAGACGATATTCACAATCTTTCCTCCGTCGCCCTGCTTCAGGAACTGGCGAATGGCTTGCTGGCAGCCATTCCATACGCCCTTGGCATTCACCCCCATGGTAAAGTCGTACTCTTCTTCAGTCTTTTCATGGATAGGAGCTAAACGCGTGAACACACCGGCATTATTGACCATGATGTCAAGCCGGCCAAAGCGCTCAACCGCCTGTCGAATAACGGCTTCGACCTCCGGGCCTTTGGTCACATCCGCTTGCACAAAACAGGCCTGACCCCCCTGGGCCTTAATCACCTCAGCAGTCGCTCGCTGAGTGTCAGCATCGTAGCCCTCGGGCCGGGCATCAGACCGGATGTCCGAGCAGACGATTCGAGCCCCCTCGTTGGCGAAGCCAATGGCAATGGCCCGACCAATGCCGGAGCTGGCACCGGTGATCACTGCGACTTTTTCCTGCAAGCGTCCCATTCTTTTCTCCTCTCCCTTTTTCCCTGGGCTTTCGTCTTCCCTCAGATTTCATTCCTCTTCCCGGCACTTGATACCTGCCTGAGGAAAAGAGTACAACACGCTGGAAAGGCGGTCGTATAGCCTCGACAATGCCTGAACATCCGATATGGTAGGCGACATGACACGAAGATCGCGCTAGCCGGAGGATACCAGCGTGCGAACAATCACCCTGTGTAGCGGAAAAGGTGGTGTTGGGAAGACCCTATTGGCAACCAGCTTAGGAAGGATTATCCAGCGTCAGGAGAAGTGTAATGTGCTTCTCGTCGATTTGGATTTGTCAGTCCGCGGCCTCACCCTCCTGGCCTTTCAAAACAAATATGAGCTCGACCGGCTTCCGTTTTCCTTAACTGATTATTTTTATTCGGAAGATGGTGATCAGCCAGCACTCCTGCACGAACTCCAAAAAGGACTCGCCCAAAAAAACGGCAATGCCGAGGAGAGCCCAGAGCTCATGGCGCAGGTAACGGCTGGTACGAATACCTCGACCTATCAACGGCTGGACGGGCTCTTTATCCTCCCCTCTTCTACCGAAAGCGAGCGACCCGACTGGACGCCGTTGCACCACTTGGAACTCACCGAAACGGTCGAGAAGCTTGGCAAGCTCTACGAGTTTGCAACATCGTCGTTACACGTCGATTATATCATTTTTGACACGCAGGCCGGGCTCGGAAGTTTGAGTTTGGCGGCTACAACCCTGAGCGACATGAACCTTATTGTGTTGGAAGAGGACGATATCAGCTGGCGGACTTCGCTCAATGCCCTCATGGAAATCTCGGCCCTCAACAAACGACTCCAGCGAAAATGCCACAGTTATTTTCTGGCCAACAAGGTCAGCTCCAGCATGATGGATGTGGCGGATAAGCTCAAATCCTTTTCGTTTCTCCCCCCCATTCCGTTTGATGCCTGGGTGCAAAAGCTCTTTGCGCACGCCACAACCACCGTGCTGGAAAAGGATTTCGAGGAGAGTGATTTCTTCAAGCAGGTAGAATCACAGGTGTGGCAGGAGTTAGCCGTCATTCTGGGCGTGCGGCAACGGACAGCCGGACTCAGCCCACGGTCTTCATGGTGGCGAGGATAGCCTGCGGGACGACAGTCTCGGGCAGCTTTCCTCACCGCCATGTTACACAAAGCGCTGCCTACTCCCGCTCCAACCAGACATCCGGGCAGGTGACCACACCATTGCGTTCAAAGATCGTGTCGATTTCGGCAAAGTCGGCTTGCCTGATATCCCATCCCAGGGCGCCGACATTATCCTCTACCTCGGCCGCTTTGCGACAGCCAACCAAGGCTGTGCTGACCGCCGGATGCGAGAGCGTCCAGCGCAGCGCAAACTGCGGCAGGCTCTTGTCATAACCGGCGGCCAGACCCTTCAGCTCTTCCACCGCCTTAATGTTGTTGGGAAAGTGGTCCGGGCCGAACATGGTCTGGAACAGATTGATGCCACCCATACGGCCCTGACGCGCCCGCCAATCTCCTTCGTCAAAGCTCATATCCGCACGAAAAGTACCGGTTAGCAACCCGTAGGCGAGCGAGCCATAGGCCATGACACCCATATTATGCTCGCGACAGTAGGGCAGGATCTCCTGGTCCATACGGCGATCGAACATATTCCAGCAGTATTGGGCGACATCCACCCGGCGGGTTGCCATGCTGGTTTCAATCTGCGCACGCCGGAAGTTCGAGATGCCGATGGCCCGCGCCTTGCCCTGCTGCACAATGTCGTCCAGGGCCCGCATGGTCTCTTCAAAAGGCGTGTTCAGGTCCGGCCAGTGGACCATATAGACGTCCACGTAGTCGGTGTTCAGATTCTTCAGGCTTTTCTCGATCGAGACCATGACCCGCTCGCGGCTGCTGTCTCGATAATTCGGCGCTTCTTTGTAGCCAATGCCAAACTTGGTCATGACAACCGCGTCTTTCCGACGCTCGCCGAGCGCCTTGGCCAACGAACGCTCCGAGGCCCCAAACCCATAGGCTTCGGCGGTATCAAAACACGTAATGCCCAGGTCCAAGGCGGTGTGTACCGCGGCACTAAATTCTTGCTCTTCAATTGACCCATAGCCGCCACCAATCTCCCAACAGCCGACGCCAATGGCGGACACTTCGATACCGGTTTGTCCAAAAGGACGATATTCCATGAGCGAGTCCCCTCTCTAGTGTAGTTCGATGCCCCCATCGACGTTGATGGCCTGTCCGGTCACGTTCTCGGCAAGGGCGAGGTATACGGCCAGTTGCCCGATATCATCCGGCGTTTGGGGCCGGCCCTGGGGAATCACGTTCTTGACCCAGCGTTGCCAGGAGTCTTCCTTGGATTCGTCCGGCTGTTTGAGCGATTCGGCCAGGTATTCCCACATCTGGGTGCGCAAAATGCCCGGACAAATGGCGTTGACACGGATATTGGCCTGGGCCAGCTCTTTGGCCAGAGAATTAGTAAAGCCCACTACCGCAAACTTTGAGGCGCAGTAGTGCGCCAGACCGCCGAAGCCGCTCTTGCCCGCGATCGAGGCAATATTAACAATCAGACCCCCACCCCGGTTTTTGAGGGCGGGAATCGCGGACTGACAGGAGAGAAAGACCCCTTTGGTGTTGACCGCAAAGGTCAGGTCCCAGGCATCTTCGGACATCTCTTCGACTTTCGCCATATTCACCACGCCCGCGTTACAGACCATGATGTCGAGACCGCCCAACGCGCCGGTAGTCTCCTCGACCATACGCAGGGTATCGCTCTTTTGAGTCACGTCGGCTTGAATCGCCAATGACCGCCGCCCGAGCGCAATGATCTCTTCCGCAGTTTTCTGCGCCTGTGTAAACCCCCCGACCGCGGTCGCGCCATACTGCTGGGCCGTACTCGTCATGGTTTCAATGTCCGACACCGCCACATCGGCTCCGGCGTTTGCCAGCGCCAGGGCGATGCCCCGCCCAATCCCTCGTGCTCCACCCGTCACCAGGGCTACTTTTCCATCCAGTTGTGACATACGTCTTCCTTTCTCCGTCTGCTTTAGAAACCGGCCGGGCGCGGACACCCGCCCATCATTTCAAACAGATGTTTCGCCACGTGCAGGGTTGTCCGGTCTTCAAGATAAGGGCCAACGATCTGGACACCAATCGGCAATCCATCATCGAGCTGTCCCACTGGAATCACTGTGGCCGGCAGCAGACAGGCCCCGGCCGGCGCCATCCACGTCACCAGGTCCCAATACGGTCGTTGCTGCCCCCCAACAAGGGCCGTCCGTCCGGCTTGGGGCTCAGAGTGGTCGTGCTTGATGGCAGGACACGGCATGACCGGCAGCAGCATCACGTCCCAGTCCTGGAAGAATTCTTCCCAGCGTTTGCGCATCTGCATCCTGCGTTCGTTATAGCTCAGCCATTCGCGATGCCGCATGGCAAACAGCCGCCGGGTCTGGTCCGTCGAGGTGTTGCCGCTCGACTGCGCGTACTCTTCGATTTTGTCTCGTGAGACTCCACCGGACAGCGCGGACTGCAACAGGGCCATAAAGGTCGCAGCGATTTTTTCCAAACTGAATTCGGGCCGCGTATCGGCACTCACCGTCGCCCCGGCCCGTGCTAATGCGCTGGCAGCGTTTTCCAAAAGGGTGCGCACTTCCGGCTCGACCGGACAACGAGGATCGTCCAGCCAAGTTGCAATGCGGTAGTCCTTGAGCGCGTGTTTGCGCGGAGCCGGCAGTTCCAAGCGCCACGCCGGTTGCTCCCAGCGATTGGGGCCGGCCATGATATCGAGCCCTAATTCCAGGTCTTCGACACTCCGGGCCATGGGCCCGGCGACCGCCAAGTCGGCCATTGTCAGGGTTCCCGGCGGACCCGGAATCTGCCCGTGGGCGGGAACAATGCCATAGCTCGGCTTGTGGCCGGTCACGCCGGACATATGGGACGGCAGACGAATCGAACCACCAATATCACTACCCAATTCCAACGGCGTGAAGCCACAAGCCAACGCGGCACCTGAGCCACCGGACGAGCCGCCCGGCGTGCGCGTGGTATCGTGCGGATTATTGGTCGTACCGAAAATCTCGTTATAGCTCTGCAAGTCACCGGCGTAGATCGGCAGATTGGTCTTACCGTAGATAATAGCCCCGGCTTCGCGCAGTCGGGCCACTGGCCAGGCGTCCTCCTCTGGAATGAAGTCCGTGAGTTCCGGCGCACCCGACGTCGTCCGCATGCCTTTGGTTTGATACGAATCCTTGATCGTCATCGGCACGCCGTGCAGCGGCCCTCGGGAGGTTCCTCCGGCCAACTCCGTATCTGCGGCATCGGCCTCCGCTCGCGCCCGTTCCGCATCAATCGTCACCACGCTATTGATGGCTTTATCGAGCGCTTCGACCCGGTCAAGAAAAAAGTCGACGGCTTCGCGGCTTGAAACCTCTTTCCTTTGGATCATGGCGGCGACTTCTGCGGTCGTCGCATAGGCAAGCTGAGACAGATCAGACATGGCTCCCTCCTTCTTCAGGCTGCCGTTAGAGTTTGACTTGTGCCAGGCAGCAGCATCTTGCCACGCACCCGGCAGGGACACAAGCTTGCAGAGCTGATACCTAGTGCAGGTTGGACGAGTAAAGCCCAACCTCTCATGGCTCACACAGGAGGCAGTATGACCGCAACACAAGAGGCACTCATCGATAACCTCTACCACGCCCGCCGAAACGGAACCCGACCCGCCCACATTGATCCCATCCCTTCGGCTCTGGACGAAGCGCTCGCCGTACAACTCGGTGTTCTCCGGCGATTTGAGACAGCAGGAGAACACCTTGGTGGCTGGAAGGTCGGGCTGACGTCGGGGAAGGCCCGCGACCGTATGGGAAAAGACGTACGGCCGTTTGGCTATGTCCTCCAGAGTCGGGTCTTTTCGTCCGGTGCGGCCCTTCCGATCTCTTCGATTATGCACTGTCATATTGAGCCCGAACTCTGCCTGATAGTCGGCTCAGCCTTGCGTGGCCCAGGAGTCGACCGCGAACAGGCCAAAGCCGCGGTTCGAGCCGTTGCTCCGGCATTTGAGATCAACGAAGTTCGCGTCCAACCAGGCCAGGGCTCCCTCCCCTTGGTGGCCGACGGCTTAGCCCAGTGGGGGATCGTCGTTGGACCGGAAGCCCCGGTCCGAGACGGGCTGGTCGATACTACGGTCACATTTTCGCATGACGGCCAGGTGGTCGAGACCAAGACGCCAGGTACAACAATGGATGATCCCTATCTCTCGCTGTCACGCCTGTGCCACCGCCTGTATCCATTCGGTCTGGGCCTGGAGCCGGGCCAACCCGTTATTACCGGCTCATTCTGTCATCATGCTGTCACGCAGCCGGGGAGCTATAGCGCAAATTTTTCCGGCGTCGGAACCGTGTCGGTTCAGTTTCGCTAAGCACGCCGCCTGCGGACGCCTAGTCTCACCGGCGTAAATTCTATAGGCTGCGCAGACGGCACTCGCCAGGGCGAGAATCCATATATCTGAGGAAGAGAGAAGAAGATGAGCGAACACACCAACCCGCGGGTATTTTTTGATATCACAATCGGAGATGATGCAGCCGGACGGATCGTTTTTGAACTCCGGACTGACGTAGTTCCTGAAACCGCAGAAAATTTTCGGGCGCTATGTACCGGCGAGAAAGGGAGCGGCCAGTCCGGCAAACCCCTGCACTACAAGGGTTCGACGTTTCACCGCGTCATTCCCGACTTCATGTGCCAGGGCGGAGACTTTACCAACGGCAACGGCACCGGGGGAGAGTCCATCTACGGCTCCAAATTTGCCGACGAGAATTTTCAACTCAAACATACCGATCCCGGTTTGCTGAGCATGGCCAACGCCGGTCCCGGGACGAATGGCTCCCAATTCTTTATCACCACCGCTCAGACACCGTGGCTGGATGGCAAGCATGTGGTGTTTGGCAGTGTGGTTGAAGGGATGGACGTGGTCCGCGCCATGGAGGCCCAGGGCAGTCAGAGCGGACAACCCAGACAGCGGATTGTCATTGCCGATTGTGGCCAACTCGACTAGAGCGCCCAAGCGAGGCCAGACAACGTCCGTAGATGGCGAAAAGGAGGTGAGGACAACATGCCGACCGTCTCTGCCAATCAGTGTGAGATGTATTATGAGGTCGATGACTTCACCGATCCCTGGATTACGGAGAAGGAGACGGTGTGGCTCCAACACGGGGTCGGTCGGAGTACCAGGTTCTGGTACCACTGGGTCCCTTCCCTGGCTCGCCACTATCGGGTGCTCCGCCGCGATATGCGTGGCCACGGCCAGTCTGCTGACCCTGGTCCGGACCATCGCTGGTCTCTGGACGAGTTGGTCACGGACATGCGCGACTTCATGGACGCGCTCGGTCTCCAGCAGGTACACTATGTGGGCGAGTCCATTGGCGGCATCCTCGGTGTACTGTTTGCCACGCGTTGGCCGGAGCGACTCAAGAGCCTGACGATTTGCAATTCACCGACGACGATTCGCCCCGCAGGCACACGCGCCTTGTCCGGTGAGCAAGGCAACCTGCACGATCTCCTGGCCTCGGAAGGTTCTGTTGGATGGGGTCGTTTGATGATTGAGCGCAAGATCATCAGCGGACACAGCCCCGAGCATATTGAATGGGTGCTCAAGGAGTGGGCGAAAACACCAGCCCATGTCTTACAGGGTATTACCAAGACGCTGGACGGTGCGGACACGGCGACGCTGCTGCCCCAGGTCACAGTCCCGACGCTGGTGTTGGCCCCTGCCAACAGCCCGATCACGCCCCTGACCGACCAGCTCTCCATGCGTACGGGGATTCCCAACGCACGGATTACCATTGTCGAAGGCCCCGGACACGAAATCTATGTGGATAGACCCGAGGAGTGCCTGAGCGCCTTCCAGAATTTCTTGGGGTCGTTATAGCTGCGGGACCTTGAGCCGTAGAGTGGGGAAATACGTTCGGTAATAGCCACGGTCGCGAGTCAGCAGACAATCGGCTTGCTGCAAGGCGTGGCTGCCAATCAGAAAGTCCATGAGCACATGCTGCCGAACAGGTAGTGCGGCATCACATCGCGGACAGACACGGACGCCTTTCCAGCCACAAGAAGGGCAGGTGAGCGTTTTTCCGCGTCGCCGCGTATAGCGCTGCCATATTTCCCCAGCGAACTGGAACGTAGCCATAGTTGAGCGTTCGAGCCGAATACGCGTCTCGTGAAGAAAAGCATCAAGATCGCGGGCACTTTCAAATTGTGAGCCGAGTTCTGCATAGACTCCTTCACTGATCACAAGCGCGCCCTGTTGGTAGGATGCATCCAATACCGCTACGGTCGCCTGCTGATGTGGTGCTTGGGGAATAAGGAGGTCCAAAAGGATGTTGGTATCAAGTGCCGTGACCATACTTCAGCCTTATGGTGCCTCCTCACCACGAAGAGCAGCGAGCACGACATCTGGATTTTTTCCCCGTTTTTTTTTGAGATAGCCACGATATTTCGTAAAGGGAGAAGCGGTTTTCCCTTTTGTGACGAGCACCCCGGCGTCCGTATCCTGAAACTCTAGGGTATCGCCCGGTCCAACCCCCATCCGTTGGCGTACAGCGAGAGGGATCGTGATTTGGCCCTTAGTGGTGATTTTAGCCTGCGGCATGAGAGCCCGTCCTTGAGTAAGGATGTATATTCTTACTTTAAGGTAAGGATATGAAAAGTGCAAGAAGCCACCACCGAACAGAGGCCGGAGTTGAGTGAGGACGGAAGGGGAGAGCGACCTTCCGCCCTCAGCGGTGCAGCTAACCGCCCATAAACACGGCGACACACAGTACGACGCCGCCGATATACGTACCGAGAGCACCGACGACACGGAGAGGATGAGGTTGCGCCAGCGTCGAACTGGCGATCATACCGATGGCGTGCAGATAGCGACAGGCGGTCACCAGTATCATCGTCCACATGGCCCAAGCCGGGACGCCGCCCTCGCCCATCGCCACAATGAGCATGAGTAAGGCTAACATGGGCGCGTACTCGGTCGCGTTGCCGTGTGCGCGTACCATTTTATGTAAGCGGTCGGCGGGGTCCGAACCGTCGCCACTGTCGGGGTCCGTCTTCCCGCGTGTCATAGAAACCATAAAGCCGAGTACAAAGACCAACAAACCCAGTAAACCGGAACATAGGACTGCCGTTTCCATATGCGCCTCCTTCGTGTTGAACACTGTAATCTGGGAAGTATGCTGCTCTCCTCGACCTCTTACCTGGGGCCTCCTGTATCGTGCGTCCGAAAGGCTACTCGAGTCAAGGCTTGGGGGGAAAGAGTTGTCAAGGTAAGACAGGGGAGACCGGATGAGCCGCCCCCTTCCCTGTCTTACGGTTTCCAGCAGTCGTCAATCCGTTGCATCTGGTCTATGGTAAAGCATAGGATAGGGCGTTTAGCAGGCTTTCCAATGCGCCGCGTGGGGTGTGTTCGGTGGCTTCGGTAGTATCCAGGCTTTTGATAGCCTCGAAGTAAGAGGCAAATGGGATGGTCATGCCCACCGGTCCTTTCCGTCATACTCAGATGAACACGGCGGGTGGGACATGAAACCGCTTGGCAAGGGCGCGTATGTGTTCGACGTTCAGCTCTCGCTTGCCACTCAAGACCTCTGACACAACCTCTTGAGAGCCAATTTCAGGAAAACTGGCTTGCGTCAGCCCATGCTCCTCCATGAAGAAGCCAAGCATCTCCCCCCCACTACAATCAGGGATAGCGTGATGCTGCTCTTCACACGCGTGGATGAGCGTGCCCAGGGTATCCAACAGTTCATATAGCGAGAGGGCCTCGTCCTTACCGATTTCGTCAATGAGGTCGTTGAGATGTTCAATAGCTTGTTCGTATTGCTCCTCGTTTCGTATGGCCAGGAGCGGACGAAGGGCGAACCAATGCTGTTGGAGATTTTTTTCGTGCACGACTGCGCAATATCTTATAGCGAGAAATAGCTCAACTCAGCAGACATGCAGATTCAACTCAGCAGACATGCAGATTACGGGTAGTGCTTCAGTTTGCTTATTCCCCCTCACCCCAGCCCTCTCCCTCCAGGGGAGAGGGGGCGAACATTCCCTCCCCCTGGAGGGGAGGGCGAGGGAGGGGGGGCAGCGCTACACCGGCAGAGGGCAAGAGCGATGTGAAACTGAACCACTACCAGATTACGTGTTTTCTTCCCTCTCCCTTTGGCGTAGGGTATGGCTGTACGATGACGTACTGAGGAGGCTAATATGACCAGCGTATCACAACTCGGATATTTGGGACTCAGCGTCAGTGACATGGCCGCCTGGGAACAATTCGCGACCACGGTGCTTGGGTTGGCCGTCAACGAGCACACCGATGATGGCTCGCTCTATCTGCGTATGGATGAGTACCATCATCGATTTCTTGTGCATCCGACGGGCGCTGACGACCTCGCTTATATTGGCTGGGAAGTGGCCGATGAACACGCTTTACACGCCGTGGCTGACCAACTTGGGACAGCCGGAGTCGAAGTCACCCCAGGCACGCCTGAAGAGCGGGCTATTCGCCGGGTGGCTGGGCTGATTCGCTTCCAGGACCCGAGCGGTATTCCGTCAGAGATATTCTATGGTCCGCTCGTTCATTTTGATAAACCGTTTCAGTCTCCGCGACCGATCTCGGGCTTTAAAACCGGAGAGCAAGGCTTAGGACATTTTGTGATCCTGGTGAATGACGCCGAGCAGAGCATCAACTTTTATCGAGATGTCCTGGGGATGCGGATCAGCGATTATGTCCATATCACGCCTGCCCCGGGCACAACTTTTCAGGCCACCTTTTTCCACTGCAATCCGCGCCATCATTCGCTCGCCTTTATCGAAGCCCCCAACCCGCCCAAGCGTTTGAATCATTTCATGTTGCAGACGCAGTCGCTGAACGATGTGGGTTCGACCTATTATCTGTGCCAGGACCAGGACGTGCCGATTACGATGAGTCTGGGCCGTCATACCAACGACCATATGACCTCGTTCTATATGCAAACACCCTCCGGCTTTGCGGTTGAGTATGGCTGGGGGGCGCGTGAAGTCGATGACACGACTTGGCAGGTCCAGATGCACACCTCAGGCAGCATTTGGGGCCATGTCCGTCGGACAGCCAGTCTGGGCGGGGTCGCGCAGGAGCAGGCGTAGGACGGTGTATGGTTCCGGTTATTCGGAAACGCCCAATTAATTGAGAAAAACCCTCACCCCAGCCCTCTCCCAGGGGGAGAGGGAACAAAAGGCTGGACGACCGTAGCCTCCTCAGGACGGCAGATTGTCCAGATAGGATCGGACAATACGGTCAAAGGTTTCGGGTTGCTCCTCATAAGTCCAGTGGCCAGCCTGAGGGATGACTGCCAGCTGACAGTGCGGCATCCGATCGTGGAAGTACTCGGCATATTTGACCGGCGTAAAATAGTCCTCGTCCCCGCAGATGGCGATCGACGGGGTCTGGATATTAGCGACTCGACTCATACAGTCGAAGGTGTCATCGCTGATCCAGTCCTTATACGTCACCTGCGGATCGGTCCCTGCCGTCAACTCGCTGATCGCATCGACGAGGGACTGGGGCGTGCTTTTGGCGAAGCCTAGACGCGGATCGATGGCAATCCCGGCTTCACCCGCAGCCAGTTGGCGGGAGTTCTCAAGGACGTTCGGGTCCACCCGCAGCCGCGCACCCGTATCAATGAGCATCATGCCGGCGAGGCGGTCCGCATAATAGATGGCCGCGGTCAGGGCGATCCCACCGCCGAGCGAATGCCCGGCGATCACAAACCGGTCCCAGCCCAAATGATCGGCCAGCCGGACAGCATAATGGGTGTAATCCGCGGCGCCACGAAACCCGCTGCCGGACGACTGGCCGTGCCCCGGCAGGTCTATCGCTACCGGCGTATGACGGTCGGCCATCGCCCGCATATGCCTGTGCCACACCCGGCCGTCACAGCCGGTACCGTGGACGTAGAGGACGCGCTGCCCTGGGGAACCGTCTCCAGTGGTATGGTAATGTATCCGCAGTCCGTCAATATCAGCATATCCCATGCGTTCTCCTCCGTTGGCGGTCTGCTTGGCTATGCAGAGACACCCGTATCGGCCGTCAGCCCGGCCGCTTCAATGCCGGCCACGGCACATTCCTCATCAATATCCGAGGTATCGCCCGATATCCCAACCGCTCCGATAATGGACTGAGCCCCATCCCGGATCAGCACCCCACCCGGCACCGGCACAAGTTTTCCCTGAGCGACCGCAGTCAGGGCTTGCACAAAATGCGGCCGCTCGGCCGCGACGCTGCCCAGCACCCGAGACGAGCGGCCCATGCCCAACGCGCCCCACGCCTTGCCAATCGCCACATCGGCACGCATCAGGCTGGTCTCGTCTTCGCGTTGAAACGACTGGAGTTGTCCGGTTTCGTCCAGTACCGCGACAGCGAGGGGGGAGGCATGCATGTCATGTGCCTTTTGAAGTGCCGCAGTGACAATCGTATTTGCCGTTTCCAGGTGTAAGCGAGCCATAGTGTCCCCCTATCCCTCCGACGATCCTATTATTGGTTCTCTCATCGATCCTATCATTACAGGCGGGCAACTGCCTCGCGGTGGATACGCATGAGTGCCGGTATGGTTTCGGGTAAGCGACGCCCAAACCCGCACTCGGTCGCAATGCCAAATCCACCCGCATGTTTCTGAGCGGTCTCTAAGCGTTTCAGGGTCCCCCGAATACCGTCCGTGTGGTGAACAAGGCCCAAGAAGAGCTTGGCATCGGCAATGGCAAGGTCGGCCAAGGGGGCAAAGTAGCCATCATCGTTCCGATTTCTGGGTACAGGCATATGAACGAAATCGACCGGACGGCTGACCGCAGCAACTCCGGCATTCGCCATCCGCACAACCACCCCTAGATCTTGGGGCTGCTTGAAATGTTTGTGGCCCAAGTCGCCATAACACAGATGGAGTCCAAGCAGGGTCTCGTCCGCAACGTGTTGAGACAGGTCCACCAGCGCCTGCACATAGCGCTCGAACGGGTCACCCGGAGCATCCCAGGGAAGCCCCAGCATGGGATCATGATCGTTGCTTTCAATGCTGGCCACCTCAGCCGCAATATCCCATTGGACGGCGAGATCACGCGGAGGAATCTCCTGACTGAGACGCATGACCTCTCGCCGCATGGCATCCCGATAGGTGTCCCACATGGGTTGGAACGACTCGGGGGAATGCCCAAGGAAGAGGCGCGTGCCGCTTTCGATCAATGGTAAGGATACCTGAAAGCGCACGCCCTGAGGAATAATCCCCTGGTCGCGGAGCGTACAGAACGTTTGGTAGGAGTTCCTGGCTTCCTGCGCATAGCCGAGGTGTTCGAAGTGGAGGGGACCTGTTCCCTCTTTTACCTTGAACTGCCAGTGATCCTGAAAACCACGTGGCATCCAGTCCATGCCTGGAGCACGCCACTCATCAGGATCGTCGGGATCGACCGGCTGCGGACGGGTGATACTTTCCAACTGCTCAGATGCCGCATACGTTTTTGCAGCCAGGAAGTTAATCCAGCCTTGCCGGTAGCCCGTTTCACCGTCAGGCAAAGCAAACAGGCTGTCGCCTAAGCCCTTGGCACAGCTGTCCATAACAGCATGCGCATTGTTCCCCGGCACACTTCCGACCAACAACACAGAACCCGTAACACGAGACATTATGATTTGCCTTTCTGATTCACTCAAACCAGCTTATCGCATGGGATCGACATCGGGCAGACCGAGCAGAAACTGCCCATAGTTTTCATAGGCTGAATCATTGACCATCAAATGGGCCGCGGCCGTATGCAAATCCCGCAGGCAGCGCTGCAAGACATGCTCCAAACGCACGGCGCTGCCGGCGCCAGCGCGAAAGGCTTTGGTCGTGATCTCAAGCGCGATGTCCGTGGCCAAGGCCGCGACGCTGCGCATTTCAGCCTGGAGCGCCGGACCCGGCAGCTGGCCGGCACTAGCCGTCTGCCAGGCTTTTTCGAGGATGTCGATAACGACCAGGCGTGTTCCGCGCAGCCGGAGGTCTGCCTGGGCGATCATCCTTTGAATGACGGCTCTGTCACTCAAGCGCCGTTGGGGTCCATAGCCTCGTTTTTTCGATTGGGCCAGCTCAATAATCGCGTCAAGCGCACAGCGGGCAATCCCCAGTGCAAAGGCCGCGTGTTCATTCGCCACATAGCCCGGCCAGCCCATGAGATATAAGGGCCCGCCGCGCTGTGGCGGTGTGCTGCCTACTGCAAAAGTAAACGCCTCGGGAACAAACAGATCCGCAACCGCGTAGTCACAACTCCCGGTGCCCTTCATGCCCAGCACATGCCAGTTGTCGATGACCTGAGCTTGGGCAACGGGGAAGACCACGGCCCGCACCTCAGGCGTCTGGGAGCCACGCTCGACCAGGGTTTGGACCAACACCCATTCCGCATGACGGATGCCACTGCCCCACGACCAGCGGCCGGTGACACGGTAGCCACCCTGCTCGGGCACAGCCCGGCCGGGCATCAATCCGCCCGCCATGGTCGGGACGCGGCCCTGTGGAAACACGCTGGCGATGGTTTCGTCCGGCAGAAAGGCACCCGCCATGCCGACAATGGCAGCACCGATGAACATGCACCAGCCCGCAGACGGATTGATCCTCGTCACGGCCTCAATCACTTCCAGTTGCGTCACCGGGTCGGCCTCGGCCCCACCGAGTTCCGCCGGTAGTTTCAGCCTGAACAGGCCGGCCTCGCGCAGGGCTACCACGGAGGCGTCGGGCAGCGTCCGAGCTTCCTCGGCTTGGTCTATCTGGGCGGCAAGCGTCCCACGGACCTGTTCGACCGCCTGTAGGAGCACCTGCCGCTTCTCAGCTCGGTCTGCGGGGAAAGACATCGGCATGTCCCCCTTACTCCTCTGCGTGCGCATGGGCAAAGAGCGCGGGAACAAACTTTTCCGTCTCGCCGCTCTCCTCGATGTTGTGCAAGATCCAGTCCTGGAACATCTCCTTGCTGAAGGCAACCTTGCGGATGATCCAGTTGAGGACGGGACCAATGAGCGGCGTGGTTATGCCAATCTCAACACAGGTATAAAACGAGACACCATCTTCAACCGGGGCATACTCGTGCACAACCTGGCCGACCGGCAGCAGCCCGCCCAAGAGCGGCTCAAAATTGAACGCCTCTTCGTCGAACTTCGTCACCCGTGCCTTGGCGCGCACGGGGTGTTTGGCTGCGATGTTTTCTTGGATGGCAATCACGCTGCCCGGTCCAAGCCGACCGTCGGAGCCGTTTACGCGTTTAGCCCACCGAATCGCAATATGGTCGAACGGATGCCAGAAGCGGTACACCGGCACGAACGGGCCTGAGAAATCCTGGCCATTATACGACGAAAACGTGTCAATATGCTCAAACCACCAGCGGAGGATGGGCGGCGTCACGCCCTTCATGGTGTCGTGTTTGATCCAGGCGCGGAAGCGTCCACCGGGAAGCTCCTCAAAGCCATATTGGGCAGAGTCGAGGGTTTTCATCGGTCCGAAGAAGCCGAGTTTTGGACCGGTCTTTGCCTCAGCCATCACTCGCTCCTTTCTCCTCTCCAGAGCCAGCGAGCCTGGCAATCGCCCTGAGTAAACTGTCCAGCGAATCGGGGTCAATCAGGCGATGTTCGCTGCCGGTCCGAATCAAGGCCGAATCGGGCAGGCCGCTCCTGCGGACCAATTCGACACTGTGAGCAAAAGGAACAGCTTCATCAGCCTCGGCGTGAAGGATCAGGGTATTCGACTTGACCGTTGGCGCCCTCCCCCAGCGTTTCCAGGCCGGGCAGAGCAGCACGAGCGGCGTCTGTCCGCTGTCGATATTGAGCGCGACCGCACCGCCTCGACTGGAACCTACGATCACGTCGGGCTGATAACGCCCACACTCGGCCTGCGCAATACGGACACAGGCGTCAAAGTCATCATTCGGCAGAAGAGGATTACAGACTGCAAAACCATTGGCCTTGAGAAACGTCGGCTTGGTCCCTCCAGGAGTTGCGCCAAAGCCGTGCAGGAAGAGAATTTTCATTGCGTGGCACCTGTGCTGCGGGAATTGAGCCGGGCGGAGCGTAAAAACGGGGCGGGAGACTCTCTCCCCGCCCCGCAGCAGCATGGCTAAAACATGGCAATGGGGTTCACCGGTGAGGCCGTCCCCTT
>MPMI01000044.1 GCA_002238415.1 Desulfurellaceae bacterium bin18 | reverse complement strand
GGGAGGGGTGCCGCGGCAGCGGCGGGGTGGGGTCCTCGACTGCGCGAAACACTCCCCCCGCCACTACGTGGCCCTCCCTCTCAAGTGGAGACACCTCTTTTCTTACTCACACATTTCCTGCCTCAGATGCTCTCTGAGCGTCTGGCCGGTATACTCCGTGCGGTGCAGGCCGCGTTTCTGTAACACCGGTACGACCGTATCAACAAATTCCGTAATTGAGCCCGGCATGGTCGAGGGGGTGATATTAAAGCCGTGTCCGCCGGTCTCATCCAGGATGGCTTCCATCTGATCGGCGACCTGTTCCGGCGTACCGACAATTTGCGGACAGCCAATGGTCGCGCCGTAGATTTTGCCGACCTCGCGCATGGTGAGCCGGTCGCGGCCCAGATCGCCCGATTGATACATCTTGGTGAATATCTCGAATAGCCCACGTATGCCTTCAATCTCAATATCTTCAACCGGCTGGTCCAGGTCATATTGGGACAGATCGTGGCTGGTGTGACCCGACAGCAGGGCCAATCCGCCTTCGACCGGAACGCGCTCGTTGATGTCCCGCTGTTTCCGGCGCGCCTCCTCCTCCGTTCCGCCGACAATGGCCTGAATACCCCAAATAAATTTGAGGCTGGCGGGATCTCTGCCGAGGTTTTTCACCCGCGCACGCATATCGTCCGCATAGGCTTTCATCGCCCGCGGCGTGAGTTGCACCCCGAACGCCGCTTCGGCATGCTTGGCACAGAAATCGCGCCCCGCGCCCGAGGCGCCGGCCTGAAAAAGAACCGGATAGCCCTGGGGTGAAGGGGAAACGGGCGAGATGCCCGGACAGGAGAACCACTTGCCCTGGTGATTGATGGGATGGACCTTGCTGGGATCAACATACACCCCGGACGTTTTATCCGCCACGACCGCGTCAGCCTCCCAACTCTGCCACAGTTTGTGACAGACCTGCATGTATTCATCGGCGCGCTCATAGCGTGCATCGTGCGCAATCATGTTCTCCCAGCCCATATTGTGCGCCTCCCCAATATGGACGGAGGTGACAATATTCCACCCGATCCGTCCCTTGGTCAGATGATCGAGTGTCGAAAGTTTACGGACCGCCATATATGGCGGGTAATAGGTGGCGGACAGGGTCACGGCAAATCCGAGCCGTTCGGTTACCGCGGCTAGCATGGGAATCAGCAGGGTCGGGTCATGAATCGGAAACTGAACGGCATGGACGAGAGCTTCATCGGTGCGGGCGCGATAGTTGCCATAGGTGGCAAGCTGGTCCGCAAAAAATATGGCGTCAAACTTGCCCCGCTCCAGCGTTCTGGCAACGTCCTGCCACATGTCGGGTTGAGCAAAGGAGGAGCCGACCGTGCTGTCCGGATGAGTCCATGACCCAACCGTATGATTCATGGGGCTGTGAATCAGAAAAGCATTCAGGTGCATAATGTTTTTCACGGTGCGGCTCCCCCTGCGTTTTTATGCGCCCAGCATCTCTTGAGCTAACCCCTCTAACTCCGCAATGACTTCCTCTTCCTGCAACTTGTTGAGCCAGACAATGGCGTGTTCCGCGCCGGCCTCTTCCAGTGCCTGGGCCTGGTCGCGGCTATGCAACTGCCCCGGTTGCCCAAAGGCGATCACGGAGATGGACTTGGGATCACGCCCGGCTTGGGCAGCCAGCTCGTTCAAGGTCTCGCGTCCGCGTCGAATCTCATCAGGCGAGGTGCTGACCGGCATCCAGCCGTCCCCCCATTCAACCGTCCGTTTGAACACATTCTTGGCCGAGCCACCGAGAATAACGGGCGGATGCGGATTTTGGGCTGGCTTGGGAAAGCACTTGACCGCGGGAAAGTCATAATAACGGCCGTGATATTCGGACTCGTCCGCAGTCCACAGCTCTTTCATCGCCAGAATCGAATCCCGGGTCTGGGTCCAGCGGTGCGGAAAATCTCCGCCCATGATCTCACATTCTTCTTTTTGCCAGCCGGCCCCAATACCAAACAGAAAACGTCCGCCCGAATAGTGGTCCAGCGTGGAGATCTCCTTGGCCAGTAACAACGGGTTGCGTTCCGGCACGAGACAAATCCCTGTGCCCAGCTTGATCTTCGTGGTCGTGGCCGAGGCCCGAGCCAGCGATACAAACGGGTCGGAAATAATCCCGATCGTTCTCGGAATCGGCTGATCCGGAGCCATGGGATAGCCCACAGTAGTATGCACCGGCAGGATCGGATGCTCCGGGACCCAGAACGAGGCAAAGCCCAGTTCTTCGGCCTTTTTCGCCACAACTGCAGGGTCCGCCGACTCGCCGGACGTGAAACAGAATACGCCAATATCCATATGCTTTCCTCCTTACTTCTGAAATGCTCACTCTTGTGTATCTGTCTTATTCCATTACCTGCAAGATGTTGGGCTGCCTCTTCTACAGGAATACCAGACCGTATTGTGTCATACCTGCGAAAGCAGGTATCCAGGCTTCGGGGATACGACGAAGCCAAGGAGAGGCAGTGCGCTGCCTGATAGAGAGAAAATGGACCACACCGGACACAATAAACTCGTTTCTTTTATCTGGTCGATTGCCGATGACTGTTTGCGCGATGTCTATGTGCGGGGCAAATACCGCGATGTCATTTTGCCCATGTTCGTGCTGCGTCGCCTCGACTGTTTATTGGAAGACTCCAAAGACGCGGTCCTCGAAGAAGTCCGCTTTCAGCGTGAAGAGGCCGGGTTTACCGATTTGGACCCGGAGGGCCTGCGCGAAGCTTCAGGCACGGTATTTTACAACACCTCTGAGTGGACGCTCAAAAAGCTGATTAAGACGGTGTCCAACAACCGTCAGATTCTGGAAGCGAACTTCCGAGCCTATCTGGATAGCTTTAGTGACAACGTCAAGGAAATTATCGACAAGTTCGAGTTGCGCAATCAGATCAAGCGTATGGTCGAGGCGGACGTGCTGCTGGACGTGCTGGAAAAATTCGCCTCCGAACGCATTAACCTGAGTGCGCATAACGCCGTGGACCCGGACGGACGCAGGCTTGCTCCCCTGACCAACCTCGGCATGGGCTATGTGTTTGAAGAATTGATTCGCAAGTTTAACGAAGAAAATAACGAAGAGGCCGGCGAGCACTTCACCCCGCGCGAGGTCATTCAGCTCATGACCCATCTCTTATTCGAGCCGGTCAAAGGCCGACTGCCGCCGGTCATCACCGTCTACGACGGGGCCTGCGGGTCCGGCGGTATGCTGACCGAGTCGCAGGGTTTTATTACCGACCCCGGCGGCCGGATTCGCTCGACCGCTCCGGTGTACCTATACGGCAAAGAGGTCAACGGCGAGACCTATGCGATTTGTAAATCCGATATGATGATTAAGGGCAATAATCCCGAGAACATCAAATACGGCTCAACCCTGGCCATGGACGAGTTTGCAGGCCTGCGCTTTGATTTCATGCTGTCCAACCCGCCGTATGGGAAATCGTGGAAAGCAGATCAAAAATTCATTCTCGATGGTAAGGACATTCTCGACCCACGCTTTGAAGTCGAACTGACGAATTTCAAAGGTGAAGAAAAAACCGAACCTGCCATCCCGCGTTCCTCAGACGGGCAACTCTTATTCCTGATGGATATGGTCAGTAAAATGAAGCGGCTGAAGGATAGTCCGCTCGGCTCGCGTCTGGCTTCGGTCCACAACGGCTCATCTTTGTTCACCGGCGATGCCGGCAGCGGGGAGAGCAACATCCGTCGCTATATTATCGAGAACGACTGGTTGGAAGCCATCATCCAGTTGCCCAATAATCTATTTTACAACACCGGCATCACGACCTACATCTGGCTGTTGTCCAACAACAAGCCGCCCCATCGAAAAGGCAAGGTCCAACTGATTGACGCCTCCGAACTCTGCCGCAAACTGCGCAAAAACCTGGGTGCGAAAAACTGCGAATTCGCCCCCGACCACATCGCCCGCATTACCCGGCTCTACCTCGACATGCCGCATCACACGAAAGAAAATCCCCTCTCCAAAGTCTACGACAACAGCGACTTCGGCTACTACAAAGTCACGGTCGAACGCCCCCTGCGCCTCGCCGCCCAATTCACGCCGAAACGTATTGCCCTCCTACGCTTCGTCCCTGCGCTGAGCGAAATCATGGCATGGGTCTACGAACGCTGGGGAGATGCAATCTATACCGAACTCGCCGATCATCAAAAGGCAATAGAAGATCACATCGAACGTGAAGAACTCAGCCTGTCACCAAAAAACCGCAAAGCCCTTTTTGCCCTGAAAACTTGGACAGCACAAAAGGCGCTCATGGAAATCGGCCAGAAACTCATGGCAGAGGTCGGACAAGAGCTATGCTTGGACTTCAACCAGTTCAAAGCCCACGTAGACACGGCGCTGAAAAAGTTGAATATCAAACTCAGTAGTTCCGAAAAAAGCCAAATCCTTAATGCCGTAAGCTGGCGCGATGAAGACGCAGCCAAGGTCATCAAAAAAGTCCACAAGCTCTCAGGCGAAAAACTCGCCCAACTCTTGAATGCTCTGGGAACCTCCGCCGACCACTTACCCGACTACGGCTTTTTTCCTCTCCCAGAGGGAGAGGGCAACTCCTGGACCGAATACGAACCCGACTCCGAACTCCGCGACACTGAAAACGTGCCCTTAAAAGACAACATACACGCCTACTTTCTGCGCGAAGTCCGCCCGCATGTTGAAGACGCCTGGCTGAATATCGACAAAACCCAAATCGGTTATGAAATCAGCTTCAACAAATACTTCTACCAGCACACCCCGCTTCGCTCCTTGGAAGAAGTGACAGCCGAAATTCTGGCGCTTGAGCGAGAAACCGAAGGCTTATTGAAAAAGCTGGTCAGTTTTGGGGAGGCAGGCTGAGTCTATTTGAGATCAACCCGGCTAATCTTTACCAAGCGATGCCCAAGCAGATCAACAGCAGCCTGGGCTTGCTCAAGGGGAATATAGCCAATCAATGGTTCATATTGCCCATCCGCCGGTTCCATCTCAATGAATAACACCTCGGTCAGGACTGGTCGGAAATGTTCCATGCGGAGGAGAACTGGTCCGCAAATGTCTCCGCTTATAACGGTTTGAGTTGCCGTCTCTACCTCCACCGTATCAAGCCTGGTCAACTGCCCCAAACGGGCCTGCCACGCCTTTGGTAAGGTCAGGTACGCTGCTCCCGTATCAACCAAGGCGTCACAATGGATGCGGCAGGTCGAATCAGTGCCATTTTCTATCTGTGCTTCAACAACAATCCGTCCCATAAAGACGCTCCTGCCAGGTGCGGTGTCGAACCGAGTAACTCGGCTATGAGAGAAACAGCAGTCTCAATGCAGTCTAGCAAATATACCGGCGCTGAACAGGATAGCTTGATCGCTGAATGAGATTATCGGCGGATAGCAGGAGTAATACCGTAATGAAACGCTGCTTTGTGTAATTATCTCGATTCCCTTGCAGTAAACCTCTTCGTTATTTAATGTTTGGTCAGTAAAATTTAATAAAAAGAGCGTGTGTTAAAAAAACTTTAATTAAAAAATGCTATTATTTAATCTTTAGCCGGTAAATTTAATAAAAATAGCCGGTGTTTAGAAACTTTTAACTAAATAGTGAAAGGGATACTGGTTATGCAGCGTGGGGAGATAGGTAGATACGAGGTGACGAGCATTGGAGGCGAGCGAGTCAGAGCCTTTGTGCCGGAACCGCTCCCGCCAAATCCTGCGCTGGTTCTGGACGGTCCGTTGCAGCAGGCGCTTGAATCAGCGGTGCTCGCCCTGGGCCGGCTCGACGGCGTCTCGACTCTCCTGCCGGACGAGGCGCTTTTTCTCTACGCCTATGTGCGCAAGGAAGCGGTGCTCTCCTCTCAGATTGAGGGAACGCAGTCATCGCTGTCGGACCTTCTGCTTTTCGAGTTGGACGAAGCGCCCGGAGTTCCGTTCGATGATGTGGTTGAAGTCTCGAACTACGTAGCGGCGCTCAACCACGGTTTACGCCGCCTGCGGGAGAACTTCCCGCTGTCGAACCGCTTGCTCTGCGAGATTCACGGCGTGCTGCTATCACGCGGGCGGGGAAGCGGAAAAACCCCTGGCGAGTTCCGCCGTTCACAGAACTGGATTGGCGGGACCCGGCCCGGCAATGCCGTTTTTGTCCCGCCCCCGCATACTGCCGTGCCTGACTGCATGGCCGCGTTCGAGCATTTTCTCCACGCCGAGGACGACGGGCTCCCTGTGCTGCTTCGGGCGGGACTCGCGCATGTGCAGTTCGAGACCATTCATCCTTTCCTCGACGGCAACGGGCGCGTGGGAAGATTGCTCGTCACTTTCCTGCTGTGTCAGGCCGGAGTGCTGCACGAGCCGCTTTTGTATCTGAGCCTGTATTTCAAGCAACACCGCGCCACCTACTACGAGTTGCTGAATCATGTGCGCCGTACCGGTGATTTAGAATCATGGCTCAGCTTTTTCCTCGAAGGAGTGCGGGTGACGGCGGAGGGCGCGGTTGTCACATCGCGTCGCCTGTCTGAGATGTTCGCGTCAGACCGGGCTGCCATCGAACAGGGCGGCCGCCGTGTCGGCTCGGTCCTGCGTGTACATGAAGTGTTGAAGGAGCGACCGGTTCTGTCTCTGTCTGAGATCAGCAACCGCACGACGCTCTCCTTTCCCGCCGCTTCCTCTGCGATGGAACGCCTTGTTAAATACGGAATCGCGCGTGAGATCACCGGCAAACGTCGAGGCCGGGTGTTCGTGTATGATGGATATCTTTCCATCCTCAACGAAGGGCTAGAGGCGTCGTGAAGCCTGATGGCTGATATATAAAGGAAGGTAAAAAATGAAACTCAAGAAAATGTTCAAGAATTTCGGTTTGGAGAAGATACAGTTAGGCCCCAAATGGGCCAGCGCGGAAATATCTTTCCAAACCCCTGACCGGGATGCAGCCTGGGAACTGTATATTGAGATGCTGACCAGAATCGTTACCCAACCGTTACCGGTTGAAGCAGGAGACGAAAAAACGGCCCTGGACAGCGTGTATTCCCTGTTTCCAACGTCCCGAGAGATTCTCCGGCGGCGAGGACGCGGAGCCATACAATTCAGCAAGGTTGCCGTACCCGTGTTGAACCAAGTGGTGCGAGCCTTTACTGCAAAATGGCATCAGGAGTCCTTGGCTGGCGCATTCGATGAAGAGACGAAACGAAAGGAATTTAGAGAAGAACTGGAGGCATTGCAGGAGGAGTTGCGTAACTACAATCGTATGCTGGCAAAGATTGCCGATGTGGAAGATTTGACCGATTTGGAACGGGTCGAAGGAAAGTAGCAATGTCTCAAGCCCCGAGACACAAGGTGTTCATCAGCTACCACCATGATGAGGACCAAGAGTGTAAAAATCGATTCGTTGAAATGATGGGGAGCAATATAATAGACGGATCGGTTGATGTTGGAGACATAGTTGATAGTCATCTGCCCCTAGACGAAGTTCGTCGGAGAATCCGCGACGATTTCATTGCTGATGCAACCGTGACTGTTGTGCTGATAGGTCGCTGCACTTGGAAGCGGAAACATGTGGACTGGGAGATCGGTTCCAGTTTGGGGGACACTGAGAAGAATCCTCGATGTGGCCTGCTGGGTATTCTGCTTCCCAAGCATCCAGACTTTAAGAAAGAACCTGCATCACGCAACCCTCGCCTGATACCGCCAAGACTGGTGGACAACTGTAAGGGAGACGACCCCTACGCGTACATATATCGTTGGTCAGGAAGTCCGAATGAGGTTAATCGTGTTCGCCAGTGGATTCACCGAGCGTTCAAGAGAAGGAAGAGAACACCAGACCCCAACAATAAACTACGGCAATTTCGAGACAATAGAAAAGGCAAGTGTTCAAGAGGTTGGCAGGATTAGAGCGAAAATTTTCCGTTCCTACCATGATAGTGCATCATGCCTACAAGGCTTTGGGGTCGCTGTGACTAAGGGGGATTCGCACCGGCGTCGTTCGCTTCGCTTGGCCGGGTTTGATTACGGTCGGGAAGGCGCGTATTTCGTGACTATCTGCATCCACAACCGGGCCAGCCTGTTCGGCGAAATTGTAAACGGAGAGATGCAGTTGAACGATGTCGGACGGATGGTCGCCACACAGTGGCGTTCTTTGTCCGAACGATTTCCAAGTGTTCAACCGGATGCGTTCGTCGTGATGCCGAATCACATGCACGGCATTATCGCGTCGATCAATGTAGGGGCGGCCCTTGTGGCCGCCCAAGGCATGGCACATAGGATCACCCCCCCAAGACGGGCAACCACAAGGGTTGCCCCTACGAAATCATT
The DNA here is from genome assembly GCA_002238415.1 of Desulfurellaceae bacterium bin18. GTDB lineage: Bacteria > Desulfobacterota > Binatia > Bin18 > Bin18 > Bin18. The sequence continues at coordinate 40,708 of MPMI01000044.1, read as the reverse complement.
GGGCACAGTGATAGGCGCGTACAAATCATTGACAACAGTTGAATATGCGCGTGGGGTAAAAATGTTGGGTTGGTCACCGTTCGCTGGTAAATTATGGCAACGCAATTATTATGAACATATCATCCGCAACGAGGCGGCCCTGAACCGGGTTCGTCAATACATTATGGACAACCCGGCCCGCTGGGCTGAAGACCCGGAGAATCCAGCCAGAACAACCCATTTGTAGGGATACCCGTAGCGGACCGGACGACCGGGAATCCTTGTAGGGGCGGCCCTTGTGGCCTGGGAACCCTTGTAGGGGCGGCCCTTGTGGCCCGGATGACCAGGAGTCCTTGTAGGGGCGGCCCTTGTGGCCGCCTGGGGTATAGATATGACCAACCTCCCAAGATGGGCAACCACAAGGGTTGCCCCTACCACGAACAATCTATGACCTATACCCTCAAATCTTACCCCGCCTACAAACCCTCCGGCGTCGAATGGCTGGGCGAGATTCCCGAACATTGGGCAATGAAATGCCTCAAGCAACTGGTACAAGTAAACCCTATTGGTGGGAGAGCGAAAAAAGAAGAGACTGTGACGTTTCTCCCGATGGAAGCAGTTTCGACAAATGGTCTCATTGACGGCACCAGAATTGAGAGAAGGGCAAATTACCCAGATTCCTTAACTGAGTTTCAAAGAAGAGACGTAATTCTCGCAAAAATTACACCTTGCTTTGAAAATGGAAAGGGCGCTTATCTTGAATCCCTGCAAACAGGGAAGGGTGTAGGGTCAACGGAGTTTCACGTCTTTCGTCCAGACCGGAGTCTCCTTCTCCCCGGATTCTTGTACTATTTAGTTACTAATGGCGATTTTCGGAATTATGCGACCGCTTTTATGGAAGGCTCGGCAGGGCAGAAACGAGTCACGACTCCATTTGTCTCCAACTGTAAATTCCCTATTCCCCCGAAAGAGGAACAACACCGCATCGCCACCTTCCTCGACCAAAAAACCGCCGAGATTGACGAAGCCATCAACAAAAAGCAGCGTTTAATCGACCTGCTCAAAGAGCAAAAAGCCATTCTCATCAATCAGGCCGTCACCAAAGGTCTGAACCCGAACGTCCCAATGCGGGATAGCGGGGTGGAGTGGATGGGGGAAGTGCCGGCGCATTGGGAGGTGCGTCGAGCGAAGTATATATTTAGAGAGGTTGATGAGCGATCTAAAACTGGCACTGAAGAGTTGCTCTCTGTCTCGCATACGACGGGTGTTACTCTGCGCTCTGAAAAAAGCGTTTACATGTTTATGGCGGAGGACTAGGCGGGTTCAAAGCTCTGTCGGAAAGGGGATCTCGTTATCAATATCATGTGGGCATGGATGGGGGCGCTAGGCGTTTCCGATCGGGTTGGCATAGTAAGCCCATCCTATGGGATTTTCAGGCAGCAAAAAAAGGAAGTCTTCAATGCCTGGTATCTGGAATATCTGCTTCGTAGCGTAGAGTACGTTGCAGAATACAACCGTCGGTCTACTGGGCTTCATTCGTCACGCTTACGCCTTTACGCAGATATGTTCCTCGCTATGGAGTTGCCAATTCCTTCTAAGGAAGAACAAGACCGCATTGAGTCGATAACGACTAAACGTACTAATGAGATTGATAAAACAGTTGACGCTGTAGAGCGCGAAATAAAAGCGCTCAATGAACTGAAGTCCGTTATGATATCCCAAGCCGTCACCGGAAAAATAAAAGTCTAAGGCAACTCCAATGGTCAGTAAAACAAACGAACAAACGCTCATCAGCCCCCTCCTGGTTGCCGACGTAGTGACGGGCAAGCTCGACGTGCGGAAGGACGCCCACTGTGAAGGCTGACTCTGTATACTTCAAGGGACACCTTTGTTTCCAAAAAGAGTGGGCTGGCTTCGATACTATCAAGCCGGTCAATGTCATCATTGGACGGAATAACTCTGGAAAATCACATCTACTGGATTTGGTTGAGGCATTGAGCCAAGGTGAACTTGACAAACGTGGTTGGCAATATCGGTGTCGTGGCGTGTTAGACGAGAGGTCTCTGAGAAGGGAATTTGATGCTCATGCAAGCGGAGCGCCTCTTGGAGGGAACCACTGGGATGATCATGGAATCCATTTTGTCAATACCAAGATAACGTGGCAAATTGATGCAAGTGGGGACGTGTCAAATGTAAATTACCTCAAAGATTGCACGTTAAAGTCCCGTTCTGCTCCGCGCTTGAACGCTGATAGGCTTTCGTTAATTAAAAATGTCGTGAGTAAACCAACTCACCAACTCAACAGAAAGGCATTCCGCCGACTTCTTGCCGACCGTGACATTAAGACCGAGCCGCCAAAGATCGAGCTAATACTCGGTCCTGACGGGAATGGGGCCTCGAACATAATACGGCGCTTCATCATTACGTCCAATGAGCAATTCCCGCGGGAAGTTATCCAACAGGAGCTTCTGGATGCGTTGAATGAGATTTTTGGAAACGATGGACAGTTTACAGAGATCCAAGTGCAAGAACATGACGAGGAAAAGGCCGACGGACCGCAAGGCCATTGGGAGGTCTATCTTGGCGAGGAGAAGAAGGGACTGATTCCCCTGAGCAAGTCGGGAAGTGGTCTGAAGACCGTTCTTTTAGTGCTGCTGAACCTGTTGGTTATTCCCATAATTGAGAACAAGAGGGAGTTCGAATTCATATTTGCGTTTGAAGAATTGGAAAACAATCTTCACCCGGCTCTCTTACGACGCCTTTTTCAGTATCTTGAACGGTACGCCCTTGACGAACAAGCCACGATCTTTCTGACGACCCATTCAAGCACGGCCCTCGACTTTTTTGGGGTATCAAAGAACGCGCAGATCATCCACGTTACTCATAATGGCCAGACGGCTCGTACAACCACAGTCTCCGCGCATTTTGATCGACTTGGGGTCGTCTCCGAGTTGGGCGCAAAACCGTCGGATTTGCTTCAGGCAAACGGCATCGTGTGGGTGGAGGGGCCTTCGGACCGTGTGTACCTCAATCGCTGGATTCAGCTCTATAGCGAAGGCGCTCTTCGAGAGGGCCGTGACTATCAGTGTGCCTTCTATGGTGGGTCGCTTCTGGCGCAGATCGAATTTCAGCCTTCCGAGGAAGAAACCGAGCTTGCGAATCTGTTCCGGGTGAATCCGAACATCGTTGTCGTGTGTGACGGGGACCGCGCTTCCGAGGATTCTCATCTAAAGGACAGGGTGGAGAGGATTAGTAAGGAAGTCGAGAACATCCCCGGTGCGCATATTTGGATAACCGAAGCCAGGGAAATTGAGAATTACCTTCCCGGTTCTGTCCTTGAGAAAGCCTTAGACTTACCGTCGCTTCCTGACCCTGAGCAGTATGAAGGCTTCTTTCCTCGAACCGAAGCGTCAGACAAGTCATACCTCGAAGCGAACATGAGTCGAAAGCATTATGATAAGATGCGCTTGGCGACGCAAAGCGCTCCGCATATGACCAAGGACATAATGGCGGGTCGATTTGATTGGGAAGACCAGATGAGGGGAATCGTTGACCGTATAAAATCCTGGAATACCTGAGTGACGATCTCGTGTTACCAAGTGGAATCGGCCGGGCTTACCTTCGCTACCGGGAAGGCGGCATGTTATGAGAAACAAACTTGATACAATAACCCTCAAGGGGTTCAAGACCATTCAAGCGCTGGAGCGTTTTCAGCCTCGTCCCCTAACCGCCCTCATCGGTCCTAACGGTGCGGGCAAGTCCAACTTTATCTCCTTCTTTCGCCTGATGAGTTGGGCATTGGCAGACCCAGACAACCTTCAGCTTTACGTGAGTCAACAAGGAGGGGCCAGCGTGCTCCTGCATGACGGCCCGGCCAAAACCCATGAGATAGAAACCGAACTAACGCTTCAGACCGACGCCGGCGAGAATCAGTACGCGTTCCGGTTGGTTTGGGCGGCGGGAGATGTGTTTATCTTCGCTGACGAACGATACCGATTCTCTCGCCTCAGTTACCCTACCAAAGCGGTATGGCAGGAAATGGACCCCGGGCAGCGCGCTCCGCAACTCCTTGCCGCTGCGGCTAAAGGAGATACGACCGCCCGCGTCATTCGGGACATCCTACGAAGAATTATCGTGTATCAATTCCACAATACCTCGGATACCGCCCGTATGCGCAGCAAATGGCATATAGACGACAATCGCTGGCTGAAAGAAGACGCTGCCAATATCGCGCCTGTTCTGCTTCGTTTGAGGGACAGCGACAGCAGATACTACCAACGGATTGTCGATACCATTCGTCTCATCCTGCCTTTCTTTTCTGACTTCGACCTGGAACCGCACTACGATAGTCTCCTTTTGAATTGGCGCGAACGAAACAGCGACCAAGTGTTCAGCGTGTCACAAGCGTCGGATGGCATGTTGCGAGTCGTAGCCCTTGTGACCCTTCTCCTTCAGCCGGAACAGGACTTGCCGGACGTTTTAATTCTCGACGAACCGGAACTTGGACTTCACCCCTACGCCATTAACGTAATCGGCGGCTTGATACGCGCAGCATCGACCAGAATACAGGTTATCGTTGCTACGCAATCCATGCCGCTCGTTGATTGCTTTGAGCCGACGGACATCGTCGTCGTCGAACGCGCAGGCCGCAGCTCCACCTTCAGACGGCTGGACGCTGAAGCTCTGGGAGGATGGCTCGAAGACTATTCGCTTTCCGAGTTGTGGGAAAAGAATGTAATCGGCGGGCGTCCATAGATGGCTGTCAGGCTGCATTTCATCGTTGAGGGACAGACTGAAGAGACTTTCGTGAACCGGGTTCTCCGTCCCCATCTGGCGAAGTTATCTATCTGGGCGAAGGCCCGGCGTGTCATGACGAGTCACAAGCGTGGCGTCAAGCATCGCGGGGGTATCAGGAGGTATGCGCAAGCGAAGGGCGACATCAAAGCCTGGATAATGGAGGACCAAAACCTGGACGCCCGCTTCACAACCATGTTTGATCTGTATCGTCTGCCTACAGATTTTCCCGACTATGAAGACGCTACGCGAACATCCGATCCCTATCAGCGCGTCAGGACTTTGGAGGACGCTCTGAGCAAAGACATTTCTGACTCGCGCTTTATCCCCTATTTTCAGCTTCATGAATTCGAGGCGTTGTTGTTGAGCGATCCTCAGAAACTCGACTCGCAGTTTTACGATCGTAGCGGCGGAATACGGAGGCTTGTCGATGTGGTATCCACATTTGATTCACCGGAACTTGTCAATGATGGAAACAACACCGCTCCATCAAAGCGCATTACCGGTGTAATACCAGAATATGAAGGAATGAAGGCAGCCGCGGGGCCTATTGTGGCCGAGAAGATAGGATTGCCGACTTTACGACTGAAATGCGAACATTTTGGAGAATGGCTTGGCAGGTTGGAGGCTCTGAAGTAAGGATTGCAAGGTCGTAGCAAAGAGGCCGAAATGACTACCACCGACACCACCGAACAAGCCCTCGAAGCCTATATTGAAAAAGCACTGACTGGTACGTGCAAAGAGGAGCGGGGGCGGGCGGCGACGGCGCGAGGTGCACTCCCAATAGGCCGGAGGACACATGATGAAACCGAGTGAAGTAATCTTTGAAGTCACCGAAGCCGTGGAGGACGGCTATAACGCCAGGGCGCTAGGCTATAGCATCTTCACCCAAGGGGAAGACTAGGCCGACTTGAAGTCGATGGTCAAGGACGCGGTCCTCTGTCACTTCGGTGACGACGGCGCGGCCAGGGTAATCAGACTGCATCTCGTCAAGGGCGAGATTGCAGCAGCCACTTACAGATAACACCACAGCCCGAGGTACTGCGGAGAAATATCCAACCGAGCGGAGGATTGTTGTGGCCCTGACAAAAATAGAACTGGAACACTTTACTGCGTTCTCAAACCTGAAATTAAAGCTTTCGCCCGGCGTCAATGTTCTTGTGGGCGCAAATGGCACAGGCAAAACCCACCTCATGAAGGTCTGCTATGCCGCTTGCGACGCCGCTAAAACGGGTGTCTCCTTTGCGGAAAAGCTGGTCCGGGTATTTCTTCCATCACGTCGTGCCCTCGGACGCTTGGTCAAACGACAGCGGGGAAGAGCCCGTGGAGCGGTAGAGGTATATCGTGGCAACCGAAAATTGCGAGCCTCGTTCTCAACCCTAACCGAGCAGCCGACTTCCGCCACCATAACAGGCGCCAAGTCCTGGGCAGACTCAGGACTGGAAAGCGTTTATATCCCGGTGAAGGAGATGCTTTCCAATGCGCCGGGGTTCCTGTCGTTGTATAGTGCCCGTGAAATTCACTTTGAAGAGGTCTATGTGGATATCCTTAGCCGGGCCTATCTCCCCGTACTGCGCGGCCCTATGGGAAGAGAGCGTAAGCGTTTGCTGACCAAACTGCAAAAGGCGATCGACGGGAAAATTACCGTCAGGAGTGAAGAATTTTTCCTGCGTAATAAACAGGGCAATCTCGAATTCACTCTGCTTGCCGAAGGAATGCGCAAACTTGGGCTTTTGTGGCTTTTGATACAGAACGGCAATTTGCAGAACGGCTCCGTCCTGTTCTGGGACGAGCCTGAGACTAACCTGAACCCGAAGCTGTTCGGCATATTGATAGATATTCTGCTGGAATTGCAGCGCGATGGTGTTCAGATATTCTTTGCGACCCACGATTACGTCATCCTTAAGGAACTTGATCTTCAGAAGAAGAATAGTGACAAAGTGGCTTTCCATTCGCTCTACCGAGAGGAGACGGGTGAAATAGCTTGCGACACGACGGACAGCTATCTTGATATCCACCCGAACGCGATTGCGGAAACGTTCACCGACCTTTACGACCGGGAAATTGAGCGTAGCCTGAAAGGTTCCACAGGATGACGGTTCTCAGGGAAGGCAACCTGCAAATCACCATTAATAATGCGATAGAGGCGCGAAAATTCGATGACGATGCCAGCCACGGACTGAGCCACTGTATGAAGGCGGTGGATTTCGTTGTTGAGCTTAGCGACCACTACTTGTTCATCGAACTCAAAGACCCTCAAGACCCCCAGGTCCCAACGGAAAGAGCCAGCCAATACTATCAGGAATTCAAAAACGGCCAGCTTGACGAGAATCTAAAGTACAAGTACCGAGATTCCTTTCTCTACGAATGGGCGGCAGGACGAGCCAACAAACCCATTGATTACCTAGTGCTGATTGCTCTGGATGTCCTGGACGGGTCCCTTTTGCTGACTAGGCAAGAAGGGTTGGAGCGGAAGCTACCTTTGTTGGGGCCGGGGAAGCGTCCGTGGCTTCGTCCGATTGTTAGGGGCTGTGGCGTGTTCAACATAGATTCATGGAACAGGCGCTACCCGGAATATCCGGTCAGCCGTCTGACGCCATAAATGAGAATTGGCGAGCAATCGAAGAAAAAGTTCACATGACCTCCCAAACCACCGAACAAGCCCTTGAAGCCTGCATTGAAAAGGCGCTGACCGGTACGTGCAAAGAGGAGCGGGAAGAGGGGGTGATTGGTGAGGAGGAACGGGAACCGATATATGGGCCGCATGTCGGCTATGAGGCCGGGCTTGCGGCGGACTTTGACCGAGAGTTCGCTATTGATAGAGCCAAGTTCTGGCGGTTTTTGGAAGACACCCAAGCGGAAGAACTGGCCAAGCTGAGCGACCGGCCCAACTGGCAACGCTTGGTCCTGGAACGCCTCAACCGCAAAATCCAGAAAGACGGCATTCTGTCAGTCCTGAAGAAAGGACTGTCCATTGACGACGCGCACCTGACCCTGCTGTATAGCCTGCCGTATAACGACACCAACCCGACCGTCCGGGCCAACTTCTACAAAAACATTTTCTCCGTTACCCGTCAGGTCCATTACTCGGACAGTAACCCCAACCTGTCCATAGACATGGTCGTGTTTCTGAATGGCCTGGTAATTGCCACGCTTGAACTCAAAAACTCCTGGTCCGGCCAGACTGTCTACCACGCCAAAAAACAATACCGCGAAGACCGCGATCCTAAAGAACCGTTGCTCCAGTTTGCCCGCTGTATTGTCCACTTTGCCGTGGATACCGACGAAGTGTATATGACCACCCGGCTGGCAGGCAAAAAAACATTCTTTCTGCCGTTTAACAAAGGCTGCAATTTCGGGAAGGGCAATCCACTCAATCCTGGCGGGCATAAGTCTGCCTATTTGTGGGACGAAGTACTGACCCGAGAGAGCTTGGCCCAGATCATTCAGCATTTTGCCAAGATTGTTGAAGAAAAGGACAGAGACAGTGGTAAGGTCAGTAAGACCCTGTTCTTTCCGCGTTACCATCAACTCGATGTGGTGCGCCGACTGCTCGCCCATGCCGGAGAGCACGGGGTAGGGCAGACGTATCTGATTCAGCACTCGGCCGGCTCAGGCAAGTCGCACTCGATTACGTGGACGGCGTATCAGTTGATTGAGTTGTATGGGACAGGTTCAGACCGTCCGGTGTTTGATTCCGTAGTGGTGGTGACTGACCGCCGCGTGTTGGACAAGCAGTTGCGGGATAACATCAAGCAGTTCTCCGAAGTCAAAAACATCGTCGCGCCGGCGTTCGATTCAAATGATCTCAAACACGCGTTGGAGAACGGCAAAAAGATCATTATCACCACTATCCAGAAATTTCCGTTTATCGTCGATGGCATTGAAGACATGTCCGACCGGAACTTTGCCGTGATTATCGACGAAGCCCACTCGTCGCAAGGCGGCCAGGCCGCAGACAAGCTCAATATGACCTTGGGCGTGGACGAAGGCGAGCAGGAAGAACCCGAGGATGTACAGGACAAAATCCTCAGCTACATGGCAGGCCGCAAGCTCGGCAGGAACGCCTCGTATTTCGCCTTTACGGCTACACCCAAAAACGCCACCTTGGAAAAGTTTGGCCGGCAGACGGCAGACGGCCAGTTTGTTCCCTTCCATCTGTATTCGATGAAACAGGCCATTGAGGAAGGCTTTATCCTTGATGTGTTAGCCAACTACACCACATATCGAAGCTATTACGAAATCCAGAAATCCATTCAAGACAATCCATTATTCGACACGGCCAAAGCCCAGAAAAAACTACGCGCCTACGTCGAAGGCCACAAGGAAACGATTGCTACCAAGGCCGACATCATGCTCGGCCACTTTATTGACCATGTCTGGAAGCCCAAAAAACTCAAGGGCAAAGCCAAGGCTATGGTGGTCACGCGGAATATCGAAAACGCGATTCGCTATTTCTTTGCGATTCGTGACGCGCTCACCGCGGCAAACGCTCCTTTTCAGGCTATCGTCGCCTTTTCCGGTAAGAAAACCGTGGATGGGATCGAGTACACCGAAGACAGTCTGAATAATTTCCCCGGCAAGGACATCCCGGAAGAATTCAAAAAGGACAAGTACAAGATTCTGGTTGTGGCCAATAAATTCTTGACCGGCTTTGATGAACCTCTGCTGCATACCATGTATGTGGATAAAAAGCTGCAATCAGTGTTGGCCGTGCAGACCGTATCGCGCCTGAACCGCTGCAACGAGAAGATGGGCAAGAATGATACCTTTGTCCTCGACTTCTTTAACAGCGCTGATGATATCAAGACCGCTTTTGATCCGTTCTACACCGCCACCTCGCTGAGTGAAGCGACGGATGTCAATGTGTTACACGATGTCAAAGAGGCGTTGGACGATGTCGGTGTCTACGAATGGCACGAAATCGAAGCATTTAACGCCTTGTTTTTCAACAATGCTGAAGCAGACCAGCTCAGCCCCCTGATTGATACCGCGGCTGCCCGTTTTACACATGAACGTGAACTCGAAGACGTAGCAAAGATTGACTTTAAGATCAAAGCCAAGCAGTTCGTCAAAATCTATGGTCAGGTCGCCTGTATTATTTCCTACAACAACATCCAATGGGAAATGCTGTATTGGTTCCTCAAATTCCTCATTCCCAAGCTACAGGTTAAAGACCCCAATCAGGATCAACTCGATGAACTGCTCGACGGTGTAGACCTGTCTACCTATGGGCTGGAGCGGGTGAAGGTCAATCAGAAGATTGATTTAGAGGCGGATGAATCCACGCTCGAACCCCAGAACCCGAACCTGCGCGGCTATCACGGCGAGGATGAAAAAGACCCGCTCGACGAGATTATCAAGACGTTTAACGAGCGTTTTTTCGCCGGTTGGGACGCAACCCCGGAAGAACAGAGGGTCAAGTTCATCAATATTGCTCGACATGTGGTGAACAATCCGGCTTATGCAGACCAGGTAGTCCATAACCAGGACGCGCAAAACCGCCTAATCGCCTTGGAGAAGATGATTCAACAGGCAATTGGCCTGGAACGAAAACGGGAGCTCGACCTTTACAAACGCTACGCCAATGACCCGGAGTTCAAGCGCACCTTCAACGCCAGCATTGGCCGCTTTCTCCAAAGCGCAGACCTCTCGCAGTATTTTGAGGATGTTGCTGATTACTAGCCGGCCTCAATATCAAACAGAAACCGTCTGTCCGAGTAGTGGTCCAGCGTGGCGACCTCTTTGGCCAGAAACAACGGGTTGCGCTCCGGCACGAGACAAATCCCTGTACCCAACTTGATCTTCGTGGTCGTGGCCGAGGCCCGTTTCGCAAACAAGGGTGCATAACGAAAAAGGGAGGGGAGCCCGAGAGGGGGGTCTCCCGGACTCCAGGGGGGGAGGGAATTTGTAGACTCTACGTGCGGGTAGGAACGGCAAGCACTTCTTAAATCGTGCTTCAATTAAGATATACTTACAGTATGTGTGTAAAACTGACAATGTGTCAAGCATATTTTGTTTTCTGAGTAAAAGCAGACAGTTAAAGAATAATATAGGGCGAGGAAAATCATGTAATTTGTTCTCCCGGCCCTCAGGAGGTAGACTTTCTCCTGACAGTTTTGTGGGCCGACCAGGAGAAACGGAGCTGGCCTTGACGATCGGAATGAAGTAAAAAAATTGAACGCTTTGTACTCATGAAGTCTTGTCTGGATTGTCGTAAACCCAATAGAGAACAGGCACGCTTCTGCGGACACTGTGGGGAGCCCCTGACCGCACATTCCCCCGTACGGGACTGGAGTTTCAACCAGCGCTTTCTTCTGGTGGGCCTCATAGGTGTAGTTATCGCGGGCACAGTCGTATCAGCCATCCAAGAGGACCTGTCTCAAGAGAATTTAAGAGTAAGCCAGTCATCTCCTGACGTGCTTCTCGAGCGTATCCGTACCGAGCCGATTGATGTGCTCTCATATATGCGGGATTTCGAGCGTCGCACCCACGTCTTGGTGAATGAACACCGCATTGCGACCGGACTTCAGCCTCTTGAGTATAGCGAAGCCTTAGCGACGATTGCGCGACAGCATAGCCAGGCTATAGCCACTGGATACGAGTTCTTTAGTCACGACGGCTTTGAGGAACGCGAACGTATGGCCCAAGGATTTGTCCGACTCGAAACATTTGCGGAAAACCTTGCCCTCAATAATTCCTCGCCTACCAGTGCTCCGAGGGACGTGGTCGTGGGCTGGCTGGACAGTCCGGGGCACAGGAAGAATATGGAAGGCCGGTTTAATCTGACCGGTATTGGATGTGCGCGGGGGAGAGACGGAGTATTCTACTTTACTCAGCTCTTTGGGTTGAAGTGAGGAGGGGGTCTCACGGGACTCCTCTACGAGAGTAGGGCGGGTCGGTAAAACCCACCCTATGCCGCGAATGAGATGGTTACGCGCTCATCCCCATCAGGTCGGCAAAGTTCTGCGTATAGAATCGATCCAAGGTTTCCGCACTCTGTCCTTCCAGCGAGCGGCCGAAACGACCCAGGGGGTCACGGCCACCTTCGGGATGTGGGTAGTCGCTGGAGAACATATAGAGGCGCGGGTCAGAGGCATTGATAATGGCCCCTACATCCTCGAACACAAACGGCGTAAAGCGGACCTGATCGATAATCTGCTGGCTGGGTGTGCGCTGCAAGTCTTTGAGTAAAGGCTCGCTCCGACTCCAGATGCCGGCGACCAGGTCGAGACGGTCCAGCATGGACGGCACCCAACTGGCACCGAGTTCGATGACCCCACCGCGCAGTTCTGGAAAGCGTTCCAGCACACCGTCCAGCACCAGCGTAGACAGGAACTGCTCGGGCAGATGATGCAGGCCCATCATGTCTTTACTGCGGATGTTCTCACCGCCGCCGAGCCAGTCCTTGGGAATCGGACGGCCATTATTGAGCCAGCCCGACTCGACTTTGAGTGCGGCTCCGCCCACATGCAGGAGGAACGGCACCTGATGTTCAACAAATCGGGCCCAGAGGGGATCAAGGTCGGTGTGACCGGGCGAATGTCCGTTGGCTAAGCGATGGGGAATCCATATGGCTTCCAGCCCCAGACTCACCGCATAGTCGAGGTCTGTAATCGACCGTTCCACATCGTCAATGGGGAGCAGGCCCACACCGACCAGACGCTCGTCCACACAGAATTCGGCCATGGAGCGGTTATGCGCCCGACAGCCGCCATAAGCAATGTCGGGCGCAACGTCTGCGTCAAACAACATGGAGGTGCTTAGCGAGGAGAAGACAAACTGTTTGGCAAAGCCCAAACGGTTGAGCGCATCCGTCCGTTCGGACGCGTCAAACGCGCCGAGCGCGTCATAGCCCTTGGGGCCGCTGATCAAGCCGTCGCCCAGGTCTCGCAATTTCTGCGCTTCGTGTTCCGGGCGACCGTTGTTGACGTACTGGCTCACATGCTGAGCGAGCACCCCTGCGGCTTCAAAATTAAACGGGGGAAGCTGGTCGGCGACATCACGGTCAGCGTTAGCCGTCAGAAAGTCCGGCAACTCCATGATGTGGCTGTCTGCGTCAAAAAATATGCGTCCGGTTGCGTATGCCATCAGGACTCCTTCGTCTGGATTGGATTAGCCAAGACCATTATCAATTTTAGCCAACGGAAGCTAGCGAACTCCAGGGTATTCTGTTTTGCTTTTCTGCCTAATGGAATAAGGTAGCGCGGCAGACTTGGACATAGATTGTCCTCAGGAGCACATTCATGATTGAAACCGTTTCCCCGGAAAGTGTCGGGCTGAGTAGCATCCGCCTGAACCGTATTCCCGAGCATCTCAAGGGCTATGTCGATGACGGGAGAATTCCTGGTTATCTGGTGCTGGTGGCCCGGCGTGGCCAGCCAGCTTATCTGAATCGTTACGGACTACGCGATGTAGAAGCACATACACCGGTTGAAGAAGACACCATTTTTCGTATCTATTCCATGACCAAGCCCATCACCAGTGTGGCGCTTATGACGCTGTATGAACGAGGATTGTTTCAGCTCGATACCCCGGTGTCAGCCTTCATTCCTGAATTTAAACACTTGGAAGTCTTTGAATCCGGAGATGCTCAGCAGTACCACACCACGCTGGCTGAACGTGAAATAACGATCCGCGATCTGCTGACACATACAGCCGGTTTCACCTACGGCTTTATGAACGTTCATCCGGTTGACGCTCTGTACCGCGCCCAAGGAGTTGAAGGGTCGAGTTCCAAGGGAAGTTTACACGACATGGTGCAAAAGCTCAGTACACTCCCGCTGCTTTTCTCTCCGGGAACGCGCTGGAGTTATAGTGTCGCCACTGACGTGTTGGGATATCTTGTTGAGCTGCTGTCAGGGCAGTCGCTCGCTGCCTATTTCAACGATCATATTTGGGAGCCGCTGGGTATGCGGGACACCGCCTTTGCGGTTGCGGATGAAGATGTCCCCCGCTTGGCCGCAAACTATGAGTATCAAAATGGGGGCTTTCGTCCCATCGATAACCCAACGAATAGCAGGTATCGCGGACAGCCGACGTTTCTCTCAGGTGGGGGCGGGCTGGTCTCAACAGCGAGTGACTATCTCAAGTTTTTACTCATGCTTAGAAATAGAGGCGTATTGAACGGTGAACGCCTCCTTGGCCGTAAGACCGTTGAACTCATGACCGTGAATCACCTGCCGGGCAATGCTGATCTGAGCCGTATGGGCCAGAAGGTGTTCAGTGAGATGCCTTTTGATGGGATTGGGTTCGGTCTGGGTTTTTCCGTCACGCTTGATCCGGTCAAAGCCCAGATTCTTGGCTCGCCCGGTGAGTATTCATGGGGTGGGGCTGCCAGCACAACTTTTTGGGTTGATCCAGTGGAAGACTTGATCGTCATCTTTCTCACGCAACTGATGCCGTCCTCTTCGTATCCGATCCGGCGTGAACTGCGGGTTTTGACGTATCAAGCGGTTGTGGAGTAGATTGGGAAAGCGCGGGAAACGAGACCGCCCGCGGGGAGTGAATGACGCAAACAAGGAGGGACGACATGGATTCACATCAGTATATCGTAGAGCCCTCAACCGTATCGTGGAAAACCTTAGCCCTTGAGGGCGGAGGGGAAACCCAGCTTCAAATGTATTTGAAAGGCAGGGACGGTGGACCCGAAGCCATCCGGGCACAAATCTCGGAAGACTATACGGTGGAGCCGCATTTTCATTATGCGGCGCAATTCCAAGTCCTGCTTGAAGGGTCAATGGCCTTCCCGCTGGTCCGGCTCGATGCGCCGGCCGTGCACTATACGGAACATAACACGCCCTACGGTCCGTTCACGGTCAGTGGTGGGCACGACATGCTTGTGCTGCATGCCAAGCCGGGCGGCGTGGCTATCATGCGCGATAAAAAACGGCGCTGGCAGGCAAACGTGCGTGGACGCGAGCTGACACGCTGTGCAGATGAAGTCGAGTGGCGACCCATGCCCGGCTATCCACGCGCGCGACGCAAGCTGCTGATCCCGCCGAGCTTCGGCCCCACTGCGGAACTGGTTGCGTTTCCGGCGGGCGCCGAGTTTACTCCCCCGGTTCCGGAGTATGGCCGGTATGAGGTGGTCTATGCCGGTTCGGCCTCACTTCTCGGCGAGCGACTGGGACCAAAAGCGCTTCGTTTCATTCCAGGTGGGGAACAGGCCGCGCAGTTTACCGCCGGCCCGGAAGGGGTGAGCATGATTTTCGTGAGCTTTGACCAGGACGCCAACTATAGCGACGCGGGTAGTACAGAAGACGCGCTGGACCGCATGGAGCAGTAAACGGCAAGAAGGAGAACAAGAACCATGAAAGCAGAAGAACTCCGCACCCTCCAGGCTCCGCTCAAGCATGCCTATAAAGACGCGCCTGAAAAGGCGGTGGTGACGCTGAATGCCGAAGGACGGATTGGCGAGGGCATTACTTGCCGCGTCGAAACGGGTAAGGCATTGGTTGAAGCCGGACTGCACCCGGCGACTGGCGGGGACGGGCTGGCGGCCTGCTCCGGCGATATGTTGCTGGAAGCGCTCGTGGCGTGTGCTGGCGTGACCCTGCAGGCGGTGTCTACGGCGATTGGAGTGGAGCTGCGCGATGGCAAGGTGATCGCAGAAGGCGACCTGGATTTTAGGGGGACCCTCGGCGTTTCAAAAGAAGCCCCGGTCGGCTTTCGCGATATTCGCCTCCGGTTTGATCTGGACACGGACGCCGATGAGGAACAGTTGGCAACCCTGATTCGTCTGACTGAACGCTACTGCGTTGTCTTCCAGACCATACAGAGTAAACCGGACCTCAACGTCTCGTATAGCGTGGTATGAGGGGAGAAGACGGCCAGCCTGCTCACGGTATGGATGCAGTCCGCTATCACGTGGCTCTCCTCACGCTGGTGACCTTTATTCCAGGTATCTTGTTCTGGTCGTTCGCCCACGGTCTGGTCCACAGATGGCGACAACTTGGGCTTGTGATCTCATACTCCGCGCTGGGGGCGGTGCTCATTGTCATCGGCGCTGGCGTCTTTGTGCTGCGGCAGACGCTCCTGGCCGTCGATTTCGGCCCGCCCGGCTGGTTGGGCTGGCCGGCCTTGCTGTGCTTTGCCGCCGCCGTAGTGGTTGAGGTGCAGTGTCGAAAACATCTGACTCTACGCACTCTGGTCGGCATTCCCGAACTGTCGCCCACGCCGACCAGTCAGCCGCTCTTGGACCAGGGTATCTATGCGCGGTTGCGACATCCTCGTTATGTTGTCGTGATCCTGAGTGTCTTCGCGCTTGCGCTTTTTACGAACTATCCGGCCGTGTATCTCCTGTGTCCTCTCGCCGGCGTTGTACTGTATGGCATCACGCTGATGGAAGAACGTGAACTGGTCGAACGCTTTGGGCAGGCATACGAGCAGTATCAACGCCGGGTACCACGTTTTATTCCCAAGATTCCCAAGCGGTAAAGGGGGGACTATGGAAAAGTCGGTTCAATTCTACAGCGAAAGTGTCCCCATGGCGGGCGTCCTTTTTCTGCCTGAGAATGGCCCTTCCGATAGGCCAAGACCCGGCATTGTCATATGTCACGGCTTTACCGCGGTGAAAGAAGTCCTGTTGCCCGATATTGCCCGGCGCGTGGCTCAGGCCGGGTATGTCGTCCTGACGTTTGATTACCGCTTCCTGGGTGCGAGTGGCGGAGAACCCCGTCGCCAGATCATCCCTATGCGGCAGATCGAGGATATCCAAAATGCGGTCACGTTCATGCAGCAACAGCCCGAGGTCGCTCCGGACCGGATTGGACTGCTCGGCGTCAGTCTCGGTGGGGCCAACGTCAGTTATGCTGCCGGGGTAGAAGAGCGGGTCAAAGCCACGGTGAGCGTTTGTGGCATCGGCGACTGTGGACGTTGGGTGCGTGACGCCTGTCATTTCTGGGAATGGCAGGCATTACTCCGACGCCTGGAAGACAACCGACGCGAGCGCGTCCTGACCGGGCAGGAGCAATATGTTCAAGCCAACGAGATTGTGCCTGAGCCGGAGAGTACGGCCGCCCTGTTTGCACAGATTCTCGACCAGCATCCGCAGTGGAGCCGAGAGATCACGCTGACCTCGGGTGAAGCGTTGATTGCGTATCGACCCGAGTCCGTCGTGCATCAGATAGCACCCCGCGCGATGCTATGGCTGCACGGCGACGCAGATGAGCGCGTATCCATGGAAGAGTCACAGTCCATGTATGAAAGGGCTGGAGAGCCCAAGAAGATTGTCATTCTGCCCGGCCTTGGCCATAGTGATATTCTCTCTGGCCCTGGGCTTGACCAGAGTCTGCCGCTCATCAAAGAATGGTTTGAAACACATCTCTAACAAGGAAACCGTATGCGCCCAGCCAGACGAGGTCTCGTACTCTCTCTCATGCTCGGCTTTTGCTTTGTCCTGGTGTGCACAGCACGAGTATCGTCTCAGGAATGGGGAAAATCGTTTAACCCGTATACGGGCCAGTGGGAAGACCTGAACCCACCAGCCCCTGAGCAGTCAAACCATCAGTCAGGGAATGCTCCTGTAGAGGCAGCCGTGGCAGTGCCGCCGCGTTCCCCCGCCCCGGCGGCAGCGGCAGTGCCGCCGGAACCGGACTACACGAGTAAGGAAGCGGCTCTGCAAATACTGCAACACGAAACCGACGAGGCTGCCAAGTGGGTGTATGAACAACCGGACTGCCCGAGCATGCACTATCTCAAATCGCTGACCGGGAAAGACGTGTGCTCAAATCCCTTCGGAGACGATGTTGCGGTCAGTTGCCCGGCTGGAGCGTCGCTCGTTACGGACCACCACCCGGCCGGCAGCGACGCCTGCCGCAGTGAGCGGTCTTTCTGAGGCGCTGTCCGTTACTCCTGCTGCGCACTGGAAGCGGCGGCCGTTCGCAGGGCTTGTAAGGCGCTGTGAGAGAAGAGCTTGCCACCAACAACCACTGCCGCAATTTTCTGAGTATTGGTGATGTCCTCCAAGGGATTCGCTTCGAGAAGGATGAGATCGGCAATCTTGCCCACTTCGATGGTGCCAAGCTGGTCTTGCTGGTCAAGATACAGAGCGGGATTGCGGGTCGCGGTCTGTAAGGCTTCCATGGGTGTCAGGCCTGCCTCAACCAGGAGGGCTAATTCTTCGTGTAAGGATGAGCCGGGGAATACATACGGGGCGGGCGTATCCGTTCCGGCCAAGAAGGGTACGCCTGCCCCGTGCGCCGTTTTGATCAAATCAAACAGCGTCCGGAAATACTGCTTGCCCGCTGCTATATCCTCGGCAGAGCGGCCTGCGAGCAAACGCTCTTCCTTCGTCACGCGCCAAGCCGCAACCCACGAGGGGGGAATAGAGTCCAGTCGCGGGTCAGCCGGAAATGTATTTTCGTCAATATGCGATAAGCCCCGCATCCACACGATCGTTGGGCACTGCCACATGCGCTTCTGCGCCAAGCGCGCAAACAGCGCTTCTTCTTTCTCTTTACTCCTACACTGCTTTCCTCCTATACTCCAGTGAAAACAACACAAGGAGGACGCAATGGCCCAGACCTTTGAAAAGCAGAGTGTGACAGACGAACTCGCGCAACAGATGGTGGCCGCGGCTGTTGCCAAAGCAAAGGAACTTGGGGTGCCCCAAGTTGTCGCCGTACTGGACGAGAGTGGGCTGCTCAAGGCGTTTTGCCGGATGGATGGAACGCCGTTAGTCAGTATCGAGGTGTCTCAGAACAAAGCCTACACTGCCCTTTTTGGGATGCCGTCGCACGAGTTTTTTAACTTTATTAAGGATGATCCGGCGCTCTTGGCAGGAGTGCCGCATATTCCGCGCATTGTGACCTTTGGCGGCGGTTTGCCGATCCAAATTGGGGATAGAGTGGTCGGAGCAATCGGGGTCAGTGGTGGTTCGGTTGAACAAGATATCGAATGCGCCCGCGCCGGCCTCGGCGCGCTTGCGTAGCAGCAGCGGGTGGCAACTCTTGCAATTGTGACGCATTCCGTTGCAGGATGAGGAGACTCGTCAACATCTTGCACCAAGGACATGAACCGGGTGGCTACGGGGAGGAATGAGATGTAACTGCAACTGGCTCCCATGAGCCAAAGGAGGGTCCATATGGCAGAGTACGATCTGCTTATCAAGAACGGCACGATCATCGACGGATTGCAGGTTCCCCGCTATCGGGGCGACATTGCGATTCGTGACGGCAAGATCGTTGCCATGGGGAATATTCAAGACACGGCCACGCGGGTGCTTGACGCGACCGGTATGATCGTCGCCCCAGGGTTTATGGATATCCATACCCATTACGACGCGGCGCTCAGCGGCGGTACGGCCTGGGACCCGTATGCCACCCTGTCCGGCTGGCATGGCGTGACCACGGTGGCGATCGGCAACTGTGGCTTTGGTTTTGCGCCGGTGCGTCCGGAAGATCGCGACCGGGCGATGCGCCGTATGGAGCGAACCGAGTCCATTCCGTTGTCCTGTATGCAGACTGGCATGCGCTGGGACTGGGAGACCTTCCCTGAATATCTGGACAGCCTGGACCGTGGCGGGCTGGGTATCAATGCCGCTTCCCTCGTGCCGTACTCTCCGCTGCGCGCCTGGGTATTGGGTAACGATGCGGCGCGGGACCCGGACTATAAGACCAACCCGGATCAGATTGCTGAGTTGAAACATCTGCTGCGGGAGGGATTGCAGGCCGGTGGCTTTGGCTTTTCCGCCAGCTTCAGTATGGCCAACCGCGACTATGATGGCGGCTATCTCCCGACCCATGTGGCACCGCGTGAAGAGTTTCTCGAAATGGCGTCCGTCATGCGCGAGTTCAACCGCGGCTCGATCGAGTGGACGATGGGCCATGCCCTACAAGGGCTGGGGATGGACTTCTTATTGGAGTTGGCCAAGACGAGTGGCCGGCCGGTGAACTGGAACGCGATTATCCACGATCCGTCTTCACCCAACACCTGGCGCGAGCAATTGGCCTGGACCGAACGGGCAAATAAAGAGGCGCCGGTCCTGCCGGTCAACATCTGCATGCCGATTGAGTTTGAGTTTACGCTGGAAACCATGGGCTTGTTTGACCAGCTCCCGGCCTGGAACGAGGCCACGGTCGGCAGCCTGGAAGAGCGCCGCATGAAATTGGCCGACCCCGGTCGGCGGGCGGCCCTCAAGGCCGATATGGAGAAGGCGCCGACCGTCATGCCGGGCGAGAATCCCGATGGGGAACAGGGCCAACTCCGAATGTTCCGCTGGGAGGAAACGTTTATCGATGATGTCCACCTGGAAAAGAACGCTCATCTCAAGGGCCGCACCGTTGCCGAACTGGCCCAGGAGCAGGGCAAACATCCGATCGACGCGCTGCTCGACCTGTCCGTAGAAGAAGAGCTCAAAACCGAGTTTGCCATGCAGGGCTTCATCAACAACGATGAAGAAGCCCTGACCACCATTCTCAAACACCCGCTGTGCCTGGTCGGAGCCTCAGATGGCGGCGCGCATACCAAGTTCCTGACCCTGGGCCGCTATCCGACCCACTTCCTGACCCACTGGGTGCGCGACAAGCAGATCATGACCCTGGAAGAGGCGCACTGGCGACTGTCGACCATGGTGGGCTGGGCGATTGGCATCCGGGACCGGGGCTGGCTGCGTGAGGGCATGCCCGCGGACATCGTGGTGTACGACCTGGAGAAGCTGGCCGTGCGACCGATGGAGACGATCAGAGACCTGCCCGACGGCGACTGGCGACGGGTCCAAAAGGCTGACGGCTATCGGTATTCGATTATCAATGGGCAGATTACGTTTGAAGACGGTCAGTGCAGCGGAGCCCTGCCGGGTAAGATGCTGCGCAGTTATGATATGGCCGCCGGATAACGCATAAAGAAGTCAGCGACTCACTCTCGGTTTGCACCGAGAACAAAACGCCGGGTTTCGACCCGGCGTTTTGGTATGCAGCGAGCATTCCGCTTCTTTGTCTCTCAAGGAGGAGTGTGGAGTATGCCGTCTTCGGAACAACGAGTGATTGACGCGCTTGAAGAACTCGGGCTGCCCTTTGAACGGATACGCATAGACCCGGCCCATGCCGATACGTCCGTGTTTTGCGCTCAGTATGGCTATCCGCCGGAGACGTCCGGCAACACGATCATTGTGGCTTCCAAGAAAGAGCCCAAGAAGTTTGTGGCCTGTGTGGTCCTGGCCACCACCCAGCTCGACGTTAACAAACGGGTGCGTAAACTCATGGGCGTGTCCAAAGCGTCGTTTGCCTCGGCCGAGGAGATGCAGGCGCTGACGGGGATGGAAGTCGGCGGCGTGACGCCGTTTTCGCTGCCTGCGGATATGCCCTTATACGTTGATACGCGGGTGATGGAGCCGGAAAGTGTGATCCTGGGCGGTGGCGGGCGCAGTCTCAAGATCGAGATTTCACCGGAGGTTTTCCACAAGCTGGGGGCCGAGGTGGTCACAGATTTAGCTATGCGGCGCCCTGTGGGAGAGACGAAAGCATAGACGTGCGGGCTCCAGCCATATACCAGGACAAGAGGAGGAAGAGCATGAGTATTTTTCATATGTATACCGGAGACGACGGACAATCGCATATTGAGGAGCCGGCGTTGAGTGCCCAACCGAGCCAGGAAACGCCCCAAGCGACCCAGGAGATTTTCTTTCGAGAACTCCCGTCCGGAACCGCCATGGATTGGCATAATGCCCCCCGCCGACAGTATGTGATCGTCTTGAAAGGCCAGATGGAAATCGGCTTTAAGGACGGGTCGGTCCAGCGCTGTGGTGCGGGGGATGCCGTGCTCGCCGCAGACCTGACCGGTAGCGGGCATACGACCCGTGTAGTCGGAGACGGTCCGGCGGTGGTTGGGGTCGTGCCGGTGGCCGACTGACTTTTAGACAGACATGGAACACGACGGCACCCTGCGCATCTTTGACGGCGCGGTGGCGATTATAACTGGTGGGGCCTCGGGTATTGGGCGCGCGCTGAGTGAAGCGCTGGGCCGGCGCGGGGCGTCTGTTGTCCTAGCCGACCGTCAGGTGACGCTTGCCCAAGAGGTCGCGGGCGGCATCCAGGAAAGGGGCGGTCAAGCGTCCGCGGTTGAACTGGACGTTACGGACTTCGCCGCGGTAGACCAGTTCGTCCAGGCAACAGTCCAGGCTCAGGGCCGGCTGGACTATATGTTCAACAATGCGGGCATTGCGATTGGGGGAGAGGTACGGCTGTGTCAGATTGAGGACTGGGACAGTGTCCTGAACGTCAATCTGCACGGCGTGGTCAACGGGGTGCAGGCAGCCTATCCGATTATGCTCAGCCAAGGCTACGGTCATATTGTCAATACCGCTTCCATGGCCGGTCTGCTGCCCATGCCAGCGGCCGTCAGCTATGCGACCACAAAACATGCGGTGGTAGGCCTTTCCAAATCTCTCCGGGTTGAAGCCGCGTTGTATGGTATCCGTGTCAGTGTGCTCTGCCCTGGGTTTATTCGGACGCCCATCCTGCATGGTGGGAAATACGGCAAGAACTTGCAGCCCATGTCGCCGGAGGTCCAGGAAAAATTCATCCGGCAATACCGGCCCATGGACCCGGCTGTGTTTGCTGAAAAAGTGCTGGACGCGCTTGCCCGGAACAAAGCGTTGATCATTGTTCCGAGCTGGTGGAGGCTCTTCTGGTGGCTCAGTCGCCTCTCACCAGCCTTGGAATTTTCTCTCGCCCAACGCGGCTATCGGTCGGCGCGCAAGGCTATGCAGTCTGAGACAGACGCCTAGCGTGGGCGGTAAGGCCAAGTCAGGCGACCTGCTCAGCCCCGTTGGTATGTGTCTCCGACAGCGGACATACTCCGCCTCTTTCTAAGCCGAGCGCGCGAATAAAACGCCCATAGCCTACAAAAGCCGTAATCCGAAACCCGAGGTCTATAATCTCCGGCTCGGTAAAGTGCTGGCGCAGTTCGTCAAACAGCTCTGGTGACGCCTGGGTATGATCTCCGGCTAACACGTCGGCATACCGGACGGCAGCCCTTTCGCGCGGGGTGAGAATCGTGCTGTCCTGATAGATGGACAGTTCGCCGATTTGTTCTTCCGTCAGACCTTGTTGCTTTGCCAAAGCAACGCGCCCGTTGATTCAAAGGGCGCAGTCGTTGCGCTCCGCGACCTTCAAGCGCACCAGCTCGGTCAGCTTCATATCGATGCTGCCGCGAGTCTCAAAGATGAGCGGAAAGTAATAGTTGGCGAAAGACTTGAAGACCTCAGGCGCATGAGCGAACGCCTGCAAGAAGGCCGAGCCGCCATACTCCTTGTCATAGGTCTGCATGATCTGCTGAACCTCAGGGTCGATATGCTCAAATGGGACCGGACTGACATGCGCCATAACACTCCCTCCTTCTCAGCCTGTGTGTACTCCTTCTGAGGGTGGGGAAGCAAGGGGAACTTTTCAGTATTTCTGGTCTCGTGACGCCAGGACCGGAATGGTTTATGAAAGACGAACCCGTGTATACTACCGCACGCATCTCAAAGGAGGGCGTATATGGATAAGAAGATTGGCTTTATCGGTCTGGGCGCTATGGGTAAGCCTATGGCCACGAATCTTGTCAAGGCCGGATTTAACCTGACGGTGTATGATATTCGTCCTGAGCCCATGCAGGAACTCGAAAAGCTCGGGGCCAAGGCGGCGCGCTCGGCGCAAGAGGTCGGGGAACAGTGTGACATTATCGAGACCATAGTGGTCGATGATGCGCAGGTCGAAGAAGTTGTTTTTGGTACGGCTGGCAATGGGGTGTTAGCCGCAGCCCGTCCGGGCTCCATTATTGTGATTCATAGTACCGTTCATCCCAAAACCTGCCAGCGGGTCGCGGCGGCGGCCAAAGAGAAAGGCGTCGGTGTCCTGGATGCCTGTGTGAGCGGAGCGGAGTCCGGCGCCCAGGCCGGAACCCTCTCAATCATGATCGGTGGGGAGGCCGCCCTGGTGGAGACCTGCCGTCCGGTGTTTGACGTTATTGGTCAGACGCTCTTTCACGTCGGTGATGTGGGGATGGGTGAGGTGGCCAAGATCGCGAACAACCTCATGGTGATTGTCAATCAGCACAGTACGCGCGAGGGCCTGCGGCTTGCTCGGCTCGCCGGAATCGAGCCGAAAAAGATGCTTGAGGTCATTATGGCTAGTTCGGGCGATAGCTGGGCCGCTCGGAATTGGGAGCTACTACGTGACCTCGCCGTAGACTATCCTGGTGGGCCCGCGGGTATGGCGAAAGTCGGCTATAAAGACATCTCTCTGGCGGTGACCGTCGGCCATGACGTTGGGGCAGCGCTGCCGATGACCGCCTTGGCATCACAGTTGATGGAGGGCCTGTTTCTGAAAGAAGATTGAGCCGTTTCGGTTCAGATGTCCAGGCCGTATAGCCGCGCCGCGTTGCCGGCCACCATTTGATAGACCTCCGCCGCGGGCACTCCGGCAAAGTCTTTGTCGATCTGTTTCTGAGAGTAGGGAAAGGTCCCTTCTGTATGCGGATAGTCCGCACCCCACATGAGCCGATCAATGCCGAGCATTTCGCGGGTCAGGATTCCGGCCCGATCATCTTCAAAAGTGGCCCAGAACTGGCGCTGAAAATAGGTGCTTGGAGCCGCATCAAGCCGAGGCTCCATCCAACGCCGGTGATCCTGCCACCAGTGATCCATATAAGTCAGCACGGAAGCAATCCAGCCGACTCCGCCCTCGACAATAACAAAGCGGAGTGTGGGATAGCGTTGGGGGACGGCACTCCAAATCAGATCGGCCATAGCCCGCATGGTCATACCAACCTTGCCGTCAACGAGTCCCACGCCAAAGCCAATCCGCTCGAACTTGACCAGCAGCTCCTCTCCCGTGCCTGTTCCGGCGTGGGCAGAAATAGGCAGGTTCAGATCCTGTAGCGTCGCCCACAGTGGCTCATAGTCCGGATGGGCGTACGGGCGTTCCTCCACCTCAGTTGGAATGGATACGGAACGGAGCCCTTTCTTGGCCACCCGCTCAGCTTCTTCGCAGGCCCATTCAATCGGTCCGCGCAAGGGTAAAAATCCAGCGCCTAAGAGCCGGTTCGGGGCGGTCGCGCAGAATTCGCTCAGCCAGTCGTTATACACCCGCATGACTGCTCGTTGGTATGCTGCGTCACGAATATAAAAGAAGTGCAGGCCCAACATGCCGGGGTAAATCACCTCGGCCTGGATATGATCCAAGTCCTGATCGGCCAAACGCGCCTGTGGGTCCCATGCCCCGGGCCGCGTGTCGGCGTGCCGATGTCCGAGAGAAGAAGTGATGGCTCCGGCAATTTTATCTTCTATCATGACGCCTTCGAGGCCCACCGGAAGGGGCGCCAGGCCGTCAATCACGTAATAGTCGGCGTCCGGGCGCGACTCGACCCGCGGTGCCCGGTCACGAAAGCGTTTGTCCATCCTGGTTGTCCACAGGTCGGCTGGCTCAACAACGTGGCCGTCGGCAGAGACATAACCATCCGGTACTTCTATCGGCATACAGAATCTCCCTTTTGGAATAGGGCATAGGCAAGGCTTCGGTCGCTGTCAAGTTGAGAATCTGTCCGAACCGGAGAACAATTCAAAAACAATGGTGTGCTTCTGCTGGAGGTAGACAGAGGTCCCAGAGTTTCTTGCCTATCCAGAACCGTTTCAACACACGCCCGCCGGTGATAGCAAGCCGTCCCGATTTGACACACGGGCAGGCATAGTACCAAAGTGTCATATATGGCAGTACTCAGCGGAGCACCTATACCACTCGGAAATGGTCGAAAACGTACAATTTAAGGAGGAAGAATGATTACGCTGTACCATGTCCCCGGCGCGCGTTCGACGCGATCTCTGTGGCTGTTGCATGAGCTTGGCATTGAGTTTGAACTGGTTGAGATGTCCTTTGACCTCAAGGTGCTGCGTGCGCCTGAGTATCTGGCTATCCATCCGCTCGGCCGGGTTCCCTGTCTGGTTGACGATGGTCAAACGATTTTCGAGTCGGGCGCGATCGCACAGTATTTATGCGAAAAATACGACGACGGCCGACTTGGCCGCGGCCCGGATCATCCGGAGCGGTATGAATGGTTGCAATGGATCCACTACGCCGAAACCGTCGCCGTTCATGGTGCCAGCCTGGTTCAGCAGTCGGTCTTCATTCCCGAAGAACAACGTTCGCCCATTGTCCAGAAATTGGAATCGCGTCGATTGGAAAAGGCGGTTGAGGTGTTGGATAACCACCTCAAAGATCGGGACTACTTACTCACCAGTGGATTTTCCGCCGCCGATGTGAACGTCGGTTATAGTATCTACCTGGGAGATCAGTTCCTCAGCTTTGACGCCTTCCCCACGGCGATGCAGTATTACGACCGGCTGAGAGAACGCCCAGCCTTTCAGGCCTCGGTGCCGAAAAAGGAAGAATAAAGCAGGGGCGGGCCAGAGCGACCCGACCCTGCGCGTTGGTTTACTACGCGCCCGGAATAATAGACATGACGAAATTGGCAGTGTTCGCACGCGCCTCGCGGGCGGCGGTATACTCCGCAGAATTGAAGAAGTCCTTCGCGACTTCGACCGACTCAAACTCGATAATGAGGGCGAGTGGGGCAGCCCATTGGCCCTCGACTGTGTCCGGTGCTCCCCGACCGAGAATCTTACCCTTGTATTTCTGCA
The DNA here is from genome assembly GCA_002238415.1 of Desulfurellaceae bacterium bin18. Classification (GTDB taxonomy): domain Bacteria; phylum Desulfobacterota; class Binatia; order Bin18; family Bin18; genus Bin18. Next base: position 14,316 of record MPMI01000044.1, on the reverse strand, counting down.
CGGCAGGGAGAGCAAGTTTTTGGTATTCGGGAAACTTCTCGGGATTCGTAATCTCTGCCTGAACGATCATGTATGCTGACATGTGATATCTCCTGTATTCCGAATTGCTTCACCCTGTATGTCTCAATTCTACAGCGGTGGCAATAGCCGGGCGTCTTGGAAGCGTTTGAAGCACGCCCGGAAATTGTCCTCCGTATCCATGCATTCGTGAAAGCCCGCCTGCCGCAGTTTGATGGTACTCACCAGCATGGGGGACGGAGACTGATTTCTGCTGCCATAGCCGAAGGTAAAATCAGCCAGGATGAAGGACTGGCCCACAAATTCCTGTAAGCTAGTTGGCGCGTGGAGATCGTATTTCTTCACAATCGCTGCCCACTCGGCTTCATGCTCGGGCATCTCTTCCGCAAGGGAGCATGGCTCTGGTGGACCCACCTCCATGCCTAGCGCGTCAGCGATAGCCGGCCACACATTTTGCCACACAAAGACATCACCGTTCGTAATATTAAAAATTTCGTTTTTTGCGTTTTCCGATTTCCCGGCCCACTCGCACGCTCGGGCAATCATTCCTGCATCAATTGCCTCGACAACAAAAGGCGGACCACCGGGGAAGGACAAGGGCAGCCCGGCTTCCTTGCGCAACGCAGCATACACGCCCAGAGCAAGAATGACGTTCATATTGCTACCCAGTGATTGGCCGAGGATGAGCTGAGGTCGCCAGACTGTCCAGTGCCAGTTTTTACCAGGCTGCCGCTCGCGCAAATAATCTTCCTGCAGAAAATAGAAGTTCTCGTGTTGGTGGCGCGGCCAGCGTTCGCGGGCCGGAACGGGAAAGGGTTCAATATGGACGCCATAGGCTTTTGTGCCTTGGAGCAAGGAGACGTGCTGAAGGTCCTGTGCGACGGCTTCGAGTGGAGAGAAAAGATTGTCCAGCATGGCCAGATTGGTTTCCATTTGGTCTTCCTGAAACCATCCTTCAACCAGCCCCGGCTTTTCGTACAGCGCCGCATAGATCAGATGGGTCACGTCCGACATGCGGCCAAAGACTTCCGCACAGCGGGCCGTATCCGTCAGATCGACCGAGATGACCTCAGCGCCTTCGAGTCCGTCAGGGATACGGCGTGAAACCCCAACCACGTCCCAGTCGTCCTGCTGCGCGAAGTGCTCGACCGCGGCGTAGCCAACCAAACCGGACGCGCCCGCCACCAACATCTTTTTCTTGGGCACGGAAATTCCTCCTTCAGAACGGATCAGGCCAAATGGTGAAAACTCAGCGAAAACATTCTGCCAGCCCGACCGCGGCCAGCCAGTCTTGGACGGTCAGGCGTTCTTCTGCGTTGGTTTGATTCGCAATGCGGTTGACGAGCATGTGCCGGGATAACTCGGGATAGGGGCGGGAGAGGTAGCTGACCTCTTCTGCATAGGTTGTCACAACAAAGGCTTTCGTGCCGCTGGCTTGGGCCTGGGAGTTCGCCAGGATGTAGGGCTTATAGGTTGCTGGCATTTCCGCGAGTATCATTTGTGCAAAGGGAGTCGATTGCGGGAACGGCGCCAGCTCTCCAGTCCCGTCCCAGCGGTCTGCCTCTCGCTCGCACCACGCTACAATACGGGGATACTGAGAGACGAGCTTTTTTGGGGCGGGGTCCATATAGGTGTGCGCCCGCAGGCCGCCCAGGACGATGGCATCGACCGCGCATGGACGACTGCCTAACAGATAGGGCGTCTGCTGAAGTTGTCGGTCTATGGCATCAAGAATGCGGGTATATTCGGCCTCTGCGGCGCGTTGTTGTTGCTCGGAGGCGGTGCCGGTGGCACGACAAGCGCGCTTGCCCCATTCTGCAATCGGCGCGTTTGTGAGAGCCGCGGCAATGGTTGCCTCGTCCGCATCCGGCATGGTCGCTCGGGTAATCCGCTCGGCGGCAAAGCGGCTGCTCTCTTCATAATGCCAACGGTAATGGACCATCACCCGTGCCACCCACTCGTCCAGGAATTCTTCGATGATATGCACGAGGACGCCAAGCGGGCCGCGCGGAAACATCGCTCGGGCGGGATACCGATTGTCCAGCAGCATCATCAGGGGCGTCGTATCGCCAATCATCCAGTTCTCGGGCGTGTGTAAGACCGGGACTTGATGGGTGCCTGAACGGTGCTCAATCTCCTGCCGGTTGGTCTGGGTTTTTGGCTTGCGGACAAACGGTGCGCCATAAAAAATCATAGCCGCTTCGAGTTTGCGGGTGAACAGGCTGAGTTCCAGGCCGTAGACGGTATATTGATAGGCCACGCGTTTCCTTTCCTCTGGAGCGGTGTGAAAAGAGGTCTATCATGCGGTCAGGCAGAAGTGAATGAGAAAATCGCTGTATGCCGGTACAGGTCCGTACCGCGAGCGGAGTTTTTTCTCCTCAAGTTTTCTGCCATGTTAGCAAGCAATGAGAGATCACACAGTCGCACGTTCTTTGACGATGAAAAGCGGAGTACCAGGGAAGCGGATATCCGGGAGGCCATTGTCGAGACTGTTCGTCCTCAGTTTGCTGCTGTGCTGGCCAGTTTTCGCTCCCGCGGAAGAAACGCCGCGGGAGCAGATTGGGGTCGTGTTGGGACAGCCTGTGTATAGAGACCAGCTCACGGCCACAGCGGGTGTCGCGCTCTCAAATGAACTGCACAATCTGTTCAGCCATCCGGTGATGCGGCAGTATCGTGCCGCCCACAGGGATGCGCTCCAACCCACGGAGCGCGAGGTCTCAACGGCGACTGCGCATTTTGATGGCTGGCATAACGAACGCCTCAAGGCCCAGGATCATCCGCTCAAAGACCGCCGAGGAGAGATTGAACAAACGCTTGCCAAGCCAGGACTGGCTGCGGAGGAGAAACAGCGGCTTGAGGACGAACGGCAAGCGATTGATAGCCAGCTCAGACCGCCCGGACGACGTTTTGCCGGCTGGATGGTCGCCAACTGGAAACTCCAGCGTCATTTATACCGGGAGTACGGCGGCGGGCGGGTCTTATGGCAACAAGCCGGACTCGAAGCCTTTGACGCCATGCACGCTTGGCTGAAGCAGCGCGAGAAAGCGGGAGACTTTGCCATCTCCGACCCGCTCCTGCATGAGCAGTTCTACGCCTACTGGACGACCGTGGACCACGGCCCATCGCTGAGCGATGATTCTCGTTTTATTGAACAGGAGTTTCTCAATCCGTATTGGTTGCGCCCGTTTATCGGCGATTCGCTACAGAAGAACCTGGAGGCCGACCAACGCTGACCAGCGCTTTGCCTACGTTATACCAACACCTCGTTCTGAACGATCTGATCCAGCGTTTGCCGCTTGCGGATGAGCACGGGCTCTTGCTCCGGCCCGCGGTACAGCACCTCCGGCGCTTCCGGAAACGAGTTGTAGTTTTTGGAACTCATGCCGGAGCAATACGCGCCTGTGCCTTCAATCACCAGATAGTCGCCGATAGCGGCATCACGAAGCGTGCGGGGTTCCAGCGCTTCCGGGTCGCCGGCTGAAGGGGTGAGGATATCGCCGGATTCACAACAGTGGCCGGCAACAATGGCGTCCAGGGTTAGCCCTTGCTCCTGCTCGGCTGCCTCTGTTGCCGGGACGACAACGAGCGGATGCTGAGCGCCATACATGCTGGGGCGCAGCACCTCGGTCATGCCACTGTCGATCTTGAGAAAGTCATAGCCGTCTTTGCCCGTGCGGGTTCGGTCATGGATCGTGGTAATCACACAGCCGGCATTGGCGACCAGATACGTCCCCGGCTCGACTTCCAGTTGGATTCTTCTGCCTGTTGCCTCCCCAAAGGCCACAAAGGTCTGAACCACGGGCTGGCCGACCTCCTGCAGGTCGGTTGAGGTTTCGTGGCTCATCCGTCCCACTTTATATCCACCGCCGAGGTTGAGGGTATGCGCGTCCGGAAAATGCTCTAACAAGCCGATACTCATACCGGCCACATGCTGCCATACCTCGGGGTCCGAGCCTGAGCCGATATGGGTATGAATACGAATGACCTTGAGCGCATGTTTGCGGACAATAGCCTGGACGGTTGCTCTGTCTTCGTGCCAGATCCCAAAACTTGCCGCCGGGCCACCCACATTGGTCCGGTTCGTCCCGCCGGAGCCGAGACCGGGATTGAAACGGATGCCGAGTTCCTGGCCTGGAAAACGCTCGCCAAAATAGCGCAACTGCGCAAGCGAACAGGCGTTGAGGGCTACGCCGGCGGCGTGCAAAGTCGGAAAATTCTGCGGGAGTTCCTGGGCGGTCAGGGCAATCTTATGCGCGGCGATGCCGGCCTGCATAGCCCGTTCAACCTCAAAGCCGGAGCTGGCGTCAAAGTGGAGGCCCAGGCGGTCAAACAAACGGAGAATATTACCGTTGGGCAGGGCCTTCATGGCGTAGCGCGCGGTCAGGCCGAAGGCGTTTGGAAAGTGCAAAACCTCTTGGGCCGCCTGCGTGAGCCGCGCCTCGTCGTAGACGTACACCGGTGTCCCGAACTGGTGCGCGATTGTCCGCACGGCGTCGTGAGAAAGAAAGCGGGTGGTCTCAATGGCTTGGGTTGACATTGTGCTCCTCTGTATAGCGGAAAGCGGATCACTGTCTAGGGTAGGCTGCTGGGCGAGGAACGGAGCCTTATCGGCAGACGATGCCGTCGTTATTGGCGTCGTGCATGTAGACATAGGCCGGATGGCTCCGATGCACCGGTGCGATGCCATGGCGGCGTGCTTCGGCACAGGTGATGCGGCCATTGCCATTATCGTCGTAGCGCCCGAGGACGCTGGGTGGTGGAATCTGCTGTGCTCTCCGCCCTACACCCCAGAGACCCAAACCAGCATGCCGGGCCTCGCGTTCATAACGCTGGAAGCGGTCTCTATGGCGGAACGGGAAGCGTTCCATGAGTCTGCCATACCCATGTTGAATGAGCATCTCGTTGACGAAGACGCCGTTTGGCAGATGGACATAGGCTAAAGTGCGCCCGTACTTATCCGTTCTCTGCTGGTCGTATTGGAGACGCACTTGCCTACCTTCGACGAGGCGCCGCGTGAACGCGCTCGCCTCCTTGCCGAAGGGCTCGTTCCACTCAGGGGTATCGACCCCAATGAATCGAACTTCACCAACGCCTCGAACCCGGAGTGAGTCGCCATCAATTACCTTCTCCACGATTTGGGCATGAGCGGGGGCTGATACGAGACAGGTCAAAACGACCGCCAAGCTGAGCCAGACGCCGGACGCTGCCTTGTGCTCAGCCCGTGGGTTCGGTATGCCTGTTAATGGAAGGAAAGTGTTTCTGACCATAGCAACGGTGAAAAAGGAGGTCGTCCGATGAGCAATCCTCAACCCGTTCGCGTCCACGTGATTACCGGTGGGTTTCCGGTGGGATCTCCGGCTGGGCACGATATGGACTATGCCCGGCTGCGGCTTCTTCAGCTTCTACACGAGCGGCCTAATGCCACGGCCTCGGTCAGCGGGGACTTCACCGATATAGACAAATGGCTGCCTGGGTGTCAATTGCTGGTGACCTATGTTGCCGGCCCTTTCCCCAACGAAGCCCAGAACAGATTCCTCCGACAGTGGCTCAAAGACGGTGGACGCTGGCTAGGACTGCACGGGACGAGTGGCGGAAAGGCGGCACCGGTCGGCGACGACCGGCGCATACGCAAGATGGTCAAAGCCGACCACCATACGACCCTGGGTGGTTTCTTCCTGAACCATCCGCCGCTACGCAAGTTCCGGGTTGATGTGGTCAATCAGCAGCATCGCCTGACCAGGGGCCTACCCGCCTCGTTTGAGGTCATGGACGAGCTGTATCTGATTGAACTCCAGGAGCCGGCGGCTTCAGATATCCTGTTGACCACTGAGCTGGCAAAAGACCCGTCCCCGCCGGGCTTTGGCTTTGTGTACGATGAGGACACCGCCCTGCAAGCGGATGGAAAAACACGGGTGCTGGGTTTTTCCCGCGCCTTAGGCAGGGGAGGGGTCGCCTATATTGCGCTGGGGCACTGCCACTCAACGACTAGCAATATGCAGCCGTTTGTCGATGCGAGTGTCGATGCTGAGAGCACAACGCCTCAGGTTTTTCGCGGCTCATGGGATACCCAGCCGTTTGAGCAACTGCTCCGCAATGGCATCGAGTGGGGCTGCGATCACAGCGCCTGATGACGACGGTCGTGATACCATCCGCCTTTTCGCTTGAGGGAAAAATTACGCTGATTACCGGTGGGGGACGCGGGCTGGGCCTGGAAATCGGTCGGGCCTTTGGACGGCATGGCGCCCAGGTATTGGTCAACGGCCGCAGTCGGGACCGGATTGAGCCGGCGCTGGCCGCCATTACCGCCGAGGATGGCCGGGCCGAGGCGCTGGTATGTGATATTGCCGACGAAGGGGCGGTGTCTGCCGCCTTCCAACACATTCGCGCTACCTACGGTCGGCTCGATATTCTGGTGAACAACGTTGGCCGGCGCGATCGTCGCAAACTCTTTGACTTCGAGCTGGCCGCGGTCCGCCAGATGATCGACGTGAACCTGCTTGCGCCGTTCAATGTGAGCCGAGAAGCGGGCCGCCTGATGACCGAGCAGGGCGGCGGTCGCATTATTAATATCACCTCCATCGCCGGCCCGATTGCCAATAGTGGGGATGCCGCTTATACCGCGACCAAGGGTGGTCTCGAAGCGTTGACGCGGGCGTTGGCGGCTGAGCTGGGCCCGTTCGGCATTACCGTCAACGCCATTGCGCCGGGATTTTTTGCCACCGAGACCAACAGCGATCTTGTCGCGGACCGGAACATTGCCAGTATGCTGAAACGTCGGACTGCTCTCGGACGGTGGGGTGAGCCCGCGGAAATCGCGGGGGCGGCAGTCTTCCTGGCCTCGCCGGCGGCCTCGTATATCACCGGACAAGTGCTGGCGGTTGACGGCGGCTTCCTGGCACATTTCTGATGCTTGATTTTTTTCTCATCCGACTGGCATAAAGAGACGACGAACTCGGGAACTGTGGCCAACCGGTCCGGTAATGTAGGAGGAAGAGCGATGACGCTTCATATTCGGCCGTTAAGTGATGCCCTCGGGGCTGAGGTAGCCGGTGTCGATTGGACACGGCCGGTCAGCGACACGACCGTCGCGGCCATTAAGGACGCCTTTTTGACCTATCACTTGGTGTGTTTGCGATCAGAACCGCTGACGCCTGCGGCCTTTGCGCAAGTCGGTCGGTATTTTGGTGAACCCCAGATTCAACTGCTGCGGAATATGCGGGTTGAGGAGGCCCCGGAAGTCTCGGTCTTTAACAGCACGTATAAAAAGGCGGAAGACAAACCGGCCGACTTGCTCCTCGACCGGCGCTCGGGTTGGCATACGGATGATTCCTATTTTGCGGTCCCGGCAAAAGTGACGCTCTTGCAGGCCCTGGAAATCCCTGAACATGGCGGGGAAACCCGCTTTTGCAATGCGCGTGCGGCCTACGAAGATTTATCCGCAGACATGAAAGCCCGTCTCGATGGCCTGCGGGCCATTCACAGCTATGACACCTTGCGTGCCCCGGCCCGAGCCGTGAAGCGTACCAAGGAAGAAGCGGCCGAAACGCCGGATGTCGTTCATCCCTTGATTCGCACCCATGATGAGACGGCCCAAAAAGCGATCTATTTCAACTCGAACCGGACCGACCGCATCCTGGAGATGGAACGGGAAGAAAGTGATGCGCTGCTCGATCAAATCGATACCCACATGACCCAGCCGCAATATCAGTATCATCATGCCTGGCGGGTCGGAGACGTGCTCATGTGGGACAACCGGAGCGTGACACACTCGGTCAATATGGACTTTCCTCCGGGCCAACGCCGTATCCATCAACGTATCCTGCTCAAGGGCTCGGCCCCGGTATAGAGAGACGAACAACCGCTCCATGCACGCTCTTTCTGTTGCCACTATTGCCTCGGAGGGTGGGTTCGGCGGACCCACCTTTTTTCTGTAGGGGCATATGGGGTAGGCTGACGAGGCGAAAGGCGAGAGTATAAACTGTATGAAATTTCACGCGATTGCCTATTGTACGGTGGGGACCCGAAAAGAGCTCGAAGGTGGCATGGCTGGCAAGCGGCCCGAACTCTACCAGCGCATGCTTAAAGACCTCAAAGAATATGTCACGGTGTGTGACCAGGCCGGCTTTGAAGGCTTCGGACATCCCGAGCACCACCTCCAGATCGAGGGCATGGAAGCCACCGGAAGTCCCGGTTTGCTGAGCATGTTTATTGGTCAGCACTCCACGCGCTTAAAGGTTGACGTACTGGGCTATGTCCTCAACACCCACAATCCTCTGCGCGTGGCTGAAGATGTGGCCATGATGGACCATATGCTGGAGGGCCGTCTGAACGTGGCCTTCGTGCGTGGCTATCAGGCGCGTTGGGTCCAGAATTACGGCAGCCTGCCCGGCGTCGAAGCCGTCGGCCATTGGAATAAAAAACAAGCCTCTGATCTCAAAAACCGCCGGGCGTTTGAAGAAGCGGTCGCGGTCATCAAGAAAGCCTGGAGTACCGATACGTTTTCCCATCGCGGCGAGTTCTGGCAGTTTCCACCCGAAGGCGCAAAAAATCCACACCCCATGGAAGCGTATACGCAGTTCGGCGCCGGGGTGAAGGACGATATGAGCATCGAAGAGATCGGCATCGCGCCACGGCCGTACCAGAATCCACACCCACCGCTGTATGCCGGCTTTACCCATAACACGGAATCCATTCGCTATTGGGGCCGAGAAGGCGGAAAGCCGATTATCATCCTCCTGCACGAGGAGCTCTGTGCCCGCCTTCAAAATGTCTATCGGGAAGAGGCGGAAAAGGCGGGCCGCACGGTAAAACCCGGCACCGAATTGGCCTTGGGCGGCCAACTCGTACTCACGGAGAATCCCTCGGAAACGCCCCAGATCATGGCGGATACCCGCTGGTTCTGGGAAAAATGGGGTATTCCGTTCGGACTGGGGGTTGCCGAGCCCCTGATCGGTGACCCGGACAGCGTATCGCGCAAAATCGAGCTGGCCCAGAAGATCGGGACGGACGAAATGTTTTTCCTGTTAGGCGACGGACTCCTGCCGCGTGATACTATTCTGCGCAGCTTCGAGCTCTTTGCCACGAAAGTGATGCCGCGCTTTACCTGATCGAGACGGAGGAAAGGCCGAATGCACCATCCTGATCGAGACGGAGAAGCAGACGGACCGCATGCGGTGTTTTCACGCGTTTACGAGATTGCCCGGCAAATTCCATACGGGCGTGTCGCCACCTACGGCCACATCGCCCAGGTCATGGGACCGCCGGTGACCGCACGGGAGGTTGGTGACGCCATGGCCGCTCTGCGGGATGGACAGCCGGACCCTCCCGTTCCGTGGCAGCGGGTTATTAATGCGCAGGGCAGGGTGAGTACCGGGCAACGCCAGCAGACTTTACTTGAGCAAGAAGGGGTCACTTTTAGTGTCAAAGGCGTGACCGATCTCGGACGCTTCGGTTGGCAGGGCCCCGACCCGGAGTGGGCCGCGGCGCACGGTTTCCATCCGCTGGAAAACGCGAATGAGAAGGATCAACAGCTTAACCTGTTCTGAGCATTACAAGAGAAAGCCTATGAGCACATTCAACGTCGATTTGCTCCGTGAGTCGTCTGACGACGGCCCGGTCACCATGATTAATCTGATTAAGTATCGAACCCACTCGCTGGACGGAGACGGAACGGGCCGGGAAGCTTACGCTCGGTATACCAAACCGGTCCAGAAGCTCGTTGAGGAGCGCGGTGGCCGGGTGCTGTGGGCCGGGCCGGTAGCCGAAGCAGCCCTGCACGAAGGTGGCGATGTGGACTGGGACTGGGCGATTCTCGTCTATTATCCGAGCCGCGCAGCGTTTATTGATATGGTGGAAAGCAAGGAGTTTTTAGCGGCAAACGAACATCGGCGGAACGGGGTTGAAAAGCACGTCATCATGGCGGCTCGAACCCTGCTATTGGAAGATCTGCCGGAACAGTGAGTTTCAGTGTGTCAGATAGTCAATCAAAGGAAAAGGAGAATAGTATGAGTGATGTCAAAATACCGGATAATCTGCCAAGCTGGATTGCAGACCATTTGCAGCGCTACCTCGATACGGATGGCGCCGACGGGCATATGTGGGATTCCGCGCCGGTTGGCGGCCCAGGGCTCCTCCCGACACTGTTGCTGACCACGACCGGTCGTCGGTCGGGCAAGACGGGCATCATGCCCTTAATTTATGGTGAGGCTGATGGAAACTACGTTATCGTCGCCTCCAAAGGCGGCGCACCCAAGCATCCCGGCTGGTATCTGAATCTGGCCGCCAACGCGGAGGTTGAGGTGCAGGTGCTGGACAGACGTTTTAAGGCCAAGGCACGAACCGCCAGTGGAGAAGAGCGGGCTGCGCTGTGGGAAAAAATGGCGGTCATTTATCCGCCCTATATTGACTATCAGGCCAAGACCGAGCGCGAGATTCCGGTGGTGGTGCTGGAGCCGGTGGCGTAACAGACTACTACCTGTGTTAGACATCATTGTGAGGCTACATGTGCACCCTCGACTTCGACACATGGTTTGCAGACCATCTAGGAGAAAGACCAGAGGAAGTGACGCGTCTATTGGATGATAAGACAGCGGTCCGGTTTCTAATTGCGTGGTCGCTGCTGGAACCGAAGTGCTTTGGTGGCTTTGCGAGAGGAAAGGACCTTCCCTCTCACTGCCAGCGTCTTACCGATGGAGGGTTTGATCCTGGCCCCCTGAATCCGATCATTAAACACTTTCACTCTAGGTACCAGTGTGAAGAGCGTCACTTGGACTTGATGCGTGGGAATACGAAGCCGGACATTAAGCCACTTCTTGAAAAATCTCTCGATGAGTTATCAAACTGCGAGAAGGTATTCTTGATTGTCTCGGTAATCTTCCGGTATCGAAATAATATTTTCCACGGTTTGAAAAGTGTGGAATCGTGGCCTCAATACGAAAGGCAAATCAAGTACTGCGTACAAATAATGCAGTCCTTGATAACGCACGCCACTGAAAGGGAGAAATCAGTATGAGTGACGAAATGCGTCGAGTCGTGGACGAAGCCGCAATCCGTCGGGTGATTGATCGCTATTGTCATGCGGTTGATCGCGGCAGCGCGGATGATGTGGCTGCGCTCTTTCATCCCAACGGGCGGCTGGTGGTCAGCCTTGAAGACAACGATGGCTATAACGGTCGTGAGGCCGTGCGCGAATGGTATGCGAACTACCATAAACACTTCCGGGCGAGACTGACCCACCTCCGCCACAAGATATCCAACATCCAGATTGATCTGAACGGAGACGAGGCGCGGGTGGTGTCCTATATGGACGCCGACCTTATCGCTAAAGACGAAACCACCCCGCGCCAGGCAATCGGTCGATACGATGACCGTTTTGTCCGTGACGGTGGGGAGTGGTACTTCGCCGAACGGGCGATTGTTGTGTATTACGCCGATGAGCGTTTGGCCGAATTGTTGAGTGCCGATTCGTAGACATTGAAAAACGGATGGGTCTCCGGACCCATCTTGTTCTTTCTGGAAGCCCCTTCGGTCAAGCCTCCCCCAAACCATACAAACGCATACAATTTTCCGCGACAATCGGCCGGGCCTCATCTGCGGGGACAGCAGCCAGATGTTTCTCCAGGAATTTTCGGGATTCGGGCCAACTGCTGTCGAGGTGGGGAAAGTCTGATGACCACATGATGCGATCCACGCCGATGAACTCGCGCAGCATGACGCCCGGCAGGTCATCAATAAACGTCAGATAACAGTGCTCGTGCCAATACTCGCTGGGTAAGCGCTGACACTTGACCATGGGGTCTTTCGCCATGGTGCGGCGATGATAGCCCCAGTCCAAGCGGCCCAGAAAATTGGCGGCCCACGACAGTTCATTCTCGGCGGAAATCAGCTTCAAGCCCGGATGGCGGTCAAACACGCCCTCCAGGATAAACGTGCCAAACGCCCGCGCCATGCGGACCGGCAGGACCGCGTAACCGACCGCTGCACTTTCTTCGCCCGTCTCATCCCGCGCCCAATTGGTGTTGGCGTGGCCGGAGGCAATAATATGCAGACTGAGCGGCATACCGAGTTCGGCCAGCGTCGCCCACAACGGGTCCCATTGGGCCGCCGAATAGCGTGAGCCGTCGGGGGTATCTTGCGGCAACAGCACCCCCACCAGCCCCTTTTCCTTGGCTCGCCGGCACTCCCGTATTGCCCAGTTAACATCAAAGACCGGTATGACGGCAATGCCGAATAAGTCCTGTGGATGGGCACTGCAAAAATCGCTCAGCCAGTCATTATACGCCTGGCAGACGGCCTGTTGCAGGTCCGGGTCGGGGATGCCAAAGGCTCGCATAACGTAATTCGGATACAGCACCTCGGCATCCACCCCGTCCTGACGCATATACTGCACCCGAGCATCCGGGTTCCAATCGTTCGCATCCGTGGCGTAGCGTTTATCGCCTGCTGCTGCCGCGGCGTAGGCTTTCTCTCTATTTTTTGCCACCGCGCCCATCGGACGTTTTGCGATATGCGACGGCATGCCCTCACACACCCAGATATCGCCCGTGGGTTCTGCAACGACACGCGGCCCCCGGTCTTTATAGGCGTGGGGCAGGTAGTGTTGCCACAGGTCGGGGGGTTCGATGGCGTGCGAGTCGGCTGAGATGACGCGATACTGTTTCATTATCCGTTCCTTCCTTCGCCTGGAAAATGAGGGACTCCCGATCAATTGAGGACCACTCTACCCCATTGCCGTATGACCATGTCAAGCGTCCGACCTGGGTCGGAGCCGGGCGCAACTTGCAAAGGGTGCCGGAAGTTTCTATCCTCCGATAAAAAAGTGAAGGGAAACAGGTATGCCAATATTCGAACGTGGAGAGACCAAGTTGTATTACGAAGAGCAGGGCGCAGGATTTCCGATCTTACTCATCGCACCGGGCGGGATGCGTTCCTCTGTGTCCTTTTGGGAGAAAACCCCCTGGAACCCGATTGAGCAGCTTGCCCCCAGCTATCGCGTTATTGCCATGGACCAACGCAACGCCGGCCAATCAACCGCCCCAGTCAGTGCCGCGGATAGCTGGCATACCTATACGGAAGACCAACTGGCATTGATGGATCATTTGGGAGTTGAGAATTTCCATGTGGCCGGCATGTGCATTGGCGGACCCTACTGCATGGGCCTCATCCAGGCCGCGCCGCAGCGGGTTGCGTCGGCCATTCTCTTTCAGACGATTGGTCTGTCCGATAATCGTCAGGCGTTTTTTGACATGTTTGATGGCTGGGCCGCCGAGTTGAAGCCTGGGCGGCCTGAGGTGGGTGACGAGGCGTGGGAGTCGTTCAAAACGAATATGTACAGCGGCGACTTTCTCTTCAACGTCTCGAAAGAATTTGTTTCACAGTGTCAGACGCCGCTCTTAGTCCTCTTGGGAGACGACCTCTATCATCCGCAGGAGACCTCCCGAGAGATTGCCGCGCTCGCCCCTAGGGCAACGCTGGTTGAGCGGTGGAAAGAGCCCGAGCATCACCCGGCTGCCAAGCAGGCGGTCGAGCGCTTTCTGGCGGAGCACACACCGGCATAGGGGAAATGATTGCCGGTGCAGGAACCTATATCGCGGGCAAGTTTGTCGCTTGCGTGTGAATTGAACGGCGGTTATGCTCTACCGCATGGGGAGCGATTTTGAACTCCTCGGTGAATTAACGGCGATTGAAAATATTGCGTCTAATCTGTCCATTCGCGAGTGGCAGCGCTTGAGGGAATAATTCGGCGGACGGCGGTGGCGGAAGCTCAAAGGTATTGGCCGCGTACGTTTCCCCAATCACGAGGTTCGCTTGGCAGAGTTGCATTGGTATGAAGCCCATGGCGTCGGTCGGCGGAAGATGAAGGTCAAGCGAGTCTTAGATTAAGGCTGCTAGAGATGCCAGCAGAGCAATGTGAATTCGCCATTTGTGTGACCAATGAAAGCTACGAAGACCTGGAAGTCTGGAAGGTGTACCAAGTCCTTCCTGACCAGAAGGCAGCAGAGGTCGATTGCTTACGTGTGGTTGATGAATCGGGGGAAGACTATCTCTATCCGACGAGTCGCTTCGTCCGAGTAACATTTCCCGATGACGTACGTACTCGGCTGCTCGCGACGGCAGGGGAGAAATAAGTCTAACCTGACCTCCTAGGGATAGACGGAGAGCAATTTTTCATCAAACCGCCGGCTAGAGCAGTTTTCATGGTGGTGTAGCGAGGCGATAGCCAGCGTGGCGGAAGTAGTTGGCACACTCGGCAGGGGAGAAGGCCGAGAGGGCGGGGCCAACGGCGCCCCACAAGCGGGC
>MPMI01000043.1 GCA_002238415.1 Desulfurellaceae bacterium bin18 | reverse complement strand
CACCGGCCTGTTTTTTTCCTTTAGCGTGGGTTGGCTGCGGCAGGAAGAGAATCAGTATTTGGCCGTCCCGGTCGAGCGGGCCAAAGAACTGCCGGAACGCTTGCAGCAGTTGCTCGGCTATCAGGCCCACGGCACCTTCCTCGGCTGGGTCGATGGCCGGGAGAGCGAACTGCAAACCCGCGAGACCCCGCTCGAAATGTTTGAAGATGTCGAAGGGGTGGGATATTGAGGAGTGACTCCCATGCCAGAGTTTAACCACTCAGCGTTTTTTCGCCGGATTCAGGACCTCAAGCAGTTACAGATCAGGGCGGAAGATGTCTCCTGGGTCGAGAAATATCACACGCCCGACCGCGCCTACGAGACCGTGCTGTATCTGGGCTGCAATATTTTACGCACTCCCCATATCGCCAGGCAGGTCATTGACGTGTTCACTCACCTGGGGATCGATTTTATTCCCGTCGGCGGGGTGCAGTTCTGCTGCGGCATTGTCTGGGACAAATTTGACGGTCCGAAGAAAGGAAGTCAGGTTTCTGATCGAACGGTTGGGCGCTTGGAATCTTATCAGCCCAAACGAGTAGTCATGTGGTGCCCGTCCTGCAACGTCCATTTCAAGGACGTCATCATTGGCCGCGACAGCCGCCAGCCGCAGTTCGAGATCACCCACACCACCCAGTTCCTGGCCGATATGGCCCAGCGCGGCGAGATTGCCTGGGACCGAGCGGTTGCTGGCAAGGTCGCCCTCCATACCCATGTGGGTCGCACCGGGCATGAAGAGGGTCAGAGACGGGCCAAGCGGGACCGAGAGTCCGCTGCTACCCTTCTGCATTCGATTCCTGGGATCGAACTGCTTGACGAGCTTCAGTCTCCGCCGGAGCTGGACTACGACTGCGGGGCGGCTGGCCTGCGTCTGCCGCCGCAACGCTTTCAGGCCATCCGGACCGAATTGGTCCATTCGCTCAAGAAGACGAGCCAGGCGGACACCCTGGCAACCATCTCACACGCCTGTCATCGCGAGTGGTGCGACATCAGCGACTCCCGTCTCAGCGTCCGCAATTACATCTCCATCGTTGCCGAAGCCTTAGGGCTTGAGACCGAGCACGACCAACTCGGTGATTTCAAGAAGACCACCGACCTCGAAGACATCCTGGATCGTTCGCGTGACGCCTGGGAGTCGCACGGCCTCAGCCGCGAGCAGGCCAGAGACCTGGCCGCCAGGTATTTCGCAGACGGCGCTATGGCTCCGTAGTCCACGGCTCCATAGTTCATGAAACGCGGCGCAGGTCTGAGGGCCTGTCTTTTCCTACAGCTCGACCTTGAACGTATCCGCTAGGCCGTTGGCGTAAGAGATACGCTTAGGGGCGAGACGCATCATGCGTAAGCTGTCATAGCCGAAGAACGGCTCTTCAAACGGATTCTTGGTCAGGAAACGTTCTTTCAACTCGTCCCATTCGGCACTGTCCCGAGCGACCTCTGTGGCCAGGCCCTGTATCGTTGCGCGCGCCACTTGCAGGGTCGAAACATCGGCCGTGTCTCTATTATCAATCGCAACTGTCGCCTGGGGGCGCGTGAGCAGATTGGAATACTTCTCCGCGTCGGCCAGCATAATGAAGATCAAATCCAGCTCGTCGGTCTGCCCAAATGCCTGTAGGTGGGCCGTCGGCCAGGCCTCCCCCTGGGTTGTGAGGACGGCCACGTGCTGCTGGGCGCACAGGTCCGCGAGTTTTTGTTTCTGCTCGGCATCCATGAATGTCTCCCTTCCTTCCTTATTCCATGCAAGTCGGGTGAAGAGTCGGCACCCTGCTATGCCGGCTCCCGCTCGTTAAACGTCACGATCTTCCGAAACCTGTTGAGCACGTCTTCCCCGTAGTCGGCACGAATCTGTTCGGTGATCTTCGGCGGTACCCCGACGTCATCACGCGCGTCGACCTCCCCGGTAATAACGGTCAGCAAGACGCTGTCCTTGTCCGCTACATTGCGAAAGCCGCGATACACACCCGGCGGACAGGAGAACACATCCCATTTATTGAGCCTGACCGTCTCCTGTCCCTCCTCACCCACGGCAAACTCGAACGCGCCGTCGAGAACCATGAAGGTCTCATAGGTACTGTTGTGGGCGTGCAAACACGGTCCCTGGCCGGGCGGGCAGACAGACACGTTCATCGTTGTTCCCGCCGCACCGAATATGGCGGCCGTCTCACCAAACGGGTTCTTGGTCTTCTCCAAGATGACCGGCATCAGGCGGCGCGCAAAGATGACATCCATCGCGGCCGGCGGCACGTCCGCCATATCCTTGGCCGTGGACATGGGCTGGAGATGATCGAACCGGGCGACCCGCTGGGAAATTTCCTCTTTGGTCATATTGCGGTTTTCCTCTTTGGTCATATTGCTGCCCTCCTTCAGACTCGTAATCTTACCACAAACGCTCGGATGCTAAGGCCGCGCCCTGGCTCAGCACCTGCAATTTCGCCCATACCACGTCCTCAGCCACCATGGTATAGCCGGCGAATGTCGAAAACCCACAGTCCGTGCTGGCAATGATGCGCTCCCGCTCGCCAACCACATCGACAATACGTGCCAGGCGTTCGGCAACAACCTCGGGGTGTTCGAGATAATTCGTGGTCACATCCACCACGCCGGGAAAGAGCAGCATGTCGTTCGGGAGCGGGTAGGACACAAACAGCTCGCCTTCATGCTGATGACGTGGGTTGGCAAAGGGGATGCTTAGCCCGCCCACATTGGCTTGATACAGGAGCGGCAACAGGGGTTCCAGATCCATATCGTCGATATGCGGGCCGTCCCAATTCCCCCAGCATACGTGCAGGCGTACGCGGTCTTTGGGAATGTTGATCAGAGCGGCGTTGAGCGCCTCAACATGTAGCTCGACCCGTTTGAGGAAGGCATCAAGCGGTTTGTCCACATACAGAATCTGGCGCTCAAGGGCCAGATCGGGTCCATCGACCTGAAGAATATGGCCGTGCTCAACAATGAGTTCATATTCGCTACGGAGTTCCTCGGCCAAGGCCATCACATAGTCTCTGTCGGTGGCGTAGTCCGGGTTATTCGGATTGCGCAACAGGGTTGTCGAGACAATGCCCGGCGTTGCGGCGGTCACAAAAGTCGCTGTCGCCTGGTTCCCGACCCCGGTTCGCTCCAGGGATTCTGTGAAGAGACGCAACTCTTGCTGCGCGGCGCGTTTCTCCGTGTCGTATTGCACGGCGCATTGGCATTCCGGCATGGCGTACAGGGTTGCGCTCTTGGAAATCTCGTCTCCCTTGGCCGCCTGCTGTTGCTTGAGTTTGGCGTAGCCTGGAAATTTTGCAAAATCAGTCACCGTACCGCGGGGCGAGTGGCCCCCAAAGCCCGACATACGGTCCTTGACATAAAAAGAGAATCCGAGCCGGGGCAGCTCGCCATCGCCGATAATATCCACCCCCACTTCGGTCTGTTTTTGCAGCACATAATCGAGATCGTGCTTGACCTGTTTTTCAAACGCGGCCTCATCAATCGCTGTACCGGCTTCTCGATCGACCAGCATCTGAAGAAGTCTTTCACCGCGCGGTAGACTGCCAACATGCGTGGTGAGCATACGCTCGGCGCTGTAGTGCATATAAATTTCCCCCCCTCCTCCATTCGAGCCCCGGAATCCAGAAGTAGTCAATATCAATAATAAATTGCAACGCGGCGAACAAGATTACCTTTCTCCCGACCATACGCTATACTCACGCTGCAGCGTTCTGCATAAGCGTCTTGCAATATCAAGGAGGACTGGATGTCTACCGAGACCCTGACTATTCGTGCCCTGCGCGCCCGCGCGGTCAGCTTACCCATGAATCGCCCGATCTATACCGGGGGTGGCTCGGTCACAAAGTTCCCCATGGTTCTGGTCGATCTTGAGACCGAGGAAGGCATCTGCGGCTGTAGCTATATCTTCTGCTATGCCCCGTTTGTCATGTTGCCGCTAGTACAACTGATCGGAAATCTGGGCGAGCTCATTGGTGGCGATCAGGTTATTCCGCTCGCCCTGGAAGAAAAGCTCCACAAAGCGTTCCGGCTGCTCGGCCCGCAGGGTTTTACGGCTATGGCCGCAGCCGGGATCGACATGGCGGCCTGGGACGTCTGCGCCAAGGCCGCAGGACAGCCCCTGGTCCAACTCTTAGGCGGGCAATCCCAACCCATTCCAGCCTATAACAGCACCGGCCTGAGCATTACGGACGTGGACCGGGTGCGGAGTGAAGCCCGTGAGCTGGTCGAGCCGGGATTCAGCGCCATAAAAGTGCGCCTGGGCTATGCAGACGCCCGCGCCGATGTCGAGATCGTGCGGGCCATCCGCAACGCCGTGCCGGACGAGATGACCCTCATGTCGGACTACAATCAGTCCTTGACCGTGCCGGAGGCCATACGGCGTGCTCATGCCCTCGACGGCGAGGGGCTGTGTTGGATCGAAGAGCCGACGCGGGCGGACGATTACGCCGGCTATGCCCAGATTCGCCGGGCCACCCATACGCCCATTCAGCTCGGAGAGAACTTCTGGGGGCCGCATGACATGGCCAAGGCGATCGCGGCCGGGTCTGGAGATTTTCTCATGCCCGATGTCAATAAAATCGGCGGCGTGTCCGGCTGGCTGCGGGCCGCCGCCCTGGCCGAGCCGGGCGGGATTCCCGTCTCTTCTCATTTGTACCCGGAAATCAGTGTCCACCTGCTGGCCGCGACCCCGACGCGCCACTGGCTGGAGTATGTAGACTGGGCCGAGCCGGTGCTCCAGGAACCAACCCTGATTGAAGACGGCCATGCCTTTCCCGCCTCAGCCCCAGGAACCGGCATCTCCTGGAACGAAGATGCAGTCGCCCGGTACCTAGTGTAACATCGGCCCGAGACAGGAGGTTTCCATGAAATTCATGCTGCACTTCACCCCGGTGGTTCCCGCCACCCCAGAGGAACGAGCACGTCTGGCTCCCATTGCCCACCGCACGGATAAAACGCAGGAAATGCTTGAAGAGATGGTTGACCTGGCCCAGTTTGCCGAAGAGATGGCGTTCGACGCCCTGAGCTATTCAGAACATCATTTCTATACCGAGGGCCTTGAGGCCGGAGCCACACCGATTCCGCATATGCTCAACCTGATACACCACACCAAACGCATTCAGGTTGGACCGGTCGGTTTTGTCTTACCCACCTGGGACCCCATTCGCCTGGCCGAGGATATTGCCTGGGTGGACCATATGTCGAAGGGTCGCATCTTTGTTGGTCTCGCGCGCGGATTTTTTCCGCGCTGGGTGAATGTGTTGGGACAAAAATATGGGGTTGAACCGGGGACCTCAGGTCCCGACGCCGAACTCCGTAACCGTGAGGTTTTTCAGGAGCTTTTCGAGGTCATGAAACTCGCCTGGAAAGACGAGCCGTTCTCTTTTAACGGCAAATACTATCAGGTCCCCTTTCCTGCCGGCGGACACGACTGGCCGGCCCACGAGGCAACCCGACGTTACGGCGCACCGGGCGAGGTGGATGCCAAGGGCTGGCTGCATAAGATTTCCCCAGTGCCCAAGCCGTATCAGAAGCCGCATCCGCCCTTGTTCCAGGCCCTAACCACCAACGAAGAAACCATCCGCTGGACTGCGCGCGAAGGGATTGTGCCGATGATGTTCCTGCCCTTCCCGGATCTGGCTATCAAGGGCGCGTCGTTCTACACCGAAGCCGCGAATACAGCCGGACACGATCTACAGCTCGGTCAGAACGTCGGTCTGGCCAGACTCCTGTATGTCGCCAAGACGCGCGAAGAAGCCCTGCGGCGGGCGCACGACGGGGCGATTTTCCTGTTCAGCCAGTTCCACGCCAAGTTTGCCCAAGAGATTCCAACCACGATTGAGCCAATGATCGAGGCCGGCATTGCCTTTGTCGGGACGGTCGATGATATCCGGCGACAACTGGAAGCGGTCAGAGAGAAACTCAACCCGGACTGGTTCATGATTCTTTCTGACCAGGGATTCCTACCTCGGGATGAGATGAAAGAACAGTTGGATATTCTGGGGGCAAAGATTATTCCCGAGTTTGCTCAGTAAGTGAGCGGTCGCGTTTTGCTCCACTGCGAGTACCCTCTCCCGATAGGAGAGGGCCAGGGTGAGGCTTCCTTTTTCAGAGACCTAGCGGCTACGGGCGCTGCTTGCGCATCGAGTTCTTGATCAGAATCTTGCCGCTCCTAAAGGTCAGCACATCACAACCGCGCGCCCTCACTTTGGTACCATCCGCTACCCTGGTCCCCGTAAAGATCCACTCACACACCCCCCGATTGCCCGCAATAAAATCTTTACCCACCGGCTCAAAGTGGGCATCGGGATAGCCTTCCCACAGACTGGCAAAACCCTTGCGGACTTCTTCTCTCCCCTCCCATTTGGTCCCCTCGGTTTCGGTACCGACGGAGGCCATGAACACACAATTATCGGCCATATGCTCCATCAGTTTATCGAGGTCCTTGTCGTTCCAGGCCTGGGTGAAATTCGCCAGAAATTCGGGGGTGACTTCGTTTGTGTCAGACATACGCTCGTCCTCCATTCGATGTTGATTACCATTCTGGGCCGTAGCAGCCCGAGAACCAGGACTGATACTATCACCGCATCCTTCATCACGTATATGGGGCACGGGCATGGGTATTACACGACCAAGCGCACAGGAAATACAACGCATAGGCGAGCGCGTCTTTATGGACATTGAGGCTGCCGAAGCCCAGGAGTTCGCGGAGTTGATCGACGGCAATCTCCGCATCTATGAAGCCCTGGATGCACTGCCGGACGATCTTCCGCCGGTAAAGTATCCCCGGACTCCCGGCCACCGTCCCAGCCCGGCGGATAATCCGTATAACGCCTGGTATTGGCAAACGCATATCTCGGGAGCCGCCCAGGGGCCGCTAAGCGGGCGGCGAGTCGTCTTTAAGGACAACATCATGGTAGCCGGGGTGCCCATGATGAACGGCTCCTCCACGCTTGAGGGCTATATTCCTGATGTCGATGCCACAGTGGTCAGCCGCGTCCTTGATGCTGGCGGGGTTATCGCCGGCAAGGCCCACAGCGAATATTTTTGCACCTCGGGTGGGAGTCATACCAACGCCACCGGGCCAATCCATAACCCGCATAAGCCCGGTCATACCGCCGGTGGTTCCTCTTCAGGCTGTGGCGCGCTGGTGGCTGCCGGTGAGGTAGAGCTGGCAGTCGGGACAGACCACGGTGGCTCGTGCCGTATACCGGCGTCGTTCTGCGGTATTGTTGGTATGAAGGCCACCTTTGGCCTCGTGCCGTATACCGGGGCCATGCCGATCGACATGACCATCGATTATGTCGGTCCCATGACGAAAGATGTCGCCACGAATGCCACCCTCCTCGAAGTGTTGGCCGGCTCCGACGGACTCGACCCGGCGCAACCTGACTGCACGGCCGAGCGATACACTAGTGCGCTCGGAGAATCCGTCGCAGGCTTGAAAATTGCGCTCGTACAAGAGGGTTTCGGCCATGCTAATTCTGATCCACAGGTAGATGAAAAAGTCCGGGCCGCAGCCAAGACATACGAGACGCTGGGCGCAGAGGTCTCCGCCGTGTCGATTCCCCTGCATCGGATGAGTACGGCGATCTGGACGCCGATTTACCTGGAAGGTCTGGTTGTGTCGATGATGCACGACAACGGCTATGGCAAAAACCGGTCAGGCGGCTATGTGCCCAGCCTGATGCGTTACCACACGCAGTGGCGCGACCATACCCATAAATTCGGCCCCCAAACGAAACTGGTGCTGCTCACCGGAGAATACATGACACAAGCCTATGGAGGCCTGTACTACGCCAAGGCCCAGAATCTCCGTCCCCGCCTGACGGCAGCCTACGACGCTGTACTCAAGGATCACGACCTTCTGCTCATGCCAACGCTGCCCATGACCGCTCCTGCGATTCCGACACCGGACGCTCCCGTCTCTGAAATTGTCGCCCGCTCCCTTGAAATGGTGCCCAACACCCCGGCCTTTGACCTCACCGGCCATCCGGCCCTCTCGCTCCCATGCGGAACGGTCAACGAGCTGCCGGTGGGGCTGATGCTGGTGGGTCGGCATTTCGATGAGATGACGGTCTACCGCGCCGCCCATGCCTTTGAGCGGACTGGCGACTGGAAGCAGATGTGAGCTATATCCAGGCATACCACGCAGGAGGTCAGCGCTTATGATTATTGGCCACAAACTGTACGGCGGCGGCCCGGAAGGCGTTATTGTCATGCACGACTTCTACGGCTGCCGGGATACCTGGGCGTTTGCCCGTAATTTTTTTGACACCAGGAATTTCACTTTTGCGTTCGTTGAGGTGCGCGGTTACGGCGCGTCGCGTCATATTCCCGGCGAGTACACGCCGGTTGAAGCCGCGTCCGACATCCTGGCTCTGGCCGATAATCTGGGCTGGAAACAATTTCATATTGTCGGCCATTCCATGAGCGGCATGCTGGCGCAAAGGGTCGTCCTCGACGGCGGCGAGCGCGTCAAGTCGGCGATCCTCAATACGCCGGTTGCCGCGACCGGCTTGGCTTTTTCGCCCGAGGGACTGGCCGTCATTACCGATTCGATTACCGACAACGACGCCCTGGCCCAAGCCTTTGACGTTCTGACCGGCAACCGGCTGTGCCGGGAATGGCTCCCATTCACAATCCGACCGGCACCCGGCGGGGCCGGGAATGGCTCGACTCCAAAATCCGGCAGCCCCGCTCGACCCGCAGCAAAGAAGCCCAGGCCGGCTATCTGAAGAGCCTGGCCAGCCAGGGCTTTCTCGACCAGATGAAAGGCAATACCACCCCCATGCTCATCATTATTGGTGAGTTCGACATGGAGCCCTTCACCGAGGCGATCACCAAGGAGACCTTTCTCACCTGGTATCCCAACGCCGAAATGGCCGTCTGCCGTAACGCCGGTCACTACCCGCAACAAGAAGCGCCCGTCTACGTCGCCACGGTCATCAATCGATTCTTGCAGAAGCAGCTTTGAGGGGGAAAGTAAGGCAATCGTATTTCCACTCCCCTCCTCGGAGGGGTGGCCCTGAGCTTGTCGAAGGGCCGGGGTGGGTTTCCCCGTACCCGACCGGACTGCACAACCCACCCCGCCGCTGACGCGGCACCCCTCCCAAGAGGGGATTTTCCTGACCTTCTTTGTCCGTCTCTACCCATTTTTTCCTATGTCCCGTATGCTCCACAGAAAAGAGGAGCCCAGTATGAACATCGTCGATGGTGACAGCCACTTGATCGAACCCCTGGATTTATACCTCCAGTATATTGAACCAGCTTACCGCGAGCGGGCCATGCACGTGGAGCAGGACAGCGCCAGCGGCAAGCTTCGCATGGTAGTGGATAATAAATCCATGCGGCTGGGGAGCGAAATCGACGAGATGCTCAGCATCGTCGTCGGCTATGGACAGAAGGAAGACGGGAGCGCGCTCAACGAATTTGACCAGTCCCTATACAAGGGCGGCGACTGGCAAAACATGGACAAGCGCATGCAGTTTCTGGACGCCGAGGGCATTGATTATCAGGTCCTCTACCCCACCCTGGGCCTCTTATGGGAAGGCGAAGTCCAGGACCCCCAACTCGCCGCGGCACTCTGTCGGGCCTATAACACCTGGGCGTTTGAGGTCAGCGCCGGCCATGGTGACCGCCTCTTTCCGTCCGCCCATATCTCGCTCCGTGAGCCAACGCTAGCCGTGCAGGAGATCCAACGCGTGGCCAAACTCGGCGCGCGTTCCATCATGATCGGCTCCGCGCCCATCAACGGGAGAAGCTTCGGCCACCCGGATTACGATCCGCTCTGGGCAGCCGCTCAGGATTGTAATATCGCCGTCAGCATTCACCCGGCCGGCAACAAGGAGTACCTCGGCAGCGCCTGGTACAAAAACCGTAATCCCGGCTTCATGTTTATCTCCATGAACGTGATCCAGGACCCCCGCATGTCGCTGAGCACCATGGTGTATGACGGTGTGTTCGAGCGCTTTCCCCAATTGCGCGCGGCAACCGTGGAATCCATGGGCAGTTGGGTTGGGGAGTGGATTGAGCGTTTCGACTACCGCTACCAATACATGCGCCACACCTCGCAGATGAAGCGCCCGGTCCGGGAGTATCTGGCCCGCAATATCTGGATCAACGCCGACCCGAGCGAAAAGCTGCTGCCGTATATCGTCCAGTTTGCCGGGGACGAAAAATTCTTTGTGGGCTCGGACTACCCGCACGCCGAGGGCTTTACCAAGCCGGTGGAGACTATGCGCGAGTTGCTCTCCGCGCTGCCAACGCAATCGGTCGATAAAATCCTGGGGGCGAATGCCGCCGCGTTTTATGGGATTTAGAGGGCGGCCGCCGACTGCTCCTGGGCCGTGGCGTCATCCGCCCGGATGGCCGGCATCACTTGTGACGCAAACAACTCGGTGCTGCGCACTGCCAAGTCGTTGGGCAGGCTGCCGTACTTGAACACACCGACAAACTGACTGGGGTTCATGGCTTGGCGCAGCTCCCGGATGGCGGCAACACACTGCTCCGGGGTGCCAAATATCTGCGTTTTGGCGAACTCCTGCTGAAAGGCGTTGGCCTGCTGCTGGCTGGCTTGGGCCAACTCGACATAGGCCTCATAGCCTTTGGCGGCTCGAAAATGTTCGGGTTCGTCAAAAGCGTAATGCTGTACGGCGGTGTCGGCATAGTCCATGATCCACTTCCGCCCGTCTTCCTGGGCCGACTCGTCTTCGGCGCAATAGATCCAAGCAGTAATAATGGGCCGCCGCACCGCGGTTCCAAATCTGGCGCACGCCGCCTGATATGCCTCATAGTCCTTCAGGTGGTCGGCCCAACTCTTCTGGGGGATGATCAGCATGCCCAAGCCGGCCCGCGCCATGATCTCGCCGGTCTCAGGACTAATAATGGCACCGTACATCCGCTCGGTCAGGTCTGAACTGACCGGACGAGGGCGAATGCGCATGTCCGGGATATTGAAATATTTACCAGCAAAGGAAAAACGGTCCTGTCCCAGGCCACGCTTCACGACCTCAATGCTCTCGATCAGGCGCTCGCGCGCCTCGCTCATCGAGACCCGAAAGCCGTCGTATTCCACCTGGGCGGCGCCGCGCCCAAAGCCCAGCAGCAATTCGCGGCCGCGCGCAAAATTATCCAGCATGGCAATCTGTTCGGCGACCCGCACCGGGTCGTGCCAGGGCAGCACAATCACAAACGTGCCGAGCCCGATCTTCTTCGTTCGTCCGCACACATAGCTCAACATCTGCACGGGGTCGGGAATGAGTTCGTAGTCCGTGAAGTGATGTTCCACCGACCAGACCATATCGAACCCAAGGTCTTCGTACATTTCGGCCAGAGCCAGGTCTTCGGCGTAAATTTCGTGGTCCGGTCGAGGCGACCGGAAATAGTTCTGACAAATCAGCGAACCTCCAAATTTCATGGCATATCCTTCCTCTGTCTTTCCGTAGTCTTGGCTCAGTCGGGATGTATTCTATCGGAAAAAGCGCTATGCAAACAGTCGTCTCGACAGGGCGACAGGAGGAGCAGCATGCCAGTGAGCAGACTAGCTGGAATGTCCGGGATTGGGGTTGACCGCATGGGCAATCTGGCGGACCAGTCCCAGGACGGAGCGGTACTACGTTTGGAGAATCTCGATACCGATTTGCGGCCGCCGCCCGGAGTGGAAGAAGCGACCCGGCAGGCGGTAGGGGAGGATGACGCCAATAGCTATCTGCCGTTTCTGGGTGCCGATGCCCTGCGGCAGGCAGCGGCAGCTCTCGTCAGTCGCCTCTCCGATGTAGAGTACGACTGGCGCAATTCCACCGTTGTCAGCGCCGGCGGCCTGAACGGCATTCTCAACGTGCTGCTGGCCCTGCTTGAGCCTGGAGACGAAGTCATCCTGACTGATCCCATCTACATTGGTTTGGTGAACCGCGTGCGGCTGGTCGGCGGGGTACCGGTTTTCGCTCCATATCAGATTGAAGACGGCGTCTGGCGTTTGGACCGCGGGCGGTTGCGGCAGGCCATAACAGCCAAAACAAAAGTCCTGCTGATGATGAGCCCCTCCATGCCGACCGGCGCTGTCTTTACGCGCCAGGCTTGGGAAAGCATCTGCTCGACCTGCCACGAAGCCGACGCCTGGCTGCTGTATGACAGCGCCATGGAACGTATTCTGTTGACGGCCTGGATTCTCTGCACCCGGCCGCATTCCCCGGTATGGCCCAGCGGACCATTACGGTTGGTGCGGTGTCCAAGGAATACCGGATGATCGGCTGGCGCGTCGGTTGGATCGTTGCCCCGCCAGCCATTATTGATGATATCGCCCTAGTGAATATCTCCAACGTGGTCTGCCCGGTCGGCATTGCTCAAGCCGCGGCAACCGTGGCTCTGCAAGCGCCCGATGCTGATATTGCCGCGGCCAGCGCGGAATGGCAAAATCGGCGGGATACGATCCTGAAGGAACTTGAGGGCTTCCCCATCGTCAAGCCCCAGGGCGGCTGGTCCATGCTGCTGGATGTCTCGGGTTTTGGCCTGACGGGTGCGCAAGCCTCTCAGCGTCTGTTGGAGAGAGGAAAAATCGCGGCAACGGCCATGACCGGATGGGGCAGCAAGCGGAGCGCGAACTTTGTCCGCTTTGTTTTCTCGAACGAGCCCGTCAGTCGTCTGCGCGGCCTGCGAGAACGGGTGGAGGCAGCCATATACTGAGGAGCGCAATGCCTCCTCCATTGCCCTTTCAGAAAATCCCCTCCCCGGAGGGGTGGCACGTAGTGCCGGGGTGGGTTCTCTAGATCGTTCCTAACTCGGCGACGCTTCGAGTATCCGTCCAATCAAGGGGCTCTGGTGCCAGCAGACCAGCTTCCAGGCTCCATCCCGATACACCCAGGTCAGGGTAAAGCCCATAAATCGCTGCCGAAAACCGGCATCGCGCGGTTTGCCCCGGAACGTCGAGAAGCCGCTGACATGGCCGGTCTCACCAAACACTTTGAAGTGCATCTCACGAGGCTTCCATTCAAACGATTCCCACATCCCCTTCCCGCCGGCGTGGAAGGCAATATGGTCCTTGAAGTCGTCCAGGTCCATGCGCCACGGAAAGTCTTCATCCAGAATTTCCGCCTGTGCGTCAAACGCCTGCCAGAAAGCGTCCAGGTCGCCGGTATTGAGCCCGTCATTCCAAGCGTGAAAGGCCGCTTCCAAGCTCTGTGTATCTGCCGCCATGCTGTGCTCCTTCATCTATTATCGTTACCGTGGCTGCGCTCATCCGCGCCACGGGGTTTTACCATTTTTCGCCAAAGGGCCGGACATCCAACTCAAACGTCCAGGCGCTGGGCGGTTGCTGCGTCAGGTGAAACACCGCGGCGGCAATATCGTCTGGTGAAAGAAAATATTCGGTCGGCTTATCCGGCATCATTTCGCGGATGTAGGGAATATCAATCATCCCGTCGATGATCACGTATGAGACATGAATTTTTTCCGGCCCAAGGTGGCGCGCCATGGACTGGGCCAGACTCCGCTGGGCGGCCTTGGCCGAGGCAAACGGAGCCGCATTTGCTCCCCCCCGGAGTGAGGCGGTCGCACCACTCACAACGATGTTACCGCCACCAGCCTTCCGCATGTCGGGCAGCACTTCTTGGACGGTGACAAACAAGCCACGGGTATTGATCTCCCACGCCTGCTGGAGCATATCAAGCGAAGTCTTGTCGATATTGACGAATTCGCCCGGCCCCGCGTTGTAGACCAGGACAGCCACCGGGCCAAGGTCCTGACGAATGCGACCAAAGACACCAGACGCCGCCGCAGTGTCACACACGTCGTAGGGATACGCATGCGTTCCGGAAATTTCAGCGGCCAGTTCGTCTAAATAGGCTGCATTCCGGGCGCACATCGCAACCTCGTATCCTTCGGCGGCAAATTTCCGGGTAAAAGACACCCCATTCCCCGGTCCCACACCAATAATGACACACACAGGTTTACTCATTGTTCGGCGCTCTCCTTTTCGCTTGTGGCCTATATAGCGAGTTGGCTGTAGGAACTCTATGACACTTTGAAATAAATAGGCAGAATGGCAATGAGCTCACTAGCCGCACCTATTTCGCTTGCCTATAATCGGACACGACACAATGAGAAAATCAGCCGAGCGTCCAGGGAGGCTAATGATGGAGCAAAGAATCACACACAGCGTCAGGGCCATATTACTGCTTGTGAGTATCTGTGTCGGCCTGCCGGCAGCCCAAGCCGAGCAGCTTGGAGAACTGCATTTCCCAACCTCCGGTTCAGCAGCAGCCCAGGAACACTTCCTTCGGGGCGTCAAATATCTACATAATTTTGGCTTCGAAGACGCCGCCGAGGCGTTCCAGGCTGCGGCGAAAATAGAGCCCGGCTTTGCCTTGGCCTACTGGGGAGAGGCGCTGAGCCACAATCATCCTCTCCAGCCTGCGCGTGATCTTGAAACGCCGAGAAACGTGCTGGCTCGTCTCGGTTCTTCGCCGGCCGAGCGGGCAGCCAAAGCCCCTACCCCACGTGAAGCCGGCTTACTGGCTGCGGTGGAGATTCTGTATGGAGAGGGAGAGGGGGCAGAGCGCGCATCTGCTTACGCGGAGGCGATGGGTCGGCTGGCTGCCCAATATCCTGAGGACGAAGAGCTTCAGGCGTTTTACGCCGTGGCTCTACTGGGGACGGTCCGCTATCTTGGAGACACCTGGGGAGCAGAGTCAACGTTTGGGGTACGGATGAAAGCGGGTGCGATAGCCCAGGAGGTGTTTCGCAAACACCCGAACCATCCGGGCGCGGCCCATTATATTATTCATGCCTTCGATGACCCTATTCACGCGCCCCTGGCCCTGACGGCAGCCGAACGCTACGCGCAAATCGCCCCGGACGTCTCCCATGCCTTACACATGCCCTCGCATATTTTTATTCAGCGCGGCATGTGGGCCGAAGTGGTTGCTTCCAATGAAGCCTCCTACCACGCCGCTTTTGCGAAGTGGCCGCAGCGAGACAGTTTTTCTGAGACCCAGCGCTATTTTAACGATGTGTATATCTGGCACGCTTTGGATTGGGGCCAGTACGGCGCGCTGCAGCAGGCGGACTGGACCAAGGCAAAGCAGGCGATTGAGCTTCTGCGGCCGGTGGCAGAGAAGAGTAGCGTCCGGTGGGTCAAGGAAGGGGTCGGAGAAATGACGGCCCGCGCTATTGTCGAAAGCGAGCAGTGGGAGCAACTGCCGTTTTCTTCCGACCTGACTGCGCATGAATTGATGGCAACAGGCATGAGTGCTGCCCGCATGGGGGATGTGGCAATCGCTCAACAGGCGGAAGCCAAGTTAAGAGAAATGGAGCAGGAAGATCCGCCGTCCCGCTCCAAACACCGCCAGCAGGCGCTGACTATTATGCGTCTTGAGGTTGCGGCCCTGGTACGTCTGGCACAGGGCCAGGGCGACGAAGCGGTCGCCCTCATGGACGAAGCCGTGACTATTGCAAACAGTCTCGGCCTACCCAATGGAGCAGCCATACCAATCAAACCCGCGCACGAGTTGTATGGAGAAATCCTGCTTGAGCTTGGCCAGCCGCAAAAAGCGATGACCCAGTTCGAGACTTCTTTACAGCGGACCCCGAACCGGCGCCTTTCTCTGCGGGGCTTGGCGCGAGCGGCTGCAAAAAACGCTGACATCAGTACCGCACGCCAAGGTTATTAAAAGCTGCTCGTCGGCTGGAGTAACAAAAATGTACCCGAGGCACTGAAAAAAACGAGAATTTTTCTGGATACAGCGGGCCGGTGATATCCCACGAACGAGGAGCAAACATGTCCGAAGAATCGCATAGACAAGCAATAGATACCGGTACGGAACAACTCCTATGCCATATCGAAGATCGTGTAGGGGTGGTGACGTTCAATCGCCCCGAAGTCCGCAACGCGCTGTCGGATACGCTGACTCCGGCGCTACGCACCATCATTCCGGAGCTGGCAGTCCGCCCCGATGTGGGCTGCATTATGCTGACCGGAGCCGGGACAGCCTTTTGCGCCGGCGGTGATGTCAAAACCTTTGGTTCGTGGTCCAAAGAAGAACAGACGCCGGAGGACAAGATCCAGCTCCTGCGGCGGCGGCAAAGAACGCTGACCGGCATGATCTACGAACTCGAAAAACCTGTGGTCGCCGCCCTGCCCGGCCCGGCTGCCGGAGCCGGACTTTCGATCGCCCTGGCGTGCGATATCCGTATTGCCGCGGAGCGGGCGTTTGTCACAACCGGGTTTGGGAAAATCGGGCTGTCCGGAGATTACGGGGGAAGCTGGTTTTTGACCCAACTGGTTGGCACGGCCAAGGCGCGAGAACTCTACTATACCTCTGATCGCATCGATGCCGCAGAGTGTGAGCGTCTGGGCATCTTCAATCGGGTCTTTCCGGACGAGGCATTTGAGACGGAAGCCCTCGCCTTTGCTAAACGGATTGCCGCCGGCCCGCCGTTGGCTCTGCGCTATATGAAGGAAAACCTGAACCGGGCCACGACCCAAGACCTGCATACCTGCCTGGATATGGAAGCGGACCGGCTGGTTCGTGCGTCGGGGACACAGGATTTTCAAGAAGCGGTTCGCGCCTTCAAGGAGAAGAGACCGCCCGTCTTCACCGGCCGCTGAGTTTTGCTGTCCCATGACGACAAACATTCTCTTGCTCGATGTCGATGGTGTACTGAAATCCCTCCAGGGTGCTGCCGGCACCATACGCGGAACGGATTGGAAAGAGGGAGTCCAGGAATTCGTTGCGTGGTGTCAGGAACAGTTCCACGTCGTCCTTATCCTCTCGTCGTGGCAGGCTCACATCCACCTGGAATTCGCAGCGCTCGACATCCACCTGCCGTCACTGTCCTGGAAGGCCACGAAAACCGAGGGGCTGGCCGGCCTGGTCGGACCTGGGAAAAAGATCGTGTGGGTCGAGGATGGCTGGGACGCCGAGGATCGAGCGATGGCGGAAAGTCTGGGTATTACACTGGTGGAAACACATTTTCACGAACCGCTTACACTGACGCGCCAAAAGATCGCCGCGGCATAAACACCGGGCGCTCACTGGTCAGCGGCACTTCAGACTGATACACGAGAACGCCAGCCCCCAAGCAAAAAGGAGAACATCATGGCAGAAATCGGTCTCGACGCCATCACCATCGAATATGCCAGTATTGAAGACGCAAAAAAGATGTCCGGTCTGCGACTCGTCCTGGGCAATTATGCCGTTCCCGGCCCGTGGCGGGAAGCCTGCAAAGGGCTCTTTTATGTCAAAAACATCCCCTACACCCCGGTTGTTGCGGCCAGTCTGGATGGCAACGACACGGCACTACGCGAATGGACGGCCCAGTCCAGCGCGCCGGTCGCCATTTGGAATGACGAGCCCCCGCGCTCGAAGTGGTTTGAGCAGCTCGCCCTGGCCGAACGCCTTGAACCCAGCCCGCCTCTCATTCCGAATAATATCGAAGACCGGATGCGCATGTTTGGCTATTGCAACGAGATCTGCGGTGAGAGCGGCTATGCCTGGTCAAAACGCCTGATGATGGTCCACAGCATGCTGACCAACCCGGACGTAGACGATGGCACCAAAGCCTTTTGGGCTGGCTTTGGCAATAAGTACGGCTACAGCCCGGAAGCAGCCGAAGCCGCGCCGGAACGCATGGCGACCATTGTTGGCTCGCTCGCCTCTCAGCTTGAGCAGCAGAAAACCGAGGGCAGCCGGTTCTTTATCGGCAATCAGCTTTCCGCACTCGATATTTATTGGGCGACATTTGCCGCCCTGGTTCAGCCGCTGCCGGAGGACCAATGCCCGATGGCAACTGCGTTCCGATCTTTCTATGTGACGACGGAGCCGGTGGTTGTCGCGGCGCTTACGCCGGCCCTGCTGGAGCATCGTGATTTTATTTATCAGGAGTATTTAGAACTCCCGATCGTGTTCTGAGTTTGGAGCAGCGTATGGCAGACGGACAGATCAATGCAGAGCAGATTGAGTATTGGAATGAACAGGGCGGTCCGCAATGGGTCCAACTCCAGGAACGGCTCGATGCCCAGATCGGTCCGTTGGGACTGGTCGCCTTGGAGCAAGCGGCCGCGCAGCCGGGTGAGTCCATTCTCGATGTCGGCTGCGGATGCGGACACACCGCGCTCGCCCTGGCGGATCAGGTCGGGCCGCGCGGCTCGGTGACGGGAATTGATATCTCTCGTCCCATGCTGGGCCGCGCCCGTGAGCGTCAACAGGAACAACAGCTTCAGAACCTGACCTTCCTGCCTGCCGATGCCCAGACGCATCAGTTTGAGCCGGCCAGCGTTGATCTGATCTTTTCTCGTTTCGGTGTCATGTTCTTCGAGGATGCTGCACAGGCTTTTGGCAATATGCGGACTGCACTCCGCCCTGGGGGGCGGCTGTGTTTCCTGTGCTGGCAGGAGCTACGCAAGAATGATTGGGTTCGGGTGCCGCTGCAAGCCGCAGCGCAACATGTGCCGCTTCCGCCTCGCCCCGAGCCCGGCGCCCCCGGCCCCTTTTCTTTGGCCGACCCAGCTCGTGTGCGCGACATTCTTGACGCCGCCGGGTTTCGCAATGTGCGCTGCCAGCCCCACGAAACGGATATGAGCGTCGGCGGAGCAACAGGCGTAGACGGAGCAGTCGCCTTCCTCCTTGCCATCGGGCCGGTTGCGGCCCTGTTGCGCGAGGCCGACGCTGACACGCGCAGCCGCGTTGCGGAGTCTATCCGGGCAGCCCTGCTCCCGTATGCGGACGGCAACCGCGTCTCTCTTCCGAGCGCAACCTGGGTCGTGCAGGCAGACGCACTCTCGTAAAAAACGGAGTGACGTAGCCCGACTACTCCCGCCAGGTAAAGAGACGCAGGCAGTCCGTCGCCAAATCAAACAAAT
Organism: Desulfurellaceae bacterium bin18; assembly: GCA_002238415.1. GTDB lineage: Bacteria > Desulfobacterota > Binatia > Bin18 > Bin18 > Bin18. Next base: position 30,166 of record MPMI01000043.1, on the reverse strand, counting down.
GGCTACAACCGGTCGAGCCACCGATCCGGTCGGCTACCGGGGGCGTGAAATCTTTCCCGAGTTTGAGGCCGTTGAGCCCTGCCGTTCGAGAGTGGGGCTCTTCGCACAGCCCGCGGAAGGGTAGTCGTCCGGGCCGACTGGTGGCATTGGCGATTGTCCCCTCAGCATCTATATCAAAGGCGATCCGCATCTGCTGAAACGGATCATCCATTGCATGCTGGCAGTGAAAACCCGTGTGAGGATGCGGGGTAATCCGTAAGCGCTTCGTACGCCAAAAGAAGCGTTTCTCCCCAGGTTCCGGAGCAGCCATATCGGGATCGAAGGGCTCAATCGTCCGTTCATCAAACAGCTGGGCCGACTGGTCACGATACGTAAAGCACGAGTTCTTCAGCGTGCTGAAATCAGCGCGATCCCGTTCCCAGAGCATCCGCGCCAGCCGGCTCGGTCCGGGCGGCATGTCCGTCACAGACGACGCAAAGCGTTCATGATCGTCTTTGGGAACCGGGAAGGCCTGAAGGCTGACGCGCGCCATCTCCGTTGCCAAGGTCAGGTGCTCGGTGTGACCCGGCAGATCACCCAGGGTCTCTCCGATGGTCCGGGTAAAGCCCTGACCGACCCGTGCGCCCCGAAGGGCGGGAAGGCGTGCGGTCAGAGCAGACGAGAGAATATCGGGAGTACCGGAGAGATGCGTCGCAGAGGCCCGGCGAATTTCATACGTAGGCAGCCGCACGATCCACCCGGCGGCCAGTGCGCAGCGATGGTCGGCAAGCGTTCCCCGAACCCGAATCTCCGAGTTGGCCAGATTATCAATCTCGGCCTCAAAGGTCAGCGTATACCCGGCTTCCGCAAACGGCAGGGCGCATTCGTAGGGAGGACGAGTCATAAAGGGAACAGAGATCCGCACGCGGGCGGCAAATGCGCGTCGCTCGGCAGGAGCGGCGCTTATAGCGGCCGCGTGCTCATGGGTTCGGTGGAAAGCGTCAGGGCATCCCCCGAACGCATTTTGGTGAGAACGTGCTCCACTACCGTTCCGTAGTGAATGCCAATAATCGACAATTCAAACGCCTTCACCAGATGTGAGCCCGGAAACCGAAACAGGGCGCGTTTCGTCTGCAAATACTCGCGGGCGGCTTCATAGACCGATTGGGCTTCTGCGCGGGGCAGGACACCTTGGGCAACCGCTTCTCGGACACGTTGGACAAAATCCTGGACTTCGGTCAGGCCCATATCAGGCCGGTAGCGCACCAGCGCATCCTGGGCATAGGACAGCATCTCGGCAAACCGCTTGGCATCTTGTCCGTCCAGCTCGATATAACTCTTGGCGGCAGTCCCGACCTTGTCCCAATAGGAGCCCAGATTCCGGGCTTCGGTGCGGATATCCCGCAGGAATTGTCTGTCAAGCTGGGCGGCCCGCTTGAGCAGATGGAAATAGCTACGCTGTTCCTGCGTCCATACTCCGCTCAGGCTCTGCCTGGCGAATGAGCGCAGAGCGGCCGAGGCGTGGTTCACATCAAGATGGCTGTTCCTAAAAATATGGGCATCCAGGCGACCGATCAGGCGCTCCGCCCGGCCGTACATGGCCTGCGGGCTGAACAGCGACTCCAGGATATGCAGAAAGCCATTCTGCATATTGTCGAGGCCCATCACGGGTTTGAACTGGACCGTGTCATCGACATTATTGCACGCCAGATCCGCTTCGAGCAGGCGACCCTGCTCTTTGAGCTCGACGTACAGCGGCGTATGCGGCAGCGGGGTCAAGGTGCCGGTCATGGCCGAGAAGACCCCGTTCTTTTCGACAAAGTCAACAATCGTGTCAGCCGTCTGTGGGGTATCGGTATCGGCGCCAAAGATAAAACCGGCCTGGACTTCGATGCCATGTTTCTGGAGTAGGCTAATCGTATCTTTTGGGGCAGTTTTGATATTCTGAATTTTGTTCATCTGCCGCAGGGCCGCGGGGTCAGGATTCTCGATGCCCAAGAAGACGGTGGCAAACCCGGCCTGCTGCATCAGGGGCACCAGATAGGCCAGCGACTCTTTGCCCAGGTCAATACTCGCCTGGGTAAAGAATTCAAAGGGATAGTCGTGCTGGCGCTGGAATTCCGTCATCGCGTCCAGGATTTCTTCCATGGCCTTGGGTTCGGACACGAAATTATCGTCAACCGTGAACACCCCACCCCGAAAGCCAGTGTCATAGATGGCTTGGAGTTCTCGCGTGACATCGCTGCCCCCCTTTGCCCGGGGGAAGCCACCGTTGAACTGAATGATGTCACAGAAATTACACCGAAAGCGGCAGCCGGCCGTCGTTTGCAGCATCAAGGCGCGATAGTGACCGACCTCAATCAAATCCCAGCGGGGGCTGGGCAGGCCGTCAAAAGGTTCGAAAATGGAACGATCCTGGAGATACTTGCGGGAGGCCTCGGGTGCATTGAGGACCCGTTCGGGGATGAACAGAAAGGGAGACTCGTCGCTATGCTTGGGGGCCTCCTCCAGGCGACGATTGAGCTCGGCAATCCACGGACTCGCCTCGCCCCAGACCAGGTAGTCAAGCCCTTGATGCAGCACCGCATCCACCTCGTTCCGCGGGTTCATAATAGAGCTGCGATAGGTCGAGGCCAGGGGTCCACCAAGAACCCAGGGCGTATCCGTGCCTTGGGCCGGTCCTTTGAGGAGGTCAACCAAGGAGTCGCGTTGGACATTCATTGCCCCGGTAAAGACGGCGTCGCTGTCCTGAATTTTCTTGCGGAGCTTCTGAGACGAAAGGCGCTCGACATTCAGATCAACCAGTTCAAATTCCCATTCGTCCTGCGGCATCAGGGCCGCGAAGGTCAGCAGCCCGAGCGGCGGGAATGGCGCTTTGCGCCGGATATACTCCATCACATACTTAAAGCTCCAGAAGGAGTCAGCCGGGAATTCCGGTGCGATCAGGAGTCCTTTTTTCATACGCATAGCGTTACTCCTTCACTACCACCCGTTATGAGTAGGGAAGTTCTTATTTTGGTTTGTTTGCACAATTGAGACACCCTACCTTGTTATCTTGTACAATTCAATGCTTTGTGTCGTCCACATTATGCCTCTGGAGGAGAAAACCCAAAGAGTTTCACAGCATTATCCCGTGTCAATTGACGGCGTTCGTCCGCAGGGACCCCAGCAAACATCTTCTCCAGAAACTCCATCGATTTCGGCCAAGTCGATTCCGAGTGCGGAAAGTCGTTGCCCCACAGCATGGTGTCCATACCGATCCGGTGTCGCAGCAGAACGCCGACCTCATCTTCCTGAAACACAGCAAACATATTCCGACGCCAGTAATCGCTGGGCAACAGCCCCTCTTTGGATTTGAATTTCGCATATACCGGGCGGTCAGTATACGTATAATCCATCTGCTGTAGCCAGTGAGGAGCCCACGATATCTCGTGCTCGACAGAGCCAATCTTGAGGCGCGGATAACGCTCGCACACTCCAGCAAAGATAATATCGGTCAGCGCATAGCGGACCCAGTAATCTTGAGTTGGCCGGAGTCCGGCTGGTGTGAAGGTCGAAAAACTGATCGAGATCTCACAGCCAGGCACGTTGGCCCGCTGCGTCGCCAAGTGAAATAAGAGCGGCATGTCCGTCTCTTGGGCAACCGCCCAGAATGGGTCGTACAGGGGATCACGGTAGGGCCGTCCGGGCAGCGGAGTGACGGGGATAAATACTCCGGCCAACCCGAGCTCAGCACAGCGCTTGAGCTCGACACTCGCCTGTGCGGGATCATCGACATTGATCATACCAATGCCACGCAGCCGTTCAGGATAGGCGGTACAAAAATCCGCAATCCAGTCGTTGTAGGCGTAACAAATACCGGACAAGAGCTCGCTGTCCTCCAGATGGTACCAGAACAGCCCCTGACTCGGCTGCAGCACAGCTCCCCAGATGCCATCCATCTCCAACTCGGCAATCATCGCCCGCGGCTCATACGCCCCTTCTCTCACGTCTTCCCAAATACTGACAAAATCGATTGTCGAACCGTCATCAAAGCGCCGACCCGCTTGGGTCACGCCTCCCAGGGTGGCGACCTGAGTGTCACCAAGAAACCAGGCGTCCCCGTCTCTTCCATCCTCGGTTTTATAGCGCTTTATCACCGGCGCTCGGTCCAGCAGCTTTGAGGGCATGCCCTTGGTGTAGAGGTCGGGCGGTTCGACAATATGACTATCACTCGAAATGATGACTGGAGTTGCCATAGGTCCCTCCTCAGTGCACTGAGCCGACACCTAGCAGGCAAACCTTCGAGACACAAGGAGAAGAAGCACTGCGCGGGCTTCGTTGCTGGAGACCGAGCGAACTGGTATAAGGCGGCTTTATCGGTTGGCGGCCTGATCGGTTTTACTGACCAGGAAAACCGCCGGCCAACAGGGGGAGATATGCAAAAATTGCTCTGGGTTTTAAGCGTGAGCGTGTGTAGCCTGCTCTGGTCGTCGTCTGCCGGGGCGGAGATGTCTGCCACGGCCATACAGGCGACGTTTCATCCCTACGCCAACGGTAAGCCGTCGGTGGAGGGCCTGGCTCCCGGCACGCGGATCGGACAGGATTCATGGCAGGCCGCCCAGGATTATCTGCCGGTCGAAATTCTTGACAAGATCAAAGCCGGCGAACTGGCGGTTGAGGTCCGAGAAACAACCGACCTGCCGGTGAGCGATGCCTATATCACGGCCACGCAGAACCACGCCGAACACGTGCAGCTTGGCGCGGACGGCGAACTCGGCGGCTATGTGGCCGGCATGCCCTTCCCCGTTCTCGATCCGGCCGATGAACAAGCCGGGCTCAAAGCGGCGTGGAATTATCGCCACCGCGACTTTGGCAATATCATGCAGGTTTGGAATACCTTTCGCCTCATCGAAGAGTCGGGCGCCGTCAATCGGGAGATCGAAAACTATTATGTCGTGGCCTTCGGCATGCATCGACCGCCAACGGATGGCCCCGACCCCAACATCTGGCAGGAAGAGGACTTGCTGTATAAGGAATATTACCACATCACCGCACCGTTTGACCTGAAAAATACGATCAGTCTGAAGCATCGTCATATCCGTGACCAGGCCAAGGATGACGACTGGGTCTATTCCCCGGCCGGGCGCAAGATTCGCAAGATCATTGTGAAACACGAAGATGCTGCGCTCGACTCGGGCATGCTGAACGACGACTACTTTGGCTTCTCCGGGTATATCCGCAGTTATACGTGGAAGCTGGTCGGCATACAGACGCTCCTCGCGCCGGTCGGTGTCCAGGCGGTAAAAACGACCTTTGGCGGGCGCGGAGGCTGGTATCCGGTCGATCCCTGGGAGTTGCGCGAGATGGTGGTCCTCGAAGGCGTGCCCAAGGCCGACGATCATCCGTATGGCAAACGCGTTCTGTATATCGACCGCCAGATGTTTGTTCCCGTTTATGCTCTCATGTACGACCGCGCCGGGGCGCATATCAAGACCATGTTCGAGCTGTACGGAAACCCGAAATTCAATCCCGGTAACGAAGACGTGCGCGTGCCGGTGTGGACCGGTGAGACCATGATTGACTATCAGAATGAGTTTGGGTCGGTCACCGAAGTGACCAAGATTATCTATAATGAACCCATACCTGCCGACTTTTTCAATCTCAACAAAATCGTGGCGAGAGGGCGCTAGTGCGGAGTCCGAAAACGCTTGTCAGTCACCTCATTCCCCCCCCCTGTCCGATGACTCGATGCTCTATCCCCTCCTTGGAGGGGTGGCCGAAGGCCGGGGTGGGTTCTCTAGTCAATGAAACACATCCCGCCGCTATGCGGCACCTCTCTCAAGAGGGGAAAACGTTGTTCCTTTTCACTTATGGATAAAATTTACCAAAAGACTATGTTGCGGGCCGGCCCTGCTTTTGTTTCTCTTTGCCTGCTCTTCCTTGCCCTTCCCCTCTCCCCTGCCCGCGCGGACTTCACCTATGGCGATCTTTCCCTGTCCGGCAATCTGCAAACCCAGCAGATATTTCGTCACCCGGAACCGGACAAATGGTCGATCATTCAGCAGCGCAACGTCATACGCGCGCGCGTGGAATATGACTGGGTCAAAAACGGCCAGGCCTTCAGCCGCTTCTCCCTGCCGGGCATAGACTACGCCCACTTCGTCGGCCTGTACCGGGGCGTGTATGACAGCGTGTACGATTTTCAGCCGGGTCCGCGCCAGGACGTGTTTCCCTATCGCGGCCGGGCCGGTCGGGACGGAAAATTATCCGACCTCTCTCACAAAGCGGCCCACGCCCTGCGCTTTGAGAGCACGTTTCGCGAAGTCTTCACCGACATCGAGTTCGCCAAGATACCCCTGTCCTTGCGACTCGGTCGTCAAATGGTGGTGTGGGGCGAGTCTGACAACCTGCGTATGCTCGATCGCACCAACGCGCTGGATACCACCTGGCATGGGGGCGGCGTCGGCCAGGAAACCTGGGACGATCTGCGTATTCCGTATTGGATGATACGCGCCACCTATCGTTTTGGGCGGATTGGGAGTTTGAGCGATGTGTATACCGAGTCCTATTGGGTACCGGGGCTGTGGGTGCCGCTCAAGTTCGGCTTCTCTCCGGGGCGTCCCTGGAGTTCACCGAGTGCGAATCCATTTGGGGGGAGTCCGACCGGAGGAAATTTCAAGCTCCTCAACCGCACGGTCCTGGGCCGGCGGGGCAACTATAGCAAAAGCATAGATGAGAATAGCCAGGTCGGCTTCCGCCTGGGTGCGACCACACCGCAGGGCGTGACCGTAACGCTGAACTATCTGTATCAACGCACCGCCCACGATGACGGCGTCAACACCTCCGCTCTGCGCGGCCTCAACCAGTGCCGGCTCGGTACGGCCAAATGCGAGACAATAGCGGATGTGGCGCGCAGCAATACCGTCCTGCTAGGGCGTGGTATTCTACCGGCGGAAGCCTACTATCCCTACACCCATGCGGTCGGCATCTCCGCCAGTTATGCGGACGACGACTATACCGAAGGCGTGTGGCGCATGGAAACGATTTATGAGTTCGGCAAGCCCTTCGCGGATAAACGCAAACCCATTATGATTCTGGACGAGGGCGAGAACCCCATAGAGAGCGGCTTCCTGGGGATCAAGAAGAGCGATGTCTGGCAGGCGTTTATCGGCTTTGACCGACCGACCTGGATTCGCACCCTCAACCGCCGCTCCACATTTTTCCTGACCTCACAGGTCTTCTGGCAATATATTCCGACCAGCACGTCCCGTTTTCAGGGGCAGATTTCAGCAACGGATAAAGTCCGCAATTGGGAGGCCGTCGGCACGATTGCCGCCAGCACCACCTATATGCGAGGCAAGCTCCTGCCGGTAGCCTTCTTTGTCATTGACCCGATCAACCACTACAGTTCCCAGCTCGGCTGGGTGGTGGATTACTATATCACTCCCCGGCTGATCGTCCGGCTCGCCCAGAATTATTTCTTCGTGCCCGGCTTTGGCGGCCAGGTGGACGAGAGCTGGGGTTTGGGCGGACTGTATCGCAAGCGCGACGAGACCGTTGTGCGGATGACGTATCAATTCTAGCTGTTACACAACGGTGAGGGATATGTGATAGAGGAAGCGTAATGGGGAGAACGTGGCCATGAGTACAGCACCAGAGACAGTTACAGAAACATTACAGACTGGCTTGGTCAGTGATGCTCCCAGTAGCACGGAGATTCCAGTTCTTGATGTAGGAGAGTATCTCTCCGGCGTCCCAGGGGCGTGTGAACAACTAGCGCCCGTCCTTTCCCAAGCCTTGACGCAGGTTGGCTTTTTCTACCTGGTTGGCCACAACATCCCCCGCGCAGTTATCGATGGGGTGTTTCGGGAGGCCAGGCGATTTCTTTCTCTCCCTCTGGAACAGAAGAATACAATCAAACTCAACGATGTTTTTGTTGGCTATATGGGAGATAGACAACAACTCGGCCGCACCTCGGAGTACTATGAGGGTCACACCAAGCCAGACCGGGTTGAGGCATTCTTTATGCAACGTGATCGATCTCCTTTTGAACTGCCATTTCCCAACCAATGGCCGGAAGGCTTACCGGGCTATCGGGAGACCTTGATCGAGTTTTTCGAGGCTATGGAGGATCTCTCCATTAAGCTGCTGCCACTGTTTGCCACAGCTCTGTCTCTCCCCTCGGACTATTTCGATCCGTTCTTTCCAAAATATCGCAATATTGCCTTCCAGCGCCTTTCTCACTACCCAGCCGACCCTTTGGAGGAGGATCAGTATAATTCCTCACCGCATACAGACGGTACATTCCTGACCCTTCTCGCAACAACTGATGTGCCAGGGCTGGAAATTAAGCCGAAAGAGCAGGACTGGATTCGTGCTCCAGCCTGGCCGGAAGCCTTTCTGGTCAATTCGGGCGATCTTCTCACTCGCTGGTCCAACGGTCGCATCCTGTCCACACCACACCGGGTACGCAATCTGTCAGGCCAGGATCGCTACTCCATACCCTTCTTTTTTCTCCCCAGCCCGGACACAGTGATTGAATGTCTGCCAACCTGCCACGATGTGGACAACCCACCCCAGGACGAACCGATAACTGCCCAAGAATATCTCCGCTGGTATTTGGAACAGAATTTTACTCAGTACGGGAAGTTCGAGCACGACTGAGATGTCAGTACGGTTGTGACATCAATGCCTGAGCCTACGCCCGTAAAGATATGATCCCGACCCATTACGCCTCAACCGGCGTATCCGGTAGTCGTCCCCACAGATTCCACGAGGCATCGAAACTGCGCACGGCCGGATAGCCGAGCAGTTGCGTCAGTACAAACCAGGTATGGGCCGAGCGAATGCCAACCGCACAGTAGGTGATCGTTTCCTTGTCGGCGGTGACGCCGTGGCTGGCGTACAGGGCGGCCAGCTCGTCCGCGGACTTAAACGTGTCGTCCTCGTTGAGCGCATCCTCATAATAGAGGTGAGTTGCGCCCGGAATATGGCCGCCCCGCTCGCTGCCTTGGGGCGGCTCCAGCAGGAATAATTCACCCCGATATTCCTCGGGTGTGCGGACGTCCAGCAAGACTTGGTTCTCTTGCCCAACGGCAGCCTGGACGCGTTCCTGTAAAGCCCGCAGGGCCGGGTCAGGCTCGCGTGCGGTATAGCTCGTCGCCGTAACGGTCGGCACCTCGGTCGTCAGTGCGTGGCCGTCGGCAACCCACTTCTTGCGCCCGCCGTTAAGGATACGCACATCGGCGTGACCGACGGATTTGAGAAACCAGAACACCCACGGAGCAACCGCGCTGTGATCGCTATAGGCGATCACAGTGGTGTCGTTATCAATGCCCGAGCGGCCACAGAAATCTTCGATCGGTTTTTTGTCGAAATTGATGCTCCAGTCCGGCTTGAGCAGGGTCCCAAAACCGTTCCAAAAGACTGCCCCTGGAATATGGCCGGACTCGTACGGCGCCGGGTCAATATGCGTGTCAACGATCCGCACCTGCGGGTCAGCCAGATGTTCGGCAACCCACCGCGGGTCAACCAGCACCTCAGGATGTGCATAGTCTTTCATAAGTTTCATCTCCCCCTATTCAGACTGAAGCCGCCTGGCATCCTACGCGACCGTAGACGCTCCGGTCAACACAGCGCCGAATAAGAACATGAAGCAGGAGCACTTTTGAAAAAACTGCTTGTCCCATTCCCACCGAGACGCTAAAGAGGTCTCACGTGCAGAACACGTTAAGGAGAACGAAACCATGGCTGACAAACGAGACGTGCATGTTCCGGCAACCCAGGGCGCGGCCTGCGTGGTCCGGCAGGGGGAAACGATTCGCATCGTTGATGTGGAAGGCCAGCAGATCTGCGATTTCGTCTGCTTTCACCTGCATCACCTGGCGGAAAAACTGTCTACCGGGGAAACCGTGAATTTCAATACCTTGACCGGGAGCGGTTCCCTGCATTTTACGGTCGGCAGCAGGTTCTACTCCAATCTTCAGCACCCCATGTTCGAGATTGTCGAGGATCAGGCCCACGGCGTGCACGACGCCCTGTTTGCACCATGCAGCAGCGCTCTCTATGCGTCTGCCGACGCCCTCAACCATCGTAATTGTCGGGACAATCTCACCGAGGCGGTGGAATCGTATGGGCTGGGCTATCTCGACGTGCCCGACCCCATCAACCTGTTCCAATATACGCGGGTCCGCTCCGACGGCACCATCGACGCGCGTCCCGCGGCAACTCAAGCGGGCGAATACGTTGCCCTGAAAGCATTGATGGATTGCCTGGTTGCAGTCTCAGCGTGTCCATATGATATAGAGATTGACGGCCAGCAACCCAATGGGGCACAGTGTACGCCACTCAGGATTGAGTTCGTTTCTACATGAGCAAGAGGAGGAAGCAGTATGGCAGTCGCACAGCTGAAAGAATCGTTTGCCAGCCAACTCCAGGCTTTTTATACTGGGACGCTTGATGGCGGGGAGTATATTCCGTTCGAGTATCCCGGCCCGGACGGAAAACCGACGACATTCGGCGAGATTCAACTGATTCGCGAAACCGGTCATGACGGCAGCAGCACCCTGGCGGTCGGTCTGTGGAAAACGGAGGCTGGCCTCTCACCCGAATACACCTTCCCAGGCGGAGATGAGACCTTCCTTGTGGTAGAAGGCTCGGTCACGATCACCCTGCTCGATACGGGCGAGGAAGTGTCTCTCAAGGTCGGCGACTTTGCCTCCTTTGTGAAAGGTACCCGTTCGCAGTGGAATTTTCATACCGCCTTTAAGAAGTTTGTCATTGTGTCGGATTGTACGCCCGAGTAAGGAGGAAGGACCATGAGCGATCAATTTGTAGCGTATCTGCACGAATGTTTTCAGGGTGAAGTAATGGGAGAAGCCCTTGGAGTCGCACTCGCGGAAGCGGCGCAGGACCCCGTCCACAGCCAAAAATGGCGTTTTGTAGAACAACTTGAGCGCGAGACCAAAGGCCGCATTCGGGTTGCGCTCGAAGCCCTCGGTGAATCGGTCGAGGAGGACTCTGAAAAGCGTGCCGAGGGAAAATCCTGGGGCGAGAGGTTTGCCAAACTGCCTTGGTCCGAGGCGATGGATAAGCTGAAACCCGAGCTTGAGAAGTACATCCGGTACTTTGAAAAGCACGAGAAAACGGCCCCGTCCGATGGGCTGGCCATCGCCCAGCAGATTACTCGACACGAGCGCGCCTTGTTGGAGTTCACCGTGCGTGAGATTGAAGGTCGGCCGGACAGCTCGGTTGAGCCGATTGAGCGCCTATTGGACAATCCACCGTTGGCAGCGTAGGCCCCTTGATACTCTCCCTGTAGGCAGCCCCTCGCCCCTAAAGGGTGAGGGGGTAAGTAGGTCGGATTAGCGGAGCGTAATCCGACCTACAGCGGGGGAGAACCCACCCCGCCGCTAGCGCGGCACCCCTCCCAAGAGGGGATGTGTTCTACTCCCCTCCTGGGACGTGTGGTGTACATTGTGTCGAGTGCCCCCCACGGGCCATCCACCCTGGCCTCCTTCGACTCGGCTCAGGACAACCCCTCTCGCAGCGGCGTGTGCGGCACCCGCTCCGTCCAGGGCTTATACGTATGGGCGTTCTCGGGTGTGATAAGCCGCCCCAGGCCGGCAATAAAAGACTCTCCGTGCAAGTCTTCGCCCTCAACCAGTACCCGCGCGACCAGATCGCCGACCGATGCTCCGATATTGGTGATCTCGATATCCCAGGTTCCGTGAGACCTGCCGGCACGGACGGCTTCAACCGCCTTCGGACTGCCGTTGCGCGAGACCATTTTCATCTCACCGGAGCGGCCGGCCACCTCAATCGCATCGAGGGTTCCCAGCATGGTTTCGTCGTTGAACGGAATCAGACCGGCCAGGTCCGTAAAATCGGCCAGTAGACGTTGCGCTGCCTCCCGACCGCCCGCGGCAACGTCTTGCAAATTCCGATAGCGTTCCTCAAACGGATCGTTGACCAGGGTGAATCCGCTCTGTCTGACGCCGTGCACGATGCCAGTGACAAGCTCGATATCGTCAATGACTTCCGGCCCCCCGATGATCGCCAGCCGCGCTCCGACGGGTAGGAGCGCCGCCAGATACTCGGCCATATACACGCCGTGATTAAAGTTCGGATAGACTAAGGACGCAACGACCGGAAAACGGGGTCGCTCAAACGAAAAGACTGGAATCCCCTGTTGGCGGGCGGCCTTGACCGCCTCGGCAGGCTGTACGGGGTCGAGGACATAGACAATGATGCCGTCCACCCCAGCCTGCATGCCGTGCCGAATCGCCTGGTCCTGCCCGGCTATCCAGTCCGGTCGGCGCACATCGACCGTCAGCGTTCGCAGCTCAATTCCCGACCTTTGCAAACGATGGTCGAGCCCGTGGGCGAGGGCGTCAAGACCCGGATGGGCCCCGTATTCCATCACGTTTACATAGAGTACGCGCACCGTATCCCCCTAGAGCCCGACCGATAAGGGCGTGCAGTCCACCCGTTCGGACCAGGGCTTCCAGCTCTCGATATTGTCCAGGGTAATCATCCGGCCAACCGGACTCATGCTCAGATAATCTTCGAGCACTTCTCCACCCACTAGATGACGAACAACCAAATCACCCAGCGTTGTGCCTATCCCCGATGCGTCCAGGTCCCAGGTACCGAGCGTTTTTCCTGTCCGCACCATCTCGACTGCTTGGGGTGAGCCATTCCGGGAGACAATATTGAGGCCACCCAGCCTTCCTGTTTCTTCGAGCACGCTCAGACAGCCCAGCATGGTCTCGTCGTTATAGGGAATGAGACCCTGCAGTTGAGACTCAGAGACCTCCTCCAACAGGCGGAGGGTTGGCTCGCGCGCTCCTTCTGATACATCCTGGACGTTGCAATACTGTGTATCCTCAGGATCGTTCAGCAAGCGACAGTGGCTGCGTTTCAGCGCGTAGACCAGACCGGCCACTTCTTCTGCATCGTCCACCGTATCCGGTCCTCCGATCACCCCCACCCCACTGTCCGCCGGTAAAACCGAGGCCAGGTATTCAGCCATGAACACGCCGTGGTTAAAATTCGGATACACCACGGCGGCATTGACGGCATAGCGCGGTCGGACAAAAGAAAAAACGGGAATGCCCGCCGAGCGGGCCTTGGCAACCGCCTCACCAAACAGCGTCGGATTGAGGGCGTAGATCACGATGCCCTCGACGCGGGCGCGCACTCCTTCGTCAATAGCGGCCTCATATTTTTTGCGCATGCCTGGTTCGCGAAAATCGGCGAACAGCACCGGCATCTGAATATCCGCCGCGTGTAGAATCGATTGCAGCCCGTAGGCGAGCGCGTCTATGGCGGGATTGGCATCGAGGTAAATGGGATTCACGTACAGCACTCGCTTTGTCATGATCGACCTCACACGGTGTTTTTCCGCCACCTAGCACGAGGGGGTGACAGGTGCAAGCGAAAGACCAAGTCTTTTTCTATTCGTCTGGAGAAGTGGCGAAAAACATTATACACACCGAACTATGGACGCCTATGAACACAAGCTCAAACAGTTTATTGCCGCCGGTAGTATCGAGGCGGAACATTTATCCTTCGAGCAGTCGTGTCACTCGGTGGCCGAAGCAGCCGCAGTGGTCGGTACGGACCCGGAGCATTTTGTCAAGAATATTTGCATGACGGATGTCCAGGGGCAGGTGATTGTGGCTATTGTCAAGGGCGAAGATCGAGCCAGCACCTCGCGGGTTGCCAAGGTGCTCCAGATCGAGCGGGTGAGAACTATGACACCGGACGAAATGCTGGCCAAAACGGGCTACCCCTGTGGGGGAACTCCGTCGTTTGGGTTTGCCGCAACCTTTCTTGTTGATCCTCGGGTCATGCAGAAAGATGAAGTGTATACCGGCGGCGGCTCAGAAACTGCCTTGGTCCGAGTCTCGCCCCAGGCGCTCCTCCAGGCCAACGGGGGCAAAGTCGTCAGGGTCAGGAGATAAGACGGCGGCTGGAAAGAGCCGGTAAAGAGCGGTATACAGACCGGGACAAGGCAGTAGCAATCGCCAAGGAGGGCATATGAGCAAGGTCTCACTCACGACTGTAGGGCCTGACGTCAACGCGGATGCCTACCTGTCCGTGATCGAGCGGGATGGCGGAGTGATTATCGAAAACCTGCTTGAGCCCGATTTGCTGAGACGACTCAACACCGAACTCGACGGCTATATCGCCACCCACCCACCCGGCAGCCGCAGCGACGAAGAACTCTGGCAAGTCTTTCATGGTCAGAAAACGATCCGTTTTTGCGGTCTGGCTGCCAAATCAAAAGCGTTTATTGAGGTCCTCCTCCATCCCGTGCTCAGGGCGTTTGCGGATCATTATCTTTTGCCCAATTGCGGCTCGTATTGGCTGAATACCTCCCAGACCATGATCGTTGGCGGGGGAGAGCCCGTCCAGATGCTACATCGCGATGAGGCCAACTGGCCCCATTTTCCCTGGCCCGGCCCGGAACTTACGGTCAGTTCAATGTTTGCCCTGAACGACTTCACCGAGGAGAACGGCGCCACGCTCGTCGCACCGGGCAGCCATCGCTGGCAGGACCCGGAGCGCGAGGCCCGCCCCGAAGAACTGGCCCAGGCAGTCATGCCGGCCGGCTCTGCCCTGCTCTACACGGGAAAAGTCATTCACGGGGCTGGGGCAAACCGGACGCCAGACACGTGGCGGCGAGGGATGCACGTCAGCTTTGTTCTTGGCTGGCTACGCCCGGAGGAGCACCATTCCTTGGCCGTTCCTTTGGAAGTCGCCCGCCAACTGCCCGAGCAGGCCCAGCACCTCCTGGGCTATCGCTCGTATCATCCGTCCGTCTTTGGTGGACGGTTGGGTCTGGTGGATTTCGAGGACGCGGCCCTGGTGGAAACGCAGAGCTGATCAGGGGTCCCTACTTACGGAGACCCATTTTGCGCAAGAGGGGCAACACCTCATCATGGCACATATGTAATCCTTTGATCGGATCGAAAAAGGATAGTAGTACCCCCCGTTGGCCGGCCTGCTCGTGGACCGCGCGGAGTTGCTCTGCCACCGTTTGCGGGCCGCCACAGATCTGATACCCCGTCAGCCCTAGTGCGGTCTCACGGTAGGCGTCTTCGCCAATCTGTTCCCGCACACGTTTCGTGGTGTCGCGCTTCCGGTCTGGCGCGAAGGAGATCGGGCGTGCCGTAGCGCGCTCCACAAAGGTATCGGCCGCGTCTTCGTCTATCTCCTCGACTAAGCGCTTATAGGTAGCTTCCGCTTGTGTGTCGGTTCCCTCAATAATGACGTAGGCATACGTCATGGGGTCAACGCGCCGGCCATAATGCGCCGCTCGGTCCCTCACCGTATCCGCGGCCAGTTTCATCTTCTCGATGCCCCCGGAGCAGAACAACCATTCACAGTGTTTGGCTGTAAACTCGATGCCGGCAGGCGAGGACCCGGCATTGACCAGATACGGCCGAGGCTTGCGGGCGGGTTTTGGACTCACATAAGCCCCATAGGATTTGTAGAACTCGCCTTCGTAGGTGATCGGCTCCTGACTCGACCAGGCCCACTTCATGAGGGTGACAAACTCATCAGCCATTTCGTAGCGCAGATCGTGGTCGGGAAAGGTCTGCCCGAACAACGCCTGCTCATCTTCAATCCAGCCCGTCACGACGTTCAGACCCCAACGGCCCTGTGAGAGATAGTCGATCGTCGCCCCGAATTTGGCGAAGTGCAGAGGATGAAATCCGTATGACACATGGGCCGTGGAAAAGAGCAGAATTCGGCGTGTCAGCGGAGCCAGCGCAGCGGCTGTCGTCAGGAAATCGAGCGAGTCTTCATTAAAGCGCGTCTCCCCGCCGTGCCCGAGCCATCGGCCAAACGGCACCTGGAATTCAAGCCCTATCCGCTCGGCGAACTGGATCAGATACTGGGCCGTATCCCAGTGCCAGAAGTTTTGATACCGGTCCGGGTCGTCGAGCACGGCTTTGGATATGGTCGCCCCACCGGTCAGATTCCAGCCAAACAGGCCCAATAAGAGCGGATGCGGGCTCTCGACCGCAGGCTGCCCACCCGGATCAAACGGTCCCCTGGTAATCTGTACCCGTTCTCCGTAGTGCCCCACTCTGCCCATTCGCCAGTCTCCCGTTACCAATTCCAGAAGGTCAGATTCTACACGGGGTTTATCATGAGCATAATCGAAGGGCTCAAAATAAGATTGACCGGCACACTATTTTCTTACGCGAGGGGGTATTATATCCCGTTGATGGCGCCCTCAGGCACACCGCTCAGGTCAACCAGCGCTTCAGGTTTCAGTTGCTGGGGAATCGCCCCTAAGGTGCACATCGTCTCTACCGCCACAGCCAAGCCGTCCATATCAATCAGGCCGGTCGTATTCCAAATCGGCAAGGTCCGCGTCAACGCCTGCTCGACAGTGGCAGGCTCGTACCCTGGCATATATTCGCAGACCATGGCTTTGGTTTCTTCGGGATGGGCAGTGCAATACTGAGCGCCTTTGAGATATCCCCGTAACAACTTCCGCAGCAACCTTGGTTGCTCTGCAATAAAATCCTCGCGCGCCACCAACAGCCCCCATTGAAAATGGGGCTCAACTCGACTGGCTGGCGCCACTACTCGCAGCGCTCCCTGCCGCTCGCCCAGGGAGACCCACGGCTCTACTATCAGTTGGGCGAACAGTTCCCCGGAAGCGAGGCCATCAATCTTATTATAGTCTTGCCAGAGCTCCCGGTAGGTAACGTCTCGCTCGGGATCAAGGCCGGCCCGCTTCAGCTCCAGCTTCATGAGATGCCCGTCACAGCTCCCGCGGGATAGCACACCGACCGTCTTCCCCTGCAATTCGGCCAGCTCCTTGATTTCCGGGCGGACAACAAACAGGAAGTGATCAAGGTTCCCGATCACACTACTGGCAATAATCTTACCTGGGAACATCCCCTTACCAACGGCCGTCAAAAAAGGCGGACTCCCCATCCTCCCAACCTGAATTTCTCCGCGCCCCATCGCCTGCGCCAACGCGTCTCCGCCGGGTACAACCCGGATGTGGAGATTGATCCCTTCCTCCAAGAAAAATCCCTTCTGAAGCGCCATCACAAAGGGCCAGTCATGCTGGCCGCCTTGATTGGCATGCCCCCACGTAAAGTCCACGCAGGCCTGCTCTGCCATTGGTGATCCTCCTTGACTGAGTATAGACAAGAGATATGCGACCAAGTTACTCCTGAGTAGCACCCTTCATGAGGATGTGGAATGTCTCGATCCAGGAGGGAATTATGAGTGTCACCTCGACGCCTTCGATAGCGGCTTCAATCGGACATGGACGAGGAGCGCCACCCATGCCGCGCAACGGCTGGCTGTAGTCCGAGACGCGCGGCGCTCAAGTAGGAATCAGCATGACGGCCTTACTCACCGACACAGTAGAGTCGCCCATCGGTCGCTTGGTGCTCGTATTCGACGCAGGTCGCTTATGCGTGCTTGACTACGCAGACAACACGGAGCGGATGACCCGGTTGTTGCGGCAGCGCTATCACCGGTTCCGGTTATGTGAAGCCTCCACACCTCTCGGTGTGACACAACAGCTCAGGGCCTACCTCGGGGGAAAGCTCGATGCTATCGACAGCATTCAGGTAGACCCAGGCGGGACTGCCTTTCAGCAAAAAGTCTGGGAGGCTTTGCGCACGATTCCGCCCGGAACCACACGAACCTACCGTGACGTGGCCGAACAGATAGGCCGGCCAAGCGCCTGGCGCGCCGTCGGCAGGGCAAACGCCCTCAACCCGATCTCCATTGTTCTGCCCTGCCATCGTCTCATTGGTGCCAACGGCGCGCTTACCGGCTATGCTGGCGGGTTGGAGCGCAAACACTGGCTGCTTCGGCATGAAGGGATATGAGTATGAAAATTTTTGTGACTGGCGCAACCGGAGTCATTGGCCGTCGCGTCGTTCCCCAGCTCATCCAGGCCGGGCATCAGGTTACCGGCCTTGCGCGCACCGACCAGAAGGCAGCACTCCTGAGCCAGTTCGGCGCAATCCCGGTTCGAGTCGATCTGTTTGACATGGCAGCACTGACGCCTGTTCTTGCCGGCCACGATACCGTCGCTAATCTGGCGACCAACGTTCCACCGCTGGAGCAGGCGCTAGAGCCGACGGCCTGGGACATGCATGATCGCCTCCGCAACGAGGCGTCCCGGAGTGTAACCCGAGCGGCGGCTGAGGCGGGCTGTCAGACGTTTATTCAAGAGTCGATTACCTTTCCGTATGCGGATAAAGGGGCGGAATGGATTGAGGAAACCGATGCGGATAACTGCCCACCGGAGATGGCCAGCAGTCGCGTAGCAGAGGAACAGACCACCTGGTTCAGCGCACATGGCGGGCGCGGCATCGTACTACGCTTCGCCCTGTTTTACGCTCCTGACAGCTCGCATACCCTGGAATTTCAGGCCGCGATCCGTGCGGGCCAGTCGCCGTTTCTCGGCGACCCCACCAGCTATATGAGCCATATTTACGCCGAAGATGCGGCTACGGCCGTTGTGTCCGCGCTTAATGCTCCCGCCGGTATCTATAATGTTGCCGATGACCAACCGCTGACCCGTCAGGAGTTGGCCGTTGCCATTGCCGAGCTTGAAGGGGTGGCGTCTCCTGCTCCACCCGAGCCCATACAAGGAGAGCTGCCTGGGAGCATTGAAGCCTTAACGCGTTCGCAGCGCATCTCGAATAGGCACTTTAAGCAAACCACCGGCTGGACCCCGCGCTACCCCAGTGTGAGAGAGGGCTGGCGTCAGATGCTCAATAGCTGAAGAGGAGTGAGCCATGAATGTTGATACACGTCTGCGAGTCGGTCTCTGGTTTCTCGTTGCGAGCGGTGTCATGGTTGGCGCGTGGGCGCAATTCTTTCCCCAGGCATTCTACGATAGTTTTCCCGGCCTGGGCCGCAGTTGGGTCTCGGTTGATGGGCCGTTCAATGAACATCTGGTGCGAGATGTGGGCGGCCTGTATTTAGCTCTGAGCGCGGTGACCCTCATTGCGGTCTTTGCCAAAACCCGCGAAACGATTCTTGCCGCCGCGCTCGGCTGGCTCGTCTCTCAGATCCCGCACTTCGCCTACCACATGACTCATTTGCACGTGTACACTTCGATGCTGGATAAAGTTGGGAATGTACTGACGCTGGGCCTGCTGGTTCTGGTACCGGCCTACGTGTTCGTGCGAGCGATTCGCGAAAAAAGCTGGCACCTCTCTTGAAAAGTGACAATTGTCACTTGTATAAAAATCTGTGGTTAGAAACTTCAAGCATCTCGGGCTGAAACGCCTGTATGAACGTGGCGACCGCAGCCGGATCAATCCGAATTATGTTGGTAAAATCGAGTTGATCCTTGCCGACCTGGATGCTTCCGAGACGCTTGGGCACATGCGCCGCCCCGGCTATCGGCTCCACGAACTCAAGGGCGATATGAAAGGACTGTATGCAGTCGATGTCTCGGGGAACTGGCGGATTATCTTTCGCTTTGAAGACGGCGAGGCGTCAGGCATTGATTTGATTGATTACCACTAGGCAAGGAGAAAGATATGGTTATGCACAACCCACCCCACCCCGGACGCCATGTCCGAGAAACCTGTTTGGAACCGCTCAAACTGTCGGTCACCGCCGCGTCAAAGGCTCTCGGCGTGACCCGGCAGACCCTCAATAATCTGGTCAATGAGAAAGCGGGGATTTCCCCGGAAATGGCGATACGGTTGGAAAAGATGGGTTGGGGGACGGCTGATGGATGGCTCCGGCTTCAAATGAACTATGATCTTGCACAGGTGCGTCGGAGAGAGAAAGAGATTGTTGTTCATCCATCTGCTCCAGCGTAGACCTCTCACCACATCCGAGTGATGATCGTAAGACGATTTCTCCTTACTCCCCGGAGGGTTCCATGATCCTGGGGCGTCGAACGGCCACTTCGAGTGACACGGAATTTGCGCGTACTACTCATCATGCAGCCTATCGCGACGTCGTCTCTCGTCAATTCGGAGCATGGGATGAAGCGCTGCAGGATCGTTTGTTCGAGGAAAAATGGATACCGGACAAATTTGAGATTATCCTCTGCGACGGCAACCCGTGTGGTTTCCTTTCAATAGAAGACCATCCCGATCACATCTATATAAGCGAAATCGTGATTGCCCCCCAGTTTCAAGGGCACGGTATTGGCTCTCGACTCTTCAACAAAGAGATGCAACGCGGACGGGAAGCGAAGTCCCCGCTCCGGCTTCAAGTCCTCAGAGAGAACCGGGCCATCGAGCTGTATCGCAGGCTTGGTTTCAAGGAATGTGGCACGACAGAGACGCATATCTGCATGATCTGGGAAGATTGTGAACAACACGCAGGATAGCCTCCCTGGCCCAACTACTGCGCGAAGGCGTCCAATGCGGCCCGTACACTCCGGTTCATGTCTCCATCAATGGCCATCGGATAGAGAAT
Organism: Desulfurellaceae bacterium bin18; assembly: GCA_002238415.1. Lineage (GTDB taxonomy): Bacteria > Desulfobacterota > Binatia > Bin18 > Bin18 > Bin18. Next base: position 9,760 of record MPMI01000043.1, on the reverse strand, counting down.
GGAGTAAGTCGCCCCGGCCTTTTCAAACGCTTCCGCCTGGTCTCGGCACTCTTGCGGAGTGCCCGCCAGAGCGCATTCGGCTACCATGCGTTCCGACACGGCATCAGCCGCACCGGCCTGGTCTCCCTTGAGCGCGGCATCCATAATTTGGGTCGCTTCCCGCTCAAAGCCGTGTCGAGCAAAAATGCGATTGTAAAATGGCATCTGGCCGTAAAAGGCTAACTGTTGTTGAACCGAGCGGAGCGCGAGGCCGCGCTCTTCACACACGCAGCAGTGGACAATAGGCACAATCTCGACATCGCGGGGCGAACGACCAGCTTCCTCCGCCCCGGCCGCAACGCCCTCGATGATTTCTTTCAACATCGTCGGGCCATATTGGGCCGGGATACTCCCGTCAGCGAGTTCTCCGGTCATCTGAATACTCTTAGGCGATACGCCAGCGAGATAAATCGGGATTTTTCGTTCGGCCTTCGGGATGGACAGGCCCGCGGCTCCGAGCTGAGACAGTCCGGGATGATCGCCATGAAAGACACTTTGCAACTCTCCAATATAGGAGCGCATCGCCGTCAGCGGTTTGTCCATAGGCAGGCCATACGCCTGGTTCAGGGCTGCATGGCTCGTTCCGAGCCCCAGGAAAAGACGACCGGGGGCGATCTCATCAATCGTCAGAGCGTGCAGAGCCGCCTGGAGAGGTGGATGGAGAAAGATATTAAAGATCGCGGTGCCGACCTGAATACGGGAAGTCACGCTCGCCAGATGTTGAGTGAGGGCTAAAGCGTCGGAGGCCGCTTCGGTGACCAGGAAATTCCGAAAGCCGCGCTCCTCAGCCATCTTTGCATATTCGGTCGCACGCCCCAGCGTCACGCTAGCCGATCCCGTGAACAGCAACATCCCAGGTGTTTGCATATCTCCCCCTTATTCACTGACGATTCGTTACAGGACAATTCCTCACGCCTTGGTATACAGCCGGCCTATCCCCTTGGGGAGAGACGGGTTTTCTCCGCATTTTCATCGAGCACACGGTACACCGTTGTATGCCGGTCGGAGTACACTTTTTCCATGAACGGATCTCGGTCGGCAAGGGCAATGAACTTCCGATGCTTGTTGTCGGTAAAAGCGTAGGCACAACCAAACTTCTGAAAAATGACTCTGGCCGGTAGGCGCACCTTCCCCCTGGTAATATCTTTCCACCGCTCATAGAGGTGTTTGTTCTTAATCCGCATAAAGTCGGGATCAAGCCCAACGATGTAGGTATTATGCGTGTTAAAGAAAAACAGGCGTGGAAAGTCGTCCCAGTCGGTGTGAAACACACGCGCCCCTTTGGGCGTGTTATGGGCTAACCACTCCGCCCCGCCTTTATACGCGTCAGACGGCGGGAGACGGTGAATATCGTGCCAGGCGGCTTGCACAGTGGCTTGCAGGGCCGCAACGAGCATGAGGCTTGCCAGAATGAGCCCACCAATTTTCCTGTCGGTCCAGGCAATAGAGCCGACATCCAGGGTCTTCAACCAATGCCGCGCCCCGACCGCCAAGAGCAGTACGGTAGCCGGCGGGTAATATTCGATAAAACGGCGCGATTTGAACAACAGAAAGGCGTATAACGTCGCGGCTAAAAATAAGAAAAGCCGAGGGGCATCTTGGCGCCATTCTTCCCTATTGGTCAGGAATATGGCGCTGCCATAGGCGAGGTGCGCCCCGAGCGACAGGCTCAGAAGATCCCATGAATTATACGGACGCCACTCTCCTCCGACCGATGTCGCATAATCCACCACGAACAGCTTGGGGACAATGTGGTCCCAGAGCAGGAAGATATTCTGCGGAAAGTACGGATTAACGACAAGGCCGCAGGCGACCCCGATACCCGCCCCGATGAGGAGGGGGTATTCAAAAGTGCCGTCGACGAGGTAGTGCGTCAGGAGACCGATCAGCACCAGGAGTAGAATCAGCGGAAAGGCGTTATACGCCCACACAAACAGCATCGCCACGATCCCGAGACCAACAGGCCGGCGTTTCAGAATCAGATACATCGCTATCAATTGAAACGCCAACCCCAGGCTTTGTCCCCGGGCCATACTCATCCGATACAGAAACGGGTGCGAGGACGCAAAGAGGACGAGCAACCAGACAAACGGATAGCGCACCTCGTACGCAACGAGGAAAAAATAGAACACACAGCAGGCAAAAACCGCGAGGGTCACTGCGGCCCATTTCGACGCCAGACCCAAGTCGCCAAAGGCGGTGAAGGGAGCTTGCAGCACATGGAGCAGCATATGGCGGTCGCTGTAGCCGTGCTCATCCAGAATGGTGAGAGGCAACCAGGGGAACGGAAGCGGGAGACCCTGCTGGAGTGTCAATTCCGCCATCTTGATATGGTGGTATCCGTCGTTGCCAACGATATTCGGGCTGGCGAATTGGATATAGGCGAGCAGGGCTCCGGAAATCGCGACGGCGCTCAAAAAGTGGACAATAGAGCGCGGCCTCACCGCACTAAGAACGTGGCTGACCAGAGCGGTCATCGACCGTGAGCGCTCGGTGCGATGGGGCGGAGGGGTTTCTACCTCTGGCACAAAGATTTCCTCTAGTCCCTTAAGATACGCCCCAATTCAGCCCTCCACACGGCCATGACGACACTCCCTTAATTGTCATCATCATCGTCGTCATCGTTGTCATTGTCGTTGCTGTTCCCGTTGGTGTTCGTATTCGTGTTGCTGTTCTCATTATCGTTCTCGTTCTCGTTCTCATTCTCGTTGGTGTTCGTATTCGTGTTGCTGTTCTCATTGCCGTTGGCGTTGCTATTCTCGTTCGTATTCTCGTTCGTATTGGTGTTCTCGTTCGTGTTCGTATTGGTGTTCTCGTTGGTATTCGTGTTCGTATTTTCGAGACTGTCACTCAGCGCATTCCGGTCGAGATCGTCGTCAGGAAAGCCGTCCCGGTCGGCGTCATTGTCGGCAAAGCCGTCAGAATCCGAATCATCGTCCCGCACGCCATCCTCGTCTTGGTCGGCCACAAACGAAATCGCAGCGAGCTTATTGGAAGGCGGGTCATATTTGAGGACGGTCGTCAGCGATTGTCCGCCGATTTCTATGCCCTCCACCAATACTTCCGTCTTGCCTACGATATCGAGCGTTGCTCCGCTCAAGTCAATTTCGATATTTCGCGGATTTTCATCTCCCGGCGCATTGGACACCAGGAAACGGACACTTCGGCTCGCGGCTTCCCCGTTCATATCCATCGCTCTGACAGTCATCCGGTGGACACCGTTTGTCAGCGTACGTGCATTCCACCCGAGCGCGTATCCAGAAAATTTGGCATCGGGGATATCGGGAAACGCATGGCCAACATCGATCCGTTCTCCACCGTAGCCGGCGGGGGTAGGGCTTTGACCGTCAAAAGACACCTCAACATAATCAATCGGTGCGGTGATACCGACTGCCCAGCCCAGGATGTTGACCAGTCCTGAAACGTGTTGCCCTGCGGTTGGATTATCAATTGCCAATCGTGGCGGAGCGGCCACAGCGTTTGAGAGCCAGAAGAGGCTGCACACCATCCCGATTGCGACGTGCATTTTCCAACACACACGTACTCTCTTGCCATCCTTTTTGCGCTTTGCCATAAGCCCCCAGATCTTGGGCAAAAGAAGGTTTTCGATTGATGCTCCTGAGTCGTATCTCTCCACTTCTCAGCACAACGTCCTTGGAATCACAACCTTTTCCACATTTTCCCCTCAAAATTAAAGGAAGGTAATACAGGGACTCCCCTCTCCCCTCCGCTTTTGGTAATCAATCAGACCAGGTAAGTTCTTACGATGGGGAAGCACCTCGGACAAAGGTTATGCCTCGGCAGCATTTTTGTCCTTCTCCTCGGGGGAACGAGTTGGTCCGCGCCGCTCGACGGCCCGACCCTGTATGAAGGGGCGTGTGAGAGTTGTCACGGCACAGATGGGCGGGGGTCACCTGAAGGCACCGGCCTGATCGTTCCGCTGCCGGATTTTACGGACTGCTCGTTCAGCAGTAGTGAACCAACCAGCGACTGGACCGATGTCATCACCAATGGCGGCGCATTCATGGGACTCTCGGACCAAATGCCCGCCTTTGACGAGGCACTCAGCCCGGAAGAAATTTGGACCGTCCTCACCTATGTTCGCAATTTTTGTCAGGAAGAAGGCTGGCCGTCCGGTGACCTGAATTTCCACAAAACCCTCTTTACGTCCAAAGCGTTTCCGGAAAATGAAGCGGTTCTCAAACAGGAATTCATCAAAGGAAAGAAAGGAACGAAAGAGTGGACAACAACGCTCTCGCATGAGCAACGGCTTGGTGCTCGGGGTGAGTGGGAACTCAGCCTGCCGTATATCGTCAGAGAAACACGCGAGAAGACGACCGCCGGCCCAGGCGACCTGTCACTCGAGTACAAACACGTCCTGTCCACTCACACGGAAAAGCGCGCGCTGACGGCTGCCACCCTCGAAGTAGTTTTTCCTTCAGGCGACCGCGACCGTGGACTTGGCGATGGTACGTTCAAATTCGAGCCCTCCTTTTTGAGTGCGATTGCGCTGCACCAGTTCGTGTTCCAAAACCAGATCCAAGCGGTTCTTCCGCTCGACGAGGATCGGGCGGACCGGCAAATGCGCTATCGGCTCGCCGGGAGTTATATGCCCTCACTATTGAGGCGCGACCTCGTCCCCAGCCTGGAGGTCGAATTTCGTCATAATCTGCAAGGTGAGAGCAATGAGGTGCTTCTCCTGACCCCTCAACTCTATACCAGCCTGCGCTTTCGCGGTCATGTCGCCTTGCGTATTGGCGCCCAAATCCCCATAGCCGGGACGGACCCCTTTCATTACCGTATCGGCGCCGCTCTCGTCTGGGAGTATCTCGAGGGCGGGCTGTGGTGGTAAGGAGCAGACTTTTCATACACGGAGAAAACGAGGGAGAGTATGGACGCGTCTCAATCGGCTCGGGAGCCTGAGAGACCTGAGCTGACAGACAAAGCTGGCCGATATGCGCCGCTCCAGGCCATCCTGTCTCGGCATGAGCGGCATCCGGCGGGCGGCAGTACGATTCGAGAAGTCGTGTTTGGAGCGAACGATGGATTGATCTCCAGCCTGGCTTTAGTCTCGGGAATGGCCGGGGCGACCCCGAATCGGAGCACCATTTTAATAGCGGGCCTGGCCGGCGTCGTTGCGGGTACGGTCTCAATGGCGCTCGGCGCTTTTGTCTCGACCAAGAGCGTGCGCGAATTTCAGGAGTCGGAAGAGCAACGCGAGCGGTATGAAATTGAGCATGTCCCCGAGTTGGAACGGGAAGAGCTGGCGGAAATTTATCGACAAAAGGGATTTGCCGGGGCAGAGCTGGAACGGGTGCTGGACCGGTTAACCGAAAATCCTGAGCGCTGGTTGCGAGTGATGATGGCCGAGGAACTCGGGCTGGCCGGGGAGGTTCTGAATCCCTACGTGGCAGCACTGGTCATGGGGGTGGCCTTTGCCCTGGGAGGCATAGTCCCGGTGATCTCCTATTTTTGGAGTGAGGGGACGGTCGCTCTCGTCACATCGGTTGGGCTGACAGCAGTCGGGCTGTTTGGCGTCGGGTGCTGGAGAGGCGCGCTGGCGAACAGCAGTTGGTTGAGGAAAGGGCTGGAAATGGTCGGCTTGGGTGGGCTGAGTTTTTTCCTTTCTTATGGGATCGGCTGGCTGCTCGGCGTCTCGATTTAAGCCTTGAGTGTGTCGGCGATCCCCTCGGAGATATAGAACGCTTAGAGATGGCGCAGGGTCTGCCGATTGTCTTCCACCAATCATCGAGAGGGACGAGTTGACTAGATTACTTCGCGTTGTAGCCAGTCCAAGGCGGCTTCGAGCCGATCATTGCCCCAGAATAGTTCTCCTGCAGCGAGAAACGACGGCGCCCCAAAGATACCGAGCGACCGCGCCTGATCGGTCCGGGCACGCAACTTAGCCTTTGACTCTGGACGCTGTGCCGCGTCGAATATTTCACTCGCTGGCAGTTGCAGCTCTTCAAGAATCGAACTCACAACACGCGGATTTGAAATGTCTTGGTCACGGACAAAGTTTGCGTCATACACGCTGCACACGAAGTCTGGTAGCCACGCTTCTACCTCAAACCAACATGCAATCCGGGCCGCCAATAGGCCATTGCGAGGGAACTGGCTAGGGCGATGAAAGGCCAGGTCCAGAGCCGCACACAGACGCTCCATGTCCCGCCACATATACGCGCCTTTGGCCGGATAGATATTGAAGGGAGAATCTTCCCAGCCTTGTTCTCGAAAAATTGGTCCTAGCAGAAAGGGCCGCCAGATGAGAGTAATGCCGCACGCGTGGGCTAGCCGTTCGATACGGGCGGCCGTCGGATAGGAGTAGGTGCTACCAAACTCAAACCAAAACTCAAGCTGCTTGCTCATAGAAAAAGCCGAACGCTCCCTTGTTTGCTAGTGCTGTAGGAGCGCGACGGTCTCCCGATGGATACGTAACAGCTCGGGTAAGGTGTTCGGTTCACGCCGTCCAAAGCCGCACTCGGTCGCCACGCCAAAATGACTGAGATATTTCTGGGCGGTGGCGAGGCGTCTGCGGGTTCCGGCTAACCCATCGGTATGGTGAATCAGGCCGATAAATACCCGCGTGTCACCGACTGACAGGTCTTGTAAGGGCGTAAAATAGGCATCGTCGCTACGATCACGTGGCACCGGCATATGGACCCAGTCAACCCGTCGCCCAGACTCGGCGACCGCAGCGTTGGCCATCCGTACGCTCAGGCCCAAATCCTGGGGCTGTTGCATATGTTGATGGCCGAGGTCGGCGTAGCAGAAATGGTAGCCAACCAGAACCTCTTCCGGGATGGTTGCGGACAGCGCGTGGAGTTCGTTGACGTAGCGCTGCCAGGGGTCTCCCGCAGGGGCCCAGGGGAAGATGCCTTCAACCTCTAACACCTCCCAACACACATCCCATTGAATCGCCAGATCCTGAGCCGGAATCTGCGTCAGGATCTTTTCCACCTCATGGATCATCGCGGCCTGATAGGGAGCAATGAGACGATCAAGTTCCCCAGGCCGCTGAAAGAACCAACACACACCACCGGGCGGAGTCGGCAAGCAGACCTGAAAGCGGACGGTGGCTGGAATCGTGCCCGCGTCACGGAGGCGACGGAAGGTCTGATAGGACTCAACGGCTGCGCTAGCATACTTCAGGTCGGTGAACTGGATGTCTTCGGTACCGTCCTTAATGGCAAACCGCCACACATCGGTCAGATCACCCGGTATCCACGGCTCCGGGCCGCGTTGGGGTCGCTGGAGAGTGACCAGGTCCGAGTGTTCGTGAAAGACGCGATATGCCTGGAAGACGACCCAGATGGTTCGGTCCCCAACCTCTCCGTCGGGGAGACACCACAGATACTCCCCGAGTTCTTGGGAGCAGGTGCGGAAAACCGCTTCTGCGCTCGCCAGCGGGACACTGCCGACGAGAAGTACCGACCCTGAGTTGTCAGCCATAGCCTCTCTCCTGTCCCGCCTGGCCCTGCACGCTTCCTCTCCCCAGGCGATTTCGCAGCCTAGCATATGTGCGCTATACGAAACAAAGCCGCCGGTGAAGGCTGGCAGGAGTCCGGGAGGCAATCAATGACTGACGACACGAGAGTCACGACGGATGCGGCCGAGCAGATTGTGGAGGCCGCACGTGCCCTTGGCCCACAGATTCGGGCCGCTATCGGGGAAATGGAACAGGGCCGCCGTTTACCAGCCACTATTGTGCAGGCTATGCAGCAGGCCGGTGCCTTTCGGATGACCATGCCGCGCGAGTGGGGCGGCCCGGAGGCCGATCCGCTCACCCAGGTACGGATAGTAGAAGCCTTATCCACAGCCGACGGCTCAGTCGGCTGGTGCTCCATGATCGGCTCGGATGGCGGGTATTTCACCGCGTTTATGGATCAGGCAGTCGCTCGCGAGATGTATCCGGATATCAACGCAGTCACCGCCACGGTGCTGCGCCCGTCTGGCCGGGCAGTCGCAGTCAAAGACGGCTACCGGGTCAGCGGTCGCTGGAAATTTGCCAGCGGCTGTCAGCATAGCACCTGGATCGCCAACGCCTGTGCGGTCTTTGAGGGGACAACTCCTCGGCTGAATAAAAGAGGCAACCCGGAGGTCCTGGTGTGTTTTATGCCCACACCGGAGTGTGAAATCATCGATACCTGGACAACCACCGGGCTGCGTGGAACCGGCAGTCATGATGTGGAGGCCAAAGAGGTTTTTGTCCCCGCGGAGCGGGCCTTTAACCTGGCCAAGCCGGTCAGCCGGCGTCAGAGCCCGTTGTACGCTCTGCCCTCATTGTTTCTCTCCAATCTGCCCGGCGTACCGCTGGGTATTGCCCGGAGTGCCATTGACACGCTGGTTGAGCTGGTCGGACAGAAACCGGTGATGTTCGGCACGAATATGCTGCGCGAGGAAGCGCATATCCAGGCTGCCGTGGCGCAGGCCGAGGCACTGTTAGGCTCGGCCCGCAGCTACCTGTTCGATGTCATGGGCGACCTGTGGGCAACCCTGTGCGCGGGCGACCCGCCGTCCCCCCGGCAGCGTGCCGGCTACCGGCTGAGCATGACCCATCTGACCAGTTCCTGCGTTCAGGCGGTGGCGCTAATGTACAAGGCCGGCGGGGGCTCATCCCTATACGCCGCCCATCCCTTGGATCGGCATTTCCGCGATATCCATACCCTGAACCAACACGTCGTCGTGTCCCAGAAGACCTACCAGTCCGCGGGACGGATGTTTCTCGGGCTTGAGCCGGGTGAGCCGTTTTTCTAGGAACGCTGGCTGAAGGGGCCTGTCACCATCTTGGATATAAGGAACCCTTGTCATGAAAAGTTTTCTTGGATTGTTTACCCTGTAATGATGAGTTTCTCTCCATGAAAGCAAAACGGATTCGCCTCCAGGACCTTTCCACTCTGGTCGGCCAGGAAGTCGGGGTATCGGACTGGTATCTCGTTACTCAGCGGGCCGTCGATGCCTATGCGGCGGCAACGGATGACCACCAGTGGTTTTGTGAAGACGTGGAGCGAGCGAAAAAAGAGTCTCCCTTTGGCGGGACGGTCGCCCCCGACTATTTTATCCTGGCGCTTGCTCCGGGGCTGCTGAAAAAAATCTGGTATCTCCAGGGGGCTCGGCTCGGCATGAACTATGGCATCAATCGACTGCGCTTTCCCGCTCCGCTGCTCGTTGGCAGCCACGTCCGTCTGCGACTCAGTGTCCGGAGTGTCAAACCTGTTCCAGACGGGCAGGAAGTGACCCTGACCCTTTCGTTTGAAGTCGAAGGCGGCCAGAAACCCGTGTGTGTTGCCGAGACGGTATACCGCTATCTTGGGTGAATTCCCTTCTCAAATCTTACCGAGAAATTCTTCACCTACGCGCTGCTTCGGTCCAGAATAACCGGCCTCTCTTTTGGGCCTGACAACGCACTGGAGCAGTTTGCTGTCGCATCATCCGGCAAACGCAGGGATCACCCTGTCGCCAATGAGTCGCACTGACTCCACTACCGGACAATACGCCGCAGGCTTACTTCCGCAGGCCCATCTGGCGCAGCAGCGGCAGCACCTCATCATGGAACATGTGTAAGCCTTTGACAGGATCGCAGGAAACCGCCGGCTAGAGCAGTTTTCATGGTGGTGTAGCGAGGCGATAGCCAGCGTGGCGGAAGTAGTTGGCACACTCGGCAGGGGAGAAGGCCGAGAGGGCGGGGCCAACGGCGCCCCACAAGCGGGCGACCGTGCGC
>MPMI01000042.1 GCA_002238415.1 Desulfurellaceae bacterium bin18 | reverse complement strand
AGGGGCAACAGAATTTTATCATGACGGAGGTTCGCTAGGGGCGACGCATGCGTCGCCCCTACTCGTTGTTCTGGAACAGCGGCCTCGCCCGCCACAGCAGGACGACGATAATCGAAATCCCGGCGGTTTGCAGCAGCCCGATGGGCCAGCCCCGACCGTGTGGGCTGAGCTCACTCCAGACCAGATGGCTCAGGGCGACCTGGGCGACATAGAGCGCGACCCAGGGCCACATCCAGGATCGCATTTTCCAGAACCCCCAGGTCCCTGCGGCAAAAATGAGCGCGTGCAGCAGGCCGCCGGCCTTTGCCGTCCAGCCCATGAACTCAATGCCGAACCAGACCTCAACGTCTTCCGCCACCGGTCTGGTGATCAGTTCGATGGGAACGCCCAGAGCCAGGAGGATGCACCAGACAAAGAGGATATTCATCCACCACGGCCGCGCCTTGAGTTGCTCTTGGAGAAAAGACGTTTCGTTCTGCATTGCTTAGCGACTTAATCTTGCCGGACTTTGACAACCAGCTTTTGTCGGCCCCACTTGAGCGCTTTCTTCCGGGTGGAAAAATACACGTCCAGCCGATTGGGGCCTTTGATGGCGCTGCCGATATCCTCGACCACACCCTTGCCGTAACCGGGGACTTTTATGACCGTTCCATATGGATAATAGCGGGTGTCCGCGGCAATGGTGCCATGCTTGGCCTTGGTGCCGCTGGCGGTCAGTCCGACAATTTTCCGTTTGCCCTTATTCGGCCCACTGGCAACATAGGCCCGCCAGAAAAATATCCAGCCGCGGCGCCAGTTGGTACTGATTTTGTCGGACGAGTAGGCGGTCACAATCATGGGACGCTTTTCATACGACGCACAGCCGGTCAGGCCGGTCAGCCCGAGCGCCAGACTTATAATGACGCACAGTCCGTACCTGCACACATTTTTCCTCCACCTCATACTCCACCTCCACCTTCCTCGGCCGTACCTCAGTTTGCATTTTCCCCTCTCCCCTCGGACGTGTGATGCCCATTCCCAGGAATCAGCGCCCGCCAGAAGGGGGGCTGCCGGGCCGGGGTGGGTTCCGTTTCGCATCACACGTTGGAGAGCCGGCCTAATCCAGCGGTTTGACCGGCCTCGAAGTCATGACCTCGCCGGTGGTGCCACGGTTGATATGGCTCTTCCGCGCCTGCGCTTCCTGTTTCAGGCCAAAGCGTCGCCACATGTCCGGGCCAATGGCCGTCAGGCCGCCGTCAACGACGAGCGCCTCGCCGGTGACGAAGGCTGCATCATCACTCGCCAGGAAGAGTGCGGCACCGGCGATGTTTTCGCCCGTGCCATGCTCCGGCCAGGGCTGAAACGTTGCCAGGGATTTGGCACTTGTTGCCGGATCTCCCTGATCCGTCAGGCCGGTCAGAATCCCCCCAGGACAGATCGCGTTGACGCGAATCCGGTCGGGGGCGAGCTGTACGGCCGCGGCCTTTGTCAGATTGATCACCGCCGCCTTCGCGGCCGAGTAGACGAGCGGCCCGCTGCCGCCGCTTAAGCCTGCGGTTGAGGCGGTGTTAATGATCGCCCCACCGTGGCCCTGCTGCTTCATGGCTCGGGCGGCGTGTTTGATGCCAAGGAAAACCCCTTTGGTGAGCACATCGAACGTATAGTCCCACTCCTCAACCTCGATATCCCAGACCGGCCCCACCACTCCGCCTACGCCGGCATTATTGAACACAATATCAATCTGGCCAAATGCCGACGTTGCCAGAGCAATCATGGCCTCAACATCGGCTTCTTTGGCAACGTCTGTTTTTATAAAACGGACCGCGTCGCCATGACCTGCATTTGCGGCTTCAGCCACAACTGCGGTACCGTTTGCTTGGTTAAAATCCGCAATCACCACCCGCGCGCCCTCGTCCAGAAAACGCAAGACGGTCGAGCGTCCCATACCGCTGGCCCCGCCAGTGATAACCGCGACCTTTCCTTCGAGTCTCATGCTGCGCCCTCCGTTTTTGTGTCACCGTCTGGAGGAGATTCTTTACATCCTGACCGTATTCTCCGGCTCGGCGACTACCGGGTTTTCCAATTCGCCCAGCTTGTCGATAGCGATTTTGACCGTATCGCCCGGCTTGAGATAATTGGGTGGCTTCATGGCAAAACCCACACCGCTCGGAGTGCCCGTGGAGATGACATCCCCCGGCTCCAGGGTGAAACTCGTTGACAGGTGCTCGATCAGCTCAAAGCAGTCGAACAGTAGCTGACAGGTGTTCGAGCTTTGCCGCAGCTCGCCGTTCACCCAGGTTTTGAGGTCCAGGGTGTGCGGGTCGCCGACTTCATCCGGTGTCACCAGGTAGGGACCCAGCGGACAGTGGGTGTCGAACGATTTGCCCATGGTGAAGGTAGGAATGCGAATTTGCCAATCCCGCACGCTGACATCGTGGGCGATAGTATAGCCGGCAACCACTTCGGCGGCGCGGTTTTTTGGTACGTGGCGGCAATAGCGGCCAATGACCACCCCCAGCTCGCCTTCGTAGTCCACCTGGTCCGAGGCGCGTGGGACGTGGATGCCTTTGCCCGGCCCGGTCACGGAGGTGGATTGCTTATTAAAGATCATGGGAATTTCCGGCGTCTTCATACCGGTTTCTTCAATATGATCTCGGTAGTTGAGGCCGACCGCCAGGATTTTGGGCGGTCGGAGAATGGGCGCTTCCAGGGTCACGTCGGCCAGTGCAATCCGGGCAGCGCTCTTTTCAGCGGCCTGCCGTGCGCTGGCCAGGGCATCCGCGCCCGCGGCCAGGAAGGCGCACATCTCGGTAGGCAGGTCCGGGGCGGCGGCGGACAGATCAACAACGCCCTCTCCATCCATAACGCCGATGCGGGTCGTTCCGGACTGGGTAAAGGTCACTAATTTCATACGCTTCTCCTTGCAGGTTGCTCTTTCGGGTTAATGGGAAAATTCGGGTTAATGGGCAAAGCGCTCCCAGGCTTTGGCCGGTTCCGGTACTGGCGGTATGTCCGGCTGCGGTTCCGGCGGCGTGCCGGTGACGGCAAAGGGGACGTGGTCGCCAAAATACATCACATGCTGGTTATACGGCTTCACTTTCTCGGGTGTGAGCACCAGAGTCGGGCTGTCGAGCAGGGTGTGTTCGTGGGTCTTGGTCCACGCCAACGCGGGTTCCAGGCCGCCGGCGTGCGGCACACCGATCCCGTGGACGTAGTAATGAGACGGAATGACAATGTTGGCCCCGAGCTTTTTCATGACCACGTCGGCCCACTTGGGCGTCAGGATATGTCCGTCGTCGCTGACCGATAAAAACGCCACGTCAATATCGCCCACCATCTCCCAGATATGTTCGGGCGGATTCTGTCGGTTGTCGCCCCAGTGCAAAAACCGCAGCCCCCCGGTTTCGATCACGTACATATTATTGTTCCACTGGGTACTTTCGTCGGGCGGGCAGGGGTCCTTGCCGGTGGCGGCAATGACTGCGCTCCGAAAGGGATACTTGCCTTGGGCTTCGCACATATGTTTTTCGGCAATGCCGAGAATCTTGACATCGCCCAACTCAAACGTTCCGGCCATACGATCCAGAATCATGGCCGCGTCAACCCGTTCGGTTGCGTCGTGATCGAAATGGGCGTGGGTGACGAGGGCGATGTCGGTCCGCTGCTTGGGCAGATGCATCTGATACCACATGCCGAACATATGCGTCGGATCGTTGCGCCACGGGTCAATGAGCAGCTCGATGCCACGCGGCGAGGTGATCTTGAACGCCATGTGACCGTAATAGGTGACGGTCACCTCTCCGGTACTCTTGCGCACCCCGCCGTACTTTTGCGCAGCCATGACCCTGTCATTGTTCGAGTCTTGCTCGTGGGCGACGCTGTGGGCGCTGGCAGCGTGTGGGGCAACCAAGACTGCCAGCAGCAGCATGAGGGACCGGATAGCGGAGGGCGTCAAGCTCCTTTTCTTCGTTCTCATACGCCAGTGCTCCTTTTTTCTCTGCATTCAGCCTATGTTTCTTTGCCCCAGCGTTCAAGGACTAGGGGAGACGCAAGGCCGGTCGCCGGTAGGGTCATGGCCGCGTCTTAGCCCTTGCGATAGTCCGGGTCCTCCAGCCCCGGCATGCTGAGATAACCGGGCAACTGCTTGAACCGGGCAATCCAGGCTTGGACCGCAGGGTAGGGCTCCAAAGAAACATCGCCCATAGGCGCGAGCGCGATATACGGAAAGCAGGCCACATCGGCAATTGTCGGCCTGTCCCCGCACAGCCAGTCCTGCCCGGACAACTGCTTCTCCATGATCGTCAGCGATGTTGCGCCCCGTATGCGGGCTTCCTCAACGTCGCCCTTGAACGTATGCGGCAGGCCATTGCCGCTAATCCCGAACGACACCAGGGCGCGGGCCGTAAACACTCCAAACTGAATCCAACTGGCGGCAAAGGCCAGCCATTCCATGACAGAGGCCGTGCCGGCGTTATCGGTAGGGAGCCAGTGTCGGCGCTCATCGTACCGGGTCGCCAGATAGACCAGGATGGCCATGGAGTCGCGCAAGACCAGGTCGTTGTCAACCAGAACCGGCACTTCACCGCGCGGATTGACGGCCAGAAACGGCGCTTGGTGCTGCTCGTCGGTCATCAGATCGATAGTAACGGATTCATATTCAAGGCCGAGGAAGGACAGCAGAAGTCGGACCTTGTGGCTATTGCCGGATTCCGGGTGCTCGTACAGTTTCATAGGTTTCTCCCATAAGCCTCGCTCTATCATTATTCTTTCGATCTTCCAAAGGAATATCGACAACGTCTAACCGCCGCCGGCCTCACTCCCTGGCGGAGCCTGGTAGTGCGTATGGAATTGGGTCGCTGGAGCAAAAAGAATTGCGGATTATAATGATAGCGTATATGCTGTCATGCCATGGCTCCTAGGATCGTGGTCGATACGAACGTCGTGGTCTCTGCGATCCTGTCGCCCCATGGCGCGGCGCGGGAAGTTCTACGACGCTGCCTGACCGGTGACGCTCGACCACTGATCAGTAACGCTCTGTTTCTGGAGTATGAGGATGTGTTGGCGAGAGAAGACTTGTTCACTAAGGCACCTATCAGTACGAGAGACCGAGCGGTGCTGCTGGACGCTGTCCTCAGCGTCTGCCAGTGGGTCAACATTACATTTCTGTGGCGTCCGAACCTGCCGGACGAGTCTGACAATCATCTGATCGAACTGGCGGTTGCGGGCAATGCGGAGTGGATCATTACGGGTAACACCAGGGATATAGCGACAGGCGAACTGGTTTTCGACAGCTTCCGTATCGTCACGCCGGGTATCTGGCTGAAGGAGGACGACGAACATGGCAACACTAACAATCCGAATTCCTGACGCGCATCGGGATCGGCTGGCAGCTATGGCTGCTCAGCGGGGCCTGAGCCTGAACAAGTTGATGGAAGAACTCTCTGTGCGGGCATTGGCCGAACACGACACCGAAATGCGTTTCCGTATGCGTGCGGCGCGCGGCAAGGTTGCTCAGGGGCTGAAACTGCTCGACGAACTGGACCGCCGCCATGCCCAGGACTCGTGAAGTCTGGCGGCCTGCCGGAACGTAGTGCCGTACTCTGCAGCGTCCTTCCCTGGCACTTCCTGCCAACTCAAGCTATGCTCCCTGCACTCAAAGAGTGATGAGGAAAGGAGACCTGCATGAAGCTCGCTACCCCCCGTTTGGACCCCATTCAACCGGAAGACTGGACTGACGATATCAAGAAAACCTTGCAGCCCAATGTCGAAAAGGGAACGGTTTTTAATATCTTCAAAACCCTGTCCCACCATCCTGACCTGTTTCGCCGCTGGCTCGTATTTGGCAATCACGTGTTGTTCAAATCCACTCTGCCGCCGCGTGAGCGAGAATTGATCATTCTGCGCATTGGCTGGCTGTGTGAGGCCGAGTACGAATGGGCTCAGCATGTGTTGATTGGCAAAGAAGCCGGGCTGACCGCTGAAGAAATTGACCGGATCAAAGCCGGCCCGAATGCGCGGGGCTGGAGCGAAGCCGATAAACTGCTGCTGCAAGCCACGGATGAGCTGCGTAAAGACGCGTTTATCACCGATTCGACCTGGAACGGGTTATGTCAGCATTTTGACAAAAGGCAGCTTATGGATGTGGTGTTTGCCGTAGGGCAGTACAACCTGGTGTCCATGGCGCTGAATACCTTGGGCGTGCAGTTGGACGATGGCTTGGAGGGGTTTTGAGGGGATGTATGAAGGGGAACCCACCCCGGCGCTACGCGCCACCCCTCCGAGGAGGGGATTAAAAAGGAGCGTATATGGGAGATCGACTGAAGGATAAGGTGGCTATTGTGGTCGGGGCCGGGCAGACGCCGGGCGAGACGATCGGCAACGGCCGGGCCACGGCGATTGTCTACGCCCGTGAGGGAGCCAAGGTGCTGCTGGTGGACCGCCGGCTGGAGTCCGCCCAGGACACCCAGGCCATGATTGAGCAAGAAGGCGGGACTGCGTCTTCTTTTGCTGCTGACGCGACCAGTGAGGCCGACTGCCAGAAAATGACGGAGGCCTGTGTCGAACGCTACGGCCGCATCGACATCCTGCATAATAACGTTGGCATTGGTGACGGCGACTCGGGTGTGACCGGAATGCAGGAAGAAAACTGGGACCGCATTCTCAGCGTCAACATGAAGAGCGTGATTATGCCGAGCAAATGCGTCATTCCCATTATGCGTGGCCAGCGTAGCGGGGCGATTATCAATATCTCCTCCATTGCTGCGGTCTGCGCGGTGGGCATTCTGGCGTATAAGACCTCAAAGGCCGGAGTGAACGCGATTACGCATCAGATGGCGCTGGGCAACGCCAAACACGGCATTCGGGTGAATTGCATTATGCCCGGTCTGATGGATACGCCCATGGCGATTGAGGGCATTTCAAAAGCCCGCGGCATCTCCAAAGAGCAATTGCGCCAGGAACGCGACGCCTCAGTCCCTTTGGGAGCGAAAATGGGTACGGGCTGGGATATTGCCAACGCCTCGCTCTTTCTGGCCTCGGACGAAGCAAGGTTCATTACGGGGGTATTGCTGCCGGTTGACGGTGGTCAGAGCGCGCGTATCGGCTAAGCTGGTGCCGCGAGATGCATCCAAGCAAAAAAGGAGGTTTGTCATGTCAACACTGCTGCATATCTCGTTTCGGGTGAATGATCCGCAACGCTCTGCCGAGCTGTACGCCGACTTGCTGGACGGCAAGGTGGTCGGCTCGGGGCCACAGTTGAACAGCATCGGCGTGCGCACGGTCGTGTTCGGCGACTGGCAGCCCGGCCGGCTGAATGACATCATGGAGTTCTGGCCGCTGGACAAACACTGGTCCAAGGGCGAGTTTACCGACCGCACTGTAGGCCAGGACCACCACTTCGGGCACGTCGCGTTTACGACCGACAAGTCCTTCGACCAACTGGCCGCCATCGCTGCCAAGCACAAGGTTGATATCCTCGAAGAGGAACGCGGCCTGCCCCATCTCGTGCCGGTTATCTACGACCATGAGGGCAACGTGCGACAGGAAAGTCGCTTAGAGAAATGTGTCCCCAGGGACACTAGCTAGTACACAAGCTAACACCATTATTCCCATGCGCTCGGAGCAATCCGGGGGTGTGAAGCGGAATAAAATGTCCAAGGACAAGAGGAGTTATCCCTCAAATCCGGGCTAGGTGTCAGGTTGGTATGGTGAACGATTGAAGGCTTGATAGATGCTTCGTTACGTGGAACTTCCGAAATGATAACTGACACGGGAGAATTGGGGATTAGGGTATGTGGAGTTGTTCCACATACGAAGTCAGGGAAGAGTTGCTCTTCCTTGAAAGTGTACCAAACCCCCGGAGTAAAGAGCCCACCTAACCCAACCAAACGATTCTTTAAGTGGAACCTGATAACCCCGATGGAGTCTTGGTTATATCCTGACCTAAGTAAGCCAACTGTAAAGAAGGCTGAACCCTCCAGCGGGTGTAGGAAGTCCCAAGAAGCGAATGCTGGCAGTCGAAAGATAATGGGAAAAGGAACCTAAAACTTCCACTTCCGACGTTTCCGACGTTTGATTTTCGCATTATAAAGAACCCGAGCAGGAATGGCTAAAGATAGACCACTTCCAGCGAGTAAAGCGAGCGCAAGACGAGGACGCTTCAATAACGATGCAAGTAAACTTCCTCCTGAAAGACCCACACCGGCAAAAGCCAAAGTAGGAATAAGGGGGAAAGGCTGTTTACTCTGCTGAAACCGACGCTGACGAGCAAGGGAACGAGGCTGCGTCATGATTTTAAGCTCTGGATAAGTTTCAAGGCTTCCGGTTTACCTAACCGATCCAAAGCCTTGCCGAACAATTCCATAGCTAAGGTATTACCTTGCTCATCCTTCTTCCTCTGTTCCTCCGGGGACAAATCGAAATACCACTTCAAAACACCAGCACCACCAACTATCGCAGCAACAGCAGCCAAGGGAATAATCGGAAACACCATAAACTTCCTCCCTCCAAAAACGGAATAGCAGGAAGGTAAAGGAAACAAGGAAGAAAATAAAGGGACTTATAACCAGCCAGATAGGGCAATACCCAAGGCGAAAGCCTGCTGACATGGGATTGGTGGTTTGTCCAAAGAACATTGCGAAAGGAAGCACACTATGACTGACGTGAAGATTCAGGCAACTGGAAACGAGGTCGTAGCGCGTGACTGGAACAGCATCGACTGGTGCATAAACGCCAAGATCGTGCGCGACCTCAGGCAACGTATCTTTCGGGCTGCACGGCAAGGGAACCGCCGCAAGGTACGTTCCCTGCAACGTCTTATGTTGAAATGCACAGCTAACCAAGAGATGAGCATCAGGAAAGTGACGCAAATCAACGCCGGACGAAGCACGCCAGGTATCGATAGGATAACAGTCAAAACCCCGGCAGCGCGAACCGCACTCATGGAAGAACTCTCGACCTACGAGCCGTGGAAAGCACAGCCGGTTAGACGGGTCTTCATTCCCAAGGCCAACGGCAAACAACGCCCCCTCGGCATCCCGACCATTCGAGACCGGTGTATGCAGGCAATCGTCAAAAATGCATTAGAACCGGAGTGGGAAGCCCAATTCGAGCCTTGTTCTTATGGGTTCAGACCAGGCCGTAGTTGCCACGACGCCATTGAGAGATTGTTCAGTATTTACCGACCAAATAAGAACAAAAAATGGGTCGTTGATGCTGACATCTCAGGAGCCTTCGACCATATCCAACATGAAACAATCCTGAATGCCATCAAGGGTTTCCCAGGTCAGCGCCTCATCAAGGCATGGCTCAAGGCAGGAATCATCGAGGAAAAAGCGAAGGTACAGCCCGAAGAAGGAACTCCCCAAGGTGGGGTCATTTCCCCGCTATTAGCCAACATCGCCCTACATGGAATGGAACAGGCTATAGGGGTTATCTACGCCAAGGCAAAAACGCTCACAGGAAAAAGGGCATTAGTTCGATACGCAGACGATTTTGTCATCTGTACCGAGACAAAAGAAGATGCAGAACAAGCCTTACTAGAGATAACGGAATGGCTGTTAAAACGAGGGTTACAACTCTCAGCAGAAAAGACACACATTCGACACATCTCGGAAGGATTCGACTTTCTCGGATTCACAGTCAAACAGTATCCTATGCAGCACACAAGAACCGGATGGAAGCTGCTCATCACGCCAAGCAAGAAATCGGAACTCGCCATAAAACACCGACTCAAACAAGAATGGCAGAAAGTCACCGGATACAATGCAGATGCAGTAATCGGACGACTCAACCCGATTATCAGAGGATGGGCAAACTACTTCAGAGGAAGCGTAGCAAAAGCAACCTTTGGAGAATTGGACCGGTTCATGTGGGACCGAACCTTGCGATGGTGCAGGCGAACACACCCACACAAAAACCACGGATGGATAACAAAACAATACTTCGGGAAACATAGGAAAGGGAGCCAGGATAAATGGATTTTTGGGAGGCCAGAATCCCACCTCATTAAGTTCATGTGGACATCCATTACACGGCATAAAATGGTGCCTTTTGATATGGCACCAGACAACCCGGACCTAAAGGAATACTGGGAAAAGCGGGAAAAGGACAAGTCAAAGAACCTCCCAAGAAGAGTACACGCACTGGCAAAACGGCAAGGGTATAAATGCCCACAGTGTCACATGAGCCTGTGTAATGGTGAAGAGTTAGACAACCATCACCATGTAGAAAAGACCAAGGGAGGAACAGACAAATCCAAAAACCGTAGACTCGTCCACCTGTACTGTCACCAACAGATACATAGCAACCGTAAAGCGAAACAAACTGCTTGAGCCGTATGAGGCGAAAGTCTCACGTACGGTTCTTAGGGGGGGGAGCCGTGGCAACACGACTTCCCTACCCGACTTTGTGGAGTTCTTCTCGCCTGACGATCAGTTGCCGACGGGAGGAAAGCCGCCCTCGTCGTAGACGAGATACCTCCTGCCGAATCGACTCCCCTCCTCGGAGGGGTGGCCGAAGGCCGGGGTGGGTTCCTGAGAAGCTCCCCTTTCAGACGAGCCGAAAAATGAGGGCTACAGCGTTTACCTGCGTCTGGTTTTTGTTGTTGGTCCACGTAGCCGGCGGAACGGAGGTTCCGCTTACAGACGTTCCCGTGTTCGACCGGGACAATCCAAAAGCCGGCGGCATTATTCTGTCGTTTCACCACTGGCCGGATGAAAAGGAAGCCGCAGCGATTCTTCGAAAGACCACGGCAGCAGGTCTGAACAAGACAAAGGAATTTGAGAGGTTTAAGGCTTGGGTCTTTGAATGGCCGGAGTTGCGGGAGGGAAGAGAGGCCCAAGAGATGTGCGACAGTCTTCCAGAGCTGCCCTCCCTAGAACGCTGTGAGCCGGATTATGTACTCGGTCCAGCAGAGTCTGTAGGTTAGGTTAGCGAAGCGTAACCTAACATTACCTCTGGAATTGTCGGATTCCGCTGCGCTAATCTGACTTACTGGACTTCTCGGAGGAGGATCGTCTGCCGACAGCAGGAAACCCGAGGCCGGCGTAGAACGGCCTAAGAGGTGCTTACGACGACGCGGACAACCATATGAAACCCACGTTGTATCTTGAAACCACCGTTCCCAGTTATTACACGTCACGCCCCGTCCGCGACGTTGTTATCCTCGCGCATCAGGAGATTACGCGGAGATGGTGGGAACGCCGCTTACCTTTGTTCGACGTGTATATCTCGGAAATGGTCCTCGAAGAAGCTGGGCGCGGCGACTCCGAGGCGGCCCGCCAAAGGCTGGATCTGCTCGCAGGCTTTCCCGTGCTTGATGCAACGCGAGATATCGAAGACCTTGCGGCCACGTATCTAGCAGACCTGAAGTTGCCCGGCAAAGCGGCGAGCGATGCTATCCATCTTGCCTTCGCGTGCAGTTACGAGATCGACTATCTTGTCACCTGGAACTGCGCTCACATTGCAAACGCAGAGATTCGTCGCCGACTGACCGCTATCAATGCCGCCAGCGGTCGTCAAACCCCTACCATCTGTACGCCCGAGGAACTCATGGGCATGGAGGAGATCGAGAATGTATGACTCCATTATCGCTGAGGTGCACGAAGCGCGCTGGAAGCTGTTCGAAGAGGCAGGCTGCGACTTGCACGTCTTCTTTCAGCATTTGCGAGAGGCGCAAAACAAGCACAGGGAACGGGTAACGGAGTTGCCACGCCGATCGTCGGACGACATGGTGTCTGGCAGCCCTCCATACGCCGGAAGCGTGGCCAAGCGTTTTCGGCGTGTCCCGTCGCCAAAACCCAGCGGACTGAGCGAATGAGCCGAGACGGTTGATTAGAGCAACACACATGAAAATGTTCTTTCGCTTGGTTAGTGGCGTTCTGGCATTTGTTGTCACAAGCGCCCTTGCCCCGACTTCCGCTCAGGCAAGCGGATGCGGGCGGTTGTGCCATGCCGAGTTCTGGAAAACAGCGGCACCGGAGGACGTGCAAGCAGAGCTTGCCAAAGGCTCCGACCCGCACGCGCGGGGTGGTTTCTTCGGTGGGACCCCGCTGCATTTTTCGGCAGCGAACAGTGACTCCCCGGCGGTGGTGAGCATGCTACTCGCAGTAGGGGCGGATGTGCAGGCGCGAACTAGGTCTGGTAGTACTCCACTGCATGCTGCGGCGCAGTATAATGGAAATACTGCGGCATGGTACAATAGAGTGCTTTCGGGGACGGCGGACGTGTTTCCCGGGGTGGTGACCTTTTTCGCCAGTGCCTCAATCGACGATATGGATTCCTTCATAGAGTTTCTGTAGTCAGGGTTTGACTTGTCAGAATACAAGTCCAGAGCGCTTCTTAGATGATCCTTCACGCCGCCGTAGGGCGTTGAGGCGGCTATTGCAGATTCAATCGACTCAATTTCTTCCTTTGAAATTATGTCTGCTATTTTTCTACCGACAAACCGGTACGCAGAGTTCTCTCGTTCTAGGTGCAAGTTGCAGCAGTTTATGAAGTTTTCTCTTCTTGATACGTTTCTCTCATCAGCATCAGCGATAAACTCGACAAAGTCATAAACTTCCCACCATTTTGCATCGAAGAAATAATCTCGAATATAACCGAGATTATCCCGCCAGAACTCTTTTAGTGTATCAATTGGTTTTTTGAAGTAATCGATCCATAAACTTTCGATTAAACATCCTAAATCTGATCCAATAGCTCCGGCCAAGTCGTTGATCTGATAGGTAGGGCTCCGCGATTCAATTAAATGTCCTAAATCTTCTCTAATGATCTTACTAGTGCGAACATTCTTAGGAAACTGGTTCCAGTAAAAGGACAGTAGAGCATTCCATAATCCGTTTCGAAGAGCGTCGTCAATCGAGTCAATCTGCGCCACCTTCGGTGACTTTATTCCCCTTCTTTCTGAAAATCTCATAACTTCAAATCCCGCCCATCGGCGACCGTTGCGTCGAGGTCCCGCCAGTCCTCGTCAGCCTCGGCCATGGCACGGTAGGTATCTCTCCAGGAGAGCTTGGCTTTTTTCGGGTCGTACAAGAAGATACCGTCTCCCGTCTCCTCCAGGACAAGCGAGTCGCTCCAACCGTATTTCTGGATTAACGCCTTCGGAAGACGGATGCCCTTGGAGTTGCCGATAGCGATCAATTTGACGGCTCGTATGCCGCGGACACCGGGTGCTTCGCTCATTGTTACGGCTCTCCTTCGTTCTGGAGAGTAGGTACCGACTCAGGAACGACGCTTCATCCCACGCGGGCTATGCTGACGGCCTTACAAATTCCCCACTTCCAACTCCAGCATCTCCCCATACTTCTGAATTGCTTGCTCGCGTAGCGCCGGCAGATGGCCGGTGGGGAACAGGCCCTTAGTGCCTTCGTACTCGCGCAGAACCTGGCGGGCCACGGTGACCTTGTGCACTTCGGTCGGGCCGTCGGCCAGGCCCATGACGAAGGACTCGGTGATCTGTTTGGAAAACGGCATCTCGTTGGACACACCCAACGAGCCGTGCAGGTAGAGCGCCCGGCAGGCCACGTCGTGAAAGACTGTGGGCATCTGGGCTTTGACCGCGGCAATGTCTTTACGGACCTTGCGGTAGTCCTTGTATTTGTCGATGCGCCAGGCGGTTTGTAGCACCAGCAGTCGGAACTGCTCGATCTCAATCCAGGAATCGGCGATTTTTTCCTGGACCATCTGTTTGTTGGCCAGGATTTCGCCCTGGGTTTCGCGCGACAACACCCGCTCGCACATCAGATCGAATGATTTCTTGACCTGGCCGATGGTGCGCATGGCGTGGTGAATCCGCCCGCCGCCCAAGCGTGTCTGGGCGACCTCGAAGCCCTGACCCGGTCCGCCCAGGATGTGGTCGGCGGGAATCCGCACGTCTTCATAGCTGATATAGGCGTGGTCGCCCTCGTCTTCGGACTCTTCGCCAATACCGACATTGCGAATGATGTTAATGCCCGGCGTGTCCGTCGGCACCACGAACATGGACATGCTCTGATAGGGTGCCGCGTCCGGGTCGGTCACGGCCATGACGATCAGAAAGCTGGCCCAGCGGGCGTTTGAGGAGAACCACTTCTGTCCGTTGATGACCCATTGGTCCCCGTCCCGCTCCGCCTTGCATTTGAACATCTTGGGGTCGGCGCCGGCGTGCGGCTCGGTCATGGAAAAACACGACACGATTTCGTTGTTGAGCAGGGGTGTGAGAAAGCGCTCTTTCAGTTCCGGGGTGCCGTAGTGCGCCAGTATTTCGCTGTTGCCCGTATCCGGTGCCTGGCAGCCGAAGACGATGGACGCAAAGCGGGAGCGACCCAGAATCTCATTCATGAGG
The DNA here is from genome assembly GCA_002238415.1 of Desulfurellaceae bacterium bin18. Classification (GTDB taxonomy): domain Bacteria; phylum Desulfobacterota; class Binatia; order Bin18; family Bin18; genus Bin18. The sequence continues at coordinate 35,487 of MPMI01000042.1, read as the reverse complement.
GCGAGCTTGAGTTGGCCATAGCCGGGGCCACCCAGTTCCGGTCCCAGATGACAGGCCCACAGGCCGCGCTGCCGGACCTGTTCTTGGAGCTTGGGTACGATTTTTCTGTTGCGCGGATTCTGAATATCGTACGGATTGCCTAAGATATGGTCTAAGGGTTCGACCTCTTCACGAACAAATTCTGTAATCCAATCCAGTTCTTTTTGAAATTCCGGCTCGGTTTCAAACCCCCAGGACATACGCTTCTCCTTTCATCGTGGTCGTTTCGCTTGCGTGAGCGCCGCCAGAGTAGTCTGTTGCTCCGCGTCTGTCGATGTCCCCCGCGTGATGCACTCCTATTGTCTCTTGACTCGCGTAGCCGATTCGCATTAGCCAAGTTTAGCTAGTGGAGGGCCTGTCATGAAAGTCAACATGCACGAAGCCAAGTCGCAACTGTCACGCTTGGCCAAGTTGGCTTGGCAGGGTGAGGAAGTCATCATCGCCAAGGCCGGCGAACCGTATCTGCGGCTGGAGCCGTATCGCCCGCGCAGGGTAGAACGAAAAATGGGTGGGTTGGAAGGTCAGATCTGGATGTCACCTGATTTTGATGAGGAAGACGAAGAGATCATCACTGCCCCGGATAATTTGTCAAGTGTGATTGAAGAATGGGGCTTTGAACATCTGCCGCTGACGTTCTTTCATGTCGAGCAGGCCGGACTGCTGCCTATGCACCACCGCGACCCGTTCGATCGATTATTGATCGCTCAAGCCCAGGCCGAAGGGCTCATCCTCGTGACCAGAGGCCGCCATATCCGGCGCTACGGTATACGCACCCTGGCGGCGTAAGCGTCCGCTGGGAGTGCGGGCCTCCTGCCGCCAGTTGCCTAGCACAGACGAATGGTCACTTCGGTACTGTGCACGCTGGAACTCTCGCCCATATCGGACCGAATCCCCGGATTCAGTGCGTTCACATTGTGACGACCGGCTTCGAGCTTGGGCCAGCGGCCCTTATGCGCCAGGGCCACGCCGCGGGGAGCGATGGCGTCAAGCGTTGCGGTCAATTCAAGCTGACCGGTTTCATTTTCAAGCCGAACACGCGTTCCGTCCGTGATACCCAGCCGTGCTGCGTCGTCCGGGTGCAGGGTGACGCCGGCCTGACCGGCGCGGTGCTGAATGTTTGCGTCGTTGGCGTACGAGTCGTTGAGCCGCCAGCGCGAGGCCGGGCTCAGCAGGCGGAAACGACTATTCGTTGGCTGGGTGTCCGCCCAGGGTTGGGGTACGCGTGGCAGTCCCTTTTGTTCGGCCTTGTCCGAGGCAATTTCAATCTTGCCGCTGGGGGTATCAAACCTCAGGTCTTCGTAGAAAATGAGCGGGGCCGGGCTGATCGAACGCCAGCCTGTCTGTTGGAGCGTGCTGAAGTCACAGCCGGTCTGCATTTCAGCGAGCATCTGGCTGATAACAGCCTCGTCCGGCTCAAATAAGGCCGACTCTTCAAATCCCATGGCCGCGGCCAGACGACGAAAAATTTCCTGATTGGGCAGAGACTCCCCCATGGGCTCGCGCGTTTTGGACTGCGCGCCAATATTGAGATGAAAATAGCTGAAGGTCAGGTCGTCAAATTCGAGAAAACTCGCCGCCGGCAGTACAATGTCGGCAAAATCCGTGGTGTCGGTGGGAAAACAATCGATGGCTACCGTGAACAGGTCTTCGCGTTTGAGGGCCGTGTGCAGGCGTTGCTGTTGCGGGGCCGACGCCGCGGGATTGGTATTCCAACACAGAAGGGCCTGTGAGGTACTCGTGTCTTCGAGCCGTGCGGTAAAATCCATATGGCTGATGCTTGGCGGCCTCCCATTTGCCAACGAGCCGCCGGCCAGCGCATCAAAGTCCAGACCCGCAATAGCGGGGGTGATGTTCAGATAGTAAAAGCCGGCACCGGGTTTACCGATATTCCCGGTCAGCGCCGGCAGCAGCCCACAGGCGCGCATGATATTGCCGCCGGTGGTTTGGCGCTGCAAACCCTGTCCGACCCACAGCAGGGAAGGGCCGGGTCCGTACAGATGGGCGGCGCGTTCGATCAGGTCTGCCGGAACGCCGGTTGTCCGCTCTCCCCAGGCGGGGGTACAGGACGCCAACAAGGGCAGCATTTCGTCGTAACCCACGGTGTGTTCGGCTATGAAGTCAGTCTGAAAAAATCCGTCCCGGTGCAGAACGTGCAGCAGGCTGAAGGCCAGGGCCGCGTCCGTGCCGGGAAAAGGCTGGAGGTGGAGGTCGGCCTGGGCCGCGGTCTCCGTCCGGACTGGGTCGACAACGATCTTGTGGGCGGGGGATTCGGGCAACCAATGCTTGTGCGCGTGCGGGGCGGAATGGGCCGGGTTTGCGCCCCAGACCAGAATGCAGCGCGAGTCCGCGGCCGTGCGGGGGTCAAAGCCGACGGATGAATTCCCGAACAACAGCCCCCAGGCAACATGTCCGGCCATATTGCAGATCGTGTCGGGCTCGACCTCGGTTGCGCCCAGGCGGTGAAAGAAACGCAGGGGAAACATATAGGCCAGCAGCGACAGCGTGCCGGTGTAATGGGTATGAATGACGGCTTCCGGGCCGGTCGTCTGTGCAATATCCCGGAGTTTCGAGGCAATAGTTGAGAGGGCTGCATCCCAACTGATGCGCTCGAACTGGCCGTGGCCTTTGGGGCCGGTTCGTTTGAGCGGGTATAACAAGCGGGCCTGCGCATCCTGCCAGACGCCGTTATAGGCCGTGGCGCATTTGCCGCACAGCGCGCCCCGCGAAACCGGATGGTCCGGGTCGCCCAGCACGCGACTGATGGCTCCGTCTCTTCGCTCGACGACTATGCCGCAGCCGTCATAGCAGTCACGCGGACAGGTGGTCCGTATGCGCTCAAATTGTGGGTCCATACCGTGTCTCCCCTCCGTGTCCCGCGGTGAGCGTTAATTCGGCCTACCCCCCTTTTGTAACCCCCGACGTTCACATAGGCTAGACCGCTCCAGCAGCAAGGGAGGAGCAGGGATGAGGAAGGTTCAGCTTCTGAGAGGTCGTTGGCAGTCGGGAATATGGATGCTGGCGTTGATCGCGATTCTCTCTACCGGCCCCCTCGCGCGGGCCAGCCAAATCACCGCACCGGGGCTGGCCGCCAGCGACGGTATGGTGGTCGGCAACGCGGTGGCCTATCCGTTCAACGCAGCGACTGCGCTGTTTCACAATCCGGCCCAACTCAGCCTGGTGCCGAACTCCTTCTCCACCGGTGCATTCAACATCATGTTTCATCCGTCCTATGAGAATAGGCACGGCATCTTCTTGCCTGATTCTTTGCGCGGGGCGCTGCCGCCCGGCGTCGACCCGGAAGGGTTCCGTGCGTTCAGAGGATTCAGTCCGTCGGCCGATCGCTCAGGGTACTACGACAGCACTAGTCGCGAGTTCCCGATAGCGCCGAACTTCGGCTATCGGACCGACCGGTTTGCACCCTTCTCATTTGGTATGGGTATGTATGGCTCGTTGGGTTTCGCTTTCAACTATGGGGCCGAACCCGAACACGGAGTCCCCAACAATTTCTTTACCGAGTTGGTCGCGGTGTCGCTGGCGCCGTCCCTGGCCTATTCGCTGGCATCGAACCTGCACCTCGGCGTCAGTCTCAATCCGACCTATGGGCGGCTGAAGACCAAATCGCCCACTCCGCTCGGTCGGCTCGATCTCGATGTACGCGGGCCGGGCGTGTTCGGGACTATCGGGGTGATGTATCAACCCACGGACCGCCTCAACCTGGGGCTGACGTATAAGACGCCGGGCAAAATCTGGATGTTCGGCAACGCCCGGGTGGACGGGATGGGCGACGACGCCACGGTCTATTTTAATATCCCGCAGAACGTCAAGTTCGGCTTTGCCTACCGGATCACCGACCGTCTGACGTTTGTCGGTCAGGCGCGCTGGAGCCATCTGTCCGTGTTCGATGAGACGCGCGTCCGGTTCAAGAAGTATACCCCGCTGAATCAACCCGCGGTGGGTCGGGCCAAGGACCGCTGGCGGCTGGGTACCGGGCTCACCTATCAGGTGTCCGAAAACTTCATGCTCGGTGTTGGATTCTCGCATGAGCCGTGGGCCATCAAGGACGACGCGCTCAAGCCCACGCTGGCCGACAATACCGATTATATGGTTGCCTTCGGAGGTCAGTATAAGCACGGCGCGTGGATTTTCGACGTGATCGGTGGTATGGGCCACCTCGAGCCGCGGCGTGCGGACGTTCGGGAAAACCCCGCTTTCCCCGGTCGTTACGATTTGGGTATGAACGTCTTCGGGTTTCAGATGACGCGCCTGCTCGGACCATCAGAAACGGAAGCGACAGGTGATCCCGCGGCGGCGATAAGCCTCGCCTCGTACCGGGACTATGCGGAATCTGCCCGCTACTCTATTGCCGCGTCTCAGCGCAAGCGGAACCCCGAGCGCGGCCTCCTGACCGACCCGAGCCAGGGCGACGATCTCCTGGATACGCTGATCGCGAAACTCTCACGCAATCGTTGCACCCTGCTGCCCCGGTCCGAGTCCGAGCGCATGTTCGCGCTCTCGGACAAGGAACGCCAGCGGTGGTGCCGGCGCTGGGACGACCTGCGACCGGCGTAAGGCGGCCCTGCCGCGTACTGGCTCCCCATTTGTTGACTTGACCAGACGGAAGGCCGGGCGCTACCTTCAGGCGGAAAGGACGGAGACTATGAGTACCGTACTCCCCGCAGTCGAAGAAACGTCGCTCACCCTCCATTTTGGTCCCGTGCTGCAAAAGATGAACGAGCATGAGTTTTTTGAGTTTTGTCAGCTCAATCGTGACTGGCGCTTTGAGCGGACGCATGAAGGGGATTTAGTCATTATGCCGCCCACGGGAGGAAAGACTGGTCAGCGTAATTTTCTCTTGACCACACTCTTTGGCGGCTGGGTTGAAGCGGATGGGACGGGCGTTGGTTTTGATTCGTCAACCGGATTTACCCTGCCGAACGGAGCCAAACGCTCGCCCGACCTCGCGTGGGTCGGGCGTTCTCGATGGGAAGCGCTGACTGAGGACCAACAGACTGAGTTCCCGCCGCTGTGTCCGGACTTCGTTGTTGAACTGCGTTCGTCGTCCGATACGCTTGCTCCGCTTCAGGCCAAAATGCAGGAATATATGGACAACGGAGCTCAGCTTGGCTGGCTGATTGACCCCGAGGAGCGCCGCGTCCATATCTACCGGCCCGGGATGCCAACCGAGTGTCTGGATAATCCTGACGGTCTGGACGGCGAGCCTCTTTTGCCAGGCTTGCGCTTGCCGGTGGCCAAGCTGTGGGGGGAGGGGTGAAGCCCGTCGCGGGGCAGCAATGTCTCACCGAACGATGTGATACCCGGTAGCCTCTCGCCGGAGTATGGCCCAGCGTTTTCGGCGCGCCCTGTCGCCAAGCACCAGCGGCCCGAGCGAACGAGACGAGATGGTTAATATGTACTACAGTTGAGGTTGTATAGGGGTAGAAGGTCGTTTGGTACTTAGCCAGCCTTTTTGATCCATACTCGCTTGTCCCTTCTCGGATTTTTCGTTAGCCTCAATTCCATGTTGGATTGGTCGTCTTGCCCCGCCGTCGAGCGCGTACCTGGTAGAGTGAGCGGGGCGTGGGTCTTTCGCGACACTCGTGTCCCGGTGAAGGCACTCTTTGAGAATCTGGAAGATGGGACGTGTCTTGATGATTTCCTGCTCTGGTTTCCTGGCGTCACGCGCCAGCAAGTCGAAGCCGTGCTCAACCATACCCAGCAAAGCCTCCAGACCGAGGCAAAGTAAACTCTATGCGGGTACTGTTTGACCAAGGTACCCCGGTTCCCCTGCGTCGTTACCCTGCTCTCCACGCTGTTGCCACTGTCTTCGAAAAGGGATGGAGTACGCTTCAGAATGGAGAACTGCTCAGCACTGCTGAGTACGAAGGGTTCGAGGTCTTGGTCACTACGGATCAGAATCTGGAGAATCGTCAGATCGCGGTTAACCGTGTCGTTGCCGCTCTCAATTCAGTAAAACCGGGTGGGTATCTGGAAGTGGAGTTCTAACGCCTGGTGGCGCTCCCTTACCGCTCCCCCTTATACAACACTCCCTGATCGTGCAGCGTGGTAATCGTGTCCGAAGAGCGGCCCAGGTATTGACTCAGTACCTCGGCGTTGTGCTGACCGAGCAGGGGAGCCTGGAGGTCGGGTTCATCCGGGAAGGCCGAATACTTGAACGGGAAGCCCGGAATGGTGACCTCGCCAAGAATATGGTCAGGCACCTGCCGGACCATTTTGCGGGCAATGAAATAGGGATGGGAGACCGTTTCTTCAATCGATAACACCGGTCCGGCCGGAACGCGGTGGTCGGCCAGGGCTTTGAGCGCGGCCTCATCGCTCGGAAACGATTGCAGCCAGGCCTCAATCATGGCAATCAGTTCTTTTTGATTCTGGCCGCGCGCCTTGGCAGTGGCAAAACGGGGGTCATCCACGAGTTCCGGCTTGCCCAGCGCCTTGGCCACATTCGGCCACTGGCGGTTCAGGGCTAAAATCACACAATGGCCCTGCCTGCTCTTGAACACGCCCAGCGGACAGGAGGCATAATGATGGGTGCCGAAACGCATGGGTTTGTATTTGCCGTTGCTGGCGGCAAAGGCCTGCACTTCAACGGACTGCATATGATACAGGGCATCGACCATGGAGATATCGACGTGCTGGCCCTGGCCGGTGCGGTCCCGGTGCAGCAGGGCATAGCCGAGCGCCCCAAAGGCACTGACCCCGGCAATGCCGTCGGCTATGGCCACACCAACGAAACGCGGCGGGCCGTCCGGGTCGCCCGTCATATGCATAATGCCGGAAAAGCCCTGGGCGATATAATCGTAGCCGGTCAAATGGGACAGCGGACTCTTCCGGCCGAAGGCGGAGATGGAACACATGACCAGGCCGGGATTGAGCGTCTTGAGGGATTCGTAATCCAGATCGCGCCGTTCCATCACCCCAGGTCCGTAATTTTCAATGACGACATCCACCTGGGGGATGAGCGCCCGAATCAGCTCGACGCCTTCCGGTCGTTTGAAATCGATACACAGGCTTTTCTTGCCGCGATTCTGCTGAATGAAGTAGATGCTGCGATTGTCTTTCACAAAGGGCAGGGAGCGCGCCGGGTCGCCGCCCGTAGCCTGTTCGACTTTGATGACGTTCGCCCCGAGTTCGGCCATGAGCCGGGTTGCCGTCGGACCGGCCAGATACTGGGTAAAGTCGAGTACGGTTGTACCGGCCAGCATGGATGGTTGTGTGTCTGCCATAGCAGTCCTCCCTTTTGTTGAGCGACTGTATAGCGGAAAGCGGGGCGTTAGCGAAGGGGCGACTCACAGCGTCGAGCCGTGCGCTTGTCGAACCGGCTGCGACGCTATAGGAGAGGAACACAAATTTCTCAACAAAGGAGAATGTCATGAAAGTAGGATTACTCGTCCCCAATCTTGGGCCTTTAGCCACCGGACCCGGCTCGGTGGATGTGGTAACGACCATTGCCATGAAGGCGGAAGAGCTGGGCTATGATGCACTCTGGGTGGCCGACCATGTGATCATGCCAATGCACATCGAATCCCGTTACCCGTATAATGACACCGGCGAGTTCCCGGCCAATCCGGCCGACGGTTTTCTTGAGCCGTTGTCGCTGCTGGGCTATCTGGCCGGGGCAACCAAGCGGGTCCGGCTGGGGACCTGGGTGCTCGTGCTGCCGCACCGCAACCCGATTGTCACAGCCAAAATGTTCGCTACCCTGGACGTGCTGTCGCGGGGACGCATGATGCTGGGGGCCGGCATTGGCTGGATGGAAGAAGAGATCAGTCTGCTCGGCGCACCGTTCAAGAAACGCGGCAGGCTGAGCGATGAGTATCTGCAAGCCATGCGCGAGCTGTGGACGAATCCCGACCCGCAATTTGACGGTGAGTTCTGCAAGTTCAGCGATATCAAATGCGAACCCAAGCCGGTCCAGAACCCGCTACCGGTCTGGATTGGCGGGCATTCCGCCCGCGCGATGCGACGGGTCGTCGAACACGGTGATGGCTGGGTTGCGGTGGCCAAGAGTTATGACGGGTTCAAAGAGGGGGTGGAGATGATCAGAGTCGCCGCGGACAAAGCCGGACGGGACATGAGCAGCATCAAAATTCTGGTCGCTCCAGCCTACACCACCTCGGTTGATACCTTCATTGAAGAGACCAAACGCTATCAGGACCTGGGCTATGATTCTTTTCTGGCGCCGCTGCCGTTATGGAGCGACAAGCTGGAAGAGGGCGTAGGATTTATGGAGGATTTCGCACAGAAAGTGACTCTAGAGCCGTAGCGGGCTTGCCTCCTCTTACGGGTCGGTCAGGAACCCACCCCGGCCTGCGGCCACCCCTCCCGAGAGGGGAGCTTTTTTATCCCCTCCTTGGAGGGGTGCCGCGCTAGCGGCGGGGGGGGGTTCTTTTTGCATCGCACGTACGGGGGGGGGGGTTTTTTTTTTTTTGTGGAGGGGGGAAGGCACAAATTCCCCCTCCGCGGCGGGGTGGGTTCCTTTTCGCATCGCACGTACGGGGAGGGGATTTCTTTTTAGCTGGTGTAGGGGCAATGCACGAATTGCCCCTACGGCTGGTGAGGATCGAAACACAACTATGCGTGCGCTTCACTGGGACGGACAAAACCTGCGGGTGCAGGAGCGGTATCCTGCACCGCAGGCGAGTGCTGAGCGGGCGCTGGTGCGCGTCCGACTGGCCGGGGTGTGTTCGACCGATTTGCAGATCCTCAAAGGCTATATGGACTTCCGGGGTGTACCGGGGCATGAGTTCGTGGGTGAGGTCTCCGAAGGGCCGGCCGACTGGCCGGGTAAACGGGTTGTCGCTGAGATCAATTTCGGCTGCGGCCGGTGTGAGGCGTGTGGGCGCGGCATGCAGCGTCACTGCCCAACCCGCCAGGTCATGGGCATCCTGGGCGCGGACGGCAGCTTTGCCGAATATCTGTCTGTGCCGATTGCTAACCTGCATCCCGTTCCCGACTCCGTTCCCGACGAAGCCGCGGTTTTTACCGAACCGCTCGCCGCCGCGTTTGAAATCCTGGAACAAATACCTGTCCGGCCTGGAATACCAACGGTCGTGCTCGGCGATGGCAAGCTGGGTTTGCTGTGCGCGTTCGTGCTGCATCAGGCTGGCGCGGCGGTGACCGTTGTCGGTCGGCATGACACGAAACTCGCCCTGGCGAAGAAGGCCGGCATGAGAGCGGTGAATCTCTCCGACTGGCAATCCCAGGCCGTTGATCTGGTAGTTGAAGCAACCGGCTCGTCTACCGGTTTGCAACTCGCCATGGCGGCCGTCCGTCCACGTGGTATGCTCGTGCTGAAAAGTACGCTTGCCGAGAACCATAGCCTCTCGCTGGCACCGTTAGTCATAAACGAGGTCACGGTGGTCGGCTCGCGCTGCGGCCTGTTCCCCCCGGCCCTGGACGCGTTGGCCCGCAACCGGATTCCGGTTACCGCCCTGATTGAGGCGGCGTATCCGCTCTCCGCCGGTATGCAGGCCCTCAACCACGCCGACCAGCGTGGGGCTCGTAAAGTGCTGTTGCGCACCACTCCTTCTCGACGCTAGACTGCTGTCAGCATATCTTCCTGTCCAAGAGGGGGACGTAGACGATGGATAAGAAAACGCTGATCGCCGTTGGGCTCCTGATTGTGGTGGTTGTTGTGTCACTGGAATGGCTTCGCTCCGGGCCTTCCTCGGACGTCCCGCCGGAAGTGATACAGCGGGATATCTTTATTGGGGCGGCCGGCTCGGGCGATATGCAGACTATGCTGGAGATGCTGGAGCAAGGCGTGGACATCAACGTCCATGCCTCCTTCGGCGGCCCGACGGCCCTCATTGTTGCCGCGCGGTTTGGCCATGTTGCCATTGTCGAAGCGCTGCTTGAGCACGGTGCCGATGTCAACGCCGAAGATGACTACGGCCAGACCGCACTCTATTTCGCCAAGAAAAACAGCAAAACCAGAGTTATTGAACTGCTGGAAGCCGCAGGCGGAACTTCGCCACCAGTCGAAAAGGTGGATACACAGCCGTCGACAAGCGATGTCTGAAATCCCGCGGGTTCTTGCGGATTGACCTTGTCCCATGAGCAGGATAGGACGACCCTCGTCAGGGCCGAGCCTTGTTATCTGAAGAAAGAAAACGTTTCGCATATTTTGCATATTAAGGAGGAATACTATGGCGGCACCCGTATATGTGCTTGGTGGGCATCAGACCGATTTCGCTCGCAACTGGATGAAAGAGGGGAACGACATTGTCGATATGCTCAAAGAAGCGGTAGCGGACGGCTTCTCATCAACGGAGATTGATCCGCAGGAAGTCGATGTCGCCCATGTCGGCAATTTCGCAGCGGAACTCTACTGCAAGCAGGGCCATCTCGGTGCCTTCCTGGCGGAGATCGATCCGGCTCTCTCAGGGATTCCTACCGCGCGACACGAAGCGGCCTGCGCGTCAGGCAGTATTTCCATGCTGATGGCCTCGGCAGAAATCGAAGCCGGCCGGTATGATCTCGCGTTGGTCGTTGGGGTCGAGCAGATGAAGACCGTTGACCCGGCCACGGGCGGAGATTTTCTCGGCACCGCGGCCTGGTACGATCAGGAAGCCAAAGGGGTGGAGTTTGCGTTTCCAAAGCTGTTCGGCCAGCTCGGTGACGTGTATGAAGAACGCTACGGGCTGCGTGAAGAGCACCTTACCCGGATTGCCGAAGTGAATTACTCGAACGCCCGCCGCAACCCCAGAGCACAAACCCGCGGCTGGTTTTCGGACGAATCACAGAATCTGGACTCCGGGAAATATGGGAATCCGGTGGCCGGTCGGCTGCGGGTGCGCGACTGCTCCCAGGTCACCGACGGTGCCACCTCGATTTTCTTGGCCTCGGAATCCTTTGCAAAAAAATACGCCGAACGGAGAGGGTTGGCTTTGGCGAATCTGCCCCAGATTCTGGGCTGGGGTCACCACACCGCCCCGATCAAGTTTGATACCAAAATCGCCCAGAGCAAGGGCAACCCCTACGTCCTGCCCCATACGCGGCAGGCTATTGTGGATGCCTTTCAACGGGCCGGTCTGTCCGATGCCTGGCAGGTGCAGGGTATCGAGACGCACGATTGTTTTACCACCTCCGAGTATATGGCCATCGACCATTTCGGTCTGACCAACCCGGGCGAGTCGTGGCAGGCCATCGAGGATGGCGTGATTGAATTTGGCGGCAAGCTGCCGATTAACGCCAGCGGGGGGTTGATCGGCTGTGGACACCCGGTTGGCGCAACCGGGACGCGTCAGGCCCTGGACGCCTTTCGTCAGGTGACGGAAACGGCTGGAGATTACCAGATTGACGGCGCGAAAAAAATCGCGACCCTGAATATCGGTGGCTCGGGCACGACCAGCGTGGCCATGGTCATTGGCTCCTAGCCGGTGACAGGGCGTAGAGAGAAACCCATGTTTGAAAGGGCGGCCGACTGGTCGCCCTTTTTAGCGGCCGACCGGATAGACAATCAGCCGTCGAAACGGCTCTTCCCCCTCACTGTGTGAGATCAAGCCATAGCTCTTCACCACTTGGTGCTGCAAGCGTCGCAGCCGCGCGCGTTGTGGCGAAAGCTCGCACTGCTCGTTCTGGGCAATCACCCGCTGCACGCCGGCTTCGGCCTCAGCCAGTGCGGCCCGATCTTCAGGAAATTCCTCGCTGAGATGATCGCGTAGGAACTTCTCCATTTGCGAGGCCGTATCGCTGCGTAAGGCGTAGAGCGGCATGCCGCGTTCGACCAGCAAACGGAGCGCTTTTGGTTGGCGTTTGGCCTGGCCTCTGACCGTGAGAATGACATCGGCGTAGGTCGGTTGGGCGACAACCCGAGCCGGGACATCGAGCGCATGTATGGCGTGTTCGAGCCGCTGTCGATTAATGCCGTAGGGATAAATCCGCAGAACCCGGTTTTGCGGTCCCTGGGTGGGAGCGGCAGTCTGGTCCTGAAGCGCGGAATCGGTCTCCGTCAACTGCTCGGTCGTAATGCTGCCGTCCTCCTGGCGGGTGCGTATCTCCAGGCTGGAACTCCAGCCCCGCAGCAAGCCGTCAACCGCGGCTGCCACGTCGGGGTGGACGGCAAAGCGGTGCCGTGTATGGATTTCAATCAGCACGTCGAAGGTCGGGGGTGCCTTCCGTTCCTGTACGGTCTTTTGGGTCCGCCGCCGCCGGGCTTCGTCATCGCCCAGGGTCACCGACTGCACGCCGCCAATGAGGTCTGCCAGGGTGGGATTCAGGACGAGATTCTCCAGCGTCCCGCCGTGCGCCGTAGCAATCAGCCGGACGCCGCGCTCGGCAATCGTGCGGGCCGCTTCGGCCTCGGCCTGCGTCCCGATCTCATCCACCACAATGACTTCGGGCATGTGGTTCTCAACTGCTTCGATCATCACCTGGTGCTGACGGTCCGGTGAGGGCACCTGCATCCGCCGGGCACGCCCGATAGCGGCGTGGGAAATATCTCCGTCGCCGGCAATTTCGTTTGAGGTATCCACGATAACGACCCGTTTGCCGTCCTCGTCGGCCAATACACGGGCCGCCTCGCGCAGCAGAGTGGTTTTACCCACACCTGGCGGGCCTAAGAGCAGAATGCTCTTGTCCGGCTGATGCACCAAATCCTGGACGATATCGAGCGTCCCGAACACGGCCCGTCCGACCCGGCAGGTCAGTCCAATGACACCGCCCGTGCGGTTGCGAAGCGCGGAGATGCGATGCAGGGTGCGCGGAATGCCGGCCCGATTGTCGTGGCTGAACGCGCCGATGCGTTCCACCACAAAGGCGATGGTCTCGGCATCGACCGGCTCGGCGGCCAGATCGGTGGTCTTGGCAACATACCGCGCCTCGGGCGGACGACCCAGGTCGAGAATGACTTCCAGCAAATCGTGCAGGGCGCTTTCCCGCAACACGGTCTGACGTAGCGTTGGCGGAAAAACGTCCAGCAGCAGCTCGATGTCGTCAACGGTTTCCAGGCTCATGACAGGGTGCGGAATATTGCTACTGGTCCAGGTACAGACCGTCAATCTCAGCCTGTCGCGTTTGCAACACAGTGCGGCGTTTGACCTTGAGGGTGGGTGTCAATTCGTTGCTGTCCTGCGAGAACGGTTCGGCCAGCAGGGCGAACTTGCGGGGCTGGGCGTGCCGCGGCAGGCTGCTGCTCACCGTCTCGAAACACTGCTGAAACAGCGCGCGGATGGTAGGATGGTCCAAAACGGCCGGCCATGCGCCGCTCACCCCGTGCGTGCCCGCCGTGATTTCCACAAACTCGCGGTCGGGCACCAGTAGCACCGCCAGATAGGGACGTTGGTCTCCAATCAGGCAAGCCTCCTCGATCAGTGGCTCCTGGCGAAAGCGTCCCTCAATGGGCTGCGGCGCGACGTTCTCGCCCTGTGAGGTGATAAGCAGGTCTTTCTTGCGGTCGGTAATGGACAGAAAGCCCTGAGCATCGATTGCTCCTATATCGCCAGTGTGCAGCCAACCCTCGGCGTCCAGGGCGGCGGCCGTGTCCTCCGGCCGGTTGTAATAGCCGGCCATGACGTTCGGCCCGCGCACGCACACCTCTCCGTCGTCGGCAATACGGACCGAGACCTGGGGCAAGGGCGTTCCGACGCTGCCGACCCGGTTCCGGTCCGGCGTATTACAGGCCACGACCGGCCCGGCCTCGGTCAGGCCGTAGCCCTCATAGACGGAGATGCCCGCGCCATAAAAGAAGCAGGCCAGGTCCGCGTTGAGCGGAGCACCGCCCGACACCAGAAAACGAATCCGTCCGCCGAGCGCCGAGCGTAGCGCGCGGAATACCAGCCGGTCGGCCAGACCGTGTTGCAGGCTGAGCGGAAGGGGCAGGGCGGCTGTTCCGACGTCGGCGGTGCGTACCCGGCCGACCGCTCGTCCGACTTCCAACGCCCAGCTCAGGATTTTCTGTTTCACAAAGGACGCGCTTTCTCTTTCGCCCAGCATATGCTGATAGACCCGTTCCAGCACACGCGGCACACAACACAGTATGGTTGGCCGAACTGCGGACAGGTCGTCGGTCAGGCTGGCGATTCCGCCGCCGTAGGCGATAGTGCCGCCGGCCCGCAGACTTGTGTAGAATCCGCCGGTGCGCTCGAACCCGTGCGACAGGGGCAGAAAGGACAGGAGCAGGTCCTCTTCATTCAGCGGCAGGACCGCGGTCGCATCCTCGGCGTTGGCCAGCATATTGGTATGGCTCAGCATAACGCCCTTGGGCCGGCCGGTCGTGCCCGAGGTGTAGATGATGGTCGCCAGACCGGGGTCGGGCACCGGCTGGGCCGGCCCGCTGCTGTGTTCGCCGCTGGCCAGCAGGTCTGTCAGGCTGAGCGCGGTGAGACGGTTCGGCAATCCGGCATCCGGCGCGGAATCCGTGTCGAGATGGATAACCTGCCCGAGGCTCGGCACCTCGGAGGCAATCTGGGCAATTTTTTGCCGTTGGTCATCGCCGGCCACGGCCAGCACGCTCGCCCCGGCATCGTTGAGGATATAGGCCAGGTCGTCCGGCGGACTGGTCAGGTAGAGCGGTACGTCTACCCCGCCCAGATACAGACAGGCCAGATCAAGCAGCGGCCATTCGGGCCGGTTGTCGGCCAGGATGGCCAGCCGGTCGCCCGGCTGAAAGCCTAAAGCCGCCAGCCCGCGGGCAGCCCGAACAATCTGGTCGCCAAACTGCTGCCAGGAGATGTCTTCCCAGGAGCTGCCGCGTTTGCGCAGAAAAACGCGCCGCGAGCCGTACCGCGCGGCCCGGTCAAGAATCATGCTGGTCAGTGACGTATCGCCCATGTTTCAATCTCGCCGCCGAAGAACTGCGCCCCGTGGAACTCCGCGTCAGGCCACGACCTGTTTCAGGAACTGGGCCAGGTCCGCGTTAAAATCCGCAGGTTTTTCCAATTGGTAAAAATGACCGACATCTTTGAGGATTTTAATCTGGGCATTGGGAATATTATCGGCCAGGAATTGATTGGCTTCGACCGGCGTGGCCTGGTCCTCTTCGCCGGCAAAAATGATGGTCGGCTTGGTGATGTTCTTGAGTTGATCCGAAATATTCCACTGAAAGACCCCCTTCGGGTCGGTCGCGTTGGCAAAAAAGACCTGCTCGGTAAAATTGTCATCTACCGCGAAACAGGCCTTCATCAGGTCTAAAATTTCCGGCTTGTCCTGTTTGGTCTTTGCCGCGACCGCGCCTTCCATCAGACCGCCGAACGCGCCGGTGAGGTCTTGCTGAAAGGCCTGCATGGCCTCAGGGGGCATGCCGGCTCCGAGATTGGTTCCGCTGCTGACGATGGCCGTAGCCAGGACGCGGTCGGGAAAGTCGAGGTTGAACTGCATGGCAATCATGCCGCCAATCGAATTGCCGACCAGAATCGCCTGCTCGTTGCCGGTTGCGTCGAGAATGGCGGCAACGTCCGCGGCCATCTCGGGAATGGCATAGCCGGACTCGGGCTTATCCGAACGCCCATGGCCACGATGATCGACCGTAATGCACTGATAATCCCGTGCAAACGAGAAGGTCTGAAAATACCAGATATAGCCGTTGGTCGAAAACGGATGCAGAAACACAATCGGTGTTCCCGATCCATAACTTTCGTAATACACATTCACGCCATCTCGATGCACATGCGGCATAGTGCCCTCCTTAGTGTGTGATTCTCACGGCCCCGCTGTATCACACCCCCAACGCCTTGACGAGGGTGTACGGGTATGTGAGAAAAAGAAAAATTGAGGAGAGCCGACCACGACTGCCGGTGTTTGCCCGGAATGTGGTCGCGCAGCAAAGCGTAAATAAGGAGGACTGGATGGAGATTACGACTGAACGCATTCATATCAATGTCAACGCGCAGACTATGGACGGCTATCTGGCCCGACCGGCTGACTCGACACCCCGGCCGGCCGTGCTCGTCTTCATGGAAATTTTTGGGGTGAATTCCCATATTCGGGATGTGACCGAACGTGTGGCAAAAGCGGGCTATGTCGCGCTGGCGCCGGACTTCTTTCATCGGACCGGCCCTGGGGTGGAGTACGGATATGACGAAGCGGGTATGGAAGCCGGCATTAAGCTGCTGAGCCAGCTCAACGCAGACGAGATGGCGGCGGATGCGCTGGCGGCCGTTTCTTTTCTCAAACGCAAGAATTTTGTGATTGGCAATAAAATCGGGGCCATGGGGTTTTGTGTAGGCGGACATATGACCTATTTAGCCGCGTGTGAAACCGATGTGGTCGCTGCAGCCAGTTTTTATGGTGGCGGGATTGCCGGGGATCAAGGCTTTGGTGGCCAGCCGTCAACCGTCGGCCGGACCGGGCAGGTTGAAGGCCGCATGCTGTGTCTGTTCGGCGGGAAAGATGCCCACATCCCCATGTCCGATGTGGATACGATTCGGGGCGCGCTCGAAGCCAACAACATTCAGCATGAAGTCGTGGTTTATCCCGAGGCTGACCACGGATTTTTCTGCGACCAGCGCGGGTCGTATAATGAAGCCGCGGCGACCGACGCCTGGGAGCGGGTGAAAGCCCTATTTGCCGAAGAACTCGGTGCGTAGCCTGCGGCTGACCGGACTGTTCGTGGACCACAAGGGCGCACAACTGTGCGCCCTTCTTATTTGAACAAAAGAGAGTAAGGGAGGGCGTGATGGGCAGCCTTGATGGAAAAGTCGCGATTATCACCGGAGCAGGGCGTTTGCGCGGGATTGGCCGGGCCGCGGCCCTGGCCCTGGCCGAACTGGGAGCCGATATCGTTGTCACCGGAACCGGGCGTGACCCGCAGCACTATCCGGAAGATGAAAAAGCCGCGGGCTGGCGGGATATTGAGAGTACGGCCGAGCAGGTACGGAGTGTTGGCCGACGTTGTTTGCCGCTGGTTGCCAACGTCACCGACCGTGTGGCGGTGCAGGACACCGTCGATGCCACGCTCAAGGAGTTCGGCCGGATTGATATCCTGATCAACAATTCGGCTTTTGCGCGCGGGCCGGACCGGCTGCCGCTGACCGAGCTTCCCGAAGACGTGTGGCGGAAAGTCCTCGACATCAAGCTCACCGGCAGTTTTTTGATGAGTCAGGCCGTGGTGCCGGCCATGATTCAGCAGGGCCAGGGAGGCAGTATTCTGAATATCTCGTCCATTGCCGGCAAAAAGGGCAACCCGAATATGGTTGCCTATTGTACCTCGAACTTCGGGATCCAGGGCTTTACCCAAGCCCTGGCCATGGAATTGGCCGCACATAATATTCGGGTCAACGCAGTATGTCCGGGCATAATTGATACCTCGCGTATGGACGACCTCGGGCGGGATAACACCTGGAACAAAACGATTCAGCAGTTGATCCCTCTGAATCGACCCGGTTCCGATACGGAGATTGGGAAATTCCTGGCCTATCTGTGTACGCCTGACGCGTCGTATATTACCGGCCAGTCCCTCAATATTGACGGTGGCGTAGTGATGTGGTGATACTGATTGTCGGAGTGAATATAATGATCCTGCACCATTGGGAGTGCCTTATTGACGTTGCCTCAACCGAGGGACGCGGGTCCTCCGGTATCTCCAACGCCACCCATGTGGCGAGTAAGGGTGCGGTTCAGACTCGAATGGAATGCAGGAATTTCACAAAATAGCGAGCGGCCTGCACGATATCGGCAGTGCACTCGTCAAGCGTGGCACGGCAATGGGGCCATTGGTGCCGTCACTCATAGCGGTCCCCATTTTGCTTCTGTTTGCCTGGCTGTTCCGGGAAACGGCTGTCCTGATGGGATTCCCCGTCATTACCGTGACGCTGGTAATCATAATGGCGTGCGTTCTGTACAGCTACCATCGCCATTACGCATCGTTTGCGAAGAATGATCCTGATAGACTACAATCTGAGGAGTACCGATACGAGATGACTCGCGTACAGATGCTTGCGGCCAAAGGGCTTCAGGAGCCGCTGCCCGAAGACAGTCTTCCGCTGGCTGACCCAACGCGAAACTTGTCCGGGGCTGATACGCCGAACGAGGGTGAGGAAGCATCCGCCTCGGCCGTTAGGGATCAGGAAAAGGCACCATGAAAGCATATCTTTTTGCGTACAGTCAGGCGTGCACGCAAGCACAGGTGCAGGCCTTTCTCAACGATACCAAGGCCATCAAGATGTGGGTTGCGCCGTTTCCGTACGCCGCCATCCTCGTATCAGATCTCGATACTCAGGATCTCAGCGCCATCCTTCACAGACGGCTATCGGATGCTTGGTTCATAGTGACGGAAATAAACAGTCACACTGCGGACGGATGGCTGCCAGGAAATCTCTGGGAATATGTGAACAAGCCGGAACAGGCGTGGTCCCAGAAGTTGTTCGAGCAAATCCCGCCTCCGAAAACGTCGCCTCCGCAAACAAAGTCACCTGACAACCCGTTTGCGGTCCCCTTACAACGTTGACTGGGGCTCCACCTGACTGTCAACCAGCTTGACCGACAGCGTATCCCGTCTGGCATTGACGTGGTTGATGCTGACGTGGACGGGGGTGCCGAGGGGTAGCGGTGGCGCATTGTTCATGGGGACGAACAGGAGCGTCTCGTCCAACTCGACAAAAAGCCGGCGGTGTTGGGCGCGTACGACTTGGCCACTGACGACCTCCCCTTGCTGTCCCTCAAGCAAACGCAGTAACCAGAAGCGTGTGCTCTCGCGCTCGCAACGTCGGGCATCTCCAATAGCAGCCTGGGTACTCGCCGCCACGACCTGAAGCTGGCTCTCCTGAAACAGGGCGCCGCCATGTACAAGGTGGTGCTTGATCTGGTGATGCATCTGAAGGTCGGTATAACGCCGGAGCGGGGAGGTCGCCTGGGTATATAATGGCAGCCCTAGGGCGGTATGTGCCTCTGGCAGGGTGCCGAGCTGAGATGGGGACATCAGGCGTCTGGCCGCATGGACATAAGTTTGCCGGGTGGGGAAATCGGAGCGGTCCGGAATGGTGTCATCCGGCGGTGGCTGGCCGATATAGAGGGCGGGGAGGTGGTTGGCGTGGCAATAGCGGGCGGCTGTTTCGTTGGCCATGATCATGCATTCACTCACCAGGCCACGGGACGGTGAGTTATAGTCGAGCAGGGTCGTTGAGACCGTTCCGTTGCTCACCTTGACCTTGACTTCGTCTCCGTCGATCACAACGGCTCCCTGGGAGATACGTTGCTCTTTCCGTTTCTGGGCGAGTTGGGCGAGTTGCCGCAGGGTCGAGCCATAGGAGGCCGTGCTGCCTTCGACTAAGGCCGCGTCCGCTTCGGCATAGGACAGGCGACGAGACACCCGAACGATACTGCGGGTGATGCGTTCGGGCTGGAGGTGGCCGGTCTCATCAATGTGGACAAAAAAGCTGAGCGCGCGTCTCTCCGCTTGCGCAATAAGACTGGCCTTCTCTTCGCTGATGACCGGCGGCAGCATGGGAAATTTGCCGCTCGGCAGATAAATGGTCGTGCCACGTGCCAGGGCGGATTTGTCGAGGATGCTCCGCGGCGGGGCATAGGCACCAGCGTCGGCAATATGGATGCCGATGAGGAGCTTCCCATCGCGTTCGGTCAGGCTGAGCGCGTCGTCGATCTCGTTCGTATCGGCATCATCAATCGTAAATGTTTCCAAAGCCGTCAGGTCTTCCAGAGTGCCCTGCTCGCCGCTGTCCGCCGGAAAGACTGGGAGATCGTTCGCCGCTTGGAGGGCTTCCTCGGAAAAATACGTCGGAATGTGATAGCGCAGCAGGCAGAGTTCTTCGTCCGGCTGCCAGATACCGATGTCGACAAGCAATTGAAACGCGGCGTCCCAGGGCTGTCCCTTGCCCTGAAAGCCGATGGCATTCAAGAGTTGCAGAGCTTGCGGGCGTTTGTCATATCCCTCGCCATACAGAGCCAAACCCTGAATCAATGCCAGAAATTGTGTATGGCCTGGGGGTGGCTCACCTACGGATCGGCCTTGTAGTTGCGCTTCCATCCAGGTGAGGAAGGCCTGCTGCTCCCGGGCTTTTTCGTGCTCTCGTTGCTGCTGAAGCAGGCGCTCCTCCACACTGTGTGGGTCTCGCGGAGAGAAAGAGCCGGCCTGTTTCTCCTTAAAATACAGAGACTGGTTCCAGAGTGCCTCAAGGACGCCGGCAATGGCGAACGGCTCATCACCGGAAACGATAAATCCGGCCAGTTCTTGCCAGGTGAAGACGGCAGTATGGTCCGCTTCCAACAGTTCCCACAGCTCTTTGAGATCTATCGTCTGGGCATGGTGCCGTATGGTATCGCGCAGCTCGGCGAGACGTCTTTTGCGGTCTGCGGAGGACTGGTCGAGTGAAAACGTCGCTCGACAATCGAAAAATATACGCTCCCTCGATACGGACAGTTTTTTGTCACTTTCCCCGAGGAGTTCCAGACTGCCTTTTCCTGAGGTGCCGATTTTTTGAACAACGCCGAGCGCAAGCTGCCCACGTTCACGATAAACAACGACGGATCCAGGCTGCATAAGGGTTTCAATCTTCTAGCGTATCGTAATGCGTGGGTTTCGGGTCCTGACACAGGCGTCCTACATATCTGTTTGCATTGGCCAGAGAAATACCCTTGGGGGCTGAGGCGAGGCCGGTATCAAAAAGAGCCGGCTTCGGGCCTGGATGTCTGCCGGTTGCCCGACCTGCTATACTACCCGGACACTTGGACAATATCTTGATGAAGCGGGAGGAGTTGATGCGCGACTATGTTCTCTACCACGCCCATTGTCCGGACGGCTTTGGAGCCGCCTGGGCAGCCTGGAAACGACTGGGCGAGACGGCGACCTATGTGCCGGTTCGTCACGGTGTGCCGCCACCGCCCCTCCCGGACTGTGCGCGCCTCTTCATGGTTGATTTTGCCTATCCGGCAGAACAGCTCGGGCAACTGAGGCAGAGCGTGACGCATATCACCGTCCTGGATCATCATAAATCGGCGCAGGCCGCGCTTGCGGATATCCGGGAGCAACCGCCGCGCTTTGCGCCCGACCAGACCCCGCCAGGTCTGTTTGCGCTCTTTGATATGGACGAGTCGGGAGCAACCCTGGCGTGGCAGTATTTTCATCCCGAGACGGATTGCCCGGAACTCCTGCGCTATATTAAAGACCGGGACCTGTGGCAGCATGCCTTGCCGGGCAGTCGGGCGATCAACGCGGCCATTCGAAGCTATCCGTACGATTTTACGGTCTGGGCGGACAAATTAGCTGCGGCAGGGCATCTGCCGCAGCTCCTTGCGGACGGCGAGGCGATTCTGCGTAAACAAGCCCACGACATAGAGGAACTGCTGGCCGCAGTGATGTGGATGGAGCTGGGTGGCTACCGGATTCCCGTCGTCAATGCCACCGGAAATACCTCCGATCTGGGGCATCGCTTGTGCGAGATGTTTCCCTCGGCGGCGTTCAGTGCCAGCTATCGGGATACTGCCGAGGATCGCCGGGAGTGGAGTCTCCGCTCGACGGGCGACTTCGACGTCAGTGCGGTCGCCAGGCGCTACGGCGGAGGCGGACATCGGAATGCCGCCGGCTTTCAAACCGCGCGGCCACCGTTGTTGGTTGAAGCCGATTGATTGCTGAGGGCCGGGAATCCGGCCCCGCCGCGCCCCACCGGGCAACCACAGGGGGTTGCCCCTACAAATGCCCCATGTTTCGCGCTAAGAGGCAGGGGTGTTGATCTCGGTGTTCTCCGTTATAGTGTCCCGACTTGAGACGTATCGCGAGGCGCGCAGAAGCATCGATTCATTATGGCCGAGCTGAAAGTCAAAATACTCAACAGCATGCAGGATGTGGGACGGGAGGAGTGGGATGGCCTGCTCGGGCGGGGCTCGCCATTCCTCGAATGGGACTGGCTGGCGTGTCTGGAAGAGTCGAACTGCGTCCGAGCCAAATCCGGTTGGCAGCCCCAGCATGTGGCGGTCTATGACGGCGAGCGCCTGATTGCGGCCTGTCCGATGTATCTCAAGGGGCACAGTATGGGCGAGTTTGTCTTTGACCACGCCTGGGCTGATGCCGCCCACCGCGCCGGGATCAATTATTATCCCAAAATTTTAGTGGCGTCCCCATTCTCGCCGGCAACGGGTGTGCGGCTTCTGACCGCGGAGGGTTCCGACCGGACGGGTTTAATTCACATCCTGGGCAGAACCCTGCGTGAGGTGTGTAAACGCAACAATCTGTCCTCGGTGCATGTCAATTTCTGCTTGCCGGACGAAGCCGAAGCCCTGTCTCAGATTGGCTATCTCAAACGCCTGGGTATTCAGTATCAATGGCTGAACCATGCCTACCAGACCTTTGATGACTATCTGGACCACTTCCGCAGTAAACGGCGCAACCAGATTAAGCGTGAAATCCGTGAGATGGACAAGCGCGGCATAGAGATCGAGGTGCTGAGTGGCGAGGCTATCCCGGATGAGATGTTTCCGGTCATGTTTAATCTGTACCAATCCACGGTGAACAATCTGTACTGGGGGCGCCAATACCTCCTGCCCGAGTTCTTTGACCTGCTGGCTCAACGCTTTAAGCGCAACCTGTGTTTTGTGATTGCCCGGCAGCACGGTGAGATCATCGCCGGGACCTTTAATGTCCAAAAGGGCGGGGTGTTTTATGGCCGCTATTGGGGGGTGTTACGCGAGCAGCGGCATATGCATTTCAACGTGAGTTATTATGCCGCCATTCGGCACTGCATTGAAAATGGCTTCATTCGGTTTGAACCCGGCGCGGGGGGGGACTTCAAGCGTTTGCGCGGCTTCGATCCCCAGCCGACGGTGAGTATGCACTATTTGGCCGATTCGCGTCTCCACGAAGCGGTCAGCGACTACCTGGTCCGCGAGCGGGACCACACCGATCAATCCATAGACTGGATGTGGGAAGAGAGCCAGCTCAAGCATACTCCGTCAGAAAAAACGTTTGTGTACGGCAGCCTGGACCTGGAGCGACCGGATGAAACAGAACAAGAGTGAAGAGACCCGAGGGAGGAGCAGGCGTGGCACATGGACATGCGTTAGTGACCGGAGCGCTGGGTGGCCTGGGGAGTGGTATGGTGCGGCGACTCCTGGCCGATGGATATGCCGTGGTGGCCTGCGACCGCCGTGCTGAGCGGGCTGACGAGTGGCTCGAACATATTCCGACCGAACAGCGTGAGCGCGTGGCCTTCTACCCCCTCGATGTCACCAAGGAAGACCAGGTGAACGAGTTGGCGCGGATGCTGAAGGACCAGGGCGTCCATATTGCGTATTTGGCGAATAATGCCGGCGTGAATGGGGCCGGCGCGGTCTGGGAGCTCGAGTCGCGGGTCTGGGAAATTGTGCTTCGGGTCAACCTGCACGGCACGTTTTATATGACGCGCGCGTTTAGTGCCGCCATGAAGGAGCAGGGCTTTGGACGCATCGTGAATCTGGCTTCTTTGTACGCCTATCATCCGGGCGAAGCGGAAGCGCCGTATGCCGCCGCGAAGGCTGGCATTACCGGCTACACACGCTCGACTGCACGTGATCTGGCACCCCATGGGGTAACCGTCAATGTGCTGGCCCCAGGGCTTATCTGGCATGAAGGGCTGAAGGGCGTTTTCCCCGATGAAACCTGGGAGAAGATGCGAAAGAATATTCCGGTTGGTCGTACTGGTCGGCCCGAAGAAATAGCGGCGACGGTTGCCTTCCTCTTCTCCGACGAGGCAGCCTTTATCACTGGCCAGACTATCCATGTCAACGGTGGAGAGTACTTGCCGGGGTAGCTGCCGAACCCGCGTTGCTCGGTTCGCCTGCGTTGACAGCCTGGGACGGGCGGCGTAGCATGACTCGACATCGATCCTAAGGCGTTGGGGGAGCTGAGGTTTTGGCTGAGAGGATGCACTGCGTTGGACAGTGTATCGACCCCTGGAACCTGATCTGGGTAATGCCAGCGAAGGGAGCACGGTCTCAACATCTCCATTGCCCATCAGTGTCGCTCGTAAGGGATGCAGGCAGCCCTACGGGGTGTCCCGTGTCCAGGTCGGACCAACGATATGGAAGGAGAGGGATATGAAACAGGAGTCTCTGAACGGAACACATCACAATGGGTCTGCTCCACACGACCGCCTCTCGACGACGCCGTTCCCGGCTTCGCGTAAGGTCTATGTTGAAGGGTCGCACGCCGGCGTGCGTGTTCCCATGCGTGAAATCAGCTTAACCTCGCCGCCTTCACCGCATGCCCCTCAGGGCCAGAGCCCGGAACCCGCCTCGGAGACCGGCCCGAGCAGCATTACCGTATATGACACCTCCGGCGTGTATACCGACCCGGCAATCTCGATCGATATTCGTCAGGGGCTTGCGCCTGTCCGGCAAGGCTGGATAGCCGCCCGGGAGGACTCGGAAGAACTTGATGGCAGCTCGTCAGACTACGGCCGCTTCCGTGCCGCCGACCGTTCCCTGGCCGACATTCGATTCGCTCACCTCAGGCGCCCACGGCGCGCTCTGGCCGGCCGTAACGTGTCCCAAATGCACTATGCGCGCAAAGGCATCGTGACACCGGAGATGGAATATATTGCCATCCGTGAAAACCAGGCCCGCGAACAACTGCGTGAGCAGGCTGAGGCGAACGGCAATGGCAACGGTCTTAGCGCAGTCGCGCATCAACATCCGGGTAATGCCTGGGGGGCCAGTATTCCCCAGACGATCACTCCTGAATTTGTGCGTGACGAGGTCGCCCGCGGCCGTGCCATTATTCCGGCCAATATCAATCACCCGGAGTTGGAGCCGATGATTATCGGCCGGAACTTCCTGGTCAAGATCAACGCCAATATCGGGAACTCGGCGGTGGCGTCTTCCATCGATGAAGAAGTCGAGAAAATGATCTGGGCGATTCGCTGGGGGTCGGACACGGTCATGGACCTGTCCACCGGTAAAAACATCCACGAAACCCGCGAGTGGATTCTGCGCAATGCTCCGGTTCCTATTGGGACGGTGCCCATCTATCAAGCCTTGGAAAAGGTGGACGGCAAGGCCGAAGAACTGACCTGGGAAATCTATCGTGACACCCTGATCGAACAGGCCGAGCAAGGCGTTGATTATTTCACGATTCATGCCGGGGTGTTGCTGCGCTATGTCCCGCTGACGGCTAAACGCCTGACCGGCATTGTCTCGCGCGGCGGGTCGATTCTGGCCAAGTGGTGCCTCGCCCATCACCAGGAGAATTTCCTGTACACCCACTTTGAAGAGATCTGCGAGATTATGCAGGCGTATGATGTGTCATTCAGCCTGGGCGATGGCCTGCGTCCCGGTTCTATTGCCGATGCAAACGACGAGGCGCAATTCGGCGAGTTGGAAACCCTGGGCGAGTTGACCAAAATTGCCTGGCAGCACGATGTCCAAACCATGATCGAAGGCCCAGGTCATGTGCCGATGCATCTCATTCAAGCCAACATGGAAAAGCAGATTGCCGCCTGCCATGAGGCGCCGTTCTATACCCTCGGACCGCTGACGACCGATATTGCTCCCGGCTATGACCATATTACGTCCGGTATTGGGGCGGCCATGATTGGCTGGTTCGGCTGCGCCATGCTGTGCTATGTGACGCCCAAGGAGCATCTTGGGCTCCCGGACCGGGAAGATGTCAAAGCGGGGGTGATTGCCTACAAGATCGCGGCCCATGCGGCGGACCTGGCCAAAGGTCATCCGGGGGCGCAAGCCCGCGATAACGCGCTCTCGCAGGCTCGCTTCGAGTTCCGCTGGGAAGATCAGTTTCATCTTTCTCTTGACCCTGAAACAGCCCAACAGTTTCACGATGAGACGCTCCCCGCCGAAGGAGCCAAAGTGGCCCATTTCTGTTCCATGTGCGGACCGCATTTCTGTTCCATGAAGATTACGCAGGACGTGCGGGACTACGCAGAACGTAAGGACATGGACGAACAGGCCGCGCTGGAGGCGGGCCTGCAAGAGAAGGCTGAAGAGTTTCGCCAGGGAGGCTCGGAACTATATCGTCAGGCGCGCTGACTTGGGCGCTCCGCCCTGAACCCTTTGCGCAGGGCCCGGACCGCCTTGATGACACCGGTCATGCTGGTGGCCCTTTCCGCTCTGGCAATCTGTGCCAGGGCGTCGCGTTCGGCTTTGCTGAGTCCGTTTTTCTGTTGGAGAGAGGCACTCCGAATGAACTGCTGCCACGGCGAGGCACCCGGCGTAGCCGGTTTTGCCTTCCCCAGCAGAGAGCGCACGCGCGGATTGGCCAAAAGGTAGAGGTCTTGGGCATTGATTTTCAGCGCGGTTGATAATTTTTCGACAACGCGCTGGCTCGGGTGGCGCATGCCGCGCTCCAAGTAGCCGATATAATTCGCTCGCACCCCGACTTTTTTCGCGACCGTCTCCTGTGTCAGGCCCAACTCACGGCGGCGACCTTCGATCACTCGCCCAAAACTTCTCTCAGCCATAGTCTATGACCTCCCTGACCCCTCTGGATGCAAAACGCGCTGACAAATGTAGCATACTTATGGGAGTGACGCAAAAGCGGAGGCAGGGACGCGCACTGTGAGAGATATCACTCTTAGCGTGGCTTCCTCCGGGATCCATCGGAGGAGCGGGGAAGCCTGGAAGGGAAGAACTCCCCGCGCAAAAGAGCCCGCACTGAGGCGGGCTCCTGTATGGTCGCACGGTGACTCGAACACCGGACCTCTTGCATGTGAGGCAAGCGCTCTAGCCTGCTGAGCTATGCGACCCTAAGCAGATTCCCTAGCACGACAATGAGACTTGTGTAAGAGGGGGAGTCGGTATCAGGAGGCGGAAGAACTCGCCGATTGAGACGAACTCTCACTGGTCGAAGAGGAGCTGGAACTCTTGGTGTCGCTCTTGGTCTCACTGTTTTTGGATTCAGTGCCTTTGGATTCAGTGCTTTTGGATTCGTTGCCCTTCGCACCGTCTGAGTCGGACGATTTTGAACCGTTCTTGCCATAATCGGTCGCATACCAACCGCTGCCTTTAAGGTGAAAGGAAGACCGGGAGATCAGTTTGGTGACAGCCGTCCTCTTGCCGCAGTGCGGGCACAGATAGCGTTTTAACGGTTCGTCGGTAATACGCTGGGAGACTTCAAATTCCCCATCACATTTTTTACAGGCGTATTCGTAGATCGGCATGACCGCAGGCCTCCGAATCCCCAAGGGATTATCTTATCACGGAACGCTAATCATCCCCGTATTGATTGTCAAGGCGGCGGACGTCACCAGGATCAGCGTAGCGCGAGAGACAGATCGACGAGGCTTTGCACAAGAAAAATTTGGAGAAACTGGATAAAGAGCATGAGCAGCAACGGCGTCAGATCAATCGCACCAATAACCGTCGGAAACGGCAGGAGACGCCGCAGGGCATACAGGACGGGGTCGGTAACAGAGCAGAGAAAGCGGACAATGGGGTTATAGGGGTCTGCATTGACCCAGGACAGGACAATACGGATGACCAAGATCCAGAAATAGAGCCAGAGTAAAGAGCCCAGAATGCTGGCCACTGCTTGTAAAAGATTCCCGAGAATAAACATCTGCTTCTCTTTCCTGTCCTTAGCCTCGTCCGAGTTCGCGCGACCGACGCGTGGCCGCCGCCACTGCGGCACTGACGGTCTTGGAGAAGGCACCTGTCTTGAGGCGTTTGAGACCGGCCAAGGTCGTGCCACCGGGCGAGCTGACCATTTCTCGAAGTTCCTTGGGGCTCTGTTTTGTTTCCTTGAGCATGGCGACCGCGCCTTCCAGGGTCTGGAAGGTGAGGCGTTCGGCCACCGTCGGGCTGAGACCCGCCTTGATACCGCCGGCAATCAGCGCTTCCGCGAACAAATACACATAGGCCGGCCCGCTGCCGCTCAGGCCGGTCACCGGGTCAAGCAGTTGCTCGTCCTGTACGGCCAGCGCATCCCCAACACCCCGAAAGAACCTGAGGGCAAGTTTTTCGTCCGCGGCCTTCGCTCTCGTACCGCGGACGACAACCGTCATGCTTTTCCCCAGCAGGGCCGGTGTATTCGGCATGACACGGATCACGCGGGCCTTTTCCCCCAGGCCCTTTTCCAGACGTGTCAGCGTGACGCCGGCGGCAATGGAAATAAAGCGTTTCGTCAGTGTGACCCCGGGTTGAATTTCGGCCAAGACCCGATCGATGATTTGCGGCTTGACCGCAAGCACGATGGTCTGTGCCTGCTGCACAACCGCGCGGTTCTCCTGCGTGCCCTCGACCTGATAGCGACGTTTGATTTTGCGCAACTGTGCCGGGAGCGCATCGCTGACGATAATCTCCTGCGGGGTGTAGAGTTGGGCGTTGATGAGGCCCTTAATCAGCGCCCCGGCCATATTCCCCGCGCCAATAAACCCAACCTTTTTCATTCTGGTCCTTCCTCTTCTCGCCTCGCGCGGTGTTACCGCTCGCCAAAAATAGCGCGTCCAACCCGGACGATAGTCGCCCCTTCTTCAATGGCCACACTGAAATCCTGTGTCGTACCCATCGAGAGTTCCCGCAGCGGCATCCTGGTCGCTCCTAGTCTAGCATAGCGCTCCCGAAGCCGCGCCAGGGTCCGAAAATAAGGGCGCGCCTCGTTCGGGTCCGAGACTGCCGGCGGAATGGCCATCAAGCCGTCAATCTGAAGATGAGACAAGGAGCTGACCCCTTCGAACAAAGCATCGAGCGCATCCGGCCGTACTCCAGATTTGGTCTCCTCCGCAGCAAGATTCACCTCGACCAAGGCGTGCACCGTTATACCCTGTTTTGCGCCCTGCCGGTCCAGTTCTGTGGCCAGGGAGAGGCTATCGAGGGAATGAACGAGACGAAAAAGTGAGACGGCGAGCTTGGCCTTGTTGCGCTGAAGATGACCGATGAGGTGCCAGTTTGCGGGCTCTGGAATGACGCGAATCTTGTGCTGCGCTTCCTGAACGTAGTTTTCTCCAATATCGGTTGCGCCAGCTTGTAGAGCGGCCCGGACGACCTCGGGTCCTTTTGTCTTGGCCGCGCAGACGAGGGTGACCTCGTCTGCGCTACGCCCCGCGCGTTCGGCTGCACGGACGACCTGCTCGGACACGCGGGCATAATTGCTGGCGATCTCATCCATGATTTTTTCCGCTACGGGTGTCACGCTGGGAGCAGGCCAACCGTGCGCAGGGCGGCTGTGACCTCGTCCATGGGCAAGCCGATAATATTGGAGTGGGAGCCGGAGACCTGAGCGATAAGGTCGCGTCCTTTACCCTGAAAGGCATACGCGCCGGCCTTGTCAAAGGGCTCTCCGGTGGCGAGATAGGCGGTCACCTCCGACGCTGACAGCTCCTTAAAGGTGACCTGACTGGTGACAACTTCGGCGGCGGTCGTGTTGCCGGCTGTATCCAATAAGACAAAGGCCGTCATGACTTGATGGGGGTGCCCCGAGAGGGTGGTGAGCATCTGCCGCGCGTTGTCCAGATTTGCCGGCTTGCCGAAAACCCGGCCTTCCAATGCGACTATGGTATCCGCAGCCAGGATCCAGAAACCCGGCTGACGCTCGGCGATCGCGCGGGCCTTTTCCGCGGCAATACGTGCCACATAGGTTTCCGGAGGTTCCTTATCGCGACGGGTTTCTTCCATATGGCTGGGGATAACCCGAAACCGGAGGGAGGTTTGTTGTAACAACTCGCGACGCCGAGGCGAGGCCGAAGCCAGGATGAGACGGGGAGGACTTTCTTCGGAGGGCATGGGATCACTTGAAGTGCGGAATGACTTCCGCTCCGAATTGGCGGATACAGGCGACAACGCGCTCTGGCGCCGGACCGAGCGGAAGGCGGAAACGCATGATAATATAGTCCGCTCCGACCACCTCTCTCCACATCTCAAGCTGTTCTATACATTCGCTGGGCGAGCCCATGACCAGGTATTTGCTCAGCTTTTTCACCGTGAAATCCGACTCCGACGTGAACTCTTCGTTTGGTGAGAGGAGTTTCCAGCGCCAGTAGAAGAGCATCTCTTCGACCCACAGTGGTCCAAACGTGTCTTCGGCCTCTTTGCGGGTGGGGGCGACCCAGCCATCCCGCATGAGAACCACTTTGGGGGAGCGACCGTATTTGGCCGCGCTTTCGCGGTACAGGGCGGCCTGCGCTTGCAAATTCGGTATGGGGTCCCAGAAGGGCAGAATGCCCCAGGCATCACCCAGCCGCCCGGCGCGTTTGATGGCCTCGGGATACGCGGCGCCAATCCACAGCGGCGGCCCGCCTGCCTGATAGGGTTTCGGAGTCAACATGACATGGTCAAACTGAAAGCGCTTACCGTGATAGGAAAATGGCGTGTGGCTGCTCCAGGCCAGACGCATGATATCGAGGCTTTCTTCAAAGCGAGAGAAGCGCTGCTTATACGGCTCGTTGAACAGCCGAAAATAGTCGGGGTGATAGCCGAGCCCGACGCCCAATATGACCCGGCCTTTGGACATCAGGTCAATCATGGCCACATCTTCAGCCAGATGCATGGGATTGTAATACGGCGTTTGCAGAACAAAGGTACCAAGATCAACCCGCTCGGTGCGGGTGGCATAGCCCGCCAGCATGACCAAAGGCGGCGGGAACATGGTCTCGGTGCGATGATGCCGCTCGGGCAGAAAGATGCCGTCAAAGCCGGCCTGCTCTGCCTCAATGCCCTCGTTCAGCAACTGGTCGCAGAATTGCGCGGCTGCCTCGGGCGAGGGCTCGGGCTGATTATACGGACCGCCGTGGGTGTCGGGCATATAACCGATTTTCATGGGGCTGGCCTCTCCTTGGAATGACAACTGGTCAGGATGCTCTATCTGCGCAGTGTGTTAGTACGACTTGGGCAGCCCGAGTACGTGTTCGCCCACATAATTCAGCACCATTTCCTGTGAGATGGGCGCGATACGAAACAGCCGCGCCTCGCGCCAATAGCGTTCCACGTCGTATTCTTTGATATAGCCGTAGCCGCCGTGGACTTGAATCGCCCGGTCGGCCGCTTCGCAGGCGGCCTCCGCAGCCATATACTTCGAGATATTGGCTTCTTTGCCGCAGGGCTGACCCTGGTCGTATAAAGAGGCGGCCTTCTGGACCATGAGTTCGGCGGTTTCCAGCTTGGCAAAGGATTCGGCCAGCGGGAATTGAATCCCCTGGTTTTTACCAATCGGGCGTCCAAAGACCTCGCGTTCTTTGGCATACTGCACGGCTTTCTCGACCGCCCGTTTGCCCATGCCGACGCACTCGGCCGCAATCAGAATGCGCTCCGGATTAATGCCGTCAAGAATGTAGTAAAAGCCCCGGCCTTCTTCGCCAATGAGATCCTCCTTGGCCACATACAGGTTGTCGATAAACAGCATATTGGTATCGACCGCCTTGCGGCCGAGCTTGTGGAGCTCCTGGATTTCCACGGCCTCGGGGTCGATGTCGGCAAAGAAGAGACTCATCCCCAGCGTTTTCTTCTCCACTTGATCAAACGGGGTGGTCCGCGTCAGCAGCAGCATTTTCTTGGACTCTTGGGCCTTGGTAATAAAGACCTTCCGACCGTTGATGAGATACCCGTCACCGCTCCGGGTGGCAAAGGTACTGATCTGGGTCGTATTCGTACCGGCATCCGGCTCGGTCACGGCAAACGATACATGAATATCGCCACTGAGGATGGGGGCGAGGTATTTGTCTTTGGCAGCCTGGGTGCCGTATTTGATGAGCGGCTCCAGACCAAAGATGCCCAGATGAATGGCCGAGCAGGCCTGCGTGCCGCCACCACACTCCGCCACCGTCTGCATGACGAGCGCGGCTTCGGTTATGCCCAGACCGGCCCCGCCGTATTCTCTGGGGATAGTGATGCCCAACCAGCCCCCGTCGGCAATGGATTGGTAAAACTCCCAGGGGAATTCCCCGCTCTCATCCCGCTCCCGCCAGTACTCATCCGGAAAACGGGAACACAGCGCACGGACCTGTTTGCGAATCTCTTCTTGCTCGTCCGTCAACTGAAAATCCATAGATATCCTCCTGCGTGCGCCTCATCTCTACCATTTGCCTGCGACCCTGCCAATTCCTCCCAAGGCTTCGAGGGTCGCTTTGGACCTCCGTCGGATTCCTTGCGTGAAAAAACCGCCTCAGCTAAGGTGCGGACCGAGTTGGCCGACTCCCAGAATGGCTACAGACGGGGCGAATCAGGAGGAAGACATGGCCGGACGATTGGACGGAAAGGTTGCGCTTATTTCAGGCGGGGCGAGCGGTATTGGCGCGGCTCACGCACGAGTGTTTGCGGCCGAGGGAGCACGGGTCGTTATTGGCGACATCCAGGAGGCCAAAGGCCGGGAAGTTGCTGCCGACGTCAATACGAGCGGGGGCGAGTCGGTCTTTGTCCGTCTGGATGTCACGGATGAAACCGACTGGCAGAACGCCGTTCATGAAGCCGCGGCGCGGTTCGGCAAGCTGACCACGCTGATCAATAACGCTGGGGTATACTGGCCGGGCGGGGTCGAGGAGGAAACCCGGGACAAGTGGCAGAAGATGATAGAGATCAACCAGACAGGTGTCTGGCTGGGCATGAAAACCGCGCTGCCGGCGCTGCGTGAATCCGGGAACGCAGCCATTGTGAACATTTCATCCTTGTATGGCCTGATCGGCAGCCCCGGATCGATCGCCTATCATGCCTCAAAGGGCGCCGTCCGACTCATGTCCAAAGCCGCGGCCTTGGAGTATGTGCGGCAGGGGATTCGGGTGAACTCCATTCATCCCGGCCAGATCGATACACCCATTCTGGCCGGACTGACCCCGGAGCAGGATGCCCAGATCAAAGAGGTCACACCCATGGGCCGCCTGGGTCGCCCGGAAGAAATCGCCTATGGCTCACTCTATCTGTGTTCCGATGAAGCGTCCTATACCACCGGAACCGAGTTGGTCATCGACGGCGGCTGGTTTGCCCAGTAACGAAGCGAGTAACGCAGAAGGGAGAACGACAGTGAACCGACGAAATAAGATTGCCATGACGACAGAGGAACTCTCCGCCTACCTGGATGAAGCGCGGAATATGGCGCTGTGTACCATCGGCAAGGATGGCTATCCGCATGTGGTGGCCATGTCGTATATGGCCAAAGACGGCCTTATTTACATGTCGTCTTTCAAGAAGGCCCAAAAAGTCGTGAACGCCAAAAGAAACCCTAAAGTCGCGGTCATGGTCGAATCCGGCGATGCCTATAGCGAACTCAAGGGGGTTCTGATTCGGGGCGAGTGTGAAGTGATCGACGAGCCGGAAGCAGTCTGGCAGATCATGAAAGAGGTGCGTGACTTTCAGGGAACAACAGTGACACCGACGGAAGACGCGGTGCTGAAGGAGCGCGCCAAGAAACGCGCCGTCCTCAAGATTACGCCGGTCAAAACTTCAAGCTGGGATCATACCAAGTTGCCGGAAGGGGTGTACTAAACGTGTCGAGCGGCCAGATTTGGGAATCTCTCTTGACTGGCTAGCGTCTCAATCAAGGCTTCCCCCTCACCCCAGCCCTCTCCCTCCAGGGGAGAGGGAGCAGAGCATCCCCTCTTGGGAGGGGTGCCGCGCAGCGGCGGGGTGGGTTCTGCGACCAGGTGAGGCGGTAACCAGTCTTCTTCACCGGCCATAGCGATATCTCACCGCTTTTTTTTCTTCCCGTACCGCTGTGGGCGGCGGGCGCGGAAGTCGAGCCGGACTGGCGTACCTTCGAGGTCAAACGTGCCTCGGAGTTGATTCTCCAAATAGCGCTCGTAGTGGGCCGGGACGCCATCCGGCGAGCTGGTGTAGACGGCAATTTTGGGTGGCCTGGTCTCGACCTGGGTGGTGTAATAAAAGCGTACCGGCTTGCGATGATAGATGGGAGCCGGGTGGCGGGTAGTCCACTCTTCAAACGCCTGGTTCAAGACCGGGGTCGGAATCTCGGTGCGATGCGCCTGGGCCACGCGATCAATGCTGGGCAGCAGATGTTTCACGCGAGAGCCGGTCAAGGCGGACAGAAAAACAATCGGCAGCGGCTGCGTGACCGGGAACTCCTCATGCAGCGCCCGTATGAACTGCGGCTGGTTTTTTCTGTCTGACGGAATCAGGTCCCATTTATTGACGACAAGCACGATGCCGCGCCCGCGCTCCCAGGCGTACCGAATGAGACGTGCGTCCTGATCGGTCAGGCCCTCCTGGGCGTCGAAGACCAGCAGGCCAATCTCCGCCCGTTCCAGGGCTTTCAGGGCGATAAGCGAGCTGGCCTGCTCAATATGCTCATGAATGCGGGTGCGCCGTCGCACGCCGGCGGTATCGACCAGCAGAATGTGCTTGTCCTGCCAGACCAGCCAGCTATCAACGGCATCGCGCGTCGTCCCCGGAGTTGAGTCTACAATGGAACGCTCGACTCCCACCAGACGGTTGAGAAGGGACGACTTGCCGACGTTGGGCCGTCCGATAATAGCCAGCCTGAGGTCCGGTTTCGCAACGGGAACTGCGGCGTCAGGGGCGGCGGGGGAGGGGGGGGCTTCCTGTCCCGAAAAGGTCTCGACCACCGTATCCAGTAGATCGGAAACGCCGCGACCATGGGCGGCCGAAATGGGAAAGAAGGAGGTGAGGCCCAGGGTGTAGAATTCGTTCGAGGCGAGCTCCTGCTTGTCGCCATCGATCTTGTTGATCGCAAAAAAAACAGGCGTGTCGCTCCGCCGGAGCAGATCAACCGCCTGGGCGTCTGCCGGATTGATGCCTTCTTTGCCGTCAAACAGAAAAACAACCCGGTCGGCTTCTTCAATCGCCAGCCGCGTCTGCTCCTGCACCCGTCCGACGAGCCCGTCCGTTTCGCTCAGATCGATACCGCCGGTGTCCACGAGCAAAAACGGACTGCCCTTCCATTTTACTTGGGCGAAATTACGGTCCCGGGTGACACCCGGCGTATTGTCCACGACGGCCTTGCGCCTGCGACTCAGACGATTGAACAGCGTGGACTTACCAACGTTCGGTCGCCCGACCAGAGCAACGACCGGCAGGCGTTCGGGTAAGACGGATTGGACAGGGATTTCGGTTACGGTTTCCATTTATTATTTGGCATCATACCATTCAGACAAAGTCGCGGGTAAGGGTGGGGGACGAACAGGAACCCACCCCGGCCCTGCGGGCCACCCCTCCGAGGAGGGGAGCTTTTCTATCCCCTCTTGGGAGGGGTGCCGCGTGAGCGGCGGGGTGGGTTGCCTTCAGCGCAGTTGACGACCGCAGCGAAAAAGCATTCTCTTGTGACATCAACACGAACGGAAAAAGGAGGTCATATGCCGAAATTATCAGTTGCCGAACGCGATGCATTTCTCCAGGAGCGGGGTCATTTGGCCCGGATTGCCACCCTTCAGGAAGACGGTAGCCCCAGCGTGGTGCCGGTCTGGTTTGTGCACGAGGACGGAAAAATCATCATCACCCCGCGCAAACACTCGGCCTTCTGGGCCAACATCCAGCAGGACGCGCGCGTTGCCATTACGATTGATGAGGAATCGGGGGTGTATCGCAAAGTGCTGGTCGAAGGCAAAGCTGAGGTGCTCTATCCGCTCGGCCACGACGATGAATGGCGGGACA
>MPMI01000041.1 GCA_002238415.1 Desulfurellaceae bacterium bin18 | reverse complement strand
ATCGGCGGTGGTGGCGGCGGCTCGAACACCGGGAGGCGTTCAAACACTGGTGGTCGTACTGAACAGGAGACAGCTCGGCCGGTCGGCGAGCTGGGGACCCCCAGCCCCGATTCGTTCCAGAGTGGCATCAGCGTGATCTGTGGCTGGGTATGCGAGGCCGACGAGGTGCTCATTGAGATCAACGGACAGGTGTGGCAGGCGTCCTATGGGACGGAGCGGGCGGATACCAGAGAGCGGTGTGGCGACAGCAACAACGGCTTTGGGCTGTTGTTCAACTGGAACTTGCTGGGCGATGGCACCCACACACTGGTGGTCCGGGCTGACGGAGAAGAGTTTGGACGGGCCACAGTGACAGTGACGACCCTGGGCGAAGAGTTTGTCCGGGGCGTGATGGGTGAGACGGTAGACATGGACTTCCCGGCAGAGGGGACAGACGCGCGGCTGGTGTGGGAGCAAAGCTTGCAGAACTTCATGCTGGCCCCTCCTGAAGGCCGCCCGGCGGCGAGGCCGGCCGAGCAGCCCGACCTACGCAAGTTCCTGGAGAACCCACGACCAGGCTCCTTCCAGAGTGGCATCAGCGTGATCTCTGGCTGGGTGTGTGAAGCCGAGACGGTGGAGATTGAGATTAACGGGCAGATATGGCGGGCAGGCCACGGGACAGAGCGGGCGGACACGGTGGAAGTCTGTGGCGACACTAACAACGGCTTTGGGCTGTTGTTCAACTGGAACCTGCTGGGCGATGGCACCCACACCATCCGGGCGTTGGCAGACGGCGTGGAGTTTGGGCGGGCTACATTCACCGTGACGACCTTGGGCGAAGAGTTTGTCCGGGACGTGATGGGTGAGACGGATGCCCTGGACTTCCCTACGCAGGGAAAAGGTGCGCGGCTGGTGTGGCAGCAAAGCTTGCAAAACTTCATGCTGGCCCCTCCTGGCAAGTTCCTGGAGAACCCGCGGCCACGGTCCTTCCAGAGTGGCATCGGTGTGATCTCCGGCTGGGTGTGTGAAGCCGACGAGGTGGTGATTGAGATCGACGGGCAGGCATGGCCGGCAGCCTATGGAACAGCACGGGCGGACACGGCAGAAGTGTGTGGCGACAGCAACAACGGGTTCGGACTCCTGTTCAACTGGAACCTGCTGGGCGATGGCACCCACACCATCCGGGCGTTGGCGGACGGCGTGGAGTTCAGACAAGCGACATTTACGGTGACGACCTTAGGGGAAGAGTTTGTCCGGGGGGTGATGGGCGAGGCAGAAGTCATGGACTTCCCCGATGGGGGGACAGATGCGCGGCTGGTGTGGGAGCAAAGTTTGCAGAACTTCATGCTGGCGCCTCCTGAGGGTAGCCCAGCGGCGAGGCCGGCTGAGCAGCCCGACCCGCGCAAATTCCTGGAAAACCCGAGGCAAAGCTCTTTCCAGAGCGGTATTGGCCTCATCTCCGGCTGGGTGTGTGAAGCCGACGAGGTCGTGATTGAGATCGACGGGCAGGCGTGGCCGGCGGCCTATGGGACAGCGCGGGCGGACACGGCAGAAGTGTGTGGCGACAGCAACAACGGCTTTGGACTCCTGTTCAACTGGAACCTGCTGGGCGATGACTCCCACACCATCCGGGCGTTAGCGGATGGTGCGGAGTTCGGGCAGGTGACGTTCACGATAACGACCTTGGGTGAAGAATTTGTCCAGAGAGTGATGGGCGAGGCAGAAATCATGGACTTTCCCGAAGAGGAGACAGATGCGCGGCTGTTGTGGCAAGAAGGGGCACAAAACTTCATGATCGCCCCATGGGTTCAGGATCTAGAAAAACAGTAACGAGGCTAGGACGGCGGCACGCCCCCGGACCGCTCCTGCTAACCCGGACCGCGCCACCGTCCTACCGGCTTTTCGGCAGCTTCAGGACGCGCTCGCCGATAACCCCACGCAAAATCTCATTCGTGCCGGCGGCAATGGTCCCGGATCGGGCGGTAAGGGCTCGGTATGACCAGCGTGCCTGATCAATGGCAAACGGGGAGTCTTTGGCCAGGGTTGAGTAAGGCCCCAAGAGCTCCATGGCAAAATTGGCGACACGCAGGTTCAGTTCCGTCGAGGTGATTTTCGCAAAAGACCCCTCCGGACCAGGCGGTTGGCCCTTTATCTGACGCGTGAGCCGTCGCAGTTCATTATACTTTATCGCTGCCGCTTCTATGGCAAACTGGGCGAGTTGTTGGCGTACAGCCGCGTTCTCGCTAGCCGGCCTTCCATCGCGTTCCAGCCGGTGTGCCAGGTCACGCAGTTGGGGCAAGAGCGTCTCTACCCGGTAATAACTGCTGGTGGCCACGCGTTCAAACATCAGGGTGGTAATCGCCACCATCCAGCCGCGGTTTTTTTCGCCAACCAGATTCTCTTTAGGCACTCGGACATCTTCGAAAAAGACTTCGTTAAACTCAGCATCACCGTTCATCTGGACGAGCGGCCGGACGGTAATGCCAGGACTGCGCATATCAACCAGCAGATAGCTGATGCCGTTATGCTTGGGCGCGTCCGGGTCGGTCCGGACCAGTAAAAAACACCAGTCCGAGTGCTGTGCCCAGCTTGTCCATACCTTCTGACCGTTCACCACAAAATGATCGCCGTCTTCTACCGCGCGCGTCTGTAGGGAGGCCAAGTCCGAACCCGAGCCCGGCTCGGAATAGCCCTGACACCACAGATCTTCGGCCGGCAGGATTTTGGGCAGGAAACGCTGCTTTTGCTCCTCCGTCCCCCAGTGCATAAGCGTTGGCCCCAGCATGGTGACCCCGCTCATATTGATCCCACCGGGCACTTGGGCACGCGCCAGCTCTTCGTTGAAAATCGCCTGTTCACTGACCGACGCCCCTCGGCCTCCGTATTCCTGCGGCCACCACAGGCCAATCCAGCCCCCGGCGTGCAGTGTTTTATGCCAGTCCTTGCGCCGCTCCCAGCGTTCGTCGACACTGAGGTCATCGTCTTTTCCAGCTCGCAGATCGGTCGGGACATTCGCTTCCAGCCAGGAGCGGGCCTCATGACGGAATTGCTCTTCTTCAGACGTATAGCTGAAGTCCATACTCTCTCCTTTTCTGCACGGTCCGGGTATTACACCAAACGTCTTCCTGGGGCACAAGAGGACTGTCAAGCAGCAGTCAGATGCAGAGTACCGGTCCCACATCGTGGGGCGGACAATCTTCGTCGCAGGAGAAGCCTTATACAATCACTGAAACCTGAGATAAGGTGGGCCGGAATCGGTCCCAACTGGAAGCAGCGCGTATGATCACCACAGCTTGCATTTTTATTCCTGCGACAGGCCCCGATCCCTTATCCCGGCTGGGAGGAATGTCTCTTCTCAAACGCGCCGTCCTCAGCGCTCAACGTGCCGGGGCAAAAACGTGCTATCTGGTCATGGATGCGTGGTCGGAAGTCCAGCCCGCCCGGCAGGAAACACTGCAACGCGACCTGTGTGGCGACAAACGCCTCACGATTCAGGTCGTCTGGACACAGCCGACCGACGGCCCCGCTGCTCAACCCGCACCAGCCCGGACGGTAACCAGTGGGCACTGTCTCTACTATTCGCTCGCCACGCTTTTTTCCCCAGCTCTGGCGTGTGACCTCGACCGGACTGCTCAGCCTGGCGAGACAGTGAGCGTCGAAACAGAGTGTGGCACGTCCGCGCTGGTACTCGGTCCACAGCCGGACGCCGCCTTCGGTCTGCCTGTCCAGGAAACGGCAGCCAGGACTGGGACGACCGCGGTGGCCGAGGTTGGACGTTCATCACTCAGGACCGTTCCGGCTTCCCCCCACCTGCTCTACCAGTTGACTGATTCGACTTCCCTACGGCGCGCGGAATCCGCCCTCCTCGCCTCGCTCGATAATCTAAAGGACGGTCTGGTCGATACCTATCTCAATCGCAAACTCTCCCGTCCTCTGACGCGATTTTTCTTAAGCACGGCCCTGACTCCGAACCAGATTACGGCACTGTCCTGCCTGATTGGCCTCCTCGGCGCGGCCTGTTTCTTTCAGGCTGACTATTGGGGGCCCGTCTTGGGCGCCCTCCTCTTACAGCTCTCCGCGGTGATTGACTGCTGTGATGGGGAAGTCGCCCGTATGAAGTTTCTCGAATCCCGGTTGGGCGCCTGGCTCGATATTACGCTCGATACCGTCGTTCATATCGCTACATTCGTCGGGCTGGGTTTCGCAGTGTGGGCACAGGGCGGGACGCAGGCGCCATTTGTTCTTGTCGGTCTCATGGTCGGAGGAATCGTGTTGTCTTTCGCCTGTGTCGTCGTGGCGGACCGAATGGTCGTGCCAACTGTGTACCAACAAACATGGCAGGCTAGGCTGTTACACAGAATGGTCTTCGGCTTGGCGAGTCGTGACTATTCGCTGTTGATCTTCCTGTGCGCGGTATTTCAACAATTATCGTGGTTTCTCTGGGCCGCGGCCATTGGAGTACAGGTGTTCTGGCTGACGGTGGCGGTCCTGCTGTATCACTTCCGCCGACTCAAACGCGCGACCCATTGCCCGGCGCGCGCGTGCGTGCAAGGCCCCGCCTCTCGACTGCCCTAGGCTCGTCTCCCCCGCCACGCCTTGCACGGCTTTGCTCCGGTCCGTACCATGGACCGAAACGTCCGACCGCCCAAGGATACTACTATGGATTTTGCCTTTTCAGAAGACCAACTCTTGCTGCAACAGACCCTTCGTCAGTACGCGAAAGACAAGCTGGCGCCCAACTACCATCGCTGGGACCGGGGCGAGGTCATTTCACGAGCGCTCATCAAAGAAGCCGCCGAGCTCGGCGTCTTTGGCCTGCGGGTCCCAGAACAGTTTGGTGGGCTTATGGCCGACTATGTGACCTGCGGCTTGATGTCCGAAGAACTGTCTCGGGGAGATTTCAACTATAGTCTCTACATCCAGCTTGGCCTCATTGCCTCCGAGCTGTTGGCGGACTTCGCCCATCCGGAAGTCCAGGCAGAATGGCTCACCCGGCACGCAGCTGGCGAGGCGGTCATCGCCTTTGGCCTGACAGAGCCGGGGGCGGGTTCGGACGCGGCTAATATTACGACCCGAGCGGAAAAAATGGGCGACGATTACGTCATTAGCGGAGAAAAGGCCTCCATCACTTTTGCCGGGTATGCGGACGCGTGTATTGTCTTTGCCCGGACTGGTGACGCCGGCGCACGCGGGATCTCTGCCTTTCTGGTTCCGCTTGACGCTCCCGGAGTCACCCGCCAGCCCTATTTTGCCGCTGGAGAGCGACTGACCCAGCGCGGGTCTCTCTTTTTCGATGGTGTCCGGGTGCCTGCGCGCAATATGGTGGGCGAGCCGGGCAAGGGCTTTTACCAGGCAATGATCGCCTTTGATTTCAACCGGGCGATCATTGCCCTGGCGTGTATTGGGGCGGCTCAGCAGTCCCTTGACGAAACAATTGAATATACAAAAGGCCGGGAGGTGTTCGGCAAACCGCTGGCAACGTTTGAAGGGGTCGCCTTCCAAATCGCCGAACATCTGACGCTATTAGAGTCCGCCCGGGTCTTATCGTATAAATGTCTGTGGCTCAAAGATCAGGGACGCAAACACACTTCGGAAGCAGCCATGGTCAAATGGTTTGGCCCGAAGTCAGCGGCCGAGGCCATTCATGCCTGTATGATCTTACATGGGCACTATGGCTATAATATGGAATCCCCGCTCGAACAGCGCTGGCGGGATGTGGTGGGGCTCGAAATCGGTGACGGAACGCCGGAAATTATGAAAGGTATTGTCGCCCGGGAAGCGTTTGGTCGGGAATATACTTCGTATCGATAGAACCAGGGGCACGGCCTGCCGTACCCCTGCTGAACCTAGGCCAAAAAACTCCGGACCTTCTCAACAAACGTATCCATCTGCTCAACCTCGGGGCGATGTCCACACCCCTCCAACACGAGCAGTTCAGACCCGGCAATGGACTGCTGATAGATTGCGGCCGCGCTCACTGGAGCGATCTGGTCGTCCTGACCCCAAATAATCAGCGTCTTGACTTCATCGCTGCACGCAAGCAGGGGGCCCAAGCTGGGGTTGAACATATACGGCTGCCAGGCAATGCGTGCGCTTTCAGCCCGCGCGTCTTCCCATGCCTCGAACTGCTCCGGCGTGGGTTCTCCGCCGTACAGCTTGGCGAACTCTGGAGTGCCTTCAATATCCTTCACGCTCGCGTCCAGGTAGGCCTTCGCCGTCACCTGGAACATGTCCGCGATATATCCCTCCGGCGGGCGGATGCCAAAAGGCGTCACGAGCACCATACGTCGGAACTGAGCAGCGTTGCAGGCCGCCATCTCGGCCGCAATCCAACCACCCAGGGAAAAACCGATGATATTTGCCGGTACGAGATTCTGTTCGCGGAGCACCCGGCCGTATAAGCCAGCCAGGTCACGGATATTACTCACCCACTCGACGCGCTCGGTCCGACCGAACCCTGGATGTAAAGGGATCATGACCCTATTGTCCCGAGCCAGTTCATTGTGCCAGTTTGTAATCCCGGGGGGGCCGAGTTCTTCATGCAGAACGATCAGGGGGCTGCCGGAACCGCCCTCAATAACGGTCAACTCAGCGTCCCCGACTTTAACTTTCTTTTCCTCCCATTGTGTCTCTGCCAAGGCAGTGTCTCCTTTCCTTTTGTATGCAGAACGGCCACCCCTACCACACCCCGTTCGGGATGGAAAGAGCACGCCGCCGAATAAGGGTGATGCGTACTGCGTTTGTGCAGCTATCGGGCCTGACGGGGGAGGTGAGAAGAAGAGCAAACAGCCCCGGCGGTAACGCAGGGACCCTTCCCACCAGGAACCATGGCGGGAGGGGTCAAGAGGTCACGCTTCGGTTCAACCTATACGGACAGCCACGGTGTTGATTTAGTTTCCGCCAGGGAGAGGAGAAAAGTGCCAGCTCACAATCTCCCATTGTCCCGAAGGACGCGCATACGTGAACATGTACTGCCCGTTCACCGTCTGCTCCATACCGTCCTTCGGCTTGGTCGTCAGTTGATACAGCCCCCAGGCAACTCCGGTCTCCCCGATAACCATATATTCTTCATGCGCCGGGTTGAGGTTCGCCTCTTCAAAGGAGTCAAAGTAGTCTTGTACAGCCTGCTGAAAGGCCGCTTTACCGACGGCAGGAAACGGGGAATATAAACCAAACAAGACGACACCCTCGTGGACGTGGGACATTACGTCGTTGAGGTCTTTCCCGTTAATTGCCTGTATCTCCTCCCCAAAGCTCTGGATCAGGGCATCTCGCGTCTGCTGGGCAGCGCTCTCCGAGGCAATACTCCCAAGCACCAATACAACGGCTACAACAAGCACGCG
The DNA here is from genome assembly GCA_002238415.1 of Desulfurellaceae bacterium bin18. GTDB lineage: Bacteria > Desulfobacterota > Binatia > Bin18 > Bin18 > Bin18. The sequence goes on along the minus strand of MPMI01000041.1, from coordinate 45,359 downwards.
TCTCCAACTCATGGTCCTTCTTTCCTGGTTTCTCATTGCACCCCTCCTTTACTCTTCGACCCCGAGTGGCGAGAAATGCAGCCCAACCAGGAGCCATTTCCCGTCTCTTTTTGCGTAGGTGAATGTATACCGACCATGGATCACCTCTCGCGGCCCAACGGCCGGCACCTCGGTATTTGTAAAATGTCCCCAGGCCAAGGCACTCGCGCCGATAATACGAAATTCGGGATTGATCGGCGTAAAGATAACGCGTTCGCTATCGGCGAAGAATCTTTCCAGCATGTCAGTTATGGCTGTTTTGCCCTTGGCGGCAAAAGGAGATAATATCCCGAACAACACCACATTATCATGCGCGTTCACAGAAAAAGCTGATGCATCCTGTGCATTAAAACGCTTCATGTCTGCGTTAAAGACCGCTCTCACATCATCCAAGTCGTCCCCATAGGCTGCACCGGTTACGCATAAGAGCAGCAACGCAATACCGGCGATCATTCCTCGCTTCTCGTCAACCATACGTCCCCCTTTCTCGAGTCGGGTTATTTCGCTTCCCCTCAGGTTTGTAAATATGAAAAAGGGGTAAAGCGCAAGGGCGATAGTGTGTCTCAGTGCCACCACAACGAATGGAGCTGGATATTGCCTGAGACAAAAGGAAAAAGCGCGCCCTGGAGGATTCGAACCTCCGACCTACAGATTCGTAGTCTGCCGCTCTATCCGGACTGAGCTAAGGGCGCGCAAGTGGAAAACCTGAACATGGAAACAACTCGGCAGAACCCTCTTCTTAACACACGAGGGAAGGGAACCGCAACGTCGGCCGGAACGGAGAGGGAGGGATTCGAACCCTCGGTACGCGATTAAACGTACACTCGCTTAGCAGGCGAGCGCCTTCGACCACTCGGCCACCTCTCCGTATCAATGTGGGCTGCCGATAGTATCGATTCCTTTTCCTGCGCGCAACGACGCCACTATATGCTGCCGATAAACCTCAATATCAGGGTATTGACAATTGAAATTGAAAATGATTTTCAATTTCATCTATGAACGAAACAGACCAGACTTCCAAGTCTATTACTGATGTTCACATTGTTTATGAATGTCGATGTCCGTGCGGGAGTCTGTTAGCCAGGCAACACGCTGATGGCATAGAGCTCAAGTGTCGACGCTGTAAGCGGGTTGTTATCATTCCCTGGAAAACCGCTTCGACATGGCGGACGGTCACGATGCGGTCGCCCAAACCGCAGTAGGACAATGCGAATCCGGACAAAAAAATGGGCGGCCCCAATGAAGCGACCGCCCACGAAAACACCAAGCGAGGCAGTGGTCATTTCACCCGACGGAGCGTGACCTCAGGCTCAACATTTTTCGTTTTCACCATGCCCAGGTACATCTCCAATTCTTCAATGTCCTCCTGCTCGCCTTCGATATGGTTCTCAAGCATGGAGCACAGGGCGACATTGCCTTCGGCCAGCGCATGGGCTTCCAGATATGCCTGCATGGCCTCTTTTTCGAGCGCCAGATCCTGCTGTAGCATTTCTTCAAGGTCGGTTGACTGGTGTACCGTCGTCCCAATCTCAACTGAGGGGACACCACCCAGGGAAACAATCTTTTGGCCAAACGTATGGGCATGGGACAGCGCGGTCTTGCTTTGGTCCTCAAAGAAATCAGCAAAGACCTTACGCCACAGACCGTTCACTAAGAGAGCGTGCTGCTGGTATTGGAGGGTCGCGGCGTGTTCAAGGGTAACGGCTTTATTCAATGCGGCAATAACTTTTTGGGTATCCATGAGGGACCTCCTTGGTTACGAGAATTAATCAACCAACGATGAGTACACCATACACATTCCGGTGACCTTTGTCAACTCTAAGTTATTGATTTTATTGAAGAATTGATTTTGATAATCATTTTCAACTAGACGTCGCAATGATTTTGAAATTCACTTTCAATATGATCCGAATAACGCCCTATAGCCCGGATAACAGGCGCACGACCAAGACAATGAAACAGACAAAAAGGAAGGGAGAGACATATGGGACACAGTGAGAAAGACGGGCAAGACCTACAGGATCAATTTGCGAAGGTCATTACCAATGACGCCGGTATTACGGCACGTATATGCCCACAAGGACATGTCTATCTTCAGGTTGGACATACCTGCCTTTCGTTCCGTACAGAGCACTTTGTGGACTTGGCCCAAGTCGTCCACGCGGCAGAACGACATATCTTGGAAACCAGTTCACATTGGACCTCACATACCCAACATTAGAGAACTGCGACAATCGGCGATGCTATAACAAAACACTCAACAACCTTCCCTGAGCATACAGCGGCCCGCGGTCCCAACCCAGAGCCCGGAGAAAAATCCACTCGGGTATCCGTTTGATCGGAGGGTAGAATGTTCCGCGATCCGTTCACTGCTGAAGCCTGGCAACTTCGTCACCAAGCGAACCTCGTTCCTTTCCAAGTCTTCCTATCGGCAGCCGTATGGCTGGAAGAGCGCTATCAGCGTTCCCCATCGGCTCAGACCGCCCGCAGCATTGCTTTTCACTATTTGCTGCTAGCCATGCGCCCGAACCTGGCCTCTGTTCGTATGGCCGAAGAATATGCTGCCCGCGCAGTCCGCTGGCGAGAACGGGCTGAAGAACCGTTCCCGCCCGAGCAGGCTCTCTTCTTACAGTAGCAGCGGGAGGAGTCCCCCTCTCCTCCTCCCAGGGTCCCTAGGGAATCCCTCCCTCGCCTAGGGGCCCCCTCTTTCTCTTACCGAGTGGAGGCATGAATGAGGACAGGCGGACAACACAACAGCATGCAGAAAAAGGAGCAAACAGAATGGCCGGACCATAACATTTCACCAGGAGTGATGTATCGAGAATCCCGCCAGCTCTAACCGGGCAAGCGGACAACACAACAGCATACACAAACAAGGAGTCCAAAGAATGATTGCATTTCAACCTTTCATCGAGAGTGACAGTGTTCGGACCGAGTCGATTCGCAAATGGCTGCTCGGTCTGAGCGTCTTTTTTCTCACTCTGCTTATCAGCGTACCGAGTTTTGCCCGGATTATTGTGACCCACGAAAATCCAAAATCCGAAGACACTACTGCCTCGGGTATTACCGCGATTTCGGGCTGGGCCTATTCAACTGAAGGCGCAGCCGTGACCGTCAAACTGCGCCTGAACGGAGAAACAGGTCAAGAAATCCCGTGTTGTGGCCCGCGTGCGGATGTCCAAGCTCATCACTCGGACGCCCCGCTGGAAACCGGCTATGGATTGTTATTCAACTATGCGACTCTTCCGGCTGGGGTGCATACCGTTGGCGTAGAAGTCAGCGCCCCTGGCGAAGAAACCGTGGTCGTCGATCGTTCTGTCACCGTCGTCGTCCCCGCCGACTCGGAATTTCTCAGTGCCGTTAAACTCGACGGTGCTCATGCCGAAATTAAGGGAGACAAAATTGTCGTGAGCGGGATTGAAGTCACGGACAAAGACAGTGGCATGACCGCGTCCGTCGATATTGACCTCAACTATAAGACCGGTCTGCAATCCTTTCAGATATCGTCGGCGCAAGAGCCTGCTGGTGACCTGGATGTAGACGAAATCCTGAATGATGTCGCCCACGCCATTTTCGCCACCTATGACGCGCTGAATATGGCGACGACAAACCCGGATCCATCTGCCGGGAGGGAGGTGAACGTGGACTACCTGGGTTCAGCCGTCTTTTCCCTAGTCGGGATCAGCGCTGCAAGCGAGGCTGATGCGATTGCCCTGCTGCCCGCCGTCCAACATGCCTGGCGGGATGCGCGTGTCCCATGGGAGCAGAGCGAGGCGTTTCTGTTTGGACCGGTGGACACGGACGAACACGACCCATTCCTGGACACCTGGCCGCTCAACGTCACTGACCTCGAAGCCATCATCGCGTCCAGCGCGGACATTGCGACCGTCGAGCTTGCTGACGACGTTCAGGGCTTCCATGCCCTGGAATATCTGCTGTTCCAGGATATGAACGGCAGCACCGACCCGGCCGCGATTGTGGCTGCCCTCCATAACGACGAACGCAGGAGAGCCTACCTGCGGAGGGTGATGGGTGAGTTTGCCAGCCACACCCAGGCGCTCCGCGATAGTTGGGATCCCGATATGGGGAATTTCTTGGCGCAATTTGCCACCGCTGGCCACGGCAGTGATACCTACGACAGCGCGGCAGCGGCCATGGAAGAGTTGGTCAATGGCATGAGCGGTATTGCGGAGGAACTCGCTGGAGCAAAAATGGGCGACCCATTAGCAGCAATGAGCAATGCGGAAGAAGAGTCGCGCTACAGCAACAACTCCAGGATCGACTTCCTCAACAACGTGCGCAGTATCAACAACGTCTATGAGGGCCGTTTTGACCAGAGCGACAGCACCTCGATGGGGGTAACGGATTTTGTCGCCAACCAAGACCCGGCCCTGGACGCGGAGGTCCGGATGGCAATCCGTGACGCCATGGCGGCGATCATCGCCATCCCAGAGCCCTTTGGGCAGAGCATCACTGACCATCCCGATGCTGTCCAAAAGGCCGTTGATGCAGCCACGCACTTGATGGAAACGCTGGACAGAATCCATCCCGTTATCGATGCGGCGGATTTCGCCCACGACCACTAACCGCACGAGTGCAGGACCGATGAGCCGGAGTGGGCTTGATCCCGCTCCGGCTACCAGGACAGAGTCTCACATTGGGAACAGTTCATGCAGAAACCTCGCTTTGTCGTCTTCATCCTCACGTTGGTCACCCTGTGTGTCTCCGCCTTCTTCCGCCATTCCTCAGCCTGGGCCACTATTACCGCGACCCTGGAAAACCCACCCGACGGGGAACACATGTCCGGCATTCGTACTATCTCGGGCTGGGCGTATAGCGATACGGGCGCGCAGGTCAGTGTCCGGCTTCGCATTGACGGCGAACTCCAGGAAACGATTCCGTGTTGCGGAGAACGCAGCGATGTCCAGACCGTTTTTCCGAATGCCCCTTTGGCCACATCCTTCAGCCTGTTGTTCAATTATGGCCAGCTCAGTGCCGGAGTGCATACTATTGGAATCGAAGTCCAGGCCGCTGGTGAGACCATAGTGGTTCTGGATCACGCTGTGGCGGTCGTCAAACCAGGGGATGTGGAGTTTGTGGAGACGATGGATATGACGGCCGCCACTGTTCACATTGAGGACAACGAACTGCTGATAGCCGATGCGCTTGTCCAGCATATCCCGACTGACCTGCGTCTCAAATATGCGCCCAGCTTCCAATCGCCGCTCATCGTTGAAGCCAGGCCGAGCGGAGCCGATGGAAGCCAGACCGCGGCCCTGGCCGGCGGAACCACAACGCTTTTCGATGCCTCCAGCCAGGCGTTTGAGCTGCCGGCTCCGAATCTCGACGGGGTACGGCTGGATAAGCATCTGGCTGGGGATGCCGCTTTTGGAGACAGCTTTGTCACCGCCCCTGCTCCGGTCTTCAGCGGGCTGGGGCCCATTTTCAATAATAATGCCTGCGACAGTTGCCATCCAAAAAATGGCCGCGGACGGCCGCCGCGGGACGGCGAACGCATGGCCTCCATGTTTCTTCGGGTCAGCCTGCCCGGTACCGACCCGCTGACGGGCGGTCCCCTGGCCGTCCCCGGTATGGGCACGCAGCTCCAGCACCTCGCCAACTTTGGAGTGCTACCCGAAGCCGATGTTGCCATCAGCGAAGAGTTTAACGACGGCATGTTTGGCGACGGCGAGGCGTTTGAGTTGCGCCGTCTGCACTTTCGGATCGAGAATCCTACCCAGCCGCTTCCGGACACGGTGCTCACTTCTCCTCGCACCGCCCTTCCGGTCTTTGGACGGGGTCTGCTTGAAGCGATTGATGAGGACACGATTCTTGGCTTTGCGGACGAAGACGATACGGACGGCGATGGCATTTCAGGCCGACCCAATTGGGTCTGGGACGTGGTGCGGCAGCAAACGGCGCTCGGACGCTTTGGCTGGAAGGCCAATAACCCAAACCTCTTGCAGCAGACCTTTACCGCCTACAACCAAGACATGGGCGTGACCAATCCCTTCCTTCCCCAAGAAAGCGCATTTGGTCAGATTCAGTATGACGGTTTGGCAGACGACCCTGAGATTGATCGGGAAACGGTTGACGTTGCTACTTTTTACGTTCAGACACTCGCGGTGCCTGCCCGTCGCAATCTCGACGATCCGCAGGTGCAGGACGGAGAAGACCTCTTTCATGAGGCGCAGTGCACGGGCTGTCATATTCCGACCATTCGGACCGGCGTCTTAGCCGGAGTGCCGGAAGTGTCCAACCAGACCATTCATCCCTACACCGACCTGCTTCTGCACGACATGGGAGACGGCCTGGCGGATGGCCGGCCGGATTTTGTCGCAACGGGCCGGGAATGGCGGACACCCCCGTTATGGGGCATCGGCCTGACCCGGCGCGCCCAAGGTCACACCTTGTTCCTGCACGATGGTCGGGCGCGCAATCTCACAGAGGCCATTTTGTGGCATGGCGGGGAAGCCGAAGCCGCACGGGAGGCTTTCCGCCTGATGCCTGTGGATGAGCGCAAGGCATTACTCACCTTTTTGGAGTCGTTATAGGGATCACCATGCAGCAAGTGAGCACACCGCAGACCCATGGAATACCAAGTTGCAGGGAGAAGGTTGCTTCCCCTGCCGCAGGCCCTGGGGTTTGACTACCCCTACCCCGGGGCCTGCTCTCCTCGGGCTGACGTTTCGGACTGGATGAGGAATGGTATGGTACGAAAAAGCGCATCCTCCCGCAGACAGCAGACTGGCTTTCTCAGCGCCCGTGCCATACTCCTGCTCTCCGAATACAGCTTCATCGTCTTTCTCTTGTGGGCGGTTGCTGTCGAGCAGACCAAACCCATCCGACCACTGGTTTCTCAGCGACCCGAAGCTCCAGAGATGGCGCTCACTAGCGTGGCCCACGCCGCCCTCCCGTCTCATTCATCGCCGGGCCAACACATGTCCACGCAGTGGCAATGTCAGCCGGCTGAACTCCCTGGGCAATTTCCTGGCGTAACCCAGGTTGATCTGTGCCCCGACCCTGGCGTGCCCATTCAAATAGGCGCGCTCCGTTTGCACGTCTGTCAGCGCGATTTTTTTCAGATTGCAGAGGCGATTAACGCAGCCGAGGCCCGCTTACCCTCGGCTGAAACAGCGGCAAGGTTGAGCAAAACAGACCCGGACCATGACCCCCGAGAATAAAGGAGAACGACTATGTATGACACGCACCTGTGGCAAACACCGGATAAACGCATCAGTGTTTCTTTATGTTCCGAAGGCTGTCTGCACGTGATGGTGGGCCGAGCCATCATTAAAATGACCCCGGAAGAATTCTTTGCTCTGCAAGCCGTGGCAGCCAAGGCCGCCCAGGATTTGCGGAAGCCGCCCGTCACGCAGCATGACTCGGTAGGTCATTAAGAGCGGTGATACGCCCGGAAGCGATCTACGGGCGACCCGATAACCAACGTCATATCCGTCAGAATAGGAGCAATGCGCTCAAAGCAATCCCGGCAATATGGCGCGCCGTTGCAAAGGATAATTCTCAAATGTCTCGTGATACCAAGCGTGGCGCCAGAGTGCCCTCGGCACCATGTTTGCAATCGTCCACAGGGCAAACGCGAGGCCCGGTAGCGACCAACTCAACAGCGCGAAGCCGATCCATTCGATTATTTCGCCCAGCAGATTGGGGCACGACACGAGATTGAAAACACCGCCACGGGGAATGACGTATTTGCCACCGTTATCCATACGCAACCGCCAGAGACGATAGTCAGACCAGATATTCAACGCGCCGCCGCTTATTGCCAACGTCATACCGATGACAAATCGTGGGTCGGTCACCCAATCGTTGGCATAATCGGCGATGTATCCCATAAACCATCCCCATAAGCCGCCGTTGAGTACATTGAAAACTATGCCGGACGCGCACAGCATGACTCGCATCTTGCTATCGCGTCGTGGAACAATCCACGGCCATATCAGCGCTCGGTGGGTATAGTGCGCGACCCACAGAGCGACCACTATATGGCCGACAAAATGATGACGCGTGCCGAAGAAGTAAATGACCGGGAAGGTTAGCAGCGCGGGCACCTCCATCACAAACCAACCCCAGCGGTTGTTGATGCGAGGCCCGATACCCGTGCCCCCAACGCGCTCTACCGGGTCCCACTTCATCAAACCCGCGATCAGTGCCAACGGCGACAACCCCGCCCAGATTCCGGCGAGGACCTCAAATGCGGGCAATTCCCCGCTCACAAACACATCCCCTGCTCTTTGAACCAATTGAGGGCATCGCGGATCGATTCTTCAAGTGGTCGAGATTCGTATCCCAATTGTCTCCTCGCCGAGGACTCATCAACAGATACCGGACAGTCTCGCAAAAGGTCGAGCGAATTTCTGGAGTAAAGAGGCGGTTGATCTTTCATCGCAGCGTACAGTTGAATAAAAGGCAAACCCGCCAGAGCCAGAAAATAGGGCACGGCAGGGCGCGTCACACGCCGCCCCAGAATTTGGGAACACAGACGTGCCAATTCAACAATCTTTGCGTATCGCCCCGTGGTAAAATACACCTCACCAAGACATTCACTCTTCCCCGCCGCATTTGCGATAGCAGCCGCCACATCTCGCACATCGCTCCACCAGAATCCCTCATCGATGAGACACGGCAACCGCTTTTGCGCGATGGCGAGCAACATACCACCAACGAGGGTCGGCTCCGTATCGCCGGGACCGATAAGACTCGAAGGGCAGATAACAGATGCGTTGATCCGACCGCTCCTCGCCGCTTCGAGCACGCTGATATGAGCTTCGGTTTTTGTGACCGTATAGGGGATTTTGGAATGCTGTCCCAGCTTTGAATCAGCGTCTAAGACCCTTCCACGCAACGGGCTAAATGCGTGTATGGAACCGATGTACACCAGCCTGCGTACGCCGTTGCCAACACACGCTTTAATCGCGTTTCGGGTACCCGTCAGGTTGACTGCCCTGGCCAAATCCTCGGGATCAGCGCCAATCGTCACAATCGCAGCATTGTGTACGACGACATCAGCATTTTGGAATGCCGAGTTCAACGATTCGACATTTCGAACATCCGCAGGCCATAATTCGACCCGCTTGCTCAGGTCATCGGGAAATTTGCGACTGCTGCCCTGGCGCGTAACAGCGCGCACCGTATACCCGCATCGCAGCAAGGCTCGGCATATATGGCTTCCGAGAAAACCTGCAGCACCGGTCACGACAACGAGGCGTTTTGTGTCTTTAGGATCGTATGCCTTGTCGTTGGAATCGGACATCACCCATTCCTCAGTTACCCTTGGCGGCGCTATTGGCCAACTCCAGGACGGGTGTCATTCCTACGCCTTCCAGACCGTGTAGCGCGAAAACTTGCACAGACAAATCTTCTCCCCAATTGCGAGCACGTAAAAAATCTCTTCAGTAAACCTCAACATGTTACAGTATCCGCTTCAATATCCTTCGTCACTGAAAAGACGAGAGTCCTTCAGGGTCAACCTCACCGGCTGCTCCGCTGCCGGAAATGCAAAGTGGCGGTCTGGCCGGTCCTGGGTCTGTGGGGAGAGGCCCCAGGGCGGTAGGAGGGATGCCCCGGGGCCGAATGCAAGGTCCAACACCAAACCTTGCATAGCGAAAACAGCGAACCTGCGGCCGGCGCTCGGCTCACAACAAAAGAGCCCGCAGAGTACGTATATCTCTACGGGCTCGAGACTGATTGCCTTTGGCCTTTCGCAGTTTATATTGAAATTGATATTCAATTTCAATATAAACTTAACCTTAAGGGTAATATCTGTCAAGTCCCGTCCCGCGCCAGTACGGGATGAGGTTTCTATCGGGAGAGTGGGGACTTGGGCGCCGGTACGGACGCACTCTCCTCTGCCTGAAAGCCCGCCTTGATGTGGCTGCCGTCACAATACGGCCTGTTTTTGGACTTGCCGCACCGGCATAAATATAGCGGGTCTTTTTGTCCTTGGTACTTCCCCCCTCTCCTGTCGATGAGGCTGGTTTCTCCGCGAACTTCGTAGGGACCGTTCTTTAAGGCGCGGATCGTCACTTTTGTCATGCAGGTCTCTTTCTCTTGAGTATTCTCGGGCTCAGGCTATCATTCACGGCAATACGCGCTAGGGTGGCTCTCACGGTTCCACAGGGCTTGTTTCTATAATTGAAATTGATTATCAATTTCATCGAGGAGAGGAAACCAGGAGCCCATGAGCGAAAGCTCCCACTGTTTGATATGAAAACACTTGCCGACCTCGGTCCCGAAGAGCAGGGCTGTATTCACTCCATCACGGGCACGGACGGCATTGCCCAGCGGCTGGCTGAACTCGGCTTTACCAACGGCCAGACCGTGCGGGTCATCCGTTTTGCGCCGCTGGGTGATCCGATGCAGATACGTATCCGAGGCTTTCACCTCGCGCTCCGGCGACACGAGGCCATGCGGGTCTGTCTTACCGAACAATAATAAGAGTAGAGGAGTAGGCTGCCCGCTACGTGCCTGGCCCTATCACTATGGATGTCGCAACATCAGCAGCTTCGTCTGCCCGCACTACCGCCGCCCCCAGTGCCGATTCCTATCGGGTTGCCGTGATCGGGAATCCCAATACGGGTAAGACGACCCTCTTTAATGCGCTCACCGGCCTCAGCCAACACACCGGAAATTACCCTGGGGTGACAGTCGAAAGTGCGCTCGGCGAATTTCGTCAGAATGGCGTTCGGTTTCTCGCGGTTGACCTACCCGGAGTCTATTCGCTTGCGCCCCGCGCGCCGGATGAGATGGTAGCGGTCTCCGTCCTGCTCGGCTCCGGCGACGAAGCAGTCGCGCCGGATGTTGTCTTGTGCGTGGTCGATGCGACAAACCTCGATCGCAATCTCTACATTGCGACCCAGATCATGGATATTGGGCTTCCCTGCGTCATTGCGCTGACCATGCTCGATCTGGCGGAAAAGCAGGGCGTGCACATCGATATTGCCGCTCTTGAGAAACGCCTAGGGGTGCGCGTCGTCCCGGTGCAGGCCACAAAACGTCGAGGGCTCAATCAACTCCGTCAGACCTTGTGCGAGACGCTCAACGCAGCCGTCTCCCCACCCCGGCCGGTTGTGTTTCCCGAAGCGTTCACGCAAGAGGTCCGGACGCTGACCCGGCAACTCACCCAGGCCCACCCGACTGCCCGCTTCCCCCACTTTCTGGTTGAGCGGCTGCTGATCGACACCGGCGGTATGGTTGAGCAGGATCTCACCCGACAGCACGGAGCGCAGGTGCGGGACTCCACCCATGCGGCCCGCCAGCGCTTGGCCGCTGACGCGATCCAACTCCCGCAGATGGAAGTGGATCACCGCTATGCGTGGATCGCCCAGGTCGTGGCGGACGCGCAGCGTTCTTCACCTCCCGTGAGCCGTGGCCGGACAGACTGGTCCGAGCTGATTGACGCCCTCGTCACTCATAAAGTCTGGGGACTGGTGATTTTTCTGAGTGTTATGGGTGTGACCTTCCAGTCCATTTTTTCCTGGGCGCTGCCGCTCATGGATGGCATTGACGCCGTCTTTTCGGCGCTGGGCTCCTGGGTCGGTAGCGCGCTGCCCGAAGGTCCGCTGCAAAGCCTGATTGTCGATGGCGTGATCGGCGGGGTGGGCGCGGTAATGGTATTTGTCCCGCAAATTGCGATGCTGTTCGGTTTGATCGCCATCCTTGAAGATTCCGGCTATATGGCGCGAGCGGCTTTTCTTATGGATCGCGTGATGGCTGGCTTCGGACTGTCGGGGCGGAGCTTTATTCCGCTACTCTCCTCTTTCGCCTGCGCGATTCCGGGCATTATGGCGGCTCGAACAATTGACAATCAGCGGGATCGGATTGCGACCATTCTCATTGCGCCCCTGATGAGCTGTAGCGCGCGGCTGCCCGTGTATGTGCTGCTGATCTCGGCTTTTATCCCGGCCCAGACCGTGTGGGGGATTTTTGGTTTGCAGGGACTGACGCTCTTTTGCATGTACTGTCTCGGCCTGCTCGTTGCCCCTCCGATTGCCTGGATACTCAAGCGGACGCTGCTGAGTGGTGAAGCCGTGCCTTTTCTCATGGAACTGCCGCCCTTCAAGCTGCCGGCCTGGCGGGTAGTCCTGTTTCGCATGTACGACCGCAGCATGGCCTTTCTCAGGCGTGCCGGCAGTATCATCCTAGCCACGACAATCCTGGTCTGGGCACTCTCCTATTATCCGAATCAGGACCTTGTCTCAGAAGATCTTGAGACCCGCCGGGCGACCGCCACGGAAGCCGAGTTGGCGCTGCTTGAGCGTGAAGTGGCCGGCATTCGCTTACGCGAAAGTTATCTCGGACAGGCCGGACGGGCGATTGAGCCGTTTGTTCAGCCCCTAGGCTGGGACTGGAAAATCGGCATGGCCACGCTGGCGAGTTTTCCGGCCCGTGAGGTGATTATTGCCGCACTCGGGACGATCTATAATCTGGGTGCCGGCCAAGATGAAGAGAGCGTCGAATTGCGCGAGGCCATGCGAGCGGAGCGCTGGCCGGACGGCCGGCCAGTGTATACGCCGCTTGTGGCGATTTCGATCATGGTCTTTTTTGCCCTGTGCTGTCAGTGCGGCGCCACCCTGGCGACCATCAAGCGGGAAACCGATTCCTGGGGCTATCCGCTCTTGACCTTTATCTATATGACGGGTCTGGCGTATCTTGGAGCACTGGCCGTGTATCAGATAGGCAGCTGGCTGATTGGGTGAACCATGGATCTCCAAACTCTGCTGATGTTTCCGGTTATTGCCGTCGCCGTCTTATACGTCGGTCGCTCTCTCTGGCCCAGACGGGCGAAAACAGGCTGCGCCTCGTGCCCGCAGAACCGGCAGCGCACAGACGATTACGTGTGAGGTGAGGCGTGGCGGGACCTACCCCTGCCCTTCAGTGATTGCGTTCCGGTTGCCCGTTCTTTCCAGTAACTCCCGACTGCCATGCATACGTCCCTGCGCCAAGCCACGCCCCTGGCTCTCTTCTGGTTTCTGATCATGGGAGCCCTCGGAGTCTTTTTCCCCTACTACGGCTTGTATTTACGTGAGAACATGGGCCTTGACGGGTTTCAGGTTGGCGTTGTCTTTGCCACCCTGCCCCTGGTCGGTTTCTTCGTGCAGCCTCTGTGGGGTATTGTCGCGGACCGGAGTGGACTGCGGATTCGCGTCCTGGCGGTGTTGGCCTCGGGTTCGGCAGTCGGGTATTTCTTACTTGGCTATATGGACAGCTTTCCGGCTCTGGTGTGTATCACGGTTCTGTTCGCCTTTTTTTCTCGCGCCCTGATTCCAATGACTGTTTCGGTGAGCCTAGCGGTGCTCCAGGGCAGCCAGCATGCCTTTGGCATTGTCAGAGCGTTTGGGACACTCGGGTTTTTCTGTGCCGTGCTGGGCCTTCCGTGGCTGTTGGCCACTCTCCCCCCGCTAGCTACATTCCAGACGACATCTCTCAGTCTGCCGTCAGAACCCCAGCTGGGGATCCTCTTCCCGCTGGCCGCCGGCCTTACCCTGTGTGCAGCCGTTTCAGCGCTCACCCTTCCCCACAGTGGGCTGGTTGCGTTGCGCGCGCTGCAAGGCGAGTGGCGCAGCCTTCTCTCTCAGGGGCCGTTCCTGCGCGTGACCTTGGTTGGATTTCTCGCCTTTTTCTTTCTCCACGGTCCGATGGATATCTTTCCCATTTATATCCGTGACCGGGGGGGCGATATCGGGACTATTCGTAACATGTGGTGTGTGGTGCTCATCCCGGAGATTATCTTCATGACCTTATTGGGAACGAGTGTCCGCCGCCTTGGTGCGCGTGGACTCCTGGCTGTGGGGATAGCTGCCGGTGCCATTCGTTGGCTTGTACTCAGTCAAGTGATCGCCCTCCCGCTACTCTATCCAGTCCAGATCCTCCATGCCCTGACGGTCACCGGACTCTTTCTGGGGGGACCGCTCTATCTCGAAGCAACGATACCACCCCAACTGCGCTCAACCGGTCAGGCTCTCTTTAGCATGATCAGTATGGGCTTGGGCGGGGGGTGTTCGAGCTTGATGACTGGAGTCCTGCTTGAACAGGCTGGGATTAACGCACCGTATCTCGCCGGCGGGGCTGGCGCGCTCCTGTTGGCCCTGCTGCTCCCGTCTCTCCTCCCATCCCTTCAGCCCCCTCCGCCATCGCAAGACCAGGGCTGAATAGGCGCAGCCTACGTCTTTGCGGTACGGTTTCCTCAGGGCAGCTTTCCCGCGCAGCACCCGTCAGTCCGTCCGACGGATGACTTCCACCTCAATGGTGGACGAGGAGGCTTGTGTATGGGCTTCAATACGCCGCCGAATAGCGTGCTTCAAGGCAGCTCGGGTTGGGGGGAAGAGCAAACTGAAACCGACAATATCGGTCACAATTCCAGGGGTAATCAAGAGCAGTCCGGCCCCGAGAATAAGAGCGGCGTCGATCAGCTCTCCGGTTGGCGCAATGCCGTTGTGAAGATTTTCCTGCATCTGCCGTAGCGTCCGCCAGCCTTCCAGCCGTGCCAGATACGCGCCAACAACACCCGTACCGACAACCAGCAGAATCGTCAGGCCGACTCCGAGGACGCTGCCGACCTGGAGGAGTAGGTACAACTCCGTGAGTGGGACAATGGTGAATAATAGGAGAAGTCGAAAGAACATGGCTTACGCAGAATATGGGTCAAGCCTGTCCGAAACGGTGGACAGCTCAGACGGGAGCCGGAGCGTTACCGCACGCCGCGGCTCAATCGATCGGGCAGAAGATTACGCAGGAACGGTAGTCCGACCATGAGAACGGCTACGCCAAGACCGAGCCAGATGACGTTGCTCCATACCATCCCCATGACGATCATAGACAACCCCCACAGGGCGATCAGCAGACACAGGCCGGCTTGCAGGACAACAGGGTTCATCAGCGTCTCTCTCCTTGCAGGGGTTGTCATTCGTCTCGCGCGTCGCCCTGAGATGCCTTCCGAGCCCGGTCGGCAGCGAGGGCGTCAACCCGGTGGTCTACCAGGGCATCGGCTCGCGCCAGCAAGGCTTCATCGTTGGTGAACTTCTCGACCATATAGCTCAGGTCACTGAGATCGTGTATCAGGAACTTGACCGCCTGATCACGGACCATCTGTTCGCGGACCACGTGGAGCAGGTCTACCACAACGTCTTCTAGTTCGGAGCCTTCGACGTCCAGGGCCATTTCAAAGGCACGCTCGACGGAAATCTTTTTCCCGGCCTCGCGGCTATAGGCATTGAGGAGAGAGCGGAGGCGGACCACGGTTGACGGATCGAACCAGACCTTGCTGCTCTCTGCGACATCCGGGTCGTTCTCAACCACGCCTTCGACGAGGGCCAGCGCTCCAAGATGACTGGCCTCGTGACGCGCCATGCCAAACCAGAACTTGCGCAGTTCTTCCTGGTCTTCAAACACGCGGGTGAACTGCATATAGAGGGCCATCGCCTTTTTTTCGAGATTGACCGCGGTGCGGAGAATATCTCTGACCGTTATCCGTTGCGGTCGCCGCCGCAAGTCCGCTCGCTCAGCCATGCTCTCCTCTTAGCAAAATGAGGATGGAGAAGAAACCAAGACGTGCCAAACAAGATTGTGTATTCATCCCTCTACCGTGGGGCTGGAGGGACATTACAGCACGACCTTCTGCTGCCTCAGCAGTACACCGTGTTCCGGATCAAGGGTCACGACCGCCACGCTCCCGCCATCATCCACCCCCATATATAACGGTGCCGGCGTACCGGGATAACACGACGTGGTTGTCCCCTGACTGAGATCATTGAAGACATGCACATGCCCCATAGCCAGATAATCCAGGCCGGACTGTGCGATCTCTTCCGGTTCTACCGGCGAAGAGCGCTGGATTTCCTCCTCTTCGACGTAGTAACCGTGGGCCATACCGATATGCCACCAATCACCTTGACGATCCGGTACTCCGGCCAGAGGGCGGAAGGAGGGGTCATGCTCGACCAGGCCCTTGCCCCATATGGTTGCCTGCAATTCCGGGAATTGTATCGTGCGGCCCGCCTCTTCCGTCAGGGTGTGGACATGCGGTCCGGCCGCGGTGAAATCGACCTTTTTGTATATCGACCGATGGTCGTAACAGTCGTGATTACCAGGAATGAGGATGACCGGACAGGGCACGCGCCGGAGTTCGGCATTGACAAATTCGACTCCGGATTCCGGCACCCGGTTTGAGTCAAACAGGTCACCGGCAATGAGAAACAAATCGGCCGGCGTATCGCACACCAGGTCAACGACTCTTCGGAATGCCTCCTGAATACGCTGTTGATAAGCCTGGCCGGCTTCTCCGCGGCCAAAGGTATCGCTCTCAAGATGGACATCAGAGGTATGAATAATAGTCAGGCGTGATTGCGCCATGTACACTCCTTTAGGCGGTCCGGGTCGGATCGGGGTCAGATTTCAAAGGCAGAAGAACCGTCGCACTCCCGAGCGTGAGGCGCGCGGCTTCCGCATTCTCCACCCAGATATCGCAGGCGACATGTCCCGCCCCGGCTTCGACCCACTTCTTGGTCACCGTGCCTGTACACACCAGACGCTCATTGACATAGGCAATATCACGGTTGGCATACGACAGCTTCTTCAGCCTGCCCTGTTCACCGATCCACCTTGTCAATAATTGCGATAAAAACGCTCCGCGTAGCGGGCCGTGCACCACGATATCCCGGTAGCCTTCGCCCTGGGTGAAATCCTTATCAAAGTGAATCCGCTGCGGATTCCAGGTGATGCTGCTATACAGGAACAACAGGGTGTTTGACGGCGTCTTCTCCAGACTCGGTAGCCTCATCCCTTCGGTCACGTCCTCAAAATACAACTGTGTATCCATGCCTCGCTCGCCTCGCGCTGCTCAGCGCAAAATAGACGACCCTTTTTCAATAACGACGACCTCATCCTTCTGGTTCGTGTAGGTGGTTTCGCGTACCACAAATATCAAAGGCCCGGATCGCCCCTCTTTCTGGTAGATATCCACTATTGTACTGCGCGCGGTCAGGGTATCACCAACGCGAATGGGAACAAAAAACTCGATGTCCGTTCCGCCGTCCATCAGGCGAGGGAGCGGGGTCGGCGGAATGGGAAAGCGCCCTTCATAGGGTAGCCCATCAGGACGGAGTTCGTCTTCGGGGACCGGGTCCGTCAGCGGAGCCATATAGAACAGGGGCGGCGCGATCAGCCCGCCATGGCGGCTGTGCTGCGCGCACTCGGCATCCGTGTAGAGCGGGTTGGCGTCGTCGGTTGCCACCGCAAAGCGTTTGACATCCAGCGCCGTGACCTCAATCGTCCAAGGCGGTGCCTGACGACCGATCCAGGCCCGAATTTCGTCCGTAATCAGCGATTCTGCCACAATCTTCCTCGCCAGCGATCTGATATAAAATCCAGTCCCATTTCCCTACCAGTTGGCTGTCGGAACGGCAAGCGGGAACACCGCGCCCGGACTGCCTCAAGGACGTGCGCCCTCCCGGCTTGAGCTCATATCCGGGGGTCTATACAGTCCGGGCATGACTGATTTCGCGCATACGTTTCTCCTCCTCTTCGGCCAGCTCGCCTTTGGCGGTATTTTTGCCCTGAGCGTACCGGGGTTTCATGAGATTGAACGCGGGTTTTTCAAGTCCACGGCCTGCGTCTACCTGGGGTGCGGTCTGATTATCTGTATCGGCAAACTGTCCCTGGCCTACTCAGCACTTCCAGACACGCTGTGGAATATACGAACGTTTGAGGGCGGTTTGTGGCTGCTGTTTTGCGTGCTGTGCGGACTGTACACCTATACGTTATGGGGGGAGCGCTTTATCCTCCGCGCCCGTGCCTACCTGTTCACCCTCCTCTTCGGGCTGATCGCTCTGAGTTTCAGTGCCAGCGTGTATCGGACGGCACCGCTTTTTTCAGTCGAGACGCTTGTCTATCCGCTCAGTTTTCTGACCTCAGCCCTGATGCTGGGCGCGGTGGCAACCGGCATGTCCCTGGGTCATTGGTATCTCATAGAGCTCGACCTCTCGCTCGACCCTTTTAAGCGGATCTTCACCTTTTATGCCGGCACTGTCGTCGTCCAGCTCGCAACCCTGACGCTGGGTCTTGGCCTCCTTCTGCTCAGTAGTCACGCCGCAACAAGCACCAGCGTCCGGGAGCTGTGGACGGAGCATCAGACCCTACTCTGGATGCGGCTGGGCTTGGGACCGCTGGCCTCGCTGGGTGTTGCCTATATGATCTGGCGGACACTTCAGATTCCGCAAACCATGGCGGCGACCGGTCTTTTTTATGTCGCCATTCTGGCGGCTATTGTGGGCGAATTTCTGGGGCGTTTTGTGCTGTTTCGGACCACCCTGCCGCTCTAATGACTGCTTCTCAGCGGATGAGGGCTAGTCGTAGATTTTCAGGGTCGATATGCGCAGCCCGTCTGAGGTCCAGCCAACGTCAAAGCCCACGCGCATGCCCTCGGTCAGGAATCGAATGTCCAGACGAGGCGCCCCGATCAGCCGTAAAAACGGAAAGACAAAGGGAATTTCTTTCCCGGAATCGCTCAGAACGACGCCTGTTTCATTACCGGAAGCAATCTTATGGATTACTCCCTGATAGAAACGGTCTGGGGCGGGTTCGCCCTCCGGCTTTTGCGGTATATCCATTGCCACGGCTCGGCCATTTTCCCGGTTCGGCTCACTACGCAAAGAGCATTTCATGCATGGCGCTGCCAGCCGGCACCATGGGGAATACCCCTTCACTTTTCGGAATGACCACTTCCACCAGAACGGGTCCCGTCTCCGCAAAGGCGGCCCGCAGCGTGGCGGACAACTCAGACGATTTCTCTGCCCGAAACCCTTTGGCTCCATAGGCCTCGGCCAGCTTCACAAAGTCCGGCATGGCATCCATATAGGAGTGAGAGTACCGCTCCTCGTAGAATTTCTCCTGCCACTGCCGCACCATGCCCAGATAGTGGTTGTTCAGGATGATAACCTTGACCGGCACATTATACTGGACGGCAGCCGACAGTTCCTGGATGTTCATCTGGATACTGCCGTCACCGCTAATCACAACGACCTGTCTGTCAGGTGCGGCAAAGTGGGCCCCAATCCCGGCCGGCAAGCCATAGCCCATGGTCCCCAGTCCACCCGACGTCAGCCACGAACGCGGCTGGGTGAACTTCATCATCTGGGCGGCCCACATCTGGTGTTGGCCCACATCAGTCACAACAATGGCGTCGCCCCCGGTTATCTGATTGATCTCTTCCAGCACCCCTCGTGGCAGGATTTCGCCATCCGGACCTTGAGTCTGATAGGGCAGTGGTTTTTCCTGTTTCCAAGCCATGATGTGCTGCCGCCACTCTCCCCATATCTTCTGGCGCGGCGCCAGTTGCTCACGGGTTTTGACTTTCCCGAGCATGACCTGCAAGACTTCCTTGATATCTCCCACAATGGGGACATCGACTTTGATATTCTTACTGATCGAAGAGGGATCAATATCGATATGGACGATCTTCTCTGCCTTGGGTGCGAAGTCGCTCGTCCGGCCCGTGACCCGGTCATCAAACCGTGCCCCCACGGCAATGAGGGCGTCACAGTTCTGGACCGCCATATTGGTCCAATACCCACCGTGCATACCCAGCATACCCAGACTCAACGGGTCATCGCTCGGATACACACCCAAGGCCATGACCGTTGTGGTAATCGGGATCTTGAGTCCACGGACCAGTTCGATGAGCGCTTCGGACGCGCCAGACCACTGCACCCCGCCACCGACATAGAAGAGCGGTCGTTCGGCCTGTTCAATGACCTCAAGCGCCCGTTCGATCTGTCGAATGTTTCCCTTAAGGGTCGGTTTATAGCCTCGGAGGCTCACAGTTTCAGGATAGGAAAATGGGGCTTCAGCAGTCTGCACGTCCTTGGGTAGATCAATCAAGACCGGTCCCGGTCGTCCACTGCCGGCAATATGGAAGGCCTCTTTAATCGTCTGGGCGATGTCGTTGACATCCCGGATCAAATAATTGTGCTTGGTGCAGGGACGGGTGATGCCGGTCACATCGGCTTCCTGAAAGGCATCGTTGCCGATCATATTCGTCGGCACCTGACCACAGATGACAACGAGCGGGGTTGAATCCATATAAGCATCCGCGATGCCGGTGACCGTATTCGTTGCCCCTGGCCCCGAGGTCACCAGCACGACGCCGGGACGACCGGAGACCCGTGCATATCCCTCGGCCATATGAGCAGCGCCCTGTTCGTGTCGGACCAGGATATGGCGTAAAGCCGGATTCTGGACCAAGGCATCATAAGTCGGCAGGATAGCCCCACCAGGATAGCCGAAGATGGTATCCGCACCTTCAGCCAGCAGGCTTTCGATTGTAATCTGTGCACCGGTCATTTTTGTCATGATATGCCTCTGCTCCAGTCTCCAGGGTGAGTAATTATACGAGGGCCGGGAAAAAACTCAAGGAACCACCAGCCCCTGAATATTCGCTTGACAGAATAGCCTATCCTCCGCTATTTGTTAGTCCCTTGGTATTTTTAACCTCAATAAATTCGGCATGTGATCGAAGTGAGCAGGGTCCATATGGAACTCGACAGTATTGACCATCTGGATAGGCATATCCTCTCGGTTCTCCAGGAGAATTGCAAACTCTCACTGGTTAAAATTGGCGAACGCGTAGGGCTGTCGGCACCATCCGTTATCGAACGCATTAAGAAGCTGGAAGAGAGCGGCGTCATACGTGGGTATACCGCTGTTCTCGACGCACGCAAGCTGGGGAAGGATACAACCGCTTTTATTGGCGTTTCCATTAATCATCCCAAGCTGATTACGCAGTTTGAAACGGCCATCGATGGTTTTGAAGACATTCAGGAATGTCACCATGTGACTGGCGAATATACCCTCCTGCTGAAGGTCAAGGCCGATAACACCTCAGACCTTGAGGAGGTCATTCGTCAAATTCGCTCGCTTGAAGGGGTGGAACGGACGGAAACGTCCGTGGTGTTGTCTACGCATACCGAAGGACTGTGGTTGAGGCTCCAATCAGGGGGAAACTCGGCTGTAGATGGTCATCGGCATGGAGCGACAACCGCTCTCGCTCCGCGTATGAGACGCGGGGTCTGACGGCCCACGAGCGCGGGCATCCCGATACCGCACAGAGACAGGAAGGGGCGCATATGACATATGCCGGTATACCTCAGAAACAAGGACTGTACGATCCCAGCTTTGAACATGACGCCTGCGGCATTGGCTTTGTGGTCAATATTACAGGGGCACAGTCACATAAGGTGGTCGAGCAAGGTTTAACCGTTCTGGTCAATCTTGATCATCGTGGGGCACGCGGCTGCGAAGAAGGCACGGGAGACGGAGCGGGCATGCTCCTCCAACTCCCCCATCGCTTCCTGAACTCAGCCTGTCATGGTCTGAATATCAGCCTGCCCGCTCCGGGTCGGTACGGGGTCGGCATGGTCTATCTGCCACCTGATAAGGCCCAGCGACACGGCTGCGAGCAGCGCCTGGAGGCCATCGTCAGAGAAGAAGGCCAAACTGTCTTGGGCTGGCGGGATGTCCCGACCAATAATGCCGGCCTGGGTGAGACTGCCAAGGCGTGTGAACCGTGCATTCGGCAAGTCTTCATTGGTCGTAGTGTCGACGGTCTGGCGGATGATCTCGCCTTTGAGCGCAAGCTGTATGTGATCCGTCGTCGCGTGACGAACGCCATCCGTTACGGCGGGGTCACTGGTGGAGAATATTTCTATATTCCCAGCCTGTCGTATAAAACTCTGATCTATAAAGGCATGCTCACGCCGCAGCAACTCGAAACATTCTATCCGGACCTGTCCGACCCGGACATGGAGAGCGCTATTGCCCTGGTCCATTCACGCTTTAGCACCAACACCTTTCCGAGTTGGGAACGCTCCCATCCGTATCGCTACCTCATCCATAACGGCGAGATTAATACCCTACGGGGGAACGTCAACTGGATGCGAGCCCGGCAGGCACTCATGGCCTCAGAACTCTTCGGGGACGACCTGTCGAAGGTCTTTCCGGTTGTCCTGGAAGACGGCAGCGATTCCGCCATTTTTGATAACTGCTTGGAATTCCTGGCGCTGAGCGGGCGTTCGCTGCCCCACGCGATGATGATGATGATCCCCGAGCCGTGGGAGAATCATACCAGCATGGCCGACACCAAGCGGGCCTTTTATGAATACCACAGTTGTCTGATGGAGCCCTGGGACGGCCCGGCCTCCATCGCCTTCACGGACGGCATCCGCGTGGGAGCCGTCCTGGACCGGAACGGACTCCGCCCGTCCCGCTACTATGTCACCAAGGACGACCTAGTCATCATGGGTTCCGAGGTGGGGGTGCTCGAAGTTGAGCCGGAACGCGTATTGGAGAAACGACGGCTCCAACCGGGACGGATGTTCTTGGTCGACACGGAGAAGGGCCGCATTATCAGTGACGAAGAATTAAAACGGGAAATCATGAGCGCCCAGCCCTACCGTCAGTGGCTGAACGAACACACACTGTATTTCGATCAACTGCCGGATGTGGCAGAGGAGCAGCCGGCCTACGATCATGAGGCCACGCTCCAGCGCCTGCGCGCGTTTGGGTACAGCTTTGAAGATTTGAAGGTCAATATCGGGCCAATGGCACTGAATAAAATCCAGCCCATCGGTTCCATGGGCACGGATACGCCGCTGGCCGTTTTGTCCGATAAGCCCCAGCTTTTATACAACTATTTCAAGCAACTCTTTGCCCAGGTGACCAATCCTCCTATTGACCCGATTCGAGAAGAACTCGTCACGTCAACAACGCTGACGCTGGGCTCGGAGGGCAATCTGATCGATTCCCGGCCAGACAATGGTCGCCAGATCCGGCTGCCCATTCCGATTCTGAAAAATTCGGACCTCGAAAAGCTTCGGCGTATTGACCAGCCGGGGCTCAAGACCGTGACCCTGCCCATACTCTTTAACCCCAGGAATGGCAAAGACGGCCTTGGGCAGGCTTTAGACGAACTCTGTCAGGCTGCGGACACGGCGATTGAGAACGGCGCAACGCTGCTGATCCTGTCGGATAGAGGCATTGATGCCGAACGCGCCGCGATGCCGGCCTTGCTGGCAGCGTCGGGTTTGCACCATCACCTGATTCGGACCGGCAGCCGTACCCGGGTCGGACTCGTGCTCGAATCGGGCGAGCCGCGCGAGGTGCATCATTTCTGCGTGCTGCTCGGCTACGGCGTCCAGGCGATCAATCCGTATATGGCCTACGAGTGTCTGAACGACATGATCGGTGAAGGCATGCTGACGGACATCAGCTATCATGATGCGGTGAGCGGCTATATCAAAGCCGCGGTCAAGGGCATCGTCAAAGTCATGTCCAAGATGGGTATTTCAACGATTAAATCCTACTGTGGCGCGCAGATTTTTGAAGCCATTGGGCTGGGTCGAGATCTGGCTGATCGCTACTTTACCTGGACCCCCTCCCGCGTGGGAGGCATTGGCCTGGCGGAACTCGCCCACGAAGCGAGCCAACAACATGCCAGAGCGTTCCCCACCATTCCCGTTCGTGGTCAGACGCTTGAAGTGTACGGCCAGTATCAGTTCCGCAAAGACGGTGAACTGCATCTCTTTAACCCGCGCACTATTCACCTGCTGCAAAAGGCCTGTCGTATTAACGACTATGCGACCTTTAAGGAGTATACGCGGCTCATAGACGACCAGTCTGAGCGGCTCGCTACGCTGCGCGGACTCTTGGAATTAAAGCCGGTGGCTGAGCCGATTCCACTTGAGGAAGTCGAGTCGGTCGAGGCCATTACCGCCCGCTTTAAGACCGGCGCCATGTCCTACGGCTCCATCAGTAAAGAGGCACATGAGTCGCTCGCTATTGCCATGAACCGTATCGGTGGCAAAAGCAATACGGGCGAAGGTGGGGAAGACATTGCGCGCTATACGCCGGATCCCAATGGCGACTCGCGGAATAGTGCGATCAAGCAGGTCGCCTCGGGCCGTTTCGGCGTTACCAGCGAATATCTGACCCAGGCTCGTGAGATCCAGATCAAAATGGCCCAGGGAGCGAAGCCCGGAGAGGGCGGCGAGCTGCCCGGTCGGAAAGTCTATCCGTGGATTGCCAAGGTGCGCTTATCCACCCCCGGCGTGGGACTGATTTCCCCGCCCCCCCACCACGATATCTATTCAATCGAAGACCTAGCCCAGCTCATTCACGACTTAAAGAACGCCAATACCGAGGCGCGAATCAGCGTGAAACTGGTCTCCGAGGTTGGGGTCGGCACGATTGCCGCCGGCGTTGCCAAAGGCCATGCCGATGTCGTGCTGATTAGTGGTCACGATGGCGGGACCGGGGCCTCGCCGCAGACGAGTATCAAACACGCCGGCCTGCCCTGGGAGCTCGGCCTGGCGGAAACGCACCAGACCCTTGTCCTCAACAATTTGCGCAGCCGGATTGCAGTCGAAACCGACGGTCAACTCAAAACCGGCCGGGATGTAGTAGTTGCCGCGTTGCTGGGGGCGGAAGAGTTCGGTTTCGCCACAGCCGCCCTGGTTTCATTGGGCTGTATTATGATGCGGGTCTGTCACCTCGACACCTGTCCGGTCGGCGTCGCAACCCAGAATCCGGTATTGCGCAAGAAGTTCATGGGTGACCCAACCCATGCGGTCAACTTCATGCAGTTCGTGGCTCAGGAAATTCGTGAGTATATGGCCCAACTCGGCTTTCGGACCATGAATGACATGATTGGTCGGACCGACAAAATTGAGGCCCGCAGAGCGATCGCCCACTGGAAAGCCAAGGGCCTGGACTACACCGATATTCTGCACCAACCCCAGGTTGGTCCCGAAATCGGTCGGTACTGCCAGATTGGCCAAAACCACGGCATTGAGCGCTCTCTGGATAAGCAGACCCTGATTGACCTGGCACGTCCGGCGCTGGAACGTCAAGAAAAAGTGTCCGCGACGCTACCCATTCAAAACGTCAACCGCGTCACCGGAACGATACTAGGCAGTGAGGTCACCCGACGCTACGGTCGAGAAGGCTTGCCGGAAGATACTATCCACTTTCATTTCCAGGGGTCGGCTGGTCAGAGCTTTGGGGCGTTTGTCCCGCCCGGTATGACGCTCGAACTGGAGGGCGATGCCAACGACTACTTCGCCAAGGGCCTCTCTGGCGGAAAGGTCATACTGTATCCGCCCACAGGCTCAACCTTTACGGCGGAGGAAAACATCATCGTCGGCAATGTGGCCTTTTATGGCGCGACCAACGGGGAGGCCTATATTCGCGGCATGGCGGGAGAACGCTTTTGTGTTCGGAACAGCGGTGTGCGAGCCGTAGTCGAAGGGGTCGGCGACCATGGCTGTGAGTATATGACGGGCGGTTGCGTGGTCGTGCTGGGTGAGACTGGACGCAACTTCGCCGCGGGCATGTCCGGCGGAATCGCCTACGTACTGGACGCACACGCGACCTTTCGCAACCAGTGTAATCTCGAAACCGTCAGCCTGGACAGGCTCAACGAGGACGACCTCCAGGACGTTCGTGCCCTGCTGCAAAAACACGTCCAGTATACCCGCAGCGCCCAAGCCCAGCAGATTCTTGAGGACTGGGAGGCACGGGTACTGGAATTTGTCAAAGTCATGCCCAAGGACTACCAACGCATGCTCGACGCGATTAGCCGGGCCGAAGGTAGTGGCTTGGCCGGAGACGAAGCCATCATGGCCGCTTTTGAGGCTAATAAGAACGATGCCGCGCGGGTGAGCGGCAACTAACACGCTGAAACCGCATGGAAACTGACGAAGGAAGACCGTATGGGTAAGCCTACTGGATTCATGGAATACGAGCGGGAGTTGCCCGCAGACCGTTCACCAGTCGAACGGGTCAATGACTGGGAGGAGTTTCATCAGCATTTTTCTGATAGCAAACTTCAGGAGCAGGGCGGCCGATGTATGGACTGCGGCATTCCATTCTGTCACACCGGGACCTTGATCAGCGGCATGGCCTCGGGCTGTCCGATCAACAACCTGATCCCGGAGTGGAATGACTTGGTCTATCGGGGGCTCTGGCGGGAAGCGCTGGAGCGGCTGCACAAAACCAATAATTTCCCAGAGTTCACAGGTCGGGTGTGTCCGGCGCCGTGCGAGGGATCGTGCGTGCTCGGGATTACGAATCCGCCGGTCACCATCAAAAACCTTGAGTGCTCTATCGTCGATCGCGGCTTTGCCGAAGGCTGGGTGGTCCCGCATCCGCCGGAGAAACGGACCGGGAAAAAGGTGGCGGTGGTCGGGTCGGGTCCAGCCGGCCTCTCGTGTGCGGCACAACTCAATAAAGCCGGCCACGCGGTCACCGTCTACGAACGGGCCGACCGTACCGGCGGCTTGCTCATGTACGGTATCCCCAATATGAAGCTGGACAAGGCCATCGTGCAGCGTCGCGTCGACCTGATGGCCCAAGAGGGCGTTACCTTTGTGACGAATACGTCCATTGGCAGCGACATTCCGGCTGCTCAATTACAGGAAGATTTTGATGCCGTCGTCTTGTGCGGAGGGGCGACAAAACCACGCGACCTGCCGGCAGAAGGCCGCGGCCTCAACGGCATCCATTTCGCCATGGAATTCCTCCACGCTAACACCAAAAGCCTGCTCGACTCGGACCATGCGGATAGGGCGTATATTTCCGCAACGGATAAAAATGTAATCGTTATTGGGGGCGGAGATACCGGCACCGACTGTGTTGGCACGTCACTCCGCCACAAGTGCAAGACACTAACCCAATTTGAAATTCTTCCTCAGCCTCCCTTGGAACGGCAGCCGGACAATCCTTGGCCGGAGTGGCCCAAAATTTTGCGTGTCGATTATGGACAGGAGGAAGCAGAAGCCCGGTTTGGTGTAGACCCACGCATTTATTTGATTCAGACGGAACGATTTGTGGGCGACACAAACGGCAACGTCAAAGAGCTGCACACCGTCGAGATCGAGTGGGGGAAAAACGAAAACGGCGCGTTTATTCCCAAACCCCTGCCAGGAACGGAAAAGGTCTGGCCGGCGGACTTGGTCCTGCTCGCCATGGGTTTTCTTGGGCCGGAAGACCCGGTCCTCGAACAACTCGGGGTTGAGCGTGATCCGCGCTCGAATGCCAAAGCGGAATACGGTCGGTTCCAGACAAACGTGGGCGGCGTCTTTGCCGCCGGCGACATACGCCGCGGCCAGAGTCTGGTCGTCTGGGCCTTTAATGAAGGGCGCGGCGCGGCCAGAGAGGTAGACCGCTACCTCATGGGCAGTACCGAGCTGCCATAGTGCTTGCTATAAGGGATACGGATAAAGAAGCAGAAGGATCAGCGTTTATGAAAAAGATCACCGTCTACTCAACAGATTATTGAGGCTTTTGTACCGCAGCAAAGGCTTTGCTGACCAAAAAAGGCGTTCCGTTCGAAGACGTTGACGTGTCTGACGATCCCGCACTGCGGCAAGAGATTGCCCGGCGTTCAGGTCAACGCACCGTCCCCCAGATTTTTATCGGAGAAGAGTCCATCGGGGGCTTCATGGAATTGCAGACGCTGGAAGTCAGCGGCGAGCTGGACGAGATGCTAGCTGGGTAGCACGGAATCGCTTCGACTCCATATTCCTCATCGCAGTCGGCTTGCTTCTCTTTTTCTCCTGCGTGGACTTTGCTATATCCTCAACATCTTTTTTGAGGAGGGAAGCATGGCACTCTATCTTGACGAAGTCTGGCTCAAGGACCCCAGCCCGGAGCGGATGAAGGAATTTGTCGGGCTCATCGGCTCGGCCGCAAAAAATCCGGCCTCGGTCGGCGCACCGCAAGAGGTTCGCTTTGCCGGTGGCCCGTGGTTCTCGAATGAAGAACCCAAGGTCATCTTTCTGGTGGATATTCCCGACCATACCCCGACCTTTCAGGTCTTTGGCAAAATCGTCTCAAGCGGCCTGATTGAAAAGCGCCGCCTGACCCCGATTGTAGAATGGAGCGAGGTCGAGAAGCTGGTCGAGCAGTTGTGAAGGTCCCAGCAAATAGCCCCTCTCTCAGTCAGTCGCTGGGGGGAGGTTGGACCAACTCAAGAACGATCTGATCGGGGTCCCAAAAGTAGCAGGTGTACCCACCCTGGTTGACACCTGAAGTGATGGCGTTCGGTGGCGAAAAGAAATGAACGCCGTCTGCCGTGAGCTGTTCGTAACGAGCATGGATGTCTGTGACCGTGAGTGCGAGGTGGGCCTCACCCGGATTGCAGATGTCCGGCTTCTGTCGCCTACCTTTCGGATGAATATACTCAACCAACTCAAGGTCGTGGTTCGAGCGACCGTGCGGCTGGCCTGGAATGACAAATTGGGCAACTTTGAGGTGGGCGTTCTCATACCCAACCAAACGGCTTGTATAGGCGTTTGCCTGTTCCTGGACGAGCAGCAGCTTGAGTCCCAGCTTCTGGTAGAAAGCAATTGATCGATCAAGGTCCGAAACGGTCAGGCTGAAATGCCAGACGCCCAACATGGCAGTCTCCTTTGGTGCTCAAGGAATAGAGAGCATTCCCGGCATACCGGCTCCCTCAGTCAAATGCCAATCCGCCGCAGACGTTGAGCGCTTGGCCGGTAATATAGCTTGCCGCATCTGACAGGAGGAACCAGATGGCCTCGGCAACCTCCTGGGGGCTCTCGATCCGCCCGAGGGGAATCGTGTCGGCCAAACCCGCCAGAGATTCTTCTACGCTGATGCCGCGCCGGGCAGCCCGTTCCCTGTGGATACTATGCGTCATTGGAGTATCAACGATTCCTGGGCAGACCGCATTGACCTGGATGTTGGCAGCAGCGAGACTGGCGGCGGCAGAGCGAACCAAGCTAATGAGGCCGGCTTTACTCGCCGCATAGTCGCTACTATCGGCACGCGGTCCACGTCCGGCAACCGAAGCCACCACCACCATACGGCCGGGTTGATTGTTCTCGATCAGGTGACGAGCAGTGGCCTGGATACTGCAAAATGCGCCGGTCAGATTTATCTCGAACGTCCGACGCCACTGATGGGGAGACAACTCCAGGAAGTTACCGGTATGGATAATGCCGGCCGTATACACGAGCCGGGTGACGACACCGAAGGCCGCATGCGCCTGGGCGATCAAGGCGGCAACAGACGCCTCATCGGTCACGTCAACACGGTGGGCAAGGGCTTCGGTGTGGAGGTTGGCGACACTTGCCTCAGCGCACGCATAATCGATATCAGCGGCAACAAGCGCAACCCCCTGGTCGGCGAGCTTGGCAATAATAGCGCTGCCGATACCACCGCACCCAACCACCACGGTGGCTCCGCCAAGAGACTCACGCACTACCATCGCGTCTCCTCGGGAGGAATCCCTCACCCGTTCCCTCAGGGAGAGGAAACAGATTTCGGAGGGAACACTGCCGCCCTCTACCCGACAGTCTGTGTCCGCCTTTAGGCCGCCGTCTCACACACCTCACAGGCTTCCGGGTCGTTCTGCTCGACCAGAATCCGGTCTGCTTCGGTTTGATACTGCGGGGTATCGCGGCGCGGGGTGCGGGTGTCGCCATCATTCATCACCCCATCCTTCCAGCCATCATCTTCCGCCCAGCGGAACGGCAGGTGTTTGATCTGACCGGGCTGCGAGAGCGAGGAAAACGCCTCTAGGGCCTCAAGCAGGATCGCACGCTGGAGTTCCGGTTCAGACGGCTTGCCAGTTGTGTGGCCGAGTAAGTAGTCGAGAAAGGCCGCACGGGGAGGATAAACGGCCTGGAGAATGTCCAGCGCGCTACCCATGCATAGAGTCGGAATGCCGGCGGCCTCGGCATGGCGGGCAATCAGTCCCACGGACTGATGACACACCGGTCAAACGGGGACCAGCAAAGCTACATCAACACGCTCGGCCTTCAACTGCTCGGTCAGTTGCGGGGCTAATGACTCACGGACTTTCCGGGTCGAATAGATGCCGCCCATAAAGGTAAAGGCATGCTCGGCCAGCTCGCCGATGACGCCTTCTGCTTCTAAGCGGCGGAGCGTATCAATCGGAAAGACCACGTTGGGATCACGCCGGGCGTCGGTCTGGTCATAGGCAAAATGGGCGGTCCGCAGGTCTGAGGTTGCGACATCCTTGGGGATCGCTCGGAAGGAAAAATCATCCTTGGTATGAAAGGCGACCTGGCCGGTCACATAAATGCCCCCGGAAGCGATCAGGCCCAGGCGGCACTCCGACAGCGGCTTGGTTAGCGGGGTCCACGGCGGCGTGTCTTCGTTATGCACCCATTGATACGTCTTATAGCCAAGCGCGGCATAGTTAGCCGTAATGCGTTTGATATAATCGACTGGTGGCTTCTGCATATATTCCTCCGAGACGTTCAAACTGTCAGGTTTTCTCGACAAAGACAACGGGACTCTTCCTCTGTGCTGTCTTCACGCGGATACGTCGCTAAATGTGGCAATAACCGGGGCGTGATCCGAAGCCCCCTTCCCTTTGCGTGTCTCGCGGTCTATGGCAACGTCAGTGCATCGCTCAGCGAGCGGCTGGGTGACGAGAATATGGTCAATGCGCAACCCTTTGTTTTTGGGGAAGGCCAGTTGACGATAATCCCACCAGCTATACAGTTTGCCTTCGGCGTGATGGAGGCGAAACGGATCGATCAGGCCCCAGTCACACAGAGAGGCAAACGCCCGGCGCATGGCCGGATGAAACAGGACGCTGTCTTCCCATCCCTCCGGGTCATGGACATCCCGCGCTTCGGGCGCGATATTCAAATCTCCGCACAGAGCGAGGGGTTTTCCGGCGTCACACTGAGCGTCAAGAAAGTTCCGGACACGGCTCAGCCAAGTGCACTTATACGCAAACTTCTCACTTCCGACCACTTGTCCATTCGGAACGTAGAGACACAGGACATGGACACCTGCAACGTGGACGGACAAGAAGCGAGCTTCGGAGTCTTCGGGATCACCAGCGAGGCGGCGCATGACCTGACTCGGCTCCGAGCGAGACAGGATAGCGACACCGTTATAGGTCTTTTGTCCACAAACGGTCACGCAGTAGCCGGCCTCCTCAAACTCGCGACGCGGAAAAGCCTCGTCCGTGACTTTTGTTTCTTGCAGACAAACGATTTCGGGCAATTGCCAGCGGGTGAGCCATTCCAGCACCCGCTCTTTGCGCGCCCGAATCGAATTGACGTTCCAAGTGGCAATACGCACTGATCGGCTTATGACCCAACTCCGGCTAACGGCGCCCCCAGGAGGCCAATCTTCCCATACGTCAGACCGGTAAAGGCTGGAACCGAGTGTGTCAATTCGCCGAAGACATCAGTGATCGAAACAGAGTCGGGACCGTCCAAGTGCGTACTCAGCAAGGCGAGCGCTTCCCAACCGGCTTTCGCTTCTCCCGGTGGTGGAAATGCCTGAGAGAGCCGCTGGACACGCCCGGCCTGATTCGTACACGTCCCGTCCGTCTCTACGGCAGCGGCGATCGGCATCACAATATCGGCGTACTCTGTCGTGCCATTATAGTCCGTGTCGAGCAGAATGACGGTTGTTTCGCCCAGGGCGCTATCAATGCGTTCCTGGCCAAACGCCGAGACAAGGTCAGCACCCAGGATAAACAGGACTTTCACCTGCCCCTGCTCAGCCGCAGATAAAACCGCTTCGGCCTCGCCCCCTCCGTTCAGCAGGCCCAGGCTCTTCAGGCCGTGCGTGTTGGGATTTTTGTCGGCGTGGATCAGGAAGTCATCATGAAACGCATCAGCCGGAGACCACGCCAAGCCAGCCGTTTGGGTGGAGCCAATCTGCTCTCTGAGCAGGCGAGACAGCAGAAAGGCCTCTTCATTGGTCGCCTTGGCGCCAACAATCGCCGCGACTGCCTCAGGACCGTGCTCGTCCTGGGTCCGACGGACGGCTTGGGCCGCCGCTGTGCCAGCCCCGTCCCACGAAGCGACCGCAAAGGACAAGCCATCGCGGACTAAAGGGGTGGGAATCCGGCTGTCCTGTTGGAATGATTTATACCAGTGCCGGCCCTCATCACACATCCAATACTCGTTGACGTCGGGGTTTTGGCGTGGCCGAAACCGAAAGATCTCACCCTGCCGATGGTAGATATCGATATTACAGCCGGTGGCGCAGCGGGTGCAGGTCGAGGGCGTTTTTTCCAGATACCAAACCCGGGACTTGAATCGGAAATCCTTGCTCGTCAGCGCCCCCACAGGGCACACGTCAACGACATTGCCCGAATAGGGATTGTCGAGCTTCTTGCCGGGAAAGAGGCTGATGCGGGAATGATCCCCACGCTCAAAAATGCCTAACTCGCCGGTCTGGGTTATTTCATCGCAGAAACGGGTACAGCGGGCGCACAGAATACAGCGCTCTTCGTCGAGTACGACTTCGGGTCCAAGGTCAACCACTTTCCCTTTCTGTACCTTGGCTTCAAGCTGCATCTCGCTCTTATAGGCGCCGTACAACATGTAATAATCCTGGAGCTTGCACTCGCCAGCCTGGTCGCAGACGGGACAATCGATCGGGTGGTTGATTAAAAGAAATTCGAGCACCGCGGCTTGGGCATGTTTCGCTCTTTCACTGGTGGTTTTTACCACCATCCCATCGGACACACGCGTGTTACAGCCAATCTGCAGTTTGGGCATGCTTTCTATTTCGACCAGACACATACGGCAGTTTCCCGATATGCTGAGTCCGGGGTGGTAACAGTAATGCGGCACTTCAATACCGGCCTGTTCGGCAGCTTGGATGACGTTGAGGCCGTCTTCGACCGTCACTTCTTGGCCATCGATTACAAGTGTTGGCATGAAAACCTCTGGGGGAGACTCAGGCAGCTTCGGGCTGGACGGCTACCTTTTTCAGCGGGCAGCCGCCTTGCGTCACATGGGCAACAAATTCGTCGCGGAACTTCGTCAGATAGCTCTGGGTGGGCATGGCAGCCGCGTCAGCCAAAACACACACCGTATTGCCCGTCATATTGGTACAGATACGGTCTATCAGTTCGATATCCTCGACTTTGCCGTTGCCCTCTTCGAGTCGCACCAGGAGCTTGTGTAACCAGCCGGTTCCTTCTCGACACGGCGAGCACTGGCCGCAGGATTCATGGTGATAGAAGCGGTCAATGATCTCCAAGGCGCGGACCATACAGGTGTCTTCATCCATGACGATAATACCGGCGGTGCCCAGGAAGGCTCCAATGGCGCGCATGGAGTCAAAGTCCATATGGACGTCAATCTCGTCCGGCGTCAGAACGGGGAAGGACGACCCGGCCGGCATGACGGCCTTGAGTTGCTTGCCATCCTTGATGCCACCCGCATAGTCGTAAATCATCTCGCGCAGCGGCATACCCATGGGCAGTTCAAACATACCGGGTTTCGCCACATGACCGCTGACACCATATATTTTTGGACCCGGCCCGCTTTCAGGGCCAATGGACCGAAACCAGTCCGGACCGTTTTTGATGACAGACGGCACGCAGGCCAGCGTTTCCACGTTATTCACGATGGTGGGGCAGCCAAATAATCCGTACACGGCGGGGAACGGCGGTTTAATGCGGGGATAGGCGCGCTTGCCTTCAAGCGACTCAATCAGGCCGGTCTCTTCCCCACAGATATAGGCTCCGGCTCCCCGGTGGACGTAGACCTCAAGATCAAAGCCGGTGCCGAAAATATCTTTGCCAAATAAGCCCTGGTCATACGCCTCGGCCAGGGCCCGTTCCAGGCATTTTGCGCCGTAGGCGAATTCCCCTCTGATATAGATATAGGCCGTATGGGCGTTGATGGCGTAGCAGGTGATGAGAATACCTTCGAGCAGGATATGGGTGTTCTTCTCGATGATCGCCCGATCTTTGAACGTTCCGGGCTCACTCTCGTCTGCGTTGCAACACAGATAGACGGGCTTATCCGAGTCCTTGGGTAAGAATCCCCATTTGACGCCTGCCGGAAAACCCGCCCCGCCCCGCCCACGCAGGTTCGATTCTTTTACCTGGGCCGTGACTTCCTCAGGCTTGAGCGTCGTCAGCGCCTTACGCGCTGCGGCATAGCCATCATGAGCCAGGTAGACATCAAGCTTGTGGATATCAGGAACATCTTCATGGCGCAGTAAGACGTTTTCGGCCATTCGTCCTTCCTTACCCCTCCTCAGGGAACATAAAATCAAGAGGAAACATCGCTTCTGGCAGGATATCGGCCCCAGTTTTGAGTGTCAAACATCCTTATCGGGCAGCCATTTACATTTCTAGTGCCCTCTGGTTTAACGTCCGCCTAATGAGTGATTTCATTCTCCTGTGGACCCATGTACTCAGCTTAGCCATCTTCTTCGGTAGCGGCGTCACCCTCCTCGTCATGTTGCTACCGCCGGCCGCTCAGATTGAGGACCCAGCAGCAAAACAAACCTATTTGGCCAAGGGTCTGAAATACTACAATCCGCTCAGCATCGGCTCACTCGGAGTCGTGCTGATGACCGGCGCGTGGAGTCTCACGGCATTCAAAGCCAAGCCCGGCTTGTCATTCTTTACTCCGGAGGGATATTTGTCAGACTTTGGTAGCCTGTTGAGCCTCAAGCTCCTCATTGTTTTTATTCTGATTAATGTGAGCGCCGCGGTTTCCCTGGGTATGGGCCATCGCCTGGTCCGCACCGAGGTACGCGGAGAGGCATTCCCACCGGACAAACTACCTGGTCTGGTCAAGCGCATCCAAATTTTTACCGGAGTGGCGATAGTCCTGACCGCCTGGATTGTCTGGATTTCGCTCGACATGTCGCGGCTGGGGTTGGCAGTGTCAGGGATGGGACTGTAAGCTCTCACTTTCCTGACCAACGCGGCGGGCGCTTCTCCGTGAAGGCGGCGACGCCTTCACGGAAATCTGACTCGGTCATCATGCGGTCGATCAGACTGCGTGAACGCTGGACCGCCGAGGCTGCATCGCCGTGCAGGTCGGCATAGATCTGATTTTTGGTTGCCCGCAACGACCCGGGAGACACACGAGCTATCATTTTGCGTATGTAGTCGTACGTGTAAGGCAGGAGTTCGTCGAACGGCAGGACCTTGTTGACGAGTCCGAGTTCATAGGCCTCTTCTGCCAGGAAGATGCGACTCGTAAGCAGGATATCATTCGCCCGCGTGACGCCCATAAGACGCGGGAGCAGCCAGGACAGGCCAAACTCGGCCGGCAGGTTCAGGGCACCGTGGGCGGTCGTGAATTTCGCTCCTTCCGCGGCAAAACGAATATCGGCATAGCAGGCGACAGCTAGGCCAGCGCCCGCGACTGCACCGTTAATGGCCGCAATCACTGGTTTGGTGAGGCCGAATTGATACGCGAAATCCGCGTCAAACTCGGGCCGGACACCATAGCCAGGAGTCGGCATTGAGTCTGGCGTGCCTGGGTCGTAGCCACCTTTTTCAACATGTCCCTCAAGCGCCCGCGAATCGGCCCCAACACAAAAATCCCGACCCGCCCCGGTCACGAGAACAGCTCGCACCTCCGGGTCGTTCTCGGCTTGCTCAACGGACCAGCGATACTCTACGTGCATTCTCCCCGTCCACGAGTTTCTGCGCTGAGGACGGTTGAGGGTAATGGTCGCGATCCGGTCTTTGACGGTGTATGCGATGACTTTCCGTTCCATAGTGTCCCCTTTTATACGTACGGATTACCCCCGCCAACTATTTGTCAGGCGCGCGAACGCCGCAAGACTCAGTGTCTCTCCGCGGCGCTGTAAGTCAATGTCCGCCCGTTGGCCAATGGCTTCAAGGTCTGCCCCACCAACACTGCGCAACGCATTGCGTAACGTTTTTCGGCGTTGATTAAAGGCCGCCTTCACGATTTGGCGAAACAGGCCCTCATCGGCCACTTCAACCCGAGGCTCTTTGTGAAAAATCAGTTTAATCACTTGAGAGTGTACCTGTGGCGCGGGGAAAAAGCTGCGGGGCCCAACCGAGCACACTGCTTCCGGCGTGGCGTAGAGTTGAATCAGGACGGACAGCACGCCATACGCCTTTGTCCCTGGAGAGGCGGTAATGCGCTCGGCCACCTCCCGTTGGAGCATGACGGTAGCCTGCGGGAACTGCGTCCGATGGTCGAGCAACCGAAAGAGTATGGGCGTCGCCGCATTGTATGGGAGGCTGGCCACGACTTTGAGAGACCGATCTTGAAACGTGTCTTTCAGATCCAGGCGAAGAAAATCAGCCGTAATCATCTGGACGTACCCATCGTGGGCGAAGCGTTCAGCCAGTCGTTCAGCCAAAGTCGTGTCCATTTCGACTAAAATGAGCTGCCCTGCTTGGTTGACCAAGACTTCAGATAATGCCCCGAGCCCCGGTCCGATCTCCAACACGTTATCTTCAGGGCGGATGGCCGCCGCTGTCACCATACGCTGGATCACGTCGGCATCAATCAGAAAATGCTGACCAAGACGTTTATGGGGACGAATGCCAAGTTCACCAAGGGCGAAACGGGCTTGTTGGAGCAAGGTCGGCGGGGCGGCTTTCACACCGGGGCTCTCCTAGATATTTTCTAACGGCAGCACAGCAGACGCATTCAGGTCCAGTCCAGA
Source organism: Desulfurellaceae bacterium bin18 (assembly GCA_002238415.1). Classification (GTDB taxonomy): domain Bacteria; phylum Desulfobacterota; class Binatia; order Bin18; family Bin18; genus Bin18. The sequence continues at coordinate 8,822 of MPMI01000041.1, read as the reverse complement.
ACGCTGTCCCGCAGCAAGACGCCAGACACCGGCAAAAGCGATCATCGCCGCATTATCCGTACACAGCTTCAACGACGGAAAGAAAGCTCGAAAATCGTTTTGCTCTCCGGCTTCGGTCATACATTGGCGCAGTCGAGAATTGGCTGAGACGCCACCGGAGACAACAACGCGGCGGATGTTCAGATCATGAGCCGCTCGTATGGTGGTGTCCACCACGGTGTCCACTACGGCTTCTTGGTAACTGGCAGCTATATCAGCCTGGGTATGCCGCTCTCGCTCCGGAGAGGCGAGAAATTGACGCAGGGCAGTCTTGAGCCCGCTATAGCTAAAGTCATACCTCGCCTTTTTGATACGCGCACGGGGGAACCGAATGGCGTCCCGTTGGCCTGCTTTGGCGAGTTCATCGATAATCCGACCGCCCGGGTATCCGAGGCCGAGCATTTTCGCGCCTTTATCGAACGCCTCGCCAGCCGCATCATCCCGGGTCGCGCCAAGACGCTGGTAGTGTCCCCAGTCCCGCGCAAGATATAAACTCGTATGGCCGCCGGACACTAACACGCACAGGAATGGAAAATCGACCTCGTGTTCGAGCTGCACCGCCAGCAGATGCCCCTCAAGGTGATTGATACCAATAAAGGGGAGATTCTTGGCAAAGGCGAGCGATTTCGCAAGCGACACGCCAACCAGCAACGAACCGACCAAACCCGGCCCAGCAGTGACGGCAATCCCGTCAATAGCGTTGAGAGTAATGTCGGCTTGCTCCAACGCCGCATCGAGAACGGGAAGGGCATTTTGTATGTGCTGCCGCGAGGCCAGTTCGGGCACGATCCCACCATAGGGGCCATGAATCGCGTCCTGAGACGAGACAATGTTAGACAGGATGCGGCGTCCACGCAGGACGGCCACGGCCGTGTCATCGCACGAGGACTCAATGCCCAAGACCGTGAGAGCCTTTTGACCGGGCATGTTCACGGCGTACTTTCATCCGGCAGCCGGGCAAGGGCACTAATGGCACGTAGGCTTTGAGGAGAAATTTCCAGGCAGCGCTGGTAACTGAGCCGAGCGTCCTCATATGCTCCTAAATCCTCATGAATCATTCCTTGGAGACATTTCGTTTTCGCCATCCACTCAGCGTCCTCTTCCGATTCCGATAACACGAGTTCTACTTTCAGTAAAAATACCAAAGCTTGGCGGGCATCACCTTGAGCAAAGGTCGTACGGCCAAGAAAGTAATAGCCGTAGGGTTGCAAAGGAGCAATATTCACTGCTCGCTCAAAAAGGATACGGGCGCGATGGAAATCTTCCCGGATCAACGCGGCCTGACCTTGTTCTACAAAATGGAGGGCTATGCGATCCTGGGGAGAAAATATGGCAGGATCAGGCAGGGGGGGAGCCATTTGCTCTGGCATCATTATCCCCTGGTACGGGAATTGCCTCCCATTCTGTGCCGCTTCTCCAATTTGATTATAGGCTTCACCCTCTTGCGCGTATCCAGCCAGACTTCCACCTGCCAGCACGAGAATGGTACTCGGCAGCAGAGATCTCAATAGAGAGCGCAGCAGGGCGATTACAATATATGCCACCATGGTTTTGACCGGCTCGGCTGCAGTGATGGCGAATCTATTGAAACGGGATGCATGGACTCAGACAACACCGCCGTCGACTCGCCAACAGGAAGTTTTGGTGCTGGAGATTGGTAGTCTGACGATGTCGTCCGAACGGGAGGACGAGGCGGAGTTGGGCCAGAAGTGTGATACGGGCACGAAAGAATCGGCTCCCGCCCCTTTGGGAAAGCCTCTTGCATCACCTTGGGACAATGTGGAGTCGCACGCAGACCGGTTTGTTGATCAATCGCCACTAGAGTGACCCCAGGCGGAGACGAGAAATCCGTGATCGGCATCCCCACGGTCGCGCGTTTCATAAATGCAGTCCAGATAGGCAAGGCCGCTTGGGCACCCGAGAGGTTGAGCGAGACCCGGCGATCAAACCCGACCCACACCACCGTTAAGAGATCGGGCGTATAACCGACAAACCAGGCATCCCCGTAATCGTTCGTGGTGCCCGTCTTTCCTGCGGCAGGACGGACAAATCCTCGCCGACGGGCCCCCACACCCGTTCCCTGTTTCATGACTCCCTCCAGCAGGTGAGTCAAAACATAGACATCGTCCGGATGAATCCGCTGTTCGACTGTCATCTGGTGCTGCTCAATCATTTCCCCCGTGCGACTGGTGATCCAGTGAATCGTCTCCGGTCGGGTCGCAATGCCTTGATTGGCCAGAGTGCTATACGCGAAGGCGACCTCGAGGGGAGTCACCTCAGCCGCTCCGAGAGCAAGGGAGGGGTAAGCCGGCAAAGGACTGGTAAAGCCCAGACGAACGGCCATTTGGCGAGCAGGTTCAAGGCCGACTTCCTGGGCAATACGCGCCGTCGCCGCATTCGACGATTTTTCAAGAGCTTTTCGAAGACTTACCATGCCACGATAGCGATTTTTATAGTTCCGTGGACTCCATTCTTTATCTTCATAGAACCAACTGAAGGGCGCATCGTTCACGAGACTGGTGGGCAGGAACCGACCGTCTCTCTGCTGTCTTTCTTTTTCAAGGGCCGCCAGGAACACCACTGGCTTAAAGATCGAGCCCAGTTGCCGGCGCGCTTGTACCGTCCGATTAAACTGCGACACCTGGTAGTCACGTCCACCCACTAAAGCGAGAATATGTCCCGTTTGGGGTTGGATCGCGACAAGGCAGGCCTGGAGGCGCTCTTCGGGCATCTCTCGTTTCAACTGCGGATGCTTTTCCTCCAGTTCCGTCAGCCCTGTCTGAATGACTTCGCGCGCGATCTGCTGAAGTCGCATGTCTAGAACAGTAAAGATATTGAGCCCGGCCTTGGTCAATGTTCCAGCCGGGTAGTTCGCTTCAAGCTCTTTTCTGATGAAATCAACAAAATACGGCGCTTTATTTTTCTCAGGTGGCATCTGGCGCGGGCCCGCTTCTTCGTGCAGGGCAGCGTCTGCTTCCTCTTCCGTAATGGTCCCTAATGTGACCATTCTTTGGAGAATGTGATTCCGCCGCAGGATGGCACGCTCAGGATGACGGTTGGGGGCATATCGGTTCGGCGCTTTGATCATGCCAGCAATAATCGCCATTTCTCCGAGCGTTAGATCCCGGGGCGCCTTTCCAAAGTAGAATCGAGCTGCTTCCCAAATACCCAAAATACTCTTTGCGCCCCGCTGACCTAAGTAAATTTCATTCAAATAATTCTCGAGAATTTGCAGCTTGGAATAATGATTTTCAATAATGAGCGCCAGACAGACTTCGGTCAGCTTGCGCTTGATGGTTCTTTCTTGGGAAAGAAAGAAGTTCTTAATCAGCTGCTGCGTCAGCGTGCTGCCACCTTGGACGGTTCGTCCAGCAGTGACGTTTGCCCATAAAGCTCCCAAGATGCGCCACCAATCAACCCCGCTATGTTCAAAAAAGCGGTGATCTTCAGCCGCCAGCACGGCTTTGACCAGCAGAGAGGGAAGAACGTAGAGTTTTACCACCCTACGTTCTTCCCACGATTGAGCATAGAAACGCGTAATGATTTCCGGCTCCGTCTCGATGGCCTGGATTACAGTCTGATCGTCAAGATCGGTCAGGCGTTCGATCCGCCCCTGCTGTATGGACAGCAAAATCCGTCGGGCTGAGCGCTCTCGTCCGGGATACGTGGATTCCCGTAAAAAAATCTGGACTTCTCCGCTTTGGGCATTGCGCCAATAGTCTCCCCGGGCACGAATGGGGTGTTCGACCTGTTGATAATCCAAGCGAGCCAGATGGTCAAAGAGCGCAGCCTCTTCGACCTTGAGCCCAGGGTAAAGGAGGAGCGGATGCGCATAGACCTTGGACGGTACTGCCCAGCGATGGTCAGAGAAGCGCTGAACGGCTGCGTCTTCTAATTTGTGGTAAAACTGCCAGCCAAGAACGCTCGCAGTTCCAAGCAGCCCCAGGAAAAGAAAACCAATGAGACTCCAGAATATCCGTTGCATATCCATCACAAATAAGAGCGGAGAGTTGCCAATATCAATGGCGGTGTCGCCGCACTATGCTGGATGTCCTCCCCTTTTGAGCTCGACGTATCGCATCCGCAAATCGTACAGCACGTTTTCCAGCATCTGCCCCTCACCTGCATCAAGGTTACCGGCAGTTTTTTGTTGTAACATGGCAAGTATATCGATCATCTGCTGCGCTGCGGTCAGATCGGTTCGGGTTGCCTGACCAGGGGTGGCTGGAATCTCCCCGAGAGACATGAGCGCCTGCGTACTCAGTCCAAGAATAAAGCTCGAAAAAGTAATCTCAATTTGATCAGACGCGGCCTCATGGGGGCGATCTGGCGCTGATGTCTCCTGCGTCTCAGCTTGGGGTGGCGCCGAGCCTTGCCGAGTATCCTCAGCGCCCTCCTCTGTCTGCGTTGATTGGGGCTCTCCTGATTCTGGAGAGAAGCGGCGGCGATCAGTAACCCGAAATCCCTGGCCCCGCTCTTGTTCTTCTTCGCTCATTGAAGTGACCCTCCATCATTGTACAACCCATTATGCCACACTATAGTGGGTTCTCGCACGCTTTGACACTCAGCGGGCACGTCTACGCCCTGAGATCAGTCTCCCCAAGACTTGTTCTGGCGTTACTTCTTCCAGAGAGATCCCCTCTCGATCCGGCCATTTCTCGCGGTAGCAGGTATTTTTGATGACCTGAAGCCCTCCCCCGAGAGGACGCCATTGTTCGGGTCGAGTCGGTCCAAATATGACGACGCCTTGTGCGCCGACCGCCCCGGCAAGATGGCTCACTCCAGAGTCGTTTCCTATATAACAGCTTGCTCGGATGAGGATACTCGCGACCTGTTGGAGTTCAAGAGATGTCTCAGCATGGCCATAGCGACGCCAATACTCGCCTTCCTCCGCCTCGGCAGGCCCAAGCAATATGAGCACTTCCCGGTCTTCGCTGTCCCTCCACCACTCGGCCACGTGCCGAAATCCTTCTGCTCTCCATCGTTTTCTCTGCCCACCGCTGCCTGGATGGACTATTAAGACATGCTTCGACTCCCATCCTCGTTGTCGCCAATATTCCACTCCCCATTGGAGCCATGGCTCTTTGAGTTGTATGGAAGGAGGTCTGGGCAGCCGCTTCTCTTCCGTCTCCCCCAGACAACTCAAATAATAAGCGCTGGCATGAGACTCAACCTGGCCTGAGAAAAAGGGGAAGACCGTGGCTCGACCAGGCGCGTATTGCTCCAGATGCTTCTTCAACTGCGGGAGAGAAGCACCAAACCACGATAAAACTGAGATGGCAGGCGAAAAAAAGCGGTCGAGATCAGCGTCTTTGGCTGAAGAATGAGAAGCAAAAAGGCGAGCAAAACGCGCATCATCGATGGAAACAGTCTGTACCGAGACGGATCGAGGGAAGCATGCGAAGTTCCCAAGAAGGGCACGCGTCGTCTCTCTGCCGACAACAACGAGGTTGCGTTGTTGCTGTCCAATTGCCTGTAAAGCAGGTAAAAAACAGAGAAAGTCGCCAAGACTGCCAGGAAAAAGGATGATTGTACGGGCCATCTCTGAATTGACTTTCAAGGTGTACCTGGATAGCGTGGGAGGGATTCTTTAGTGCTTAAGCGCTGAGCCTTTTTATTCGTGCATTATGCCTGCGCCCTGCCAAGTCGCAGATTCTCTCCTTCAACTCATTGGGAATACTCCCATTGTTCAACTCCGCAATATTCCTCGCCCTGGGAGCGCCGAGATATGGGCGAAGCTTGAATCACTCAACCCTGGCGGAAGCCTTAAAGACCGGATTTGTCTCAGCATGATCGAAGCGGCGGAACGCTCGGGAGAGTTAACGCCTGGAATGACCATTGTCGAGCCTACGAGTGGTAACACAGGGATTGGCCTCGCCCTTGTTGCGGCAGTGAAGGGTTATCAATTGACCCTCACAATGCCGGATACGATGAGCGAAGAACGTCAGAACCTTCTTGCCGCATACGGTGCCGACCTTATTTTGACGCCAGATACAAAAGGGATGCACGCGGCGATTCAAAAAGCGCAACAAACCGCTGCCAGTCACCCTGACTATTTTATGCCACAACAATTCGATAATCCAGCAAACCCAGAAATACATCGGCAAACAACCGCCCAAGAAATCTTGCAGCAACTCCCTCACCTGGATGCTCTCGTCCTTGGGGTTGGGACTGGTGGAACAATCACTGGAGTTGGAGAAATACTGAAGCAAGCATATCCGCAGCTCCAAATCTTTGCCGTTGAGCCGACTGCTTCTTCCGTTCTTGAAGGAAAAGATCCCGGCTACCATAACATCCAAGGTATTGGTGCAGGCTTTGTTCCCTCAATTTTGGATACAAAAATCTACGATGAGGTCCTCTCCGTGTCAGATGAAGAAGCCGCAACCTATACACGGGACCTCGCCCGCCAGGAAGGTATTCTTGTGGGCATTTCATCTGGTGCAGTCTGTGCAGCATCCGTCCGAGTGGCAAGCAATTTGGGAGAAGGGAAGACCGTTCTCACCATCTTTTGTGATGCTGGAGAGCGTTATCTCACAACAGACATCTTCCATGCGGAGGGCATTTAACGTGAACATTGAGCCGTATACGGATATGGATACCGAACTCGCTCAAAAAATCGACAGTCTTAAAGTCCACCTTGAAAAGATGGGGCCTACCCTCCTCGCTTTTTCAGGCGGAGTTGACTCCAGCTTTCTCCTGGCAGTTGCTTCTCAGATTTTACACAATGACGTTATCGCGCTGATGACGGTTTCACCCTCGACCCCACCTCACGATGAACGACAAGCAGTCGCACTGGCCAAAAGGCTGAAGGTGAAACTCCTGCGCATCCAGCATAATGAACTGGATATATCGGAATACGCTGCGAACCCTATTAATCGGTGTTATTTCTGCAAAAACTCCTTATATGAAATCTGCCAGAGAGAAGCCAAGCGTCTCGCATTGGATAGCATTGCCGATGGGATCAATCTTGACGACCTGACCGATTATCGGCCGGGTCTCCAGTCGGCAAAGGAGTATAATGTTTTTCACCCTTTGGTTGAAGCTGGACTAACGAAAGCAGATATCCGTCAAGCCAGCCGGACGTTGGGGCTCTCTACCTGGGATAAGCCGGCCTCTCCGTGTCTTTCGTCCAGAATTCCTTATGGAACCCATATTACGGCGACCATGCTCTCTCATATCGCTCAAGCGGAGGATTTTCTTTATACCCTGGGTATCACCCAGGTTCGCGTCCGTTATAATGGGAAGAGCGCACGAATCGAAATTGGGAGAGAATCGCTAAAGAAAGTGGCTTCTGAAGAGGTCCTCCAGAAAATAGGAGCGAAACTCAAATCTCTTGGTATTCCTCTCGTCACGTTAGATTTGGAAGGGTACAAAAGCGGCGTTTTCAACATAGGGCTTAAAACGGCACATGTATCTACAAAACCTTTTGCTTGATTTTTATTGTCAACAGTGTCAGTGTGAAAAGAGAATGGAGGAGGGGAAATCTGTTCTGAAAGGAGTGGGGTGATGGATCTTCCAACATATTTTCCAAAATGCTTGAAGTGCGACGAGGAGGGAGAGCTTATCCCTTTATCCGATTATGGACAGGAAGGGGCTTCTGTTTTATTTAAGGCGTGGGTTTGCACGAATCCTAACTGTGGCTTCTCGTTACGAGTCGACAAAGGGGAAGTGACATACGGAAGAAAGATAGAGCCAAAGCAATAAATTCCTCGAACGATCTTTCTGAGATACCTAACGAAAAAAGGGGTCCCCGTAACGGGACCCCTTTTTTCGTTAGGTCAGACCATTAGAAGTGCAGATACACGCAAGTGGTAACTCTTCCGGAGAAGAAAGTGGGGAAGCCTCACGGCCAATTAGTATCGGTAAGCTCAACACATTACTGTGCTTTCACCGCCGACCTATCAACCTTGTCGTCTACAAGGGGCCTTTAGAGGTGCAAGCACCTGGGATTCCTCGTCTTGGGGAGGGTTTCCCGCTTATATGCTTTCAGCGGTTATCCCTGCCGCACATAGCTACCCGGCGGTGCTCCTGGCGGAACAACCGGTACACTAGCGGTGCGTCCAACCCGGTCCTCTCGTACTAGGGTCAGCACCCCTCAAGAATCCTACGCCCACGGCGGATAGGGACCGAACTGTCTCACGACGTTCTGAACCCAGCTCGCGTGCCACTTTAATCGGCGAACAGCCGAACCCTTGGGACTTGCTCCAGCCCCAGGATGTGACGAGCCGACATCGAGGTGCCAAACCTCCCCGTCGATGTGAACTCTTGGGAGAGATAAGCCTGTTATCCCCGGCGTACCTTTTATCCGTTGAGCGATGGCCCTTCCATGCGGAACCACCGGATCACTAAGACCTGGTTTCCCACCTGCTCGAGGTGTCCCTCTCGCAGTCAAGCCGGCTTATGCCTTTACACTCGAAGGCTGGTTTCCACTCAGCCTGAGCCGACCTTTGCGCGCCTCCGTTACTCTTTAGGAGGCGACCGCCCCAGTCAAACTACCCACCATGCAGTGTCCCGGACCAGAAGTCTCGGTTAGAATTCAAAGGCAACAAGGGTGGTATTTCAAGGACGGCTCCATAGAGGCTAGCGCCCCTACTTCAAAGCCTCCCACCTATCCTACACATGCTACCCCTAAAGTCACTACAAAGCTGTAGTAAAGGTGCACAGGGTCTTTCCGTCCTGCCGCGGGTACTCGGTATCTTCACCGAGAGTGCAGTTTCGCTAAGTCCGTGGTTGAGACAGCGGGGAGATCGTTACGCCATTCGTGCAGGTCGGAACTTACCCGA
>MPMI01000040.1 GCA_002238415.1 Desulfurellaceae bacterium bin18 | reverse complement strand
TGGATCATGGTCAGCCCACCAAAGGTCGCCGCGCCGACCAACCCTTCGGTGCCGAGTTGGAGGCCTGCCACAACAATATTGTCTTTGACAAAACCACCCCCTGGCAGCATATAGGTCAAGGTTTCTTTGCTGTGCTCCCACTCTGCCTCTTTCACGCCAGCCAGCGGGTCTTGGGGGACCTCCGGATCGTACTGGGTGAGGGCGTCATAGTGTTGTAGGCGGGACTCGACCTGCCGGACCCCGGCCTTGGCTTTTTCAGTGTTCTCGTCAACCAGCAGGGCGAGTTGATAATGAAAATTGGCCTGCCAATAGTCCTCTTCAGCGAATGCCTGCTCAGCCCGGGCTAACTCCGCCTTGACAAGGGCTTCTTTTCGTTTCGTATCCAGGGTTTCCATCTTGGCCTGGACTTCCGGAGCCCGCGGGTCATTTGGAGCTTCTTCGAGGAAACGCCGATACAGGGCCAGTGCTTTTCGTTCTCGGGGACCTGGCCCCGAGTGCTGGCCAACCGAAGAGACCACGCCTTGTGCGGCATAGGGACTTGGACTGGTGGGCGCACCAAGGAACAGTCGGGCCACGTCAAAGGTCGAGAGCACCCAATTGAACAGCCGGCCAACACGGTGCCGCTTTTCCGAGGCGTAGAGTCGGTCTGCCTGGGAGAGCAGCTCATCCGGCGTCGCGTTCAGTTCCATAAGCGGCAGGTCTTCCTGCCCATCCTGGTCTATTGACCGGTACAGCAAGGCATACACCAGGGGGGTGACGCCGGTTGCCTCCTCTCTCTGCGCTTCGAGCTGAGTGTCGTGCTGCGCCAGTTGAACGATCCGGCCGCGTAATGCCGACGGGTCTTGCAGATAGCCATCAATAATCGCGTCGGCAACGTGTCCGCCGACCTCATCCGGAAAATATCGCTCTGGAGGCAGGGGGGGCACAAAGGGGTTATAGGCCGGTAAAAATTCCGTCACCCGCTGGGCTAAGGGATCAGCGAAATCCCGAGCGTGCAGGGGCGCCGCGAACACGAGCTGACAGCACAGGAACAGAGGGATGACACGATACCACATGTCGTTTTCTTCGTGGGCGGCTTAGCGGCCTAAACGTCCAACCTTGGCCATATAGGCTTCAAGCGCTTCGAGTTTGCCCTTGGCTTCAAGTTTTTCCATAATGCCGTCCTGTTGTGCAACCGCGGCGTAATGCTGGAGCGCGGCTCGTCCGAGGGTTTCAAAGATGTCCGCATCAAAACGTAAACTTTCCGGATCGTTCTGGGCCGTATATTCGTGGGCGAGGGTGACGTAGAAATCACCTAACTCCAGTCGATACCGATAGCGGTTTTTGCTCTCCCGGTGTTTATCAAGCAACTGTTGATAGGCCAAGAGAACGCTCTCGTTGCCATCCTCGATCCGGTAGCGGTTGAGGATAAAGAAAGCGACTTTCGCCCGCTCAAGCCGCTCTTCTTCTTCCTGTGCCAGGGAACCATAGGACGTGTTGTCATACTGCTGAGCCAGGTCCCTCCAGCGTTGCGCCTGTTCGTCCAGCGCCTGCACATACTCCACCGCGGTTGTGGCCGTCGGTACCTGTTGGGCGAGCGACTGAAAGGCGGTGAGCGCTTCGACTGCTTGACCTGCCTTTTGTTTGAGTCGGCTCTTACCCTGGGCGACGCGTTGGTACTCGGCCAAGGCCCGTTCATAGGCGTGCAGCCCTTCATACGCCCGACCCCGAGTGAAGGCGATAATGGCGGGGTAGGCCCCGGGATGCTTGGTTTCATAATCGTTGATGCGGGTGAGTGTGGCTTTATGGACATTAGCCCCAGTGACATCTTTGGGAAGCGGAAAGCGGTAGGTGTCTTTTGTCGCCACGCGCTGAAACTCGGCGACAACCTTGAGGAGGTCCTGCTCGGTCCGGTACTGCGCACTGCCGTTTGGGCCTGACTCGTCGGCAGACAAACCCGGTACCCACGTGAGCCAGCCCGAGGATTCTCCTTCTTGGGCTGGACCAAGCGCCGGGAGGGGCGGCAGGGGTTCATCCGGCTGAGCGGGCGGTAGTTCGGGCGGAGCGGACTCGGCCGCCGGAGGATGTGGAGAGATGAGGCCCATCTCATCGACGCGGGCTAAAAAATCCCACGCCAGTTCTGCCTCTGGATCGCCCACTTCTGCTGCTTTTTTCTGTGGTGTGGACGGTGGGGCTGACTGAACGGCAACTCGTGCGGGCTCATCATTAATGAACGGGGGGGGGCGCCTCGCCTGACAACCGGCGATGAGCAGGCCGGCTCCGACCACGCAGAGCCAGAAAATCGGGCTGACAGAAAGTTCTCTGGTCGTGTCAGGATAGCGACGTAACATAGCTCTATGAAGTATAACCTGCCGCAGCCGTTCCATCCGTTCGGATGTCGGCTGACCGCCCACAGACTCGTTCCCAGCTTAAAGTGGGAAGCAAGGCGAGTCAAAGGTGGCGAGAAAAGGGTGAGTCGGAGAAATTGCGGTTGCCCGGAGCGAATGATACAGACATGCGGTGGTAATTCACTGACGAGGAGGAATAAGGTGCAATTCAGTATTACGGCCCATACCAAAATCGATAACTGGGAAATCTTTCCCTATGTTGAGAATTTAGGCTTTGACGCGGCCTGGGTGCCCGACTCCCAGATGATCTGGTCGGACTGTTATGCCACCCTGGCGCTGGCCGCTCAGCACACCTCGCGCCTTCGTATCGGCACCGGGGTCGCTATTCCGGGGACGCGGATTGCCCCGGTGACGGCGCACTCCATTGCCTCGATTAACCGCCTTGCCCCTGGCCGGACCTTTCTTGGTGTTGGGACCGGTCACACGGCCATGCGGGTCATGGGCATGCAGCCTATGAAGGTCAGAGATTTTCGCGAATACCTGCGCGTGGTCCGCACGCTGCTGCGCGGGGGCGAGGTCGAATATACCCTGAATGGAACGACGCGGACGATCAAGTTCCTGCACCAGGATCTGAAATTCATTGACCTGGAACAGCCGATTCCCATCTATGTTGCGGCTAATGGACCGCTGGCTTTGCGAACCGCGGGAGAGTTTGGCGATGGACTGGTTTCGCTGTTTAATGAACAGGGTGAGGTCTTGCAGGCGAACGTCGGCCGGGTACAGGCCGGGGCCGAGCGAGCCGGGCGGACCTTGCCCGAGAATTTTCATACCACGGCCCTGACCACTGCGGTCGTATTGAAACCGGGAGAAGATTTAACCTCGGACCGGGTGATTGAAGCGTGTGGCTCCTGGGTCACCTGTGCCCTGCATTTTGTATATGAAATTTACGAACAAACCGGGGATGAGAGCACTGTGCCCGAAGCGTTCCAGGATGTCTGGGAAGAGTACCGGGATCAGGTCGAGAACATGGAAACGTCTCAGGCCAAGCGTTACCTTCAGATTCATGATGGACACTGCACTTATCATGTCCCTGAGGAGCGCAAATTCATCACGCCGAAAACGATCAAGGGGTCGTGCATGGTCGGTGAGCCGGATGAACTGATTGCGGCTATCCGTCAGGCGGAGCAGGCCGGACTCCGAGAGATTTCTCTTTTGCCACCGCTCAAAACAAGCCGCGAAGTCTACAAGGATTTTGCCGAACAGGTGATCGCGAAATACTAGACGGGCTGTGCCATAAACGAGAGGGAAAGTTGAGGCGACTGGGTGAGTGTATTCTCTGTTGCTGTGCTGTCCCTCCTGTCTGTCTTTTCCTCTCACATTGTATGGGCACAAGGCAAAGGAGTGCTGGAGAATCCGGGGCCAGGGTCGTATCAGAGCGGCGTTGGGGTGATTTCCGGTTGGGTGTGTGAGGTCGGGAGGATTGAGATTGTTTTCAACGAAAATGAGGCCGATAGATGGCGGGTGGGCTACGGCACCCGGCGGACGGATACGCAAAAAGAATGTGGCGATATCAACAACGGTTTCGGACTCTTGTTCAACTGGAATCTGCTCGGTGAGGGAGAGCATACGGTCGTGGCTCAGGTAGACGGTGTGGAGTTTGGTCGGACCACCGTGACCGTAACCACTGTGGGGGAAGGGGAGGAGGAAGAGTTTTTACGTGGTGTCGGCGGAACATTCACCTTGCCCGGCTTCCCCAATGTAAAGACCGCCGTACAGGTCCAGTGGCAAGAGGCTCAACAGAATTTTGTCATTATTGCCCGGGAACCAGGGAATGCTGAGGACGGCCCCAGACCCCTCATCTGTGAGGAAGAGATCGTCATCGAAGAGGCAAGAATCATTGATGCCGACACGCTCACACTCTGCGAGGAACGCATACGGTTGGTTGGTATCGACGCGCCAGAAACTTGGCCGCAGCAGCAACTCTGCCTCAACGCGGATGGCATGTGCTACCCGTGTGGCCAAGATGCAACGGAGGCGCTCAAGGAGAAGATTGGGGCCGACAACAGGGTCTCCTGCTACCTCGAACCTGACCTGGACAGGTACGGCCGGGCGCTTGGTGTCTGCTTTAGCAGCGACGGAACGGATCTGAACGGCTGGCTGGTCGCAAACGGACACGCTGTGGCCTATTTCTCCGACGCCTATATGCCACACGAAGAGATAGCGAGTGTGGAACAGCGGGGTATCCACGCTGGAGAATTTATCGATCCGGGTGAGTGGCGACGCGGGGCAAGGCTTGAAGAGTGCCTCTAATGACTCCTGTTTGCAGTGCCGGAGGCGGGGCTCGAACCCGCACGGGGCAAAGCCCCATGGGATTTTAAGTCCCATGTGTCTACCAGTTCCACCACTCCGGCACGCGGGCAGATTGTAGGCGAAGGGTTATCATCCCGCAACACTGTGGAGGCGGGATGGGGTACAAGATTATCCACGGAGAGGACGGGAGCAACAAAATAATCCCCTCCTTGGAGGGGTGCCGCGTAGCGGCGGGGTGGGTTTCTTTTACCCGACCTCAAGCTCCTTGGTGCGACCCAGCGCCTCGTCTATGACGTTGGCCGGAACCTTATCGTAGTGATCGAACTCCATGGTGTAGGTCGCCCGCCCCTGGGTGAGTGACCGAATGGTTGTGGCATAGCCGAACATCGTCGCCAGCGGGACGTGGGCGGTGACCGTGCGCTGGCCTCCGGCACGCTCGCCCAGTTCGGTCACTTTGCCGCGGCGTGACTGCAAGTCTCCCATGGCCGTTCCCATATAGTCTTCGGGCACGACCACTTCGACCTCCATCATGGGTTCCAACAAAACGGGCTTGGCTTTATTCACGGCGGCTTTGAATCCCATGGAGCCCGCCATGTGAAAGGCCAGCTCTGATGAGTCCACATCATGATAGTTGCCGTCATACAGGGTGACGGTCGTGTTGAGTAGGGGATAGCCGTAGGTCACCCCGTTCTCTGCGGCTTCCCGCACGCCTTTCTCGACCGAGTTGATATATTCTCGGGGAATAGCGCCGCCTTTAATTGCGTTGACAAAGACCAGGCCCTCGTTGTCATTGGGCTCGATCTTGAGAAAAACGTGGCCAAACTGGCCTCGACCACCCGTTTGTCGCACATAGCGCCCTTCGGCTTCTGCGCCTCGGGTAATGGTTTCTCGATAGGAGACCTGCGGTGCGCCAGTGTTGACTTCGACCTTAAACTCCCGCATCAGCCGGTCCAAAATCACTTCGAGGTGGAGCTCCCCCATGCCGGACAGAATCGTTTGGCCGGTCTCGGCGTTGGTTTGAATGACCAGGGTCGGGTCCTCCGAGGACAGGCGTTGGAGGGCGAGCCCCAGCTTTTCGGAATCGATCTTGGTTTTGGGCTCAATCGCGACCGAGATCACCGGTTCTTTGAATGAAATCGATTCGAGCAAAACGGGATGCTGCTTGACCGCGATGGTGTCGCCGGTCGTAAAGTTCTTTAGGCCGACGATAGCGATGATGTCTCCGGCCGAGGCACTCTCCAGGTCTTCTTTCTTATTGGCGTGCATACGGACCAGGCGGCCAATACGCTCGCTGCGTTCGGTGCGTGGGTTAAAAATCGAAGAGCCGGTTTTCAGGTCGCCACTATACAGGCGGACAAAGGTCAGTTGTCCGGAGTAGGGGTCATGCATGGTTTTGAAAGCCAAGCCGGTCAGGATGTCATCCGTGACCTGCCAGGTGCGTTCTTTTCCGGCAAGCGTTTGTCCGGTCACCGGTCGGACCGGTGGCGGGAGATAGTCGACCACGGCATCCAATAGCGGCTGAATACCCTTGTTGCGTAGCGCGGTTCCACACAGGACCGGGAAGACATCGAGCGACTGCGTCTTGACGCGGACCGCAGCCGTGACTTCTTCTGGCGTGAGGGCTTCGCCGCCAAGATACTTCTCCAATAACGCGTCATCGGCATCGGCTACGCTTTCAACCAGTAACTCAGAGAATTTCGCCGCCTCCGCCTGGAGTTCTGGCGGAATCTCCTCTTCATGAAACCGCGCCCCAAGCGTATCTTCCTCCCAGACGAGGGCCTTCTGCTGAACCAGATCAACCACACCTGTCATTGCATCTTCGGTGCCGATCGGCAGTTGGAGAATCAACGGCGGCGCTCCCAGCCGGTTCTTGATTTGATCGACCACACTGTGAAAATCGGCGCCGATACGGTCCAGTTTATTGATAAAGACAATGCGGGGCACGCCGTATTTGTCTGCCTGGCGCCACACGGTTTCCGACTGTGGTTCGACACCGCCAACGCCACAGAAGACGACGATAGCGCCATCCAGCACACGCAGGCTGCGCTCAACCTCAGTGGTAAAATCCACATGGCCGGGCGTATCAATGATATTGATCTGATGGTCATTCCAGTCGCAGGTAATGGCTGCCGCCGTAATGGTGATGCCGCGCTCACGTTCCTGAGGCATCCAGTCGGTGACGGCCGTCCCTTCGTGCACCTCGCCGATCTTGTGCGAGAGCCCCGTATAGTACAGGACGCGTTCGCTCACGGTGGTCTTGCCGCTGTCAACGTGAGCAACGATGCCGATGTTTCGAGTCTTTTCTAAGGTGGTAGACATGTTCTTCTCCCGACTCGGTGCACTGCTCCGAGAAGTCTGCTCAATTCAACACAAGAATGTAGCGTTCGGTTAGAGGGAAGGGTCGGTGAGTGAGCCCGACCTGTGTTGGTAGAAAACCATAGCGAACAATGCAAATAGCTGAGTGTTTTCCCTACAATACACAAAACACACGGATATTCCAAGCCATAAGATGGGCCGGGAGTGGCACCTAGGTGACAAAATCGTGAGAAACAAAGACGGCTCTGCGCAGCGACTCTATATTCGATATTTTTTCAGGAGGTTGCGGGCGATCACCAGTTTCTGAATCTCGCTCGTGCCTTCCCCAATAATCATGAGGGGCGCGTCTCGATAAAAACGCTCAACCGGAAACTCCTGGGTGTAGCCATACCCGCCCAGCACGCGCATCGCTTCCAGGGCGACTTCTTCACACGCCTCAGACGCAAACAATTTTGCCATGCCGGCTTCCAGGTCACACCGCTCGCCTCGGTCTTTCTTCTCGGCCGCTTGGCGGACCAGTAAGCGGGAGGCTTCGACCTTGGTGGCCATGTCAGCCAGCTTGAGCTGAATGGCCTGATGTTCACAGATTGGTTTGCCAAAGGTTTCGCGCTGCTGGGAATAGCGAATGGCTTCCTCAAAGGCGGCTTGAGCCACGCCGACCGCCCGGGCCGCAACATTGATCCGGCCCACTTCCAAGCCGCCCATGACTTGCTTGAAGCCCAGGCCCTCTTCGCCGCCGATCAGCGAGGCGGCTGGTGTCGGAAAGTCCTCAAAGGCCAGTTCACACGTATCCAGGCCTTTATACCCGAGCTTCTTGATGTCCCGGCTGACGGTGAGTCCCGGAGCGCCTTTCTCGGCAGCAAACAGGCTGATGCCGGAATAGGCGGGCTCGGCGTCGGGGTTCGTCTTGGCGGCAACAGCCAGAATATTGCCATGCCGCGCATTGGTGATGAACATTTTAGAGCCGTTGATCAGATAGCTGTCGCCCTGCTTTTTGGCCGTCGTCCGAATCCGCTGCACATCACTCCCGGCATGCGGCTCGGTCAGGGCAAGACCGCCGCGTTTCTCGCCGGTGGCCATAGCTGGCAGGAGACGCTGTTTTTGTTCTTCTGTTCCGAACAGAGCCAGAATGTGAGCGAACAGCAGGTGGGAGTTCAGGACACCGGTCAGGCTCATCCAACCACGACAGATTTCTTCGATAATCATGGCGTAGGTGGTAAAGGACAGCCCCATGCCGCCATACTCGGTTGGGATAATCGCGCCGAATAAACCCAGCTCTTTCATCCGCTCGACCAGGGCGTGCGGGTATTCGTCACGATGCTCCATTTCGCTGGCGACCGGCTTGACCTCACGCTCTACGAAACGGTTGAGTGTGGACAGGATTTGTTGTTGTTCCGGGTCGAGTTCGGGCATGGGTGGCATCCTTTCTGCCTGGGGCTGTTACGGACTGGTGTTCATTCTCCAGCTTTATAGCCTGAGATCAAGGGAGAGCCTGCGCGCCCGCCTGACTGGCTGGACAAAGCGGAAGCAGATTATGTCTCACGATTGCAGTTTACACTCATTCCGGAGGATTGCCTCGAATTCCGGGCTTATTCTCAGCTCGTCTGTACTTGGCAGCGGCAGAGCTGAGCCGGTATGATTGCGTCAATTCAGGGGATGAGGATGGGAAACAACATGAGCCTTCGACCGGAAACCAAGGCGGTTCACAATGCGATGATCGATCCCACAAGCGGCGCTATCGTGCCGCCTATCGTGCTCAGCACCACATTCGAATACGAGACGACCGGGCAAGGGCATGATCCAGACGAATTGGTCTATACCCGTTACCAGAATCCCAATCGCGCTGCGCTGGAAGCGACGCTCGCCAAGCTCGAAGGCGGGACCGTAGCTCATGCCGTCTCAAGTGGATCGGCAGCCATGCTCACCATATTTCAAGCACTGAGACCGGGGGATCACATCGTATCGAGTGACGATATGTACTTTGGCGTCCGTGTTCAGCTCAATGAATTTTTCGCGCCCTGGGGTTTGGAGACCACGTATGTCGATATGAGCGATGTCAACGCGGCGCGCGCTGCCATGCGTCCGAAAACCAAACTGGTCATTCTCGAGTCACCTACCAATCCGATGATCAGGCTGGCCGATATCAGATCCATTGCCGATATCGCGCATGAGAGCGGCGCCAGGCTTTTGGTTGATAACACTGTTGCTACTCCGGTCGCGCAGAATCCGATTGAGCTTGGCGCCGACATCGTCGTCATTTCCTTGACCAAGTACATCGGCGGGCACCACGATGTATTGGGCGGCGTCATCATCTTCGCCAAAGAAGACGAATTTGCAGAGCGTATCATGAGGTTGGTGAGAATCGGCGGAGGGGTCTTGTCGCCGATGAATAGCTGGCTGGCAGCGCGCGGTTTGCAGAGCCTGTCCTATCGCGTCCGCGCCCATAGTGAGAATGCGTTGCAAATCGCCCGTTATTTGGCGGCGCATCCCAAAATCGAAGGTGTCTTCTATCCCCATCATCCCAGCCACCCACAATACGAGCTAGCACTGCGCCAGATGCGCGTTGGCAGTGGCTTAATGTCGATTTTAGTCAAAGGCGGGCGGCAGGCAGCAATCGAGTTGGTGAATCGGCTAAAGCTTTTCACGAGCGCGACCAGCTTCGGCGGCACCCATAGCTTGATTGAACACCGCGCATCAATAGAAGAAAGCTCGAGCACGCCGGCGAACTTACTGCGTGTGTCGATTGGTCTGGAACATCCGGCTGATTTGATCGCCGACTTGCAGCAGGCGCTTGAATGATCTATCACATCACCAGCCGAGTAGAGTGGGACAATGCGCAAAAGGGAAGAACAGCATGGCTCACACCCCCCTGATGCAGCAGTATTTGTCGGTCAAGCAACAGCATCAGGACGCGATTGTGCTGTGCCGCCTGGGGGATTTCTACGAGATCTTTTTTGATGATGCGCCGCTGGTCGCGGACCTGCTCGATCTCACCCTGACCGCCCGCGACGGCGGAGACGGCAAGATCCCCATGTGCGGCGTGCCCTATCATGCCGTCCAAGGTTATATCGCCCGTCTGGTCAAGGCTGGAAAGAAAATTGCGCTGTACGACCAGGTCGAAGATCCGAAAACGGCCAAGGGCTTGGTCAAGCGCGCAGTCACGCGGGTCATTACCCCTTCCACGTATGTTGAGAACGAGGCCGACGCAACAAGCCCGACCTTGCTGGGGATGTTTGCCAGCGGGCGACAGTGGGGGCTGGCGCTGCTCGAACCAACGACCGGGGCGTTCCAATTCTGGAACGAGACGGAAGCAGCCCTGGCCGACTCCCTGGCTCATCTCGCGCCGCGTGAGATTGTCATCACCAAGGGCCTGGCCGGGCATCCCGTCCTGGCTGAATACAGGAGCGGCCAAGCCGGGATTACCCTGACAACTCTGGAAGACTGGCAGGCTGCCTTCGATGACAGCGTCGAGTGCGTCCGGTCTTTTTTCGGGTTGGACTCCTTGCGTGCCTTGGAATTGGACCCGGAAAACACCGTCGCCATCGCCCTGGTGCTCCGTTTTCTCCAGCAGCATATGCCGGTCAGCCTGCCGCATATTGGCCTGCCGAAACGGCTCCATACCGGCGAAACCATGTTGTTGGGTCCGGTTGTCGAGCGCAGCCTGGAAGTCTTTCGTCCGGCGAACCCCGATATTCGCGGCAAGGCGCTGATCGATGTATTAGATGCCACGGCCACGCCCATGGGCAAGCGATTGTTGCAGCACTGGCTGAAGAATCCGCTCTTATCCGTGGCGGCTATTGAAGCCCGGCATGCCGGGGTGGCCGAGTTTGTCGACGCGCCCGCCGTGCTGGAGGCGGTGCGCGGCGCGCTTGCCCCTGTTCGTGACCTGGAACGTTTGGTTGCCCGTTTTAGTTGTCGAGTGGCGAATCCCAAAGACAGCGCGGCCCTGCGAGACTCGCTGGCGCAAATTCCCGACGTGAGCCGCGCGTTGGAAACGGTCCAGAGCCCGCTGCTGAGCCAACAGCGTGAACACCTGCAATCCGACCTCGGTCCCTTGCCGGGTACCCTCGCCAGCGCCTTGGTCGAGGTGCCGCCCGTTCACCTCCGAGAAGGTGGCGTCTTTGCTCCAGGCTATCATGCGGAACTGGACCGCCTGCAAACGATTGCCTCGGATGCCAAGCAGTGGCTTGCCGCGCTCCAGGCTCGAGAAAGTGAGCGCACGGGCATTCCCTCGCTCAGAATCGGGTATAACCGGGTCTTTGGCTACTACCTGGAAGTCTCCAAGGCCCACCTCAATAAGGTGCCTGACGCGTATACGCGGAAGCAAACCCTCGCCAATGCGGAGCGATTCGTTACGCCTGAGCTGAAAGAGTACGAGGATCAGATTCTCAACGCCCAGGACCGCTCGGTCGCCCTGGAGCAGGAACTCTTTGCCGAATTATGCGAGCTGGTCCTCCAGTATATGACCCAGATTCAAGCGCTTGCGCAGGCATGTGCCCAGCTTGACGTCCTGGCCGACTTTGCCTGGGTGGCGGTCAATCAGCACTATGTGCGACCCGAAATGTCAGAGGCGGCCGAACTGGCGATTATTGGCGGACGGCATCCGGTTGTCGAGTCGCTGCTGGGACGAAGCGTCTTTGTCGAGAATGATGTGCAGCTCAATCGGTCGGACCAGCAGTTCCTGCTATTGACCGCCCCTAATATGAGCGGCAAATCCGTGTATTTACGCCAGGCTGCACTGATTGTACTACTGGCCCAGGTCGGTTCATTTGTGCCGGCCACACGTGCCCGGATTGGTATTGTGGATCGGATTTTTACCCGTATCGGAGCCTCCGATAATCTGGCCCTGGGGGAAAGCACGTTTGCCGTAGAAATGATTGAAACCGCCCAGATCCTGAACGCAGCCACGGAACGGAGTCTGCTGCTGCTGGACGAGATCGGGCGTGGAACCTCGACGTCGGACGGTCTGTCCATTGCCCGGGCGATTATCGAGTTCCTGGTTGATGACGACGGGCCGCGGCCCCGGACCCTATTTGCCACGCATTTCCATGAACTCACCGACTTGCAGGGCCTCCTGCCCGGCCTGATGAATTATACCTTTGCCGTTCGTGAATGGCGGGGTGAGGTTGTTTTTCTGTATAAGGTTATCGCTGGCGCGTCGGATCAATCGTATGGCATCCATGTCGCCAAGCTGGCCGGACTGCCGCGGGTGGTGACGGAGCGGGCGGAGGAGGTCCTTCAGGACCTCGAAGGCTCGGCCGGACTGGTCCGACCGGCCAAAAGACGTGCTCGGGGAAGGGCACCCAAGGCCCCGACCAGGGTAAAAGAAGCCTCTGCTCAACTCGGTCTATTCGGGCACGCCGGTGAGTCGTAGCATGAACCATATTCGTCTTCTGGACTCGAACACGATTGAGCAGCTCCGGGCGGGCGAAGTAATTGAGCGTCCCGCCTCGATTGTCAAGGAGTTGGTCGAAAATGCGATCGACGCCGGTGCGCGCTCAATCAGCGTATCGATTACCAAGGGCGGGATTGATGAAATAGTTGTCCAGGACGACGGGAGCGGCCTGACGCCGGAGGATGCGTCGCTCGCATTCCAGCGCCACGCGACCAGTAAAATCCAATCCAGCAATGATCTCTTTCTCCTGACAACCTTAGGCTTTCGGGGGGAGGCGCTGGCCAGCATTGCTGCGGTGACGCAGGTCGAATTGCTCTCCCGGACAGCGGACGCCATCGAAGGGGTGCGCGTCCGGGCGGGTGGCAGTACGCCGTTAGAGACAAGCCCTGCCGGCTGTCCGCAGGGAACGACGGTGACCACGCGGCATTTATTTTTTAATACCCCACCGCGGCGGGCCTTCCTCAAATCCCCGACTGCCGAAGGTCATCAGGTGCATGAGGTAGTGGTCGCTCTGGCGTTGTCGCGTCCGTCCATTCACTTTCGTTTTCAGTCAGACGGACGCGAGGTGTTTCAGGCACCTTCTCAAACTGAGCTCGCCCTGCGCGCCCGCGCGGTTATCGGCAAGGAGTGGGCCCAGGAATTCCTCCCGCTCCCGAGTGCGGACACAACCCTGGCCGAAGAGGGCGTTGGGCTGACTGGCCTCGTCAGTCCGCCCGGTCGTACCCGCAATACCCGGACCGGGCAATACTTTTTCGTGAACGAACGTCCGGTGAAAAGCCAGCCCTTGTCGTCTGCCTTGAGTCGCGGCTACGGGGAGCTGCTGCCGGCGGGACGTTTCCCCTTGGGGGTACTCTTTCTGACCGTCCCGACCGACCAGGTTGACGTCAATGTCCACCCCACCAAACGCGAAGTTAAATTTCAAGCGGAACGCGAACTCCTCCAAATGGTCGTCCGGACCGTCAGAAAAACTCTTGATCGGGCCAATCTGTTCAAAAAAATTGAGCTTCCGGCCTCTGATCCGCCGCGCGACCAGCGACGGGCTAACAGCCGAAGCGAGCGTCTGTCTCGTGCTGAGAGTCGGGCCTTGGACAGTGCGGTTCCGAGACCCGACCCGGCCGATTACCCAAGGCCCCACAGACGACACAAGGCCGCCGACTCTTATGGAGCCCGGTCTGAGCCAGGCTTACGTATGCTGGACAAGCCGCTGGTCCACGAGGCGGAGGCAGCCCCGCTGAATCCGGTCTCCTCACAAACGACCTTGTGGCAACGACCCGACGGAACCGAATTCCGTGTGGTTGGTCAGAGTCATGAGTTGTTTGTCCTGGTTGAAGTGGCAGGCGAACTCTGGATTGTGGATCAGCACGCGGCGCATGAGCGTATTATGTATGAGCAGGTACTCGACAGCCTGCAACACCAACACAGTGCGACGCAGCCGTTGTTGATACCAGAGACTTTTGATTTATCGCCCGCCGCGTGTAGTGCATTGGAAGAACTGCACGACTATCTCGTCCAGATCGGCTTTGACATTCAGCCGTTTGGGGGAAATACGTTTCAGGTGCAAGCTGCGCCGGCGTATTTTCGCCCGGCCGACACTCCGGCACTGTTAAATGAACTGGCCGAAGCCCAGGCCGAAGGGCGCTCGGACAATTCCATTGAGGCCAAACAGGAAGACTTGGCGGCGCGTATCGCCTGTAAGGTAAAATCGATTAAAGCCGGCCAGACGCTGACCCCGGAGGCCATGCACGCCCTGGTGAAAACTCTTCTGGATTGCACCTCACCGTTTACCTGTCCGCATGGCCGGCCAACCATGGTCCGCTATTCGGTGCGCCAGCTCGAACGCCAATTTGACCGGCGCTGAGGGTGGCACGCTGGTTGCTGCCTGTTTCACCCCTGGTTCTCTTCAGTCAATACTTCTATTATGATTGCAATATGGTTTCATTCTGGTTCCTGTCTGAGAAGAGAAGACAATGCGGACACTGACTATTAAAAATATTCCGGACGAATTGTACTCAAGACTCAAACAGAACGCGACTCATGAGCGTCGAAGTATGAATAATCAGGCGATTGCCTGTTTAGAGCGGGCATTACAGCTTCCACCTGTTGACGTTGAGCAAGTGCTCGCTCGCACCCGAACTATTCGAAGACAGACTACCGGGCTCCCATTAACGGATAGGCTGCTGGAACGGGCAAAGAGAGACGGCCGTCCGTGATTGTCGTTGATACCAATCTGATTGCCTATCTCCACATAGAAGGGGAACGAACGGCTCAGGTCCAGCAAGTGCTGCGGAAAGACCCTGAATGGGCAGTTCCGTTTCTCTGGCGTTCGGAATTCCGCAATGTGTTGGCATCATACTTGCGCCAACAGGTCTTCTCGCTTGACGATGCTCAGGCCATTATGCAGCAAGCAGAATCGTTCTTACAGGGAAGAGAATATGAAGTGTCATCGCGGCGGGTGCTAGATATTGTGATGTCTTCTCACTGTTCGGCGTATGACTGTGAATTTATCGTGCTAGCACAAGACTTACAGTGCCCCTTGGTGACGGCGGACCGACAAATCTTGTTGAAATTTCCAGCGACGGCTATGTCGCCAGAGAGCTTCATTTTGCAGGGTCTTGAGTAGCCCCCCGACAGCATTTTTAGGAAAATGTTTGAAATGCTGATATCCGTCCTTATCTTAATCTGGTGACGATGGGACGACTGAAATTATGAATCCGCTCCACATAGCTAATCTCCCGCTTGCGACCAATCTGTTCCTGGCTCCGCTGGCGGGCTACACGACCCTCCCGTTTCGGTGGTGCATGCGCGAAGTGGGTGGCTTCGGTCTGGCGACAACCGAACTGGTCCATGCCCGGTCGTTGCTTGAAAAAAATCGCCGGGCTTTTGAACTGATTGAAACGCGTCCGGACGACAGCCCGCTGAGCGTCCAGCTCTTTGGCCCGGTGGCCGAAGAAGTCCGCGATGCAGCCGTCTGGCTTGAGGAGCAGGGGGCGGACGCCATTGATATCAATATGGGCTGCCCGGTTGAAAAGGTCATCAAAATAGGCGCTGGCGCGGCCATGTTAAAAGACCCGAAAAAAACCGGCGCGTTCGTCCGAACGGTGACCCAGGCGGTCAAAATTCCGGTCACGGTGAAGACGCGCCTGGGCTGGGACCAGACGCAGCTTGATGCGCCGGTGCTGGCACCTATTCTTGAAGACGCGGGTGTTGCGGCCCTCACCATTCACGGCCGCACGCGGGCCGAGGCATTCCGGGGCTCGGTCGATCTGGAGGGTATTCGCTCGGTCGTGGAATCCGTGCAGGCCATGCCCGTTTTCGGAAACGGCGATGTGTGTGATGCGGCAACAGCCAAACGTATGCTCGAAGAGACGGGCTGCGCGGGGCTTGTTATCGGCCGCGGTGCGCTGACCAACCCATGGGTCTTCCATCATATTCAGGCCGGTTTGCTGGGGCAGCCAACTCCGCCCGAGCCACCATTGGTAGAACGTGTTGCCTTTATGACCCGTCATTTTGAACGGGCGGTGCAGCAGCGTGGGGAGCATCTGGCCTGCACCCAATTCAGGAAGACCATAGACTGGTATGCGAAATCTTTTGGGCCCTGTCGGCCGCTACGGCTAGCCATGAAGGAACTCAACAGCCGCCAGCACTATTACCATCTGGTCGGCCAGTTTTTGGAATATCGCAACCAGCATCCGCTCCCTCCGCGTGAGAACCCTCCGGCTGTGGACTCCGTGTCCGTCTGATCTTTTTCCCACTCCGGTTGACAATTATCTCCGGTTTGCGTCACAATGACGCAAAAGTATGCGTCATTGTGACGCAAACTAAAGCGTGCGAACTGGAGAGCCATTATGCCCAACGGATCGACCGGCCCCCAAGAAAAGACTCCACACCAGCTCTACGAGCACCTGGCGCAACTCGACAGTGGCTATACACTGGACGCTTGCACACAATACGCGGCCTGGATTCATGAGATTCACGAGATGAAACGTCGGCATAACGCCGTCATACTGGCGCACAATTACCAACGCCCGGAGATTTTTGAGGTCGCTGACGTGATAGGTGATTCCCTCGAATTGGCCCGCCAGTCAAAACAGGTTGCGTCTGATGTCGTTGTCTTTTGTGGTGTGCATTTTATGGCCGAGACGGCCAAGATTGTGAATCCGGAGCGAATGGTGCTCCTGCCTGACTTGCAGGCCGGCTGCTCTCTGGCCGAGAGCATCACGGGGGAGGCGTTGGCTGATCGGAAGGAAGAACTGCGCCAAGTCTATCCCGATCTCCAGGTGGTTTGTTACGTCAACACGACCGCGGATGTCAAAGCCGAATCCGATGTGTGTTGCACCTCGTCGAACGCGATCCAAGTGGTAGAAGCCCTCGACACCGAGAATATTCTCTTTGTGCCTGATGAGAATCTGGCCCGTTATGTCCAGAACGAAACCAGTAAGAATATTATTGCCTGGCAGGGCAACTGCTACGTCCATCATCAGATCACGCCGGAACAGATTCAAGAGGTACGGGACAAACTCCCGCAGGTAAAAGTGCTCGTCCATCCCGAGTGCCGGGAAGATGTGCTCGCCCTGGCGGATGCCGTGCTCTCAACGAGTGCCATGATGCGCTACGCTAAAGAAAGTCCGGCCCAGGAGTTTCTGATCGTTACGGAGTGCGGTCTGTCGGACCGCTTGCTGTTGGAAGTCCCGGAGAAGAAATTCTACAAGAGCTGCAAGCTGTGCGCCTATATGAAAATGATTACGCTCGAAGGGGTGCGGGACTCTCTGCGTGACGGACGTTTTGAGATTACGCTCCCGGAAGAGACCCGGATCGGTGCCCAGCGTTCACTTGACCGTATGCTGGCACTCAATGCATAGTATGCTCCTGTGGGCAGAGCAAACGAGGGCCAGCGCAGCGCAAAACAAATTCATCCGCGTGTAGCCGTTGATGCGGTGCTCTTTACCCTTACCCAGGGAGCCCTCCGCACGCTGCTGGTGAAAATTAAGAAGGGTGGGTTCGCGGACCGCTGGGCGTTCCCCGGTGGTCTGGTTCAGTTGGACGAATCGCTCGATGCCGCGGCCCAGCGCGAGCTGTATGAAAAAACAGGCGTGCAGGACCTCTACCTGGAGCAATTGTATACGTTTGGCAGTGCGACCCGAGACCCCTCCGCACGAACCGTATCGGTCGCGTATTTTGCCCTCATCCCGCCGCTCGCGCAGACTCTCCATCTCGGGGAAAAATATGCGGACATTGCCTGGTTCCCGGTGCATGATCTGCCTGAGCTTGCCTACGACCATAACGCCATAGCGGAATATGCGCTGCAACGGCTCCAGAGCAAATTGGGCTACGCGAATATCGTCTACAGCCTCCTGCCGCAGGAATTTACGGTTGCGGAGCTACAGGGGGTCTATGAAATCATCCTCGATCGTCAGCTGGATCGTCGCAATTTCAGACGAAAAATTATCAGCTCCGGTCTGCTCAAGCCCCTCTTGAAAACACGGCGAGGCGCGCATCGACCGGCCCAACTCTATACGTTTTCCCGGCGCCAGCCCATGCAGCTTGACGTGCTATAACCGCATATGAGAGCCGGCTGCTGCGTGGTAGGGCCGGGTAGCGATGTATGCTAGCGTGAGGGTCGGCTCACTGACCGAAAGGGGATGGTACGCATGGTCATCCGCATCGTAGGCGCCCTCATTCTCGTCTTGGGGCCTGGTGCCGTGCTCATTACACCGGAGCCTGCATCCGCTCTTCCGGGGCGAGAACTATCCGGCTGGTGAAGCCGTGCCCGCCTGATCCTACTCACACTCCCTCCGTTTCCTTCCTGCTTCTCTCGCTCAAGCGGGAGGAGCACTATCGAACCATTTCCTCCACCCAGCGACGGGGCCGCCCACTGGAAGACTCCGTGGTAAAATCGGGTGCGCCGGGAGCGGAAAAAGGGGCGATCCGTACCGCTATTGTGCTGTTCCCGAGGGTCCCGAAAACATAGCAGTTTCGGCCGTATGCCGGGAACAGCAACTGTCCAGCGATTCCAAAGGGTTAGACCTTGAAAAAAAGCTGTTCCGCTGTTCCCGACCTCTAATGGGGAACAGAAAGAACAGAAAAGATGACCATCTCAGAATAGGGGGAACGCTCGCGGTAACCCCCCTATAATCACATCAGGGTCGATGATTGTGATCTGTTGACGCAAGAGGTCCCGGTCTCTCTGCGTAGTGGCTCGGATGCGGTTAATGCTGAGCATCCATTAGCTTAGCCAAACGAACGAGAGTGGCGGGAGCCGGGTGTAGGATTGGAACCCGTATTGAGACAGCTTTCCAATCTTTCGTAATCGCCCAGGTGAGCCCGCATCAGACTTTTCCACAGTTTGCCATGATTCGGCACGGAGAAATGCAGAAGCTCATGGACGATGACATAATCCCACAGTGCCTCGTCAAGATCGAGCAACTCGCGGTTGAAGTTCAGATGACCGTTCGTTGAGCAGGACGCCCACTTGTGGCGCATCGGACGAATGCCCAGCCAGACGATCTTCACGTCCAACTTCTCAGCCCAGTAATGGACGCGTTGCTTGAACTCCCGTTTGTGGTCGGTCGCCGTCATGGGTTAGCCTTGCCCGCTCCGTTCCAGCAAGGTGAACAGCTCATCGACCATCGCCGTCACCCGCTCAAGCTCCTCTGTCTCCGCGAAAATGGCAAAGGTCACCTCATTACGCAGTTCGCGGAGCGCATTCTCGCTGTGTTTCCAATTGGGGAAGTCAGAGAACGCTTGACGAATGTTGCGGCTGACCGCCTCCGCATTGTCGATCCCGGCATCCGACAGACTCCGATACACGAAATACGTCAGACCATCAAAGGACTTCTCCGTCTGTTCCTTTTTGCGCGCTTCGTTTTTGTCAACTTCCTTGAGGAGAGCTTCCAGGGCCTCAGCAGTGCTGGACTGACGGCTTTCAAAACTTTCCTGTACGGCCCGGGCGCGCTCGGCCATGGCGATCAGATACGGATCGCCGCTGCCTTCCTCCGCCACCTTCTCAATGCTTTTGATCAGGTTGATGACCTGGGTGCCGTCGCCGCCTTGTCGCTTCTTGATGAGCTCAACGGTGTCCGCATTGATTTCGATGAGTCCTTCGAGCGATTCCACGCCATAGGAACTCACCTGCTCCCGGACCAACAGCGCCGTTTTCCTTTGAAATTCCCGGTCGGCCTGAATCCGTCGTGTGTAAGCCTTTCGCACAACCTGGAAGATTGCGCTTAATGTTCCATACGTTTCCATGAACGGCCGCAGAAAGGCATCCGGCGAGATGATCTCATACAGCATCTCGATCTCTTTGTATTCCCGAAAGAACTCTTTCCGCCGCTCAGGAGCACGGAAGTGCTCAATCAGGATATCGACATCTTTGTCGTTAAAGGAGTGCTCGATGAGGCCGAGGTATGCCGGCGCTTTCTGCTCCATCTTGTTTCTGAAGAGCACCTTCAGAAGTGTGAGGTCTTTGACGATGGCGTTGATCTCATCGCTGTCGAAGGCGAGTGCCTTTTCGAGTTTGTCGAAGATACCGACGAAATCGAGGACAAAGCCGTGAGGTTTCACCATCCCCCGCGCCTCGTTTTCGTAGGGACGGTTCACCCGGGCGATGGCCTGGAGCAGGGTATGGTCGCGCATCGGCTTATCGAGATACATGGCGTAGAGCAGCGGCGCGTCAAAGCCGGTCAGCAGTTTCTCGGTCACGATGAGGATTTTCGGGTTCTGGTCGCGCTTGCCGAAGCGCTTGCGAATTTGCCGCTCCTGCTTCGGGTCAAGGTGAAATTTCTTCAGCAACGCGGAGTCGTTGTTGTTCTTGGTGTAAACGACCTCGGAATACTCGGGCGGGAGGAATTCGTCGAGGGCGTGTTTGTAGTAGGCGCAGGCTTCGCGGTCGACGCCGACGAGGAAAGCCTTGTAACCGAGCGGTTCGACGTTCTCCACGTAGTGTGTGGCCACATACTGCGCCACCTGCGTGATCCGCTCCTGACTCTTGAGGAAGTTCTTCAAATGAACCGCGCGCTCCAGAATCTTGTTGAGTTCTTCAATATCCGCCACCCCCTCGGCCTCGGCGAGGGAGAGAAACTCCGCGTCCAGGGTCTCGTGCGGGACGAGCATCCTGTTGGGGGCGAGTTGGTAGTAGAGCGGGAGCGTGGTGCCGTCCTCAATGCTGTCGGCAATGGAATACTTGTGCAGATAGCCCTGGTCATCCTCGCAGCCGAAGGTCTTGAAGGTGCCCTTGCCATAGACGGTCTTGTCCACCGGGGTGCCGGTGAAACCGATATAGGTGGCGGGCGTTCGGCAGACCGGCCATGAGGAAGTTGCCGAGATCGCCGCCGGTGGTGCGGTGGGCTTCGTCGATGAGGATGTAGATATTCGAGCGGGTGTTGAGGTCCGCCGGCATGTCGCGGAACTTGTGGATCATCGTGACGATGATGCCCCGATAGTCGTCCTTCAGTAACTGGTTGAGCTGCTCGATGCTGC
The DNA here is from genome assembly GCA_002238415.1 of Desulfurellaceae bacterium bin18. Lineage (GTDB taxonomy): Bacteria > Desulfobacterota > Binatia > Bin18 > Bin18 > Bin18. The sequence continues at coordinate 33,366 of MPMI01000040.1, read as the reverse complement.
CGGCGTGTTCCAGGTTGCCCAGGCCGAGTGCGGCCAGGTTCTTGAGCATCTGATCTTCCAGCTCGTTGCGGTCAATCATGAGGAGGACGGTCGGCTTGTCGGCCTCGGGCGCGCGGAAAAGTCGTTCTGCCGCTTTGATCATGGTGAAGGTCTTGCCGCTGCCCTGGGTGTGCCAAACGAGGCCACGGGTCCGGTCGGGGGCAAGGGCGCGTCCGACCGTGGCGTCCACCGCGCCGGTCTGGTGCTGGCGCAGAATGTATTTGTTCAGCTCCTCATCCTTCTCGGCAAAGATGATGTAGTCCTTCAGGAAGGCGAGCACCTGGGGGATGGCGCAGAAGCTCTTCACCTTGGCCTCCAGCTTGCCGGCCTCGGTATCCTTCCAGTTGAAGATGTTGCGCCGCACCGTGTTCCAGGTCGCCCCGTAGGAAAAACCGATGGCGTCGGTGGCAATAAAGAGTTGCTGGGAAATGAACAGCTCGGGGGTCTCGCGGTGGTAACGGCGAATCTGATCCACGCCAAGCGCTATCGCCTCGTCTTTGGTGGCGTTCTTGCATTCGATGACCAGCACGGGAATGCCGTTGATAAGAAAGACGACATCTTCCCGTGTACCATAATGGCCGTTGTGACAGGCCCACTCTTCGGTGACTTCGTACACGTTGCGCGTCGGGTCGTTGTAATCGATCAGGATCAGGTCACGCTCGCGGCCCTCCTCGGGGTCAAGGAACTTGCCCCGGTTGCGCAGGCGCTCGACGAATTCCCGGTTGCCGTAGATGTTGGTGTGAAGATGGCGGAACTGGCCGAGCAATGTGTCCTCGGTCTCGGTATAGCGCGGGTTGAATTCCCGCACTTTGGCGTCAAGCAGGTCGTTGAAGAAAAGCGACGAAGGAGAGGAGGCAGGAGTACACCCTCTCCTTTGCTCGGCTTGCTCGCGGGGTACAAATGTCCAACCAATAGCCTCGGCGTATGTGAGGATGCGGGCTTGGACGGTTTTGTGCTCGGAGGGGGTGGGCATGATTTATCCGGCCATTCGGTTAGCGATCTCGGCAATCTCAGCCTCGGTTAGGCGATCCAGAGTCCAACCCTTCGCGAACTTAGCAGTCTCCGACTTTGGAAGTTGTTCATCTGTAAGATCACGTATGCGAACCCGCGCTGGCATAGCTGCGCCTTCGCCGACAAAGATAGCCTCCTGCTGGGCGAGATTCGGCAAAGCCTTGGTCATTCCGGACAAGCCATCCGGCAAGAAACGAGAAACGTGTTGTTGATCCGCTGCATTCGTAAGCCTCAGAACGAGCCACGTGCCGCACTGAGAGATCACGGTGCTTTCAACATCGGCCGGCCTCTGACTAACCAGCATCAGACCAATACCGTATTTCCGCCCTTCACGAGCTATCCTTCGGATAGCCGTTTGAGCAGCCGCATACTCAGCCTCTCCTCTGTCGGGGACGTATCGGTGAGCTTCTTCACAAACAATGACAACCGGGTCGCGCTTTCGTTCGTCTGTGGTTTGATAGACTTTATACTGAAACAACAGTCGAGCCAGCATGGCAGCAAGAGGGCCGGCCACCTCATTTGGAAGGCCAGAAATATCAAGAATACGAATATCCTGATCGAGACCGCCCCCTCCTTGAGTTTGTCCGACCAATTGGGCAATTATGCGTCCAAGTGAGCAGCTTTGGTCAGTCCATTCCTCCATCATGAAATGAATCCGAGGATCACGTCTCAATACTGAAAGTTTATCCAGAATTGAGCGGAACCCTTCCTTAGAGAGATCCGTTGCAGATTTGGTTTTCGTTTTGTTTCCGGTTAGATTCACCCCTTGGGAGAATTTGATGTGATTCATCAGTTCTTTCATGGAGAAAGGTCGTGGCTTATCTCGATCAAATTCGGCAATTCGATCCACGCTAACACCAGCCTTTGGACGTGGAGCATCGGCATCCAAGCCGTCATTGGGAACATCTGCTCCATAATCAGAGGGAGCCGGATCCACGATACCTGCAGCCACCATCCGCGCATGAGTTAGAGCCTTGTAAATAATATTGTTCTGGGAAGTTGCTTCTTTCTCCGTTTTACCGATGGCGAGCAGCCGAAACTCATCGGCACTCATTAGCCAGTAGGGAAGGCTTATCAGAGAACCAGTCGTCTCTTCGTTTCCAAGGGGGTCGTAAGCACGATAAACGATCGCACGTTCCTTGAACGCGTGGCCGTATTCTCCGTGGGGATCAATGACGAGAATTCGCGGATGACAGACCGCATCGGGCTCCGGGGTGTGCTCCAACATGCTGTGAAGTAAGGCGGCAACTGCGCCAGACTTTCCCGAACCCGTTGAACCGAGTACCGCGCAATGCATGCCCAGCATTTTATCCACGTTTGCCCGGCAGACGGCATTGTCTGCTCCTACGTAATAAGCAAATGGAACGAGTGGGCTATATTCTCCGTCATTCTGCTGCCCTTCAGCTGCAGAGTAAATCTGAGTAGTCTCATCACGAGTGAGCAGATGCACGCTCTGGCGGGGCAGCGGATAGGTCGTAACACCCCGAACGAACCGCAGTTTTTGGTCAGCAGCGCTCCAAACACCCTCGGCAAACAATTCGACTTCCATGAGCCGCTGGTCGGCATCGGGTGAAATGGGCTTCGTAATCTCAAAAAGCTCCTCAGACCGCATTCGCAGGAGCGTTACAAACCCGAACACAAGGCGTCTTCCAAAATGGACTTTTACGATACTGCCAATCTGCCCGATGGGGTAAACTCGTCCCTCGTAAGTTCGGGTAAGCTCAGTGACGTCTCCCGATAGCTCTACCCGAATAGTAGTTCCTGACACCTCGACGATGTGTCCAATCTTCAGGTCGGAAATAAGATCAAACGTACTCATAGCGCGCAGGACTCCGCTCCACTGTTTAGCATTTTGGTGACGCCAGCAAACGTCCACCAATCTCGTTTTTCTCCGGTAGCCGGTGACGCATGAGGTCCGTCGGCGCTAACATACAAGCCATCCTCAGAGATGACATAGACCCGTTTACTCCACGGCTTTGTCCTCCACTTTTCAAGAGTCGGATTGAGTTTCTGGGTGAAGGCGAGAACCGTTGTTTTGTTCTCGGGGTGTTGAAGCGCCAGTTCAATCTCTCGATTAATGTGCTCGTCTCCAAAGCTGTATCCACAGGTTGCGAGAACATTCTCCTCCCGCGCCCCAAGTGATCGCCGAAGTAGATCAAATTGGGCCGCGAAGGGGTCCCGTTGGGTTTCGAGGTATTTGGTGGATTGCGGGTAAATAAGAACCCGAGAAATCTTGTTCGGATAGAGATCACCATCCCTGACTCGCCAGACTTGGTCACCTTCTCCCAAGTGCCAGTCGATCGACCCATGAAGTTTGATCACGTAGGCTCTCTCGCCGCGGTTTGGTTCTGCATCGCCATATCGATGGCTTCGATACGCGACTGCTCCGCCGGAGAATCCGTCCCAGTATGAGAAACCTCCAAGTGCAAGAGCATCTTCGAGGAGAGTGTCGTAGTTGGTGGTGAATAGCCTGACTGCTCTCCGGCGTTCCGCCACGCCGGCCTGGCTTCGATTGAAGAGCGCGTAAACGAATTCCGAATGATCCTTTATAACGATAATTCGGTTTTCGTGGGTTCCAACCTCCTCTGGCGTCTCGTCATCTTTCTTAGGCTTGTACCCCCAACGGATCGTTTCGGCGATCCAAGTTAGAACCCGCTGGTGAAGTCGGTCCAAGTCATCAACCGAAAGGGAGATGTCATCAAGTTTGACGGTTTTTTCCTTGGAACGGCCAGCGATTGCTTTGTGGTCACCGAGTTGGCTCAAAATGTGCTCAATGTGCGACTCGTCTGAAAGCTGGTTTTTGATGGATGCAAGCACCTTTAGATCGTTGGCCTCCCCACTTTCTTCCGCTCTCGCAAGCACACGGTCCGTAAGAGGCCGCATGAGCGGAATTCCCGCGTCGAGACTGATTCCTGCTCCAAATAGCCATGACTGGTTGCTCGCAGCCAAAAGATTGTCGAGTTGTGCGAGATTGTCTTTTGCCGTCGGATCCATGAGGTTTGTTTCCCTTTGAGGTTAGGTTGAAAGTTCAAAATTCTGAACGCGAATCTTCGCGTTCATCAGTTCGTGAAGGAGGGTGCGGAAGAGGTCTTGGAGCACACGATGTCTTTGCTTGACGAAATCGATTTTTCGCTGGGTCGAGTCGAGTATATTGGCGATCTCGTCCTGTTCATCCCGACTGGGCACGACGGTAGGAAGAGCGTTGACGGCACTTTTGTTGAACTTGGCGTTGATTGCGTAAGTCTGAAGTTTGACAAAAAACTCCGTTTCCCGGAGGTGATTGAAGTAGTAGAAGAGATAACGTCCATTAATTTTCTGGTACGGGCGAATGCGGAGGATGAAGGATGAGTGGACCCATTCCCCATCGAGGTCGAAGTAAGCAGTTTTGCCAACATGATATTTGCTCCCGCTACGCCAGTTGAAGAGGAGATCGCCTTTCCGGAGAATTGTAGCAATGTGGCGTTTCGACGTAAGCTCGAAGTAATTCAGCTTTTCGAGATCGAAACCGCCATCTAAAGTGATATTTTTGTTTGTGAGGATCGGTGTTCCTACCGGAGCAAGGTTGCTCGCTACAGCGGCTTGGATGCCGTAAATAACATCACCGGTTGTCTCTAACTCCACGACCTCCCAACTCTCGGGCACGGGGCCGATTTCGGTTTGTTTTTGGGGTTCGTTGCGGAGGCCCTCGGTGAAGAGCTTGTGCATGAGAGTCTTTTTCAGCTCGGTGGTGGTCTGAATGATCCGCTCCTGCGCTTCGATTGCCCGCTGCACCGTCGAAAGGATGTGCGCGATCTTCTTCTGCTCGGGGAGTGGGGGGAGGGCCATAGGCAGTTCGGCCAACTTTGAGCGGGAGAGGTTTGGAATCGTGGTGACATTGCCTCGACCGAAGTAGAGCTTCGCAATCTGGAAGGCATACCAAAACCAATAAAGAGCAAACTGTCCTTCGACGTGCTCGTTGATTGCACGGAGCCGATGAAGATGATTTTGATAGTAGCAGGCCTGAACCTCGCCATTCCAAAGCGCGGTTCGTCCTATGTCTCCTCCTTCACATGTGAGAAGATCGTTCGGCTGAAGTTCGAGCCGCGCCTCCTCCGTCTCGGTGAAGTTCATCTGGTCCAGGTCTGACAGCTCCAGTCGATTCCAAAAGACGTTCTTTGTTCGGAGGAACGGGTGCTGATTGTCGCCGTCCCGATTTTTCTTTGAGACCTGTTTTCCTTGTTGAATCTGGAACACAGAATCGACGCGACCGACTTTCCACGTCGATGGGAACTTGCCGATTTCGGTTTGTTGTAATTCCAAACTCATACCCCAATCTTCCCCAAAATCCCCCGCAATGCCTTGTCCGTCTCCCTGGCTTCAGCCTCTATAATATTCAGTTCCTCCACAATCTCCGCAAGCGGTCGGTAGGTCTCCGCGTCGCCGGTGTGGATGTAGCGGCTGGGGGAGATATCGCAGGTCAACCGTGCGGTAGGGCTATGCTCAGCGATTCAAGTTCTCCAGTTTACTTACCCATTCGTTGAAGAGCGGGCATGACTCGCGCATTCTATCAATTCCGATTTCCTGAGCTGTGTGGCGTCTTTTACGTTTTGACTCCTCGTAGCCAGGCCAATCACCCTTAATACCGAAGTAATCGACAAGCAACGTCAGCCAGGTTTCGCTTCTTTGCTTGAGATGGCGTTCAATGTCGTTTCTGGCCCGCGAAAAACGAACGTCACCGCCCTTCTGGCCGGGCTTCGTCAGGATAATCGGGGTAATGTAGACCTCTGTCCGCGCGAGATAGGGACCTAAAATATCTTGGACAAAGATTCTCTCGGTCGGGCCTTCAACCAGCGCTACCACCTCGGCGGTCCTACTCATAAACCGGCCCCCCCGAGATGACGTTTTTACTCCACAGTTCGCCCACGGAATAACTTTCAAGCCATGCTCGATAGTCCTCTTCGTTCAGGCGTTCAAACGTGGACGCGCCCCTTTTCCGGTTGACTACAACGACATCCTCAACCGAGAAGTTGTCGATGAGTGCCGGTGACTGTGTCGCCACGATGAGCTGGGTGCGCTTCGAGGCGTTTTGAATCAGCTCTGCCAAAATGCTGATTGCGGCAGGATGGAGTCCCAACTCCGGTTCGTCAATGATTAAGGAAGAGGGAGGGTCGGGTTGCAATAAGGCGGTTGCCAGACAGATAAACCGGATACTGCCGTCGGAGAAATGATACGGCTGCATCGGGTAATCCGAACCCTTGGCGCGCCAGGAAAGCGCCACCTTCTTTTTCGGTCCGAAGCTTTCTACGTCAAGGAGAAAATCATCGAGATAGGGAATCACCAATTTACAGGACTGGAGAATTTCTTGGTACGTTTCCTCGTCCCTTTTTTTGAGTCTCCGCAAGAATGGCGCAATATTCGAGGCATCGAAACGCAGAGTCTTGTTGTCTTGCACTATCTCTGCGTGCCGCATTGCCGCCGTCTCGCTCGTGTCGTGAAAATGATAGATTTTCCATGAAGCAATGGACTCATATACTGGCTTGCTGTATTGGGCGCCATGGGCCTTTTCTTTTGCCTCTTTCACAAGCAAGGGTTGTCCATCCGGACTGTCTCCTAGCTCCCACCATTTCGTCATCCCGTGCCCATAGTAACGAGCTTCGTCTGTCAGCGCACAACCTTCGGATGGGCCGGGTTCGATAGTGAAACGGTATCCGCGTGACCCGAAGCGCGTTTCAAACTTGAGACGTTTTGTGACCCTTCGTCCGTTAAAGAGAAGGTCGCTGATCCCCCCGCTGTCTCGAACGTAGTCATTCAGATTTCCGTTGATGAGCGCTTGCAGCAGACGGAAAAAGGCAATGAGGTTGCTTTTTCCCGTGCCATTGGCACCGATTAACATATTCAGGCTCTTGATCTCAAAATTTTCCAGCTCACGGATAGATTTGAATCCTCGTATCGTCAGTCTGTCTAAAGGGTCTCCCATATCAAAGTCCCCCGTTTGTTTGCTTATACCCCAATCTTCCCCAGAATCTGCCGCAATACCGTGTCCGTTTCCCGCGCCTCGGCTTCGATAACGTCGAGTTCGGCCACAATCTCCGCAAGCGGCCGGTAGGTCTCCGCGTCGCCGGTGTGAATGTAGCGGCTGGGGGAGATGTTGTAGTCGTTTTTCTTCAACTCCGCATGATCGACAACGCGGCTGAGTTTTTCCTCTTCCTGCCACCCTATCAGGGTGTCGGCGATGCGAGCGATGCCCTCGGGCGGGATGAAGTTCTTGGGGTCGCCCTTCTCGAAGACCTGGCTGGCATTAACGAGAAAGACTTTGCCCTGCCGGGCTTTTGGCTTGGCCTTGTTGAGGAACAGGACGATGCCTGGGGCTGTGGTGTTGTAGAAGAGGTTTTCGGGCAGATAGAGGACGCTCTCGATGAGGTCCTGCTCAACAAACCATTGGCGGACGGTTTTTTCCTTGTTGGTGCCGGCATTGCCCGAGCCTCGGGAGGCGGCCCCGGTGTCGAGGACGACTGCGGCGCGACCCTCGGCATTGAGGCTGGCGTGCATGTGCTGGACCCAACCCCAGTCGGCGGAAGATTTTCCGGGGAAACCGGGAGGGAAGCGGTCGAGTTCGTCATTGTCGTAGTCGGCCTCGATGTACCAGTCCTGGTTCCACATGGGATTGGCGACGACGCGGTCGAAAGTGCGGAGCTTACCGTTTTTTTCGGCGCGGAACTTGGGGTTCTTGAAGGTGTCGCCGATCTCGATCTGGCCCTCCATGTCGTGGATGATCATATTCATGTTGGCCATGGCCCAGGTCTCGGGGATGTATTCCTGGCCGAACAGTTTGAGAGGCGGGTATTGCGTCTTGTCGGCGGCTGTCATTTTCGCTTCCATGGCGAGCTCACACTTGATGAGGAGGCCGCCGGAGCCGCAGGTGGGGTCGTAGATTTCCATGCCCGGATCAGGCACGAGAACGCGGGCTATGATCTCGCCGACTTCGCCGGGAGTGTAGAACTCGCCGGCACTCTGGCCGCTGCCCTCGGCGAATTTGCGGATCAGGTATTCGTAGCTCTTGCCGATGATGTCGGCCTCGACATCCTCAAGCCCGAGGCGCTTGGTGCTGATGGCCTCAATGAGGTTGGAGAGGCGGTCGTCGTCGAGGTCGCGCTGGCCGTGGGTGGTCGCGTTGAAGTCAACACGGTCGATGATGCCCTGTAGGGGCGGGTTTTCCTTGGCGATGGCCCGCATATGGGTGGTGACGCCTTCGCCGATCTTGTCCGAGAGCTTGCGAATGACGGACCAGACCGGTTGTTCGGGGTCGTCCGGCATGAGGGGGAGGTAGAAGCGGACAAGCTTGTGGTCGGCCCCGGCGAGCAGAAAGGCTTTCTTCCGCGAGCCGACCTTGGCGGCGATGCGATTCAGTTCATCATCAAAGACATCGCACAGGCGTTTGGTGAAGATGAGGGGTAGGATGTAGTCTTTGTATTTTGGGGCATCCTTGGCCCCACGGATGGAGCAGGCGGCGTCCCATATCCAGGATTCCAGGGATTTGAAGTGGGCCAAGAAGAACCTCCGGTATCAGTTGCTTGAGACGCCAGGCTGCCGTGGCAGGCAGCGGCTGGCTTGGGTCTCCTGACTTCCTTTCAGGTAACATTTCAACGGCCTGTAGTCGAATTTGAGGCGACCAAGGTGATGAAGCGGACACTCCCATTGATAACCGTCTCTGGTTTGCCTCGATAGTACGCAAACCAAAACGCGTCAAATCGACCGACTCGACTCTATGCGCTTCCCCAGCGCCGGCCCATACTGTAGAGCCGTCCGGGAGAGCAGGGCTTGGTAGTGGTTCAGTTTGCATGTCCCCCTCACCCCAGCCCTCTCCCTACCAGGGGAGAGGGAGCAGATTTTCCCTCCCCCCGCTGAGGGGGAGGGCCAGGGAGGGGGGGGGGGTCCGCCTCAGCGGGGCAGGGCAGGCGGCCGCCCCGCCGGGGGGGGGGGGGGGGGGGGGGGGGGGGGGGGGGGGGGCGCTCCGCCTCAGCGGGCAAGAGCGATGTGAAACTGAACCACGACCCAGGGCTCTGTGTGGTTGGGCCAAGTAGCGATGTATGGTAGCGTGAGGGTCGGCTCACTGACCGAAAGGAGATGGTACGCATGGTCATCCGTATCGTAGGCGCTCTCATTCTCGTCTTGGGGCTTGGTACAGTGCTCGCTGCACCAGGGCACTCTCCGGCTATTGTCTTGGCCGAGACGAATCTGACTGCCGAAACCACGCCTGGATCAGAAAAGAAACCATCAGTAACCCCGCTCTCAACCCATACCAGTCTGCCTGCGACCTTATCGCCAGACTTGTTCAGCGGAGCAGTCAGAGACGGTTACGTCATTGCCCAAACCATCCCGGACGTGCTGGCCGGGCTGCACTGCTACTGTGGCTGTGACCGGTCCATGGGGCACGGCAACCTCCTGGATTGCTTTGTGGATGATCACGCCGCTGGCTGAATGCACTGTTTGCACGAAGCGCAGGATGCGCTGACATTATTTGAAGCAGGGGCCCCGCCGGAAGTCATCCGGGATTTTATTGATCAGAAGTACGGCAATTAGGGCAGGGCGCGGCCTACGCGTCCTTGAGATAAAAACGAACGCCACACACCTCCACCTGATCGTCCGACACCCGGCGCCCACGCTGCTCTGCCGTGGTCAGGAGCCCCTGGATATCAGTAACAACTATATCCACTCCGCCCAAACCATCTCCGCGCCCATCCGTGGCCTCAACAAACCGTACGTCGGCATTCTCCAGCGGAAAGCTCAGGCGACCGTGATCGTCCTGCTGGAGTGGGATGCCGGCGATGTCTGCCCACCGCTGGGCCATTGATTGCGGGTCGTGGGACTGCAACTCAACCGCTGAATAGCGGCTGACCACATCCGTCCGCCGGGCGGTGTCCCAGCCATCCCCGCCAGCGGGTTCCCAGTGCCCTTCAGGTTCATTCTTCGGGTCCCAGTCGAGTTCAAAGAAGGCGCCCCCCGTGTCGCCAGGGTGGAGCTGCATACACTGAAAGCCGTGAATATCCTGCTCCCAGGCAATACGGACGCCAAGCTCCTGAGCCCGGGCCTTGCGCGCCTGTTGCGTTTCGCGGCGATCGCACTGGCAAATGACCATATAGCCGCCGTTGCCGTTGCGACGTTGCAGAAAGCGACCGGCCGCGGTGTTGTCTTTCGTCGGTGCGACGACCTCAAAAAAGTTTGAGCCGATTGGAAAGAGGGAGTTCTCTAAGCCGAAAACGCCTACGCCTTCATCAACAAAACACACCTCAAGGCCGAATATGGCTGTGAGATCCTCGACCACAGGTGCGAGCTTGTCCGCAACGAAACAGATCTGTCGTAACCGTATAGTCATCACTCTCTCCTCTCAGGTGGTAGCGTATTTCCGACTCCGGTTCTGGTATCGGAACTCTGTGTGCATTTCTACCTGTCTGGCGCTTGCTCGGGCTGCGGGAAGTATTGTAACGTTGGACCTCGGATCACAAGGAGGCCCAATGGCTCAAGCTGAACGTGGCAGTGTACTCACGGTCTTTGCCGTCCTGTTTGCTATTCTGGCAATATCAAATTTTCTGAAACCCCTCCAGATTAATGAAACGACCGGCTTTGTGCTCTTCGGTTCCCGGCTGTCCGGGATGCCCAACGTGATAGCCGGCATCGTGGCCGGCCTCTATTTGCTCGTCTACGCCTACGGCATCTGGCAGATGAAACGTTTCGTCGTGGGCATGGCGCATGCGTATGCGCTGTACGTTATCCTGAACCTCTTGCTCTTTATGTACCGCGATACCCCAGAGGCTAATCAGTTGGGTCTCTTCTACCTCCTCTACTCCATTGTTGGGGTGGGTGTCTCCCTGGGATCGGCCATCATCCTGACGAAGCGCAAGACCGAACTCGGGTAGGGACCGACTGGCCTGAGATAAAAAGGAATCTTCGACTAGTATTCTCACTCTTTGTCCGGTATGCTGAGGTTGTATAGCACGAGAACGAACCGCGAGCAGGTCTCTTTTCCTTTGTAAGAAATCCCGCTCAGAAGCGGGTCTCTGGTTGCCCAGACCCGAGTTCCACGTTTCCCAGGTTCTGTCCAATAACACGGTGCGCTGATGCTTTGTCCGCGCCCATATTCGTCCGCGCCGCTGGGCCGCACGGAGAAAGAGATGGTCCTTTGACAACAGAGAGTATACAGAACGATCCTGCCGATTGTTCAGAGTTTTCCGAGCTAGGGCTCATACCCGAGCTCTTACGCGCCCTTGAAGATGTCCAATACGAAACCCCAACCCCGATTCAATCCCAAGCGATTCCGGTTGCCCTGAGCGGCAAAGATATGCTCGCTTGTGCCCAGACCGGGACGGGCAAGACGGCCGGATTTATCCTGCCTATCCTGCAACGTTTTACCCACGCAGAGTCGAAAACAGTCCGGGCTTTGGTGCTGACCCCGACGCGCGAACTCGCCGTCCAGATAGGGGAGAGTGCCCGAACCTACGGAAAACACGTGCCGGTTCGCTCAACCGTGGTCTATGGTGGTGTCGGGCTCGGCCCGCAAGCCGACCGGCTGCGGCGCGGGGTGGAACTGCTCATCGCAACCCCCGGACGCCTGCTCGATCACTTGAATCGGGGCAACGTCCGGCTTGCTGACGTCGAGGTACTCGTCCTGGACGAAGCCGACCGTATGCTGGATATGGGCTTTCTGCCCGATGTCCGGCGTATCCTGGCCACATTGCCTAAAACGCGCCAAACGCTCTTGTTTTCCGCAACCATGCCACAGGAGATTGAGCGTCTGGCCCAGGACACCTTGAGAGAGCCTGAGGTGATTGATGTCGGGCGACGGGCGACGCCGGTTGCGACGCTGCGCCACGTGCTCTATCTGGTGGAAGCCGAACGCAAAAACGATCTGTTATCCTATCTCCTCCAGCACGGCAGCCTCAAACACGTTCTGATCTTTACGCGGACCAAGGTTCGTGCGGAACGCCTATCCAAGCGTCTGTCCCAGACGAACCGCCGGGTCGCCGCCCTGCATGGCGATAAGAGCCAGCGCGTTCGTACCCAAGTGCTGAATGATTTTAAGAGCGGAAAGGTTGATGTCCTGGTTGCAACCGATGTGGCCGCGCGTGGCCTTGACGTCGAGGGCATTTCCCATGTGGTGAATTTTGACGTTCCCAATCGAGCGGAAGATTACGTCCACCGCATCGGCCGGACCGCCCGCGCCATGGCGACCGGAGAGGCACTCACCTTTGCCTCGTCCGAAGAGGTCGAAGCCGTGCGCGCTATCGAGAGCCTGTTGGGCAAAGAGGTCCCCCGCAAGATGATCAAGGGGTTTGAACCCACGCATTTCACCCTCCGCCGCTTTGCGAAGCCGGAGGCTTCGCGTGGGGCGCGTATTGCCAGCGGTGCTATTCGACACTTTAGTCCGGGCAGGCGGCGGAAGAGCGCGTAAAGGCGCTGAGCAGGTGGGTGATAAAGGCGCTCACTCAGGAGGCGCTACACGCAGGGAGTGGGAAGATGATTCCCTGTGTTCTTTCGGCCCGACATAACGCTGTGGGTGGTGTGAGATCAATGGGGCAGGCCACGGACCGTGGCCTGCTGTCCGTACTTTAGCCGCGCTCGACAAACTCCAGAATATTACCTTCGGGGTCCCTGATCATGGCGATCCGGGTACCGGGACGGATTTCGGTTTCGGGGATGGTGAACTCCGCACCCTTGTCCTTGAGGGCGGCACATAGGCCGCTCAGGTCTTTAATGACAAAGGTGAGATAGCCGATACCCAGGCGCTTGCCAAAACCGTTTGGTGCGGCCGGCGGGACCTCTTTGGGGTCCATGAGCTTGATATCACTCGTGCCGTGCCGGAAGCGATGGATGGTGCCAAATGCGGTCGGTACTTCCTCGGTCTTTTCCAGACCCAGCGTGCCCTGGTAAAAATCGAGCATGGTGCTGATGTCTTTGACAAAAATACCAACGTCAATTGAATCTTTTGCGGGTTGTAGCACGGGAAACTCCTTTTCGTGATCTTCTATCCACGGGCGCCTTTGAGATCGATCAGCTCGACCTTGTAGCCATTGGGGTCTTCAATAAACGCGATCACCGCGCCGCCGTGCGCCATCGGGCCGGGCTCGCGGACGACGTTGATGCCTTTCCCCTTGAGTTCGTCGCAGGTCTGATAGATATCATCCACGCCGATCGCCAAATGCCCAAAGGCGTTCCCCTGGTCATAGCTCGAGGTACCCCAGTTATGCGTCAGTTCGACGACGGTGCTGTTCTTTTCGTCGCCGTAGCCGACAAAGGCCAGGGTAAATTCACCGCCCGGATAGTCCTGTTTGCGCAGCAGCTTCATGCCCAGCCCGTCGCAGTAGAATTTGAGTGATTCGTCCAAATCGTTGACCCGGATCATGGTGTGTAAGAACTCCATACTTTGCCCTCCTCGTATTCCTGAGATTCGCTCGTACCTGCTCCTGCTTCCCCTATCCGGTTGTGACTCCGACTGTCAAGCAAGACCATCGCCGATCATTTGAAAAATTGCGTGCTCTATCCGGGTCGCCTCGGCTTCGGAGACGTGTGCCTCGTACACCGGAAAAAGATCGCGTTCTTCGCATCGAATATGCTGTTCCAAGAGTGTCCCGAATGACGCCAGTAATTCCGTCAACTGCGACCCGTCAGGAGACTGCCGGGCGATGTGGTGCACCAATTCCCGCATGGCCGTATGTTCTTGAATGAGCCGGTCGAGCAGGGCGGACGCTTGAGGCTGCATGGCCCGAATCGATGGAAAGAGGATATCGGTTTCTGCAGCAAAATGGGATGCCAAACCGCTCTTGAAAAAGTGCACCGTATCAGCCGCCTGCTCTTGCGGACTGTCGTGTGGCCGGCGCGTTTTGGGTAGCCCGTGTTTGATGCGGAACGCGAGAAGAAGGCCGTGATGATGCTCCCGTGAGAGGGGGACCAGGCTGGGATGACGCTTGGGCATTACACGTCTACGTCTTCGACCTTGGGCGCCCGCTCCATGATAAAGTTGAAGCGCGGCTGGACATCTTTGCCCATCAGCGTTTGGATGGCTTTTTTCGTTCGCTCGTCGTCGTGATTAGAGACCTGGAGCAAGGTACGCGTGCGCGGGTCGAGGGTCGTTTCCTTGAGAGTATGCGGATTCATCTCGCCTAAGCCCTTAAAACGCTGAACCTGGGCCTTGCCGGCATGCCCATTTTGTTGGGTCAGCAGGCGTTCCTTGGCCGTGTCATCGTCCGCCCAATGAACTTCCTTGCCGACCTCGATTTTATACAGCGGCGGCTTGGCAATATAGACACAGCCGGCCTGAATCAGCTCGGGCAGGTGACGGTAGAAAAAGGTCAGCAGGAGCGTACAAATGTGGTTACCGTCCGAGTCGGCGTCCATCAACAGGCAGATTTTGTGATAGCGGAGCTTGGACAGATCAAACGTCTTGCCCACGCCGCAGCCCAAGGCCGACACCAGATCGTTTAATTCTTTATTGGTCAGGATTTTATTGAGTGAGGCCTGTTCCGTATTCAAAACCTTGCCGCGCAGCGGCAGGATGGCCTGAAATCCCCGGTCGCGGCCCTGCTTGGCCGAGCCGCCGGCAGAATCGCCCTCAACAATGAAGAGTTCGCTTTTCGCCGGGCTGGTTGAGGAACAGTCGGCCAGCTTGCCGGGCAGGTTCAGACGATGGGAAACCGACCCCTTACTCCGTACGCTTTCCAATGCTGCGCGCGAGGCCGTGCGTGCTCGGGCCGCCAATATCACCCGCTGGGCAATCGTCTCCGCCTGGGAGCGATTGTTGAGCAGAAAATTTTCCAAAGAGGTTCGGACCAGGTTGTCGACTTGCGCTGTTGTTTCCGGGTTGCCGAGCTTTTCTTTGGTCTGACCCTGAAACTGTGGCTGTTTGAGATACAGGCTGAGGATGGCGACCAGCCCTTCGCGGGTGTCGTCGGCGGTAATATTCATCCCTTTGGGCGTCAGGTTGTTGACGTTGATGTAATTACGAACCGCCTTGACAATGGCGGTCTTTAAGCCGGCTTCATGCGTCCCGCCGAAGGGCGTGGGAATGCCATTCACAAACGAGTGGATGCGCTCTTCCGGTGATTCCGTCCAGGTCAGTACGCACTCCAGGGGAGGTGCGGTGTCGCGTTCGATATGGAAGACATCCTGAATAACCGCCTTTTTGTCGCCGTCGGCGAGCAGCTTGCGGAGATAGGCTTTGAGACCGTCTTTATACAGGAACTGCTGCGTTTGCCCGACTGTCTCGTTCCGAAAGACGAGCATCAGCCCTTTATGCAGATAGGCTTTGGCTTCCAATCTTTCGGCAATGCGCTCGGGTGTGAAGGTAATAGACGGAAAAATATCAGGGTCGGGATGAAAGGTGAGGGTGGTGCCATGTCCGCGCGCCGCGCCGATTTGTTTGAGTGGTCTTGTGGCCTTGCCGCGGCGAAAGCACTGCTCCCACTCCACTCCATCCCGGCGGATACGGGCCTGCATATGGTCGGCCAGCGCATTGACGACGGAAGCTCCCACGCCGTGCAGCCCGCCGGAATGGGCGTAATTCTGGTCGCCGAATTTCCCGCCGGCATGCAGGGTGGTCAGAATCAGTTCCAGCGCGGGCTTCTTGAACTGCGGATGCAGGTCTACCGGAATACCGCGGCCGTTGTCGGCCACGGTGACGGTCGAGCCATCCTTATGCAGGCTCACCTCAATGCGGTTGGCATGGCCGTTCATGGCTTCATCCACCGCGTTGTCGAGGAGTTCCCAGACGAGGTGATGCAGCCCCGTGCTATCAACCCCACCGATATACATGCCGGGCCGTTTGCGAACCGGGTCGAGACCCTCAAGAACGGTAATATCTTTTGCCGTATAGGCTTGCTTTTGTACTGCCATATTACGCCTCAGCCTCCTCCACTCCGCCATTTGCGCCGCGCCGGGTGCCGTTTTGCTGCACCCCAACCAGCACCGATCGTTTGACCACCCGCCGGCCCTTTCCGGCCCGTTTACCTAACGGAATCTCCCGCAGTGGGATTTTCCGCTCTTTCCCGCCTGTATTGATAACCGTCACACCTGCGCCGGGTTCGCTTGTGACCGCCCCAACCAAACGATCGTCTTGCTCCAGGCGCATGAGAATAACTCCGCGTCCGGCTCCGGATAATTCGGTAATATCTTCGGTTGGAAAAGCCAGGATATATCCGGTCGCAGTGGCACACACCGTTCGGCCGCTACGCGCCGGCTGAACGGTAATGACTTCGTCGTCTGCGGACAAACGGGCGATTTTTCTCCCGTTCCGGGTGGTTTCTTCGACATTAGGTTCAAAACGAAACCCCAGGCCCTTGGCCGTCGCCAGGAGCAGGGCCGGTCCCCGCTCGCCGGCCGGCTGGGGGGAGGCAGGGGGGGTGAATAGGTCGGTCTGGTCTGGTCTGGCCGCTCCCGCTCCATTCTGTTGGGCCGGGCTCTCCGGCGGGCGGTCGTGGATAAGACGAACTGTCACAATCTGCTCGCCATCCTGAAAATTGAACAGGGTCTGGATGGGTTCTCCATAGCCGGTGGTCGCCGGCACGGTATTAATGCGTATGACGTAGAGCATACCCCGGTTGGTGAAAACGGCCAGGCGATCACGGGTTGTACCCTGAAGAACGGCCTTGATGTCGTCACCTTCGCGTAGCCGGGTGCTGGTTGGGTCCTTGAGTTCTCTGACCCGCTTAATCCAGCCATCCCGGCTGAGGACGACCGTAGCTTCTTCATGGACGATATAGGCGTCGGGGTCGTAATTGAGCTGTTCGCCCGAACGCAGGGCCGTCCGGCGTCGGTCGCCATACTGCTTGCCCAGCGCTTCCAGTTCGTCCCGTATGATCGTCCAGCGCTGGCCTTCACTACTCAGCAACCGGCGCAACTCCTGGGCGCGGGCTTCTTTCCCCCGGCGTTCGGTCTGAATTTTTTCGACTTCCAGGCGGGCGAGCTGGTAGAGGCGAATATCGAGAATGGCGTCGGCCTGGACCTCGGTCAATTGAAAACTCTGCTGGAGTTTTTCCCGCGCGTCCTTGCGGGAGGCCGCATTCCGGATGAGGCGGATGACGGTGTCGAGCTGGTCGGCAATGAGGGCCAGACCGGCAAGAATATGCAGGCGGGTTTCCAACTCGTCTAACTCATGCTCAAAGCGTTTGGTGACCACCGTAAAACGGAAGTCCAGAAAGTGCCGGCACAGGTCGGACAGGGTGGCGCGCAGGGGTTGACCGACTTCCGGGTTGCCGGTTGGAACCAGACAGGTCAGGTTGACCGAAAAGGAGGTTTGCAGCGACGTATGCCGACATAAATACGCCATGGCGAGTTCGTCCGAGGTGTTGCCTTTGAGCTCAAGGACAATGCGGATGTCGTCGGTCGATTCGTCCCGGACATCGACGATCTGCGGGATTTTCCGGCTGCTGACGAATTCGGCGATCTTTTCCACCAGTTGGGCCTTGTTGACGGTATACGGCAGGGAGGTAATGACAACCTGACGCTTGCCGCGCGGCAGGTTCTCGATCTTCCATTCCCCGCGCAATTTGATCGTTCCCTGGCCCTTTTCATACATCTCGCGCAGCTCGCGCTTGCCGGCCAGGATTTCCCCTCCGGTTGGAAAATCCGGGCCTTTGATATATTTGAGCAATCCCGCGCTGGTCAGCGTCGGGTCATCAATCAGGGCCAGCAGGGCCTTGATGACTTCCGTAAAATTATGGGGCGGAATGCTGGTGGCCATGCCAACCGCAATGCCGCTGGCGCCGTTGAGCAGGAGTTGGGGAATGCCGGACGGCAGGACGACCGGCTCATCCAGGGTGGCGTCATAGTTGGGGCGATAGGGGATGGTTGCGCCGCGCAGGTCGCGGAACAGCTCTTCAGACAGGGGTGCGAGCTTGGCTTCGGTGTAGCGCATGGCCGCCGCGCTATCGCCGTCGAGCGAGCCGAAATTGCCTTCTCCCTGTACCAGCGGATAGCGGAGCGAGAACGGCTGTGCCAAGCGCACCATGGCCTCATAGGCGGCCTGGTCTCCATGTGGATGGTATTTGCCCAGGACCTCACCCACCACCGCTGCGGATTTGCGCGGCCGGGCATCGCCTCCGAGCCGCAGGTTTTGGTGCATGGCGTACAGCAGCCGGCGCTGGACCGGCTTGAGACCGTCACGGATGTCGGGTAGTGCCCGCGAGGTAATCACGCTCAGGGCGTAATTCAGATAGCGCGCTTCCGCTTCAGCCCCGAGGTCTGTGGTCAGGATTTGTTCCGCCACCGCCGCTTTCTTCATACATCCACCTCCACCCGTCGGATTATAGGCGAAGTCACGCTTGGTTCCAACGACCGAGGGAACGGCCGCTCACCCAGTGCCTATTCTTGCAAAGGACCAAAAAACTCCCGGGCCTGAGCAATCACAAAATCCGGCTTTTCTTCCGCAATAAAGTGACCGCACTCTTCGACCTGGCCACCTTCGACGTTGTCCGCCACGCCTTGCCAGATCGGCACAAGATCACCCAGGAAGGTCTGGCCGCCCCAGGCTCGGACAGGCATCTTGAGTTTTTCCGTGCATGAACTCAGGTTCTCCAGATCTTCATTGATGCCCGTGCGGTAATACTGGAACCCGGCGCGCAGCGCCCCTGGTGCGGAATAGACCCGGACGTATTCGGCCACATCCTCGTCTGTGAACACCTTTGGGCTATAATTGTACACGGTTGAATTATAGAAATGCCGTAAATAGGTTTCGACATTATTGCTGACCAGCTTTTCGGCCAGGTCGGGCATGCCGGCGTGAAAGAAGACGTGCCACAGCCGCTGGGCAACCCCGATGTCCATCTTTTCGCCCTTGCGACCCAGACCCGGAATCATATCCAGGATCATCAGCCGCTCGACCATCTCCGGGTGATCGTAAGCCAGGTAGTAGGTGACCGCGCCACCCCAGTCATGGCCGGTCAGGCCGATTTTCTCAAAGCCGAGTGATGTAACGAGTTCATATACATCCGAGGCCAGGGTGCGTTTGTCATAGCCGCTCAGCGGGCGCTCGGAATCTCCCAAGCCTCGCAAGTCGGGCGTGATGACCGTGAACTGCTCCGACAACGGACCGATGATCTTGTGCCACTCATAGCTGCTCTGCGGCCAGCCGTGAACAAAAACCAGGGGGTAGCCTGATCCGGCAATCACATAGTGCATCCGAAAGCCGTTGACCGTTGCCACATGATGGGTGCCTGTGTCTGTCATACTTGTACTCCTTTTATTTCTGTTTTGTATCCGAAGCCCGGAACGGACAGCAAGAGGAGTGGGGCTGCTGCTGTCCGTTCCGTGTGATAATGAGCGAGCTATGGAGACGCCGGTTTTTCTGCGCGCCTGCCGGGGAGAGCCAACCCCGTACACCCCTGTCTGGCTCATGCGACAGGCCGGGCGGTATATGGCCGAATACCGGGCGTTGCGCGAACGTGTGCCCTTTCTCGAATTGTGCAAGACGCCTGACCTGGCCGCGCAGGTAACGCTTGAAGCGGTTGAACGCCTGGGCGTGGATGCTGCCATTCTCTTTTCGGATATCCTCCTCATTGTTGAACCCATGGGCGTTGGACTGGAATTTTCCGCAGGCGACGGCCCCGTGATTCATCGCCCGGTTCGTTCGGGCCAAGATATTGGCGCTCTGCGTGAGGTGCCGCCCGAAGAATCCGTCCCCTTTGTATTTGAAACAGTCCGCAAGATTCGCGGCGGCTTACCCAGCGACATCCCTCTGATCGGCTTCTCGGGCGCGCCCTTCACCCTGGCGTCGTATTTGATTGAGGGCGGCGCGTCACGTCAGTATCTGGAAACCAAGCGCCTCATGTATCAGGACTCCGGGGCCTGGAACGCGCTGATGGATCAATTGGTGCGTGCTGTCACCGCTTATGTAAATGCTCAGATTACGGCCGGTGCGCAGGCCATTCAGCTCTTCGATTCCTGGGTTGGCTGTCTGGCCCCCCAGGACTATCGAACCTTTTTGTTGCCCCATATGCAGACGCTCATCCAAGGAGTGACGCCGGGTGTTCCCCTCATTCATTTCGGCACGGGCACGTCCGGCCTGCTGGAACTGCTGGCCGAAGCGGGTGGGGATGTGATTGGGGTGGACTGGCGGGTCGATCTTGATGTGGCCTGGGAGCGGATCGGTGCAGACCGAGCCGTCCAGGGCAATCTTGATCCATTGGCTCTTTTTGCTCCTCTGGATACCTTACGCCAACAGGTGCAACGTATTCTGGATCAGGCCGGGGGCAGAGAAGGGCATATTTTCAACCTGGGACACGGCATTGTGCCGCAAACTCCGGTGGATAATGTGATTGCGCTGGTCGATATGGTGCACGAACTTTCGAGTCGTCAAACCTGATACGTCACGTCATCAGAAAAACGCAACTCACAGCCTACTTCTTATGCAATACGACGCGGTTCTGCTGATTGCCTTTGGCGGGCCGGAAAAAATGGATGACGTGCGGCCCTTTTTGGCAAATGTCCTGCGCGGTCGTCCCGTGCCGCCGACCCGTTTGCAAGAAGTCGTCCGACACTACGAGCTTTTTGACGGTCGCTCGCCTTTGAACGAGATTACCTTCGGTCAAGCGCAGGCACTCCAACGCCTCTTCGCTCAAGAAGGAACCCAACTGCCGGTGTATATGGGCATGCGGAATTGGCATCCCTATATAGCCGAGACACTGGAACAGATGGGGCGGGACGGAGTGAAAAACGCCATTGGCTTCATTCTTTCCGCTCAGCAGAGCGAGGCCGGCTGGGAGCGATATAAGACAAATGTGGAGGAGGCGAGAGAAAGGGTAGGGCTGCTTGCTCCCCAGGTGAGCTTCACCCCTGGCTGGCATAATCACCCTTTGTTCATTCATGCGGTTGCCGATCTGACGAAGCAGGCGTTTTCGTCTATTCCAGCGGATCGTTGGGGGGTGACTCCTCTGGTCTACACGGCTCACAGTATACCAACGGCCATACCCGGCAGCCAGGAATACGTCCGACAGGTCGAAGAGGGCGCGCGTTTGGTCGCGGATCGCATCGGACACGAAAACTGGACCGTTGCCTATCAGAGCCGCAGCGGCCCACCCCAGGTGCCGTGGCTGGGGCCGGATATCGGCCTGGTACTCAAGGATCTCGCTTCTCAGGGGCCACGCGACGCAGTCGTCGTTCCTATCGGCTTTGTGTGTGACCACATCGAAGTCCTGTACGATCTGGATACGGAGGCGAGAGAGATTGCCGAACGGAACGGACTGCATATGCTTCGTGCCCGGACGGTCAATACGCATCCAAGCTTTATTCGGATGATCGCCGAGGTGGTCCGGGCGACCCTGAACCAATAGACCGGGTGGGTATCGCATAACCCGCCACGAAACTGCCGTATGTCTCTTTCTCCAGAGAGCAATCCCAGAGTGCCCCATATCGTTATTGTCGGTGGGGGTATTGCCGGTCTGGCCACGGCCTACAGACTCGAAGAATTGAGCCGGGAGCGAGAGCAGCCGCTGCGGTTTACGCTGCTGGAGGCCAGCGACCGGCTTGGCGGCGTCATTGCAACGGAACAGCGGGACGATTTTCTGCTTGAACTCGGGCCGGATTCCTTTATTTCGGAAAAACCTTGGGCTTTAGCCCTGTGTCGTCGTCTCGGACTTGAGTCAGAACTCCTGGGCACCGACGACGCGCACCGGGCCACCTTTGTTGTACACCAGGGGAGGCTTGAGCCCCTGCCACAAGGCTTCATGTTACTGGCCCCCACCCAGTTTGGTCCCTTGCTGCGCTCGCGTATTTTTTCCTGGCCGGGCAAATTGCGCATGGCGCTCGATCTCGTGCTGCCCAGGGCCACGGAACAAAGCGATGAAAGCCTGGGCTCATTTGTACGAAGACGGCTCGGGCAAGAAGCGCTCGAACGTATCGCCCAACCTCTCATAGGCGGCATCTACACCGCCGACCCCGACCAACTCAGTCTGGCCGCGACCATGCCGCGTTTTCTGTACATGGAACGTGACCACCGAAGTGTGATTTATGCGCTCTGGCGAGCGGCTCGTCGTAATCCTCAGACGACCAAGGGAACGAGTGGGGCGCGCTGGAGTTTGTTTGTGACTCTGCAAACCGGTATGCAGCGCCTCGTTTCCGCGCTGACCGAACGCCTCAGCCTCGGAACGCTGCGTCAGCGCTGTCCGGTAACGAGCATACGCTATCAGCCGGCAGGCCCGAATGAGACCCGCTGGACGGTGGGCTGTGCCGACGGCTCCAGCCTGCACGCCGACGGCCTGGTGCTGGCGACGCCGGCCTTTGCCGCGGCGCAGCTTGTGCGTGCGCTTGATGGCACTTTGAGTCAGCACCTTTCCGCCATCCCCTATAGCTCCACGGCTACGGTGAATATGGCCTATCGTCGCGACCAGATTCCCCATCCGCTGAATGGCTTCGGTTTTGTGGTACCACGGGTGGAGCAGCGTTCCATTCTTGCCGGGACTTTCTCGAGCGTGAAATATGCAGGACGAGCGCCGAGCGATCATGCCCTGTTACGCACCTTTGTCGGGGGCGCGCTCCAGGCTGAGCTGTTTGAGCGGGATGACGCTGAAATCCGTGCTCTGGTCCGTAGTGAGCTGCGCCAGTTGCTCGGGATTGAAGCCGAACCCCTTCTGACCCGCATTGCCCGCTATCCGCGGTCCATGCCGCAGTACCGCGTCGGGCATCTTCAGCTCGTTGACGAGATCGAAAAACAGGTGGCCGAGCATCCGGGTCTGGCGCTCGCCGGCA
This sequence comes from Desulfurellaceae bacterium bin18, assembly GCA_002238415.1. Classification (GTDB taxonomy): domain Bacteria; phylum Desulfobacterota; class Binatia; order Bin18; family Bin18; genus Bin18. Next base: position 10,608 of record MPMI01000040.1, on the reverse strand, counting down.
ATGCCTATCGCGGCGTTGGTCTGGCCGACTGTGTGCGGAGTGGAGAAGCCGCGGCGGAGGTGATATTTGCCGAGTGTACGGCCAGGCCGTTGTAGCCGCACCCTGTCCTACCGGCCAAGTTCTCTTTCCATTTCGATAATGTGCAGGGAAAGGTGGGAGGGTAATCGGTCTGTTTTGCCCGTAGGAACAAAACCTGAAGATTCGTACAGTTTCGTCGCGGGGCTATTGCCGGCGGTAACCCAGAGCTTCATACGCTTCGCCCCCTGAGCGGCGGCCCAGGCCATTGCCCCATGAAGGAGTTGCTTACCAATTCCTTTGCCGCGAGCCATGGGGGAGACCCACATACTGCCCATACTCGACGTTTACTTGAGTACTCGGGGTTGGGTTGCTATGGTGCTGCCCTAATTGCAGGTAATGGAGAGGGGTTGGGGCAAGTGATTCGGGTATTCCCCCGTATTGAGAACGCCAAGCTCATGGAGCTGTTTCGGAAGGGCGTTGAGGGGCAGTGGTCGGCGGCCGAAATTGACTGGACGCAGCCGTTGTCTCTCGACCGTCACGAACAGCGTGCTCTGGCTATGGTGCTGACCCCCATCTATCTGGGTGAGCAAACGGCTATGATCGGAGCCAGTTCGACCATCCCGCAGTGTTTTGCCGCCCATGAGACCGAAGCCCAACTCTATCTCTCCACGTTTCTTTTGGACGAAGCTCGTCATTTCGAGACCCTGACGCGATTCTATAACACCCTGAACCAGCGTCCGCTTGAAGTCCGCCAGCTCAAAGACATGTTCCGCTACCAGGCGCGCCTGTTTAAGTCGCGAGATCGGATTGAATGGCTGTGGGGGATACTGCTCAGTGATATTCTGGCCCGCCATTTCTACAGCATTTTGGCAAAGGCCCATCCGACTTCTCTCTTTGCCACTATTGCGAGTCGAATCTTACGAGATGAGGCCCGCCATCTGGCCTTTGCCGAGCTCTATTTACGCGCGGCGTTGGAACGTGAACCGCAGTTCGGTCCGGTCTTTCTCAAAATGCGAGACGAATTACTACGGCTGATGGAGTCAATGTATGCGGCCCTGAAATCCGAGGCGCTCCTTATCGGCATTGATGGGCAGACGCTGTTCGGCGGGGTGAGGCGAGACATTGAGAACAAGGCCCGCCGTCTTCACCTCTCCGCAGCGGAAAGACCGGCAGAAGGATGAGTCGGCCGACCCCGTCCGCCAAGAACGCCCCCGCCGCCCGCTTCCCCCGTTGGCCGCGGGGGAATACGCCCCAATGGATTGCCGAACGCCAAGAACGCCTGCGGACACTGGCCCACTGGGATGCTGAACACCAGTATGTGCTAGACGGCCAACTCGATGCGCTGGTCCCCTTCCAGGAGTGTTTGACCGGCGAGATGATGCTGCCGGTTGGCGTCGTCGGGCCGCTGAGGCTGAACTGGGGCAAGTATGAACTCGACCGGCAAGGCCAACTGCACGAACGCGGCCGACAGGAAGATCAGGTTTTCGTGCCTCTGGCCCATACTGAAGGCGGGCTCTCAGCATCGATTCAACGCGGCGTGACTGCGGTGGCGCTGGCCGGTGGCGTCTGCACCTACGTACTGGCCGACCGGATTACCCGAGACTCGTGCTTTGTGTTCTCTTCTACGCAAGAGGCTCTTGCCCTGGCTGATTGGGTCGCCGCGCACGTCGATGATATGGCTGCCTGGCTCAAAGACTCAGCTCACTCCTCGCTCCCAAACCATTTGCTCAGCCGACATGCGCTGCTGCATGAGGTGCAGACCCATGTGGTCGGACCCATGTGCCACGTCTTATACCGTTTCACGACCGGCGATGCCTGTGGCCCCAATATGATGACGCGCAACGCTTATGCGCTCAACCATGCCTATATCGGTGAACGCTTTGCCGCCGAGTTCGGTATAAGGCCGCTGCGGGTCTTTCTCGAAGCCAACATGGGCGGCGATAAAAAACCGAGTCATGCCTTTTTTCAGTTTCCAGGGCACGGCAAGCTTGTCCATGCCGAAATCACCCTGCCCGATGCAATCTTGCGGCGAGTCCTGCGCATTGAGGCTGCGGATATTCTGGCTCTGGAACATGCCGGACTCCACGGTGCGCACGCGAGTGGCATGCAGTCTTTTGCGTTTACTCCAGCCTCAGCCATCGCGGCTATTTTTGCCGCCACCGGTCAAGACCTGGGCATGGTTGGCACAAGCAGTATGGCGCAGGTGACGGTCAGCCCGGTCAGCGCTGGCCTGCACCTTTCCATTCGGTTTGCCGGCTTGGAAGTGGGCACGCTCGGCGGGGGAACGAGCCTGCCGCACGCGCGCTCGTATCTGCAACTGCTGGACTGTTGGGGTGAGGGCAAGGTGTATCGTTTTGCCCAAATCATTGCGGCCACCGCGCTGTGCCTCGAACTCTCAGCCTCGGCCAGCATGGCCGCGGACGGGAGCCGTAACTTCCTGCAAGCCCATCTTGAGCGCGGTGGACTGCGAGCGAGCGAGTAAAGACGAGCAGCCGGATGCCCACGGCCCGCCTTATTGTCAACCCGACCTCGGGGGGAGGACGGGGAGCGAGGATTGCCCGCCAGGCCAGCCTGGAACTGCAAAGGCATGGCTGCCAACACGAAGTGCTGTATAGCAGCGCGCCGGCTGACCCCGCTACCCTGGCCGCTCAGGCAGTTCGGGATGGCTGCACCCTGGTGGTTGGCCTGGGCGGCGACGGCTTGGTCCATGCGGTCGCCAACAGTCTGGTCGGGACGCCGGCGATGCTGGGCATTATTCCGGCCGGGCGCGGAAACGATATTGCGCGCGGCCTGGGTATCCCGCTGCGCCTGACCGAGGCGTGTGAGCTCATCGCTCAATATGGCGCGCACGCTGCCCAGCCCGTCCCCCGTATAGACGTCGGGCAGGCGCATGAGCGCTATTTCTTGTCGGTTGCCCTGGTCGGCCTCGCGGCAGAGATTAACCGTCGGTCAAACCTGCTGGGTCGCTTTCGCTTTAACGCGGTGTACTCGGCATTGACCGTTCTCTCGGTCTTTCTTTCCGCGCCACAGACCTTCACGATTCGCTGCGACGGTCATGAGCAGCGCTGCTATAGCTGGCTGATTGCGGTCGGCAACGCGTGGAGTTCGGGGCGGGGCATGCAACTTGTGCCCGGCGCTCGGGTTGATGATGGCATTCTGGATGCCTGTGTGGCGCATGGGATGGGCAAGTGGGAACTCCTGTTACGGGCTTTCCCGCGCGTCTTTAACGGCAGTCACATACATTTGACTGGAATAGAGAGTCTGCGCGGAAGAGAAATGGTTATCCGTTCGGAAACCCCGGGCGATGTCTACGCCGACGGCGAGCGCCTGGGCCCTCTGCCAGTCACGTTGCGGGCGATTCCTCGGGCCTTATCGGTCATCCGTCCGGCTCACAATCGCTAGGCAAACTGCCGGGGGTGTGGTACACGAGGAGCGGAGCTACCGCAAGGATTATTGCTGAAAAAAGGAGAGATCATGGCCTTCCGGGAAGAGTTTCTTGATATCCGTGGCAAGAATATCCAAATGCTCAGCGGGGGGGCTGGAGACCCGCTGCTGTATCTCCACAGTGCGGGCGGCGAGGTGGCCTGGCTGCCTTTTTTCGAGCAACTCGCGCAACATTACACCGTGTATGTGCCCGGCCATCCGGGCTTTAGCCGCTCTGAGGGCTTGGATCAGATCGATACTATAGAAGACTTGGTTTTTCACTATACGGATTTGATGGATCAAATCGGACTCGACCAGCCCTATGTGGCCGGTCTCTCGCTCGGGGGCTGGCTGGCCGCCGAACTCGCGACGCGCTATAGCAACCGCCTGAGAAAGTTGGTCCTGATCAACCCGGCCGGACTCCGCGTACCCGGCTCTCCTATGGCCGATATCTTTGCGGCAGACCCACAGGAAACACGCCGTTTAGTCTTCCATGCGCCGGAGTCGGAACTCGCCAGGAGCTTTATCCCGGATGATCCGCCCCAAGAAGTCCTGGAAAACGCCCTGCGCGCCCGCGAAGCCACGGCCCGAGTGGGCTGGAATCCCTATCTCTGTAACCCAAAGCTGCGCAGCCGACTGTACCGGGTGACCGTCCCAACCCTGATTGTCTGGGGCGAGTCCGACCAGTTGATCCCGCTCGCCCACGGGCATGCCTATCATGAGGGGATTGAAGGGTCGCAATTGGCTATGATTTCCGACTGCGGCCACGCGCCGCCGTTTGAAAAACCGGAAGAAACGGTGACGCATCTAGCCGCGTTTTTTCAGTAAGGCTCCGTCCTGCCGACACGCCATGGATCACCGTTTGACCCCGGACATGTTCGAGCGGCTCGACGAAAACGACGACGCGCTCTTTTATACGCTGCCGCGCAAACTGGTGCATATCGATGATGGAGCGATTGCCGCCGCCGGCCAATGCATTGCCCAAACGTTTGCGCCCGGCGGCGTCCTCCTGGATCTCATGAGTAGTTGGCGCACGCATCTGCCGCATCTGCCCGAAGGATTTGTGAAGCAAAAATGCATCGGACTCGGGCTCAACGCCGAGGAGATGGCGGATAACCCGGACCTGGATGACTATATCGTCCACAATCTCAACGTTGATCCGCAGCTCCCCTTTGCGGATGCCTCCTTTGACGGTGTGGTCGTCACCGTCTCAATTCAATACATGGTCCGACCGGTTGAAGTGTTTGCCGAAGTGAATCGGATATTGAAGCCCAGCTGTCCCTTTCTGGTGCTGTACTCCAACCGGATGTTTCCAACCAAAGCCATCCGCCTGTGGCAGATGCTGAGAGATAAGGGTCGGGCCGAACTGATTACCGCCTATTTCCAGCAGGCGGGCGGCTACGAGGCTGCGGTCTTTGAGGACTGGAGCCCAAATCCTGGCGGCTCTGATCCCATGTTTGCCGTCTATGCGCGCAAGCAAACCGCCCCGGAAGAATCGGGCGTCCGATAGAAAAATCTGTGGCTTCCTGCCTGATTTATCCGAAACTGGTTGTCGAGCAAGACTTGTGGCGGACCGGGCTCCACATTGTTGCTGGCGTAGACGAGGTCGGCATGGGACCCCTCGCCGGTCCGGTGGTGGCCGCAGCAGCCGTTTTTCCCCCAAGCCTGTCGGACGAACGGCTGCCGGAGTCTTTTCCAGCCGGCGTTCGCGATTCCAAAACCTTGACGCACAAGGCTCGGGAACGCCTTGAGCCGGAGATCCGTCAGGTCGCAACCGGCATTGGCATTGGGCTGGTTGAGGCCAAGGAGATCGATCGGATCAACATCTATCAGGCGGGCTTGAAAGCCATGCGTTTGGCCCTCGACCACCTCCCGATTCAACCAGAGCACGTGCTGATAGATGGCCGTCTGCTGCCAGACTACCCGATACCGCAGTCCACTTTTACGAAGGGAGATCGGGATATTTACTCCATTGCCGCGGCCTCGATTATTGCGAAAACGTACCGCGACCGGCTCATGCTTGAACTGGACCAACGCTACCCCCAGTACGGATTTGCCCGTCATCGGGGATACGGCACGGCCGCCCACCGTGAGGCCCTGCGCACCTATGGACCGTGCCCGGCTCATCGACGCTCATTTCGTTTGCTCTAGTAGCCCCGGTTCACTTTCAACCAGCCCCTCATGGTGGCTATACTAAGAGAGAGGTCAGGAGGAATGTATGGCGACTGAAGTGATCATGCCGCGCATGAGCGATACTATGGAGGAGGGGAAGATCCTCAAGTGGCTCAAAAAGGTTGGGGATCGGGTTGAGGTCGGCGATATTATTGCCGAGGTGGAAACCGATAAGGCTGACATGGAAATGGAAGCCCTGGATGATGGCTTTCTGACCGAGATTCGAGCTCAGGAGGGTGAGTCTGCCCCGGTTGGCGCGGTGATTGCCTTATTGGGAGAAGAGGCGGAAATCGGAGTTGCCCCAACGCCACCGGCTCGAACAGCAAGCTCATCTGCATCGACTCCACCTGCCGAGAAGAGGGTGGAGGCCAAAGCCGGCCCGCCGCCGGCCAAGCCGGCAGCGAAGAAAGTTCGGAAAATCCGTGAAGCCACTCCCAAGAAGCTGCCGCCCCGAAAAAAGGATGAGCGGATTCTCGCCTCACCCATTGTGCGGAAGATCGCCGCAGAGCGCGGCATTGAACTGGCCAAGGTGCAGGGCAGCGGACCGGGGGGGCGCATCATTAAGCAGGATCTTGAAAGCGCTGAGGCCACGCCGGTGGCGGCCGAATTGAAGACCCCGCTGGCTTCCTCGCCAACAGTCACCTCGCCGACCGGAAGGGTAGAGCCGTTTTCCCGGATGCGGGCGACGATTGCTAAACGTATGGCTGACAGTATGCGGGAGGCGCCGCATTTTTATGTCACCACTGAGATCGATATGTCCGAGGCCGTTCGCCTGCGGACCTCGCTAAAGCTGAGTGACCGGGTGAGCGCCGATGTGACGTATACCCATTTATTGGTCAAGGCGATCGCGGTTGCCTTGGGGCGCCATCCACGGCTGAATGCGTCCTTTAGCGGTGACGGACGGGAACTCAGGGATGAGATCAATATCGGGATTGCGGTTGCCCTTGATGACGGCTTGATTGTCCCGGTGCTGCACGACTGTCAGACGCTGTCGTTGCTGGACATCGCCGCCCAAGCCAACGGGCTGGTGGAACGGGCACGGACGGGCAAGCCGACGACGCGGGACCTCTCCGGAGGCACCTTTACCATTTCCAATTTGGGCATGTATCCTGTGGAGCACTTTACCGCGGTGATTAATCCGCCCCAGGCGGCGATTCTGGCGACGAGTGCCATTAAAGAGCGACCCACGGTCAGAGATGGGCAGATGGTCATCTCGCGGACCATGATGGCAACACTGTCGTGCGATCATCGGGTATTGGATGGGGCGACCGCTGCCCAATTTCTCGAAGAACTGAAAAATTTACTCGAAAATCCCGTCGGTTTAATGGTGTAAAGGAGTGCAATGGAACGCTACGACTTGGTGGTAATTGGAGCAGGGCCTGGGGGCTATGTGGCAGCGATTCGAGCCGCCCAGCTTGGCCTGAATGTCGCGGTCGTGGAGAAAGACCAGCCTGGTGGGGTGTGCCTGAACTGGGGCTGCATTCCGTCCAAAGCCATTCTGACCTCGGCCGAGATGTATGAAGACCTCAAACATGGGGAGCGCTACGGCATCAAGGTGAGCGGGCTGTCTTTTGATTATCCCCAAGTCATCAAGCGTTCGCGCCAGGTTGCCGGCCGACTGGCCAAAGGGGTGGAATACCTGCTCAAAAAGAACAAGGTGCCGCTCCTCAAGGGAACGGGACGGCTGGAGGGGAATAATCGCGTGGTGATCGAAGGTCAGGAGACGCAGCAGGTTGAAGCCGAGCGTATTCTGATTGCCACTGGCTCCCGTGAGCGGACACTGCCCGGCCTTGAGGTCGATGGCAAGCAGGTCTTAACCAGCTATGAGGCCCTAACGGAGCAAGCCATCCCCGAATCCATCGTCATCATTGGCGGCGGTGCGATTGGGGTGGAGTTCGCCTATATCTACAGCACGTTTGGCAGCCGGGTTACGGTTGTTGAAATGGAAAAGCAACTCCTGCCCGGGATCGATGCCGAAATCGCCAAGGAGTTGGAACGCGCGTTTAAGAAAAAGGGCATCGAGGTCCTGACCCAGACCATGTTTCACAGTCTGGAAAAATATCCGGGCCGGGTCGAGGTCAACCTGGATAGCGCCGGTACCCTCAAGGAACGCACGGCCAATAAAGTCCTGGTGGCTGTCGGTCGGGCGCCGATTAGTGCTGATCTTGGTCTGGAAGAGGCCGGTGTCGGGATTGAGCGGGGCTATGTGCAGATCAACGAGCAAATGCAGACCGCCAATACCGCAGTCTATGCGATCGGTGATGTGAACGGGCCACCTCTGCTGGCTCATGCCGCCTCGGCAGAAGGGATTGCCGCTGTCGAATATATGACCGGCGAACGGGAGAAGGGGATTGATGCGTCCCGCATCCCGGCGTGTATTTATTGTCAACCGCAAGTGGCGGTCTTTGGGCTGAGCGAAGAGCAGGCCCAGGCGCAGGGCCATGAAGTGAAAGTCGGGCGATTCCCGTTCCGTGCCCTGGGTAAGGCGCTCGCTGCCGGCCATGAGGAAGGTCTGGTCAAGCTGGTGGTTGATAAAGAGTATGGTGAGATCCTGGGTTGTCATATCGTCGGGCGTGGCGCGACGGACCTTATTGCCGAGGTCGGTCTCGCCCGAACGCTGGAAGCGACCACCGCCGAGTTGAGCGAAACCGTCCATGCCCATCCGACACTGTCTGAAGCGATTATGGAGGCCGCACTGGACGCCGAAGGGCGGGGTATCAATTTTTAGGGCAGGCGGTCCGAAAGGGTCGAATGAAACTCGCGTGTATAACCCCCGGTTTAGTGGACTACGCCACCGCCTTGGCATGGCAGCCGACCTTGGTCGAACAACGGATAGCGGCTGAGATTCCGGACGCTCTCGTTCTGCTCGAACACCCACCCGTGTTCACCTTGGGCCGGGGGGGCGACGAGCGATACCTGCTCGACCCTGGTCAGGTGCCGGTCCATCGCGTCGGTCGTGGTGGGGAGGTCACGTTTCACGGGCCGGGCCAGCTGGTTGGTTATCCCATTTTTGACCTGAAACAACACGGCAAAGACGTTCATCGCTATCTGCGTCTGATCGAGGACGTTCTCATAGCTACGCTTGCCGAGTGGGATATTGCTGCGACTCGGAGAGACGGCCTCACCGGGGTGTGGGTAGGAACTGACAAAATCGCTTCAATCGGTATTGGCGTCCGTCGCTGGGTCACGTTTCACGGCTTTGCCCTGAACGTGAATCCTGACCTGTCGTATTTCTCTGCCATTGTTCCTTGCGGACTGCCTGGGGTACGCATGACGTCCATGCAGGAATTATTGAAGGAAGAACTCCCGCTCGATACAGTGCAAGCCTCCGTTGCACAAAGCTTTGCCCGAACATTTGGTTATCAGGAGATCGTATGGAACACGAGTTGGCCGAAACCCACTCTCAAGCCTCCTCCAACGGAACGTCCGGCAACCGTCCCGTAAAGCGTCGCCACCCGGACTGGATTAAGGTCCGCATGCCTGCCGGTCCGGGCTATACGCAGACCAAGGCCATTGTCTCGACGTTCAAGCTCAATACGGTGTGCCAGGAGGCCCAGTGCCCCAATATCGGTGAGTGCTGGGGACATGGGACGGCGACATTCATGCTCATGGGCGACGTCTGTACTCGTAACTGCCGGTTCTGCGCGGTCAGTCACGGCCGCATGGTGACCCTCGACCCCGGAGAACCCCGCCGCGTGGCTGAAGCGGCCCGAAAGATGAACCTCGCCCATATTGTCGTCACGTCGGTCAACCGAGATGACCTGCCGGACGGCGGTGCCCAACACTTTGCCGAGACCGTGCACGCGATCAAAGACTTGAATCCCGACTGTGCGATTGAAGTGCTGACCCCCGATTTTCAGGGAGACGAAAGCGCCGTTGCCACGGTTGCCGCATCGCCGATCAACATTTTCAATCACAATACCGAAAGTGTGCCGCGGCTGTATAAACGGGTGCGCCCAGGGGCGAAGTACGAGCGCTCCCTCCGTGTCCTGGAGAAAGCCAAAGCAGTCCGCTCGAACCTGAAGACCAAGACCGGGATCATGCTCGGGCTTGGCGAGACCTATGCAGAACTCCTGACCGTCTTCGGTGACCTGCGAGCGGTGGAGTGCGATATTCTGACGCTCGGGCAGTATCTCCAACCGTCGAAGGAGCAGCTCCCGGTTGAACGCTACGTCCATCCGGACGAGTTCAAGGCCTTACGGGAAGAGGCGCTGAGTCTGGGCTTTCGTCATGTCGAATCCGGTCCGCTGGTGCGCAGTTCTTACCATGCCTGGAAACATGTTGAGTAGTCAGTCCGGTCTGTCTGCTCCATCGTCAGGCTCATCTCCAGTCAGGACCCCTTTCCCCCAGAACATGAGAAATCGTGAAATATTTCATGGCGAAATTTCGTGATTTTGCCCCCAAATCTCATCAAAAATGGCCTAATATCGAGGATTTGCACCACTTTTCACGGGGTATGAAATTTCATGGTCGTGAAATCCCATTTCTCACAAAATTTCATGATTTCTCACGCCTAAACGGCCTTTAATGGGTCATTTTTCAGCCCTTAATCGGCCCTTAATTTCTGGTTTTGGAAGGGTGTTTGAGGGGATTTCAGGGGTGGGTTGACCAGACCAGAAATCCACCGAGCAGGACGCCCAAAAGGAAGACGCCGACGTGCGTGGCGACCAGGATTTTGACCAGTTTATCCATATTTCATCCAGGGTGAAATTTCACGGTTCATGAAATATCCGCCCGCCCGCGTACATCTCGGACAGGGGCGGAATGGAGGGCTGGTGGCCCGGCTATGCAGGTGCGCGCGGCGGCGGTCAGCGGCTCCGGCTGTTTGAGATATAGACAGCCGGTATATGTTTGAGATATAGATAGCCGGTATGATTTTGGCTAGAGAGGCTCTAATCAGGGTCAGAGAGAATTCGGCCATGGTATCCCCGACCCGAACCGAACCGAACCGAACCGAACCGAACCGAACCGAACCGAACCGAACCGAACCGAACC
>MPMI01000039.1 GCA_002238415.1 Desulfurellaceae bacterium bin18 | reverse complement strand
AGTTGCTCGACTCATCAAAAAGGCAGGGCGCGCAAAAGAGTAAACGTATCCAACATCTGCATGTCTATTGGAGGACACGTTTACTCTTATCAGGAAGCCTGACTCTGAGGCACGGGGAGAAGACTATGAAAGACCTTGTTGCATACCTCGCCAGGGCGCTGGTGAACAACCCGGATGAAGTCGAGGTCTCAGAAATCCAAGGAGAAACTGCAGCCATCCTTGAGTTGCGCGTGGCCAAGGAAGACCTTGGTCGTATTATCGGCAAACAGGGGCGTACGGCAAAGTCGATCCGGACCCTGCTCAATGCGGCGGCTTCCCGTACAAACCGCAAAGTTGTCCTTGAGATTGTCGAAGAAAAATAGCCGCCCGAGCCCAGTCACACAGATCGAACTTGGTCGTGTGGTCAATACGCATGGTGTGCGGGGAGAGGTTCGCTTCCTCCCCCACTCTTTCCCCTGCCCGACGTTACGGCCCGGCCTGCGGGTCACGCTGCGCAAGACGGACACCCCGGAAGAGGGATTCGAGTTGAAACAGGTCCGGCCGCACGCGTCCTGTCTCCTCCTCAAGTTTGCCGGGGTCGATTCTCGCGACCGGGCCGAGGCGCTCCGCGAGTCGCGTTTGCTCGTGGACGAGAGCGACTTACCCCAACTCCAAGTGGGCGAGTTTTATCACTACCAGATGATCGGCCTGCCTATCCGAACGCTGACGCAAGAATCTATCGGGACTATTGCGGAGGTTCTGACGACCCCGGGCCATGATATCTTCGTGGTGCGGGATGGAGAAAAAGAATATCTGATCCCTGTTGTTGAAGACGTAATACGGACGATCGCCATCGAAGACCGCCTGGTGATTATCAATCCGCCCGAAGGACTGCTCGAAAATGAGTAAACGTATCCAGCCTTGATAAATGATTGGAGGACACGTTTACTCATTATAGCTTATGCAGTTTCACATCATTACCATTTTCCCGGAGTGGTTTGCCTCGCCCCTCTCCACCAGCTTGTTACACAAAGCTCAGGGTAAGGGCATCCTCTCGTTTTGCGTGCACGATTTGCGTGACCATGCACCGGACAAACATCGCTCAACAGACGATGCGCCCTATGGTGGGGGCTGGGGTATGGTGATGACCCCCGAGCCCCTGGTCAATGCGATCGAAGCAGTGAGTGAGCCCTTACCCAATTCGAGGCGGATTTTCCTCTCGCCTCAAGGACAGCCGCTTTCCCAGGCCAAAACGGCCGAACTGGCAGCGTACGAGGCGCTGATTCTGGTCTGCGGTCGATATGAAGGGGTAGACGAACGGGTTCTGTCCTTTGTTGATGAAGAGATTTCCATCGGAGACTATATTGTCAGTGGGGGAGAAGTGGCGGCCCTCGTATTGATTGATGCCGTTGCCCGGCTCGTGCCGGGTGTGGTCGGGAGGAAAGAATCAACCGAAGACGAGTCTTTCAGTACTGGACTACTCGAATATCCGCAGTATACCCGGCCGGAAACGTTCCGCGGGATGCCGGTTCCAGACGTGCTGTTATCCGGTCATCATGCAGACATCTCCCAGTGGCGACGCCGACAGTCGCTTATCCGGACGCGCGTGCGGCGGCCGGACCTGCTCAAAAAGGCTGACCTGAGTCCCGAAGAACGGCGCTGGCTCCAGCAGCGGGATGATACGGACACATAGCAGCCCTGCCCGCACAGCGAAGGCACGTATGGCCGACGTCTATATCGCATTGATTCATCATCCCGTGTATGACAAAACGCACAAAGTCGTGACCACCTCCATTACTAATATGGATATTCACGATATTGCTCGGTCGGCATTAACCTACGGGGTAAAACAGTATTTCGTGGTCCATCCGATACGAACGCTCCAGGCCCTGGCGGAGAAAATCCTTGACCATTGGCAGAGCGGGCATGGCAGCGTGTATAACGCGACCCGCAGAGATGCCCTGTCCATTGTCTCTTTGGCTGACTCGCTTGAGGAGGTTCGGGCGGTCATTACCCGGAGTGCAGGTCAGCCACCGCGCGTCATTGCCACATCGGCAAAAGGCGGGGAAGAGCGTCTGAGTTTTGCCGACCTGCGCGAAAGTCTGAAACACGAGCAGTGCCCCATCCTCTTACTGTTGGGAACCGGCTGGGGGCTGACCCAGGAGGTTTTTGCTCAGGCAGAGGCAATTCTTGAGCCTATTCAAGGGTGTGGAGCGTATAACCATCTATCCGTTCGTGCGGCTGCGGCCATTATGCTTGACCGCCTGCTGGGGACGCCGTCTTGACCGTCTGTCAGCAGCAGGGTAGTAGAAAAAGAGCAGTAAACCCTCGTCGTCCGTACTCAGCAAACACACGGTAATAACGGCAATAGCAATACTGCACCTCTCTGTCTCAGGTGAGGCATACTTGCAGACGTCTTAGCGTTTGTCCCACCTGCCGCACAGTGCATGAAAAAAGCGCGGAGGAGAACAGCATCATGAGTAACCTACTTGCCGCCATTGAGGCTAAACAGCAGAAGACTGATATTCCAGAGTTTAGGGCCGGGGATACCGTTCGCGTCCATGCCAAGATTATTGAAGGTGACAAAGAGCGGGTTCAGGTCTTTGAGGGAGCGGTCATCAGCCGCTCGAACGGCAAGGGTAACCGGGCGACCTTTACGGTGCGGAAAGTATCCTACGGGGTCGGGGTCGAGCGGATTTTTCCCCTGCACTCGCCGCGCATTGAGAAGATCGAAGTCCTCGCTCGGGGGAGAGTCCGGCGGGCCAAGCTGTATTACCTGCGTCAACGCTCCGGTAAGGCGGCCCGTATCAAAGGCACCCGTCTCCAAACGCCAGAGGTCGGCGCGATGAGCGAGGTCGTTGCCCTGGCTGAAAGAGCGCAGACAATGGAGCAGTCCGAAGAAGCCGAGGAATAATCCTCGTCGCGGCGGGCACACGCATGTCCGCCGGTCTGTCTATTCAGCGCCGTCAGGGGGTGCCTGGGTCTCCGCCTGACGGACGCGTCGCTGCCACCATACCAGCCCGCCCGTTACGAGGCCGAGCAGCCAGACCGTTGCATAGCCATACTCCGGCGTCGCATACAGAATCAGCTCGTCAAACCGACCGATGAGCAGCGACATCCGCGCCATGACGGTATAGCCAAAGGCCGCACCGAAGGAGATCATGAGAAAACAGCTCCCAACGCGGGCCACGCGCCGCACGCTCCCCGTATGTTCAACCGAAAAGAAAAAATAGACGAGGACGCTGACGACACCAATAAGAATGAGGACGGTATTCAGTTCGGCCAGGCCGAAGCTGATACCCGCGGGACCAACCGTAACGAGAGGCTTCAGCGTCCCTTGGACCTGCTGCAGCACGAACGAAGATAACAGGCGTGGAATCGCGACCCCGGAACTCACGCCTAAGATAAAGGCAAACGTCAGACGACTGGTCCAGGCGAGACGGGGCAAAAACCGGGCTAACAGCAACAGGCCGAGGATGAGCGGTATGATCAGACGCCATTCGTGCTGCTCGATAAGCGGCACGGCGAGCTTTTTGAGCATGACTTCGTGATAGGTGATGACCAGCAAATAGCCAACCGAAGCGCCGACAAAGATGTGCTCGCCCAGCTTAAAGAACGGATTATCCCGGTACAGAAACGAATAGATACACAGGCTTAAACCCACGGCCAGCCAGGCACCACACAGTGTCTCGAGACTCATACGCGCCCCGAAGAGTAAAGGTGTCCAGCATCTGTATGTCTATTGGAGGACACGTTTACTCCTTTCGCCCGCTCAGCAGGTAGCAGACATTGCAGACGATGATCAGACCGATAATCAGAAAATGGGTGGCTGACTGCGCGTCCATGCCCGCGGTTGCCTTGCCGGCCTGATTGAGGAGGGTTTCATACTCGGCCGCGCCACGCAGTCCGCCCAGCAGGCCGGTAATCTGTCCGGTTTGCAGCAAGGGATAAAACTTGGGCGCGCTGACCGCGGTACAGCCTCCGCCCAACTCAAAGCCATATTTTTCCTTGCCATAGACATACCAGGTGTCGAGGCCGGGAAAGCCTGCGCTGAGGCTGAGAGCGTAGTCAATATCGCGTAAGCTGCGGACCCCTTCGAGCACGGGCAGCGCTTCGGTTTTTCGGCCCGCATAGTCGGTCGGAAAGGCGTTGGTCAGGCTCTGCCCTATATTGATGATAGCGTTGGCTTCCCCAGGTCCATAGCCGAGGAAAACGTAGTCCGTCCCGTCCCTTTTCCCGGCTTCCTCTGCTCCATGCGTGACCGCGGACTCCGCCATGCTCGTGCCCGCCGGCCACAGGGTCAGGGCCACAACACGCAGGTTTCTGGCAAAAGCGTGGCGGAGGAGAGAAACGGTCATGGGGTAGAGTTCAGGCTTTGAAGCGGGGTCGAAATCCAGCGACAGGAGCACCACCGAGCGCTCGGGCAGACGCTCCAGCGTATCGTAGAGTTGCCGCGTTTCCGGCGAAATACGGACGGGCAGACCCAGTGGGTAGAGCAGAGGTAGCACCGTCACCACGCTCATCAGTACAAAGATGAAACGCCGGTCTAACTGCAACAGACGAACGGCAAATTCACGCACCGTCACCTCTCCCCAGATAGGCGCGCTCGATCCCAAAAATGATTTTGATCGAGGTGGCAATGGCGCCTAGGCTGACGCCAATCAGAATCCCGCGTTGGGCCGCCGTATTCGGCACAGTCATGATCCAGTCGGCCAGCGCGCCGATCCCAGGCAGCAGTGACTCACCCAGGGGCACCCGACCCGCCATCACCAGGACGGCTGCGCTGAGTAGAATCGTCGCCTCCAGCGTCCGCGCCCGAAAGGCCCGGTAGGCCGCAGACGCGACAAAAAAAGCCAGCAGCGAGAACATCGTTCCCTGAAGCGCAACCAGGACATAGTCGTACAGCCAGCCGAAGAACGTCCCTTCGGCTTTTCCCTCAGCCCACAGCCCGGCCCCGAACACGGTCAGCAGGGACACAAACAGCACGGCACTATAGCCCCAGCCGGCTTCCTGGCGGGCGATTTTTTGGTAATGGGCTGACAGCAAACTGCCGACGCCAAGCACAATGGCAAACCCGGCAATAATTTGACTCCAGAGCGAAATCTCCTGCAAAAAATTTTCCGAGGCCGGATGGGGCACGTAGTATTGCAGGACTAACGCCAGCCCAAACACACACGTAATCAAGAGGGGTAGGCTCTGTTGCCAGAAATGCATATTTCTCCCGTGGCGTGCCTAACGGAAATCATGAAATATCTGCACGGCCGTCTCCCAGATGGTCACTCCAGTCATATCGCCGAGGGTGAGCAAGCCTGTCCCTGCCACCAGACCGACGAGTAAGAAGCCTTTCCCCAAATCCTGGCCGCGGAGCGTGCCGACCAGCGCTGGGTCGCGCGATAGATACGCGCTGGCGGCGTACAGCTCCTCACCAATCAGGGTGTAATCACAGGTAGCAATAAAAAAAGGCAACTGGTGCTCGGCATCCGTCCCGGCAATCTGCATCGCGCCGGTTGCAGCTCCAGTCTCGGCTAACAGCAGCGACTCCGCGTAATAATAGCCGATGAAAAAATTCGCCGCGGGCCGCTCGCGCAGCATGATGCCGTCCACCGCCGCGGTATACGCAAACTGATCGGCGGCAATAAAAAAATTGCTCTCGTCAGCATGGCCGTCTGGCCGACCCGCCGTCCGATAGGCGTCTTTAACCATGTCCTGGGCAATGGCCATAACAATGGGCGAGCGGTGCGGGACTTTGATTGCGGTCCCGGACACGGCCGACCGCTTTGCCACCTCGCCCAGCAGAACCGTGGCCGCAATCGTCGACATATTGGACGCATCGCCGCGCCCGGTTAACTCGCCACTGCCGGTCAGATAGACAATCGGGCGACCCGTTTCCGCTGCCCGGCCAATCGCCTCTTCGACTGCATCAATGCCGGGGATACGGCGGAGAAAGAGCGTGGGCTTCGTCCGGGCCGAGCGAATCGAGAGCAGCACACTCGCACTGAAGGCCAGCATAAAGAGAAAATTATTAAGCTTGGCCCACTGAAACCAGTTCGGCTGAGGTACGGCGGAGAACACCCGGCTCTCAAATCGCTCGTCCCCAATGAGTGCAAGAATCTTCACGAAGTAGCGCCTCCCGTTCAGCAGTGGGCTCTCGGCGACAGTACTGACCTGAAGGAAATGCGCCTGCGGGTGCGGAGTACCGCTCATCCACCACGGAGCCACACGGTTTTTTTCGTAGTGGGTATTGGCCGGAAGCGTTACGACCGGCTGAAATACGCCCTGCTCCCGGTCGCTGAGTACAATCTGGTAGTGGGCCTCTGCCATCTCTTCAAAATTCCCTTGCCAGCGTAGGCCAATGCTGCCCCCGCCGTCCCCCGGCATATCAAAGGCTTCCCCAGTCAGTCGGGAATCGGAGGCCAGCGCCTTCGTCCCCACCACAAGGGCGAACACCAGTCCCAGGAGTAGAAGCCAGCCGAGGCGTCCGCTTCGGTGCCGGGACCCAGCGGACGGGTCAGGGAAGCCTGAGACGCTCGGCAATGGAGCCATGCCAGTCGGGATGTTCTGCGTTATCAGGATGACACCCCGGTCTTCGGAGCTCGTACCGGAGGGGCGAATTTCTCGGTTGTACCTGGAGGGGTACGTTTGTCGAGCTGGACGTGAATCAGCTCAACAAGCCGGGCTACGGCATCTCTCCGCTCCAGTATACCGGCCAACCGCTCCGTTTCCGCCGGCGCGCACACCAGATCAAGAAAAGGCCGCAGCCCGTGAACGATCTGGCTACTCAGAAAATTGAGCGGTTCGCTGGATTCGAGCAAGAGAACCGCCGGCGTCTCAAGTCTCCGGCTCACAATGGCATCGGCCACTTTTTGCAAAAGCTGAAGGTCCTGCGGGGAGAGTGGTGCTGCGACCTGGTCAGTAGCGAACGCATGCGCCATTGCGCGCCGAAAACGGTCCCAGGACAGTCCACCAGACATACCTCTCCATATGGCAAATTTGGGGGAGTCGGACAATCCCGGAACCTCTATAATCCTCCGGGCACAGATACCGGGACTCTATTGTCTGACATCCGGTGGTGTTATGCTGATGCAGCCAAGCGCGTGAATGCTCTTTGAAGAGGATATGGAGATGAGCCCAGTTTTTGAGCACGTAAGACCCGAGACGGCTGAACTCCTCGCGGACCGAGCCAAGGCACAGGGACTTTCGGTCGATAGCTATCTCAAACTCCTCCTCGGGATATCCGCTCAGGCCAATCTATTCGCAAAACTTTCAGAGGAAGAATTTGAGGCGGTCCTGGAAGAGTTTGCAAACGGGACAGAAAATGTCCCGCCCCTGCCTACTCACTTTTCTCGTGCCGATATCTATTGCGACCACGACTAGATGTCCTCACTGCTCGATACGAACGTCTTATTACGAGTGGTACACAAAAACGATCCCTTACATCAGGTATCGTTAGCCGCCATATTGAGCATTATCTCGATTTACTACCTGATAGCCTTGCTACTTATCTCGAATGGCGACGATTGATTGTCGCTCATACCATCTCGGGTGTTGCCGTCCACGACGCTCGGATTGTTGCCTCTATGAAGGTCTATAACGTTCATCAACTCGTGACATTCAACGTAGACGATTTTCGGCGCTATCGGGGCCTTTCGGTGCTCACGCCACAGGCTCTTTCCTCACTCGCTCCGTAAGAAAAATGTTTTCATATCGAGGATACACCCATGCCACAGCCCTACGACATCATTATCATTGGCGGCGGCGCAGCCGGATTCACGGCCGGCCTGTACGCGGCGCGTGACCGCTGCCGGGCACTCCTGCTCGAACGCTTTTCTGCCGGCGGGCAGGTGCTCAACTGTGAGCATATCGAGAATTATCCGGGATTTCCGGATGGTGTCGCCGGCTATACTCTGGGGCCACTACTGCAACAGCAGGCCACCAGCCTTGGGCTTGAGATGCAACTGACAGAGGTCAGCGCCGTACAGCGGGACGGCGATGTGCTCGTGCTGCAAACGGATAGCGGGACCTTTCACACCAGAGCGCTGGTCGTCGCCACCGGCTCGAGTTTTTCCGCGCTCGGCGTTCCGGGTGAAGAAGAATTTGTCGGCAAGGGCGTCTCGCACTGTGCGGCCTGTGACGGTGCGTTTTTTATGGACCAGCCGGTAGCCGTAGTGGGAGGCGGGGATGCCGCGCTTGATGAAGGACTCCATCTCACTCAGTACGCCTCACACGTCACGCTCATTCATCGGCGAGATGCGTTACGCGCCTGTCAGCTTTTGCAGGAACGGGCACAGGCAAACGACAAACTTTCCTTTTGCTGGAACAGCGTCGTGCGAGAAATCGAAGGCGACGCCGGTGTCAAACGGATACGGCTCGAAGACGTTACGCAGGGAACACCATCTACGCTGGATGTCGCCGGCGTCTTCCTCTACATCGGCCTGACGGCCAATACCCAATTTCTGGGGGACCTGGTTCCGCTCAATGCGCAGGGGCAGATTGTGACCGATCTCTGGATGCGGACGGCAACGCCCGGCGTCCTGGCCGCGGGTGATGTCCGCAGCGATTCCTCACGGCAACTCGTGTCCGCAGCCGGAGATGGCGCCACAGCCGCCCTTGCAGCAATTCGTTATGTGCGTACTAATGAGTGGGCAGGCTCAACGAATGTGCGCTGACACCAACACAGAATGAGGATGCGTCTATTATGAACTATGTACCATACGTGATCGAACAGACCGGTCGGGGTGAACGGACCTATGATATTTATTCCCGCTTACTGAAAGACCGGATTATTTTTCTCGGTTCCGAGGTCAACGATGCGGTGGCCGATGTGATCGCCGCTCAGCTCCTTTTCCTCGAATCTGAAGAGCCCGAGCAGGATATTCACCTGTATGTGAACTCGCCGGGCGGCTCGGTGACCGCTGGGCTGGCTATCTATGACACCATGCAGTACGTCACCCCCGACGTGTCCACCATGTGTGTCGGCCAGGCGGCCAGTATGGGCGCAGTGCTCTTGACCGCCGGGGCACCGGGCAAACGGTTTGCCCTGCCGCATTCCCGGATCATGCTGCACCAACCGCTCGGCGGCGTGCAGGGTCAGGCGGCCGATATCGACATTCACGCCAGGGAAGTGCTGCGCATCCGGGAAGAACTCAACAACATTCTTGTCAAACATACCGGCCAGACCCTCAAGAAAATTGAAAAGGACACGGACCGGGATATGTTCATGACCTCCAAGCAGGCCCTGGACTACGGCGTGATTGATGAGGTCGTTTCCAGCCGCAAGAAAGACACCGACGAGGAGGGGGAACAAAAGGGTCGGTAGCCGCTCCGGACCCGGAGGGGCCCGCCGAAGGACGAAGCCGCGTGGCGTTACACGCCAGCCCGCCCCGGTACGGGACGGAACTGCCGAAAGCTACCTACCCGGTCGCTCCCTCCCCGTATAAATGGCACCAGACGTTATGCTCGGTTGTTCCCTGTCCGCTGCGGACCAGTGGCGGCGGTGTGGTCTTGCAGCGCTCCATCGCCTGAGGACAACGGGTGTGAAACGCGCAGCCTGACGGCGGATTCAAGGGCGAAGGCACATCGCCGGTCAGGACGGTCCGCTGGGTCCGGACCGTCGGGTCGGGGACGGGATTGGCCGACATGAGCGCCAGGGTGTACGGGTGCTGGGGATTACGAAAGAGTTCGTCGACCGGAGCGACTTCAACCAGCTTACCGAGGTACATCACAGCCACCCGGTCGGCGATATATTCGACCACGTTCAGGTCGTGCGAGATAAATAAATACGAGAGTCCCAGGTCGTTTTGCAGGTCCTGGAGCAGGTTCAGAATCTGGGCCTGAATGGAAACGTCCAGCGCCGAGACCGGCTCATCACACACGATAAACTGCGGCTCCAGGGCCAACGCGCGCGCAATGCCGATACGTTGACGCTGGCCGCCCGAAAATTCGTGCGGATAGCGGGATCGATACGTTGCCGCCAGGCCGACCCGCTCCAGCAGCGCGCTGACCTGGCGGTCTAATTCGGCTCCCTGCGCCAGGCCGTGCACTTTGAGCGCCTCACCGATAATCGCACCAACCGTCATGCGCGGATTCAGCGAACTATACGGGTCCTGGAAGATCATCTGCATCTGTTGCCGGGCCTGACGCATCTGCGCGGCAGAGAACCGGCAAAAGTCCCGGCCCTGGAAAAATACCTCGCCATCGGTGGGTTCGATCAGTCTCAAGAGCGCCCGGCCGACTGTGGTTTTGCCGCAGCCCGACTCGCCGACCAGGCCAAATGTTTCTCGGGGCTGAATGGTAAACGATACCGCATCCACCGCCTTGACCCAGGCCGAGACGCGCGAGAAGACCCCGCCACGGACCGGAAAGTATTTCTTAAGGTTCCGAATCTCCACTAAGGGGGGTTGAGTCGTGCGACCGGTTGCCATGAATCTTTTTCCGTTTCCCCAGCCCCTAATCCCTAGCCTCTAACCCCTGCTTCCGCATGCAACCAGCACGACGCTTCATGGCCAGGCTCAATCGCCAGCAGCGCTGGCTGTTTGGTCGGGCAGTCATCGAGCATTGCCGGACAGCGGGCGGCAAAGGCACAGCCCGGCGGATAGTGTAACGGCGAAGGTACGCTGCCGGTGATCGCGGCCAGACGTTTGGAGCGCCGCCCTCGACGCGGCACGGCCTGGAGCAATGCCTGGGTGTAGGGGTGGAGCGGGTTGTGAAACAGCGGACGGACTTGGGCGCGTTCGATAATTTTTCCCGCGTACATGACCGCCACGTCCTGGGCGAACTGCGCCACAACGCCGAGGTTATGCGTGATCAGCAGAATCGCCATGCCCAGCTCGTCCTGGAGGCGGGCGAGTAAATCGAGAATCTGAGCCTGGACCGTGACATCCAGGGCGGTAGTTGGTTCGTCGGCAATTAACAGGTCCGGACGGCAGGCCAGCGCCATGGCGATCATCACCCGCTGTTTCATTCCGCCCGACAGCTCGTGCGGATAGTGTTCGAGCCGTTGCCGCGGAGAGGGAATCCCGACCGTTTCCAGTAAGCGCACGGCTTCCTGGTTGGCCTCGCGTACCGACAGTCCCTGATGGAGTCGCAGCACCTCGCCGATCTGATTGCCAATGGTGAAAACCGGATTCAGTGAGGTCATCGGCTCTTGGAAAATCATGCCGATGGATTTGCCACGAATGGAACGCAGCTCGGCCTCGGATAATTGCGCCAGGTCGCGGCCGTTGTACACCAGAGAGCCGCTGACGATCCGCCCCGGAGATTCGATCAGGCGCATAATCGACAAGGCCGTAGCCGATTTTCCACAGCCCGACTCACCGACCAGCGCCAGGGTCTGTCCCGGCTGAACCTCAAGATCAATCCCCCGGACCGCTCTGACTTCGCCTTGCTCGGTAAAGAAGGAAACGTGCAGGTCGGAAATAGTGAGCAGAGCTTGAGCCATACCGTTCAGCGATTCCGCAGGCGCGGGTTCAGCGCCTCGCGCAGCCCTTCGCCAACCAGATTAAACGCCAGGACCACGAGAAAAATGGCGAGACCGGGGATAAAGAACAGCCACGGTGCGTCAAAGATAAATCCTCTGCCGCTGGCCAGGATATTGCCCCAGGTCGCATACGGCGGCTGTACCCCAAAGCCGAGAAAGCTGAGACCCGACTCGGTCAGGATGGCACCGGCCACGCCGATAGTGGCCGAGACCAGGACCGGGGCGATAGCGTTCGGGACCATATGCCGGAAGATGATCCGACTCTCGGGTAGACCCAGAGCCTGGGCGGCCACCACAAAGTCCTGCTCACGCAGGGCGAGAAACTCGGCGCGCACAAAACGCGCCGTCGCCATCCAACTGGTCAGACCAATCACAATCATGATGTTGTAAATGCTCGGCGGGAGGAGGGCTACGACGGTCAGAATCAGAAAAAACGTCGGAAAGCACAGCATGATATCGGTAAAGCGCATGATGAGCGTATCGACCGAGACCAGGCCGAGCTTGACGTTCCCGTAGAAACCGGACAGGCCGCCGAGAATAATGCCGATCGTGACCGAGATGCCAACCGCAATAAACCCAATCGATAAGGACACAAACGAGCCCTGCAACATACGCGCAAACACGTCTCGGCCCAGTTCGTCCGTGCCGAGCAGATAGACCCCGCCGAGCGGGTGGTGGGCGGCCGGGATGAGCGCCGGGGAGACAGGGGAGAAAGGCGGCAGGAATTTATCCGGCAGGCGAACGGTGGCCGGGTCGAAAACAACCACCCACTCGGTCAACACTTTCCCGGCAGCGGCCAGCATGACCAGCAAGACCAGCACGATCAGGCCACTCAGGGCGAGCCGATCTTTCTTGAAGATGCGCCAGGCTTCCTGTAGCGGAGTTTCCGGTTTCGGCAGCGCCGACTCCCCTTCAAGCGCTATACTCTGAGTCAGTTCAGCCATGGCTATTGCAACCGAATACGTGGATCGACAACGGCATACAGGATGTCCGAAACAAGGGTGCCGGCCAGGGTCAACGCGGCGGCGATAAAGTTAATCGTCAGGATGACGGGGAAATCCCGGGCCAGAATCGCTTCGTAGCCCAGCCGCCCGAGGCCCGGCCAGGCAAATATCTGTTCAAAGATGACGGAGCCGCCAATCAGGCCCGGCAACAAAAAACCGAACATCGTCACAAACGGCAGCAAGG
This sequence comes from Desulfurellaceae bacterium bin18, assembly GCA_002238415.1. Taxonomy (GTDB): domain Bacteria; phylum Desulfobacterota; class Binatia; order Bin18; family Bin18; genus Bin18. Next base: position 41,803 of record MPMI01000039.1, on the reverse strand, counting down.
CATTGCGTAAGGCATGACGGTAGATCACGCTCTCCTCGGGTAGACCCTTTGCCCGTGCGGTACGCACGTAGTCCTGGCGCACCACTTCGAGCATTTGAGAGCGGACATAGCGGGACAGAATGGCAATGCCGGCAATTGCCGACATCACGGATGGCACGACCAGATGCCACAGCCGGTCCATCCAGCGAAAGGCCGGCTGGGCGTTTTCCATGCCAAAGGTGCGCATGCCAATGATGGGTACGTTGAAGAGGTCCACCACCCATTGAATGGCGAGGTAGGACAGGAAGAAGCCGGGGATGGATATGAAGGCGTAGGCAACAAAGGTCGTGGTGCGATCAAACGGAGAGCCTCGCTGGATGGCGGCCTGTATACCGGTCGGAAAGGACAGACTCCAGACAATCAGGGTGGCGCAGATAAAGAGCGGCAGGGAGTTGAGAAACCGGCGCCAGATTTTTGGCAGCACCGGCTGGCTGTCCTTAAATGATTTCAGCTCGCCGGTTGCCAGATCACGCAGCCAATAGACATACTGCACGGACAGGGGTTCGTCCAAATGGAAGGCAGCGCGAATGCGTGCAATGTCCTCGGGCTTCATGCGCGGATTGGCGGGGTCCACCTCGCTGGGTTCACCGGGCGCGAGATGGACGATCGAGAAGGCGATCATCGAAATGACGACCAGCAGAACCAGTCGCTGGAGAATGGCACGCAACAGAAAAACCCACATGAGTCGTCTCAGCCGCTTTCGACAGCCCGTCCTAAAAGTCGGGCGTTAATTCAAGTTTGCGCCACTTGTTGAAATAAAAGGCAATACTGCCGCTCTTGGTCGGGTAAATTTTTTCATAGCGTTCACGGCCGTCGGCCTCCCTCTCGACCAGGACAATCTTTTTGTCCAGGACGCGGGTTGCCAGCCCAACGTACAGAAAAGTGTAGGGTTGGTCGTCTGCAATCACCTGGTGCAGGCGATGAGCCAGGGCGCGTTGTTGGTCGTGGTCATATTCCTGGCGGATACGGACGATCAACTCATCTGCCTCCGGGCTGTTATAGCCGACAAAATTCAGCTGCTGGGGGCCGGCCTGACTGGAATGGAAAATCTGGTACAGGTCGGGATCGATACCCATACTCCAGCCCAGGACAACCGCGTCAAACGAGCCGGTATTGACGAAGTCCTGGAGGAAAACCGCCCACTCAAAGACCTGAGTATTGCATTTGATCCCGATCTTTTTCCAGGCGTCTTGGGCGATGGTCATGATATTGGCACGAATCAGGTTGCCGTTATTGGTGATGAGATTGAATTCAAACACCTGCCCGTCTTTCTCCAGCCAGCCCTCGCTATTGCGCTGCCAACCCACTTCTTCGAGCAGGCGTTGCGCCCCCTCCGGGTCATACGGCAGCGGCTGAATCATCGGGTTATACCACTCGGTCTGACGCGGGTAGGGGCCGGTGATCTGCTCACCTTCTCCGTACAGCAGATAGGTAATGATCTCATCGACATTAATGGCCATACCCAGGGCGCGCCGCACCCGCTTATCGGCAAATAAGGGGTTGCGATGATTATAGCCGATATAGGAATAGCCAAAGCCCAGGCTGGAAAACGACTGATACGCCTCCTCTTGTTTGTAGCGCGCCACCTGGTGCGGTTGCACGCCGTAGGCGTCGATGGCGCCACTCTTGAATTCAACCTCCTGGGTCAGGAGCTCGGGAATGACGCGGAAATAATAGCGCTCATATTCGGGGACGCGATCCCAATAACCTTCATTGTGCCTGAGATGGATGAACTCGTCCCCCTGCCATTCGACAAACCGGAATGGCCCGGTCCCGAGCGGCTGACGGTTAAACTGACTATCGCGCATCCCAAAACTGGCCCGCGCCGCGTCCGACAGCCCGCGCTCGGTCATTTCTTTTTCCATTGCCGCAGCGTTCAGCAAATGCTCGGGCAGAATGCCCATCGTCCAGGCGTTAATGGCCGGCGAATACAGGCGCTTATAGGTGACCTGGACCGTGTGGGGATCGAGAATGTCAATCCGTTTAATCGGCTCATAGTCCGAGGTCCGGGGCGAGATGTTGCGCGGGTTCATGATGGCTTCATACGTGAATTTGACATCGCCGGCGTCGAACGGGTGCCCGTCATGAAAGCGGACCCCCTGTCGCAGGTGAAACAGGATAATCGGATTATGCTCTGCCACGGGCAATAAGGCCGGAAACCGCGGCTGCACTTTCTCGCGCAGGGCCGCGTCGGCAACCGTGATGTGGGCGGCGTAGGGGAAATCCTGGAAATAAGCTGCGTCCAGCAGCGGGGTCAGGCGCGTAAAGAAATCCTGGTCCACCCGGCTGAGGGTGAACTCGACCCGCTGCGGAGTCCGAATCGTCACCGCTACCGGGGTCGGCGATGGGTTTCCCTGCTCGTCGGGTTCCACAAGGGTGAGCGTCTCAGTTCTTTCTTCGGCAGGCAGGAGTCGGAGAGAGAGGAGCAGGCCGTCCAGCGCGGGCAGACTGCCGCTCGCCTGCGCCCGAGAGAGGACCTCAATCAACCGCTCCCCGGTCGCAGGGCTACCGTCCGGTAGTGTTATCTCGGGCCGGGCAAGCAGATAGGCTTTTTCGGTAATCGACCAGTCCGTTGCCAGCCGGCCGCGCAGGTTCAGGTTTTCGTCCATATCGAGCAGGCCGTCGAAGACGAAATCCGTAATGCGACTGCTCGCCCCGTCCGCGTTCAGAATGGGATTCAGAATCTTGGCATCGGCAATCGACCCCTCGATATAGGTGCGCAGCCGGGCCGGATTGCCTATGGACTGCTTTTCATAGCTCGGTACCCAGAAGTACGACTGCAACAAGAGCGCAAGCAGTATCAGAGGGGTCAGAATCAGGGCGCGTTTGACGTTCATGATCGGGGCCGGCGCTATTCTTCGTCCCGCTCCCAGTACGGCTCGGTATCGAGCGGTGGTTTGGTATCGCTGAGCTGAAACAGCACGCCGCACGCACTTTTCGGCGAGATAAAAGCGTCACGAAAATCCGACTCGTCCAGATGCTTATCGACCACGCGTACCCCCTTCCCCTCCAGAAACGATACTTTTTCTTTGAGGTCCGGGGTTTGGAGCGTAATATGGTGCACGCCCTCGCCCCGCTTTTCGAGGAACTTGGCGAGAAAGCCGTCTGGAGCGATCGGCTCCAAAAGTTCGATCGTAAAGCCCTGGAGATCAAAAACCATGAAGCGAAACGTGCCGCTCCGTTCAACACGCTCAAACACAAACTTCGCCCCGAGTATTCCCTCGAAAAATGTCCGGGCCTGTTCGATGCTACGCACGGCAATGCCGACGTGATCCAGCCGGCCCAGTGGTGGGCTGTCCTCTGCCATAGCTCCTCCTGTACGTCTGCCGCGCTCGGAGAGGGTGTAGCGTGTTTGGGCCGTTAAAGGCAAGGGAGGCCACACTCACGCCGCTTTTTTCCCTTTACTGTTTCCCTGTGGCAAAGAGTAAACGTGTCAACATCTTGCATCTGTTGAAGGACACGTTTACTCTTTTGGTCCATAATGCGGGCGAAAGGAGACCTGCATGACTATGGAGCACACCCTGCCGGGCGGTCCGGCCCCCGGCCACCTCAAAGTCTGGATTGAAGCCTCTCGCCCCTTTTCGTTCACCGCTTCCGTGACGCCGGTAGTGATCGGGTCGGTCTTAGGCGCGCTGGACGGCCCCTTTTCCTGGGGACGTTTTTTTATGGCGTTGTGTGGTGCGCTCTTCATTCATATCGGGACCAATATGGTCAACGACTATTACGACCATCAAAGCGGCGTGGACACGCTGGCATCCCAGAGTGGCAGTCAGGTCCTGCCGCGCCAATTGCTCTCGCCCAATGCAATGTATTGGGGCGGGATTATCGCCTTTGTCATTGGCAGCGTCTTTGGTCTGATGCTGGTCAGGTTGTGTGGCTGGCCTATCCTCGCCCTGGGTGTCGCCAGCGTGTTGGCCGGATACTTTTATACGGCCAGGCCGCTCTCACTCGCCTATATTGCGCTGGGCGAAGCCACCGTGTTTGTCTTCATGGGAACGGTGATTATCATCGGCGCCTATTATGTCCAGCGTGAAATGTTTGCCCTGGCTCCGGTGCTGATCTCGCTGCCGGTCGGCTGTCTGGTTGCCGCCATTTTACAGGCCAATAATATCCGCGACATTGAGGCCGACACCTCCCACGGAAAAAATACGCTGGCGACGCTGGTGGGGCGTCGCGCGGCCAACTGGGAACTCGCCGTCTTGATCTATGGCGCGTTTGTCCTGACCGGGCTCCTCGTCTTTTCCGGCTATGCGCCGTGGTCGATTCTGCTGACGTTTCTGTCCATTCGACTGGCGATTCCGGCGGTGCGACGCGTGTTTCAAGAAGACGAGTTGCTCGGTATAGACGAGCAGACGGCAAAGCTGCACCTGGAATACGGCGCCCTGCTGATCGTCGGTCTCCTGCTCAGCCGTTTCGTCGGCTAGCGGCGACGTGGAATTGACATCACCTCCGGGCAGACTTAGCGTATACCTATAGCCGATAAGACGACTAACCGACGCTCGCTTCGGCTGAAATTGAGCGCGGAGGAGGTAACCACCATGCTACGGACAACCCTTTTACTCGGAGCCTTGACCGGCCTGATTATGCTGATCGGGCAGTATTTCGGCGGCTCTCAGGGGCTGACCATTGCCTTTATCTTTGCCGTCATCATGAACTTCGGCAGCTATTGGTTTTCGGACAAGATCGTCCTCAAAATGTACGGCGGCCAGCAGGTCTCGGAAGCCGACGCGCCGCAACTCCACCGCATTGTGCACGCCCTGACCGTTCGGGCCGGGCTGCCCATGCCCAAGCTGTATATTATCCCCTCCGAGGGGGCGAACGCTTTTGCCACGGGTCGGAATCCCGAAAACGCGGCCGTGGCGGTCACCCAGGGAATTCTGCGTGAGATGAATGAGCGCGAACTGACCGGCGTCCTGGCACATGAACTCGCCCATGTGAGGAACCGCGACATCCTCATCAGTTCCATTGCCGCGACCCTGGCCGGGGTCATCATGATGATTGCCAACATGGCCCAGTGGGCCGCCATTTTTGGCGGATTCAGCCGGAGTGATGACGACGAAGGCGGCGGCGGGATGCTGGGTCTCATTCTGATGGCTATCCTGGCGCCCCTGGCGGCCACTATTATCCAGATGGCGATCTCTCGCACGCGCGAATACGCCGCGGACCGGAGCGGTGCCCAGATGAGCGGAGACCCCGAGGGTCTGGCTTCAGCTCTGGAGAAGCTCGGCTTCGCGTCCGAGCGCATGCCCATGGATGCCTCGCCTCAGACGGCCCACTTCTTTATCGTCAACCCACTGTCCGGGCGGTCCATGGCCGGTCTGTTTACCACCCACCCGCCGCTGGAGGAGCGCATCGCGCGACTGCGTGCGATGTCCGGACGAATGGCGTAACGGCCTCGATTTTCAGATGGCTGACGCATTGTCGCTTCTCGGATTCGTCCAATGGCATCAAGGTTGACCCTCTCCCGCCTGCGTGCCAGGATGCCTCGGATACGGTCGGCGAGTAAGGCCCCATGCACGTTCAACGGTTGATTCTCAGGAATATTCGCTCAATACGAGAATTCGATCTCCATCTACGGCCAGGGGAATGGCCAGGCTGGCACGTCATTCTAGGCGATAACGGTGCCGGCAAGTCAACGGTGGTACGCGCCCTCGCGCTGGCGCTCATGGGTCAGTCGAACGCACACGCCACTCGCGAGGACTGGTCTCGCTGGATTACGGACGGTGAGAAATCCGGGTTGATTGATGTCAGGCTGCGTCACCATGACGAGGATGAGTGGATAGGCCAGGAGGGGCGAGGAGATCGCGCGATTCATGCTGAGGCAAAAATCCATACTAACTCGGGCAGTGACCAACCGAGTGGAGGTCACGCTTCGATTAAGTTCTCTTCCCATCGGTACGCCCCCAGAACCGTTTGGGGCGACGGTGACGGCTGGTTCTCCGCTTCGTTCGGACCGTTTCGCCGCTTCTCCGGCGCTGACCCGGAGATGGACCGCCTCTACGTCACCCACCCCCGATTTGCCCCCCACCTCTCGGCATTCGGTGAAAATGTAGCGCTCGGCGAGAGCCTTCGATGGTTGACAAGCCTCCAGATCAGGTGGCTAGACAAGGAAGACGCCGAAGCGAAGAAGATACAGGGCGCGGTGATCGACTTCATCAATGATGCCAAGCTGTTGCCGCACGGCGCTCGCATCTGCGGCGTAACCTCGGAGCAGGTGTGGATCGTCGACGGCTTCGGCTCCCGGGTTGCCGTCCAGGAGATGAGTGACGGATACCGCTCGATCCTGAGTATGACGTTCGAGCTAATGCGTTTGCTGTTCTCTGCCTTTGGTACCGAAGCGGCATTACGCAGCATCGACATGAAGGCCGGAGCGATGACGCTTCCCGGCGTAGTAGCAATCGACGAAATCGACGCTCACCTCCATCCCGGCTGGCAGCAACTCATCGGTGACTGGTTCGTCAATCGCTTCCCCAATATGCAATTCCTGGTGACCACACACAGCCCGATCATCTGTCGGGCCGCGCGCCACGGGACTATTTGGCTGCTGCCACCGCCCGGCTCCGAGGGGCAACTCAGGCGCGTTATTGGACCTGAACGGGCCCGTCTGATCGACGGCAATATACTTGACGCCTACGGCACGGAACTGTTCGGCGAAGAAGTCACCCGATCCGGGCAATCGAAGGCCAAGCTCATGCAGCTTGCGCAACTCAATCGTAAGCGCCTGAGACGGGCTTTGTCATCCAAAGAACAGCGTGAGTTGGAGCAGCTACGGGAAGCCATGCCGAGCAGCCCGAACAATATGTAATGTTGCATCTGGACGATCCCGGCCTTGATACGACAACGGCACGGGGCTTGAGAGACTATCAATGCAAAGTAGACAACGCCGGCTCCTATCCCGAGCAAGTGGCGACCGGCAAACGTCTTTTCGAGCGGTATAAGCATAGGACAAATCGGGTGTTCAAGGTCGTGCGCACGCGCCTCGCGGACATGTGTCCCGGTGCTCAGCGGTGCGGCTATTGCGAGGACTCGGTCGGCGACGAGGTTGAGCATATCAAACCCAAAGACCTCTACCCCCAGCAAGTCTTTGTGTGGGAGAATTATCTCTTCGCCTGCGGACAGTGTAACGGCGGCAAGAATAATCGTTTCTCGGTGATAAGCCGAGGCCGCTTGAGAGATGTGACCCGTCGTCGCAACGATCCGATCCGAAGGCCGGAAGCCGGATCGCCGGCTCTGATTAACCCACGTGACGAGGATCCGTTGGCATTCTTCGACCTCGAAATTACGGAGACTTTTGTTTTTCTGCCTCGCATGGACTTGTCCGGGATTGACGAACAGCGAGCCCACTACACAATCGACACCCTGAAGCTCAATCGTGATGTGCTGCTGGCGGCACGGCGCGAAGCCTATGGGGCATATCGAGCCCGGCTTTTCGAGTATCGTCAACGCCGGGACAATGGGGCGTCTGAAACCGCCCTCAGGAAACGATCCAACGCAATTATGACCAGCGCCCATCCGACGGTATGGCGTGAGATGCAGCGCCAGCGTTCTCTCGTTGATGAACTGCGAGAGTTATTTTCAGATGTTCCCGAAGCCTTGTCCTGGTAACGACGAACTGTAACGCATCAGCAGGTCTCCGGGCGATGTCCGGCCGCATGGCGTAACGGCCTCAATTTTCACGGGATCGTATGTAGGGGCAGCCCTTGTGGCTGCCCCTTTTGTTTCTCCATTACCTCGACCCTAACACTATCGCCCGCCTCACTAACTTACGAAAACATTGAGACCGATTCGAGTACGGTCGGTATGGTGTAAGCCCCTGAAATTCGCTGACCTGGACTTGTCATCACCCGCACGATCAAATTCGTTGTACCACGTTGTTCAAAAAATTGCTTGACATACTTAAAAGGGCCATATATACCCCCGTTTATTACAACGAAGAACAACGCTGAATATAGGAGGAAAATAATGGAAACGAGAGTTCACAAAGCGACCAAAACGAGATCGAACAGGCCAGGTTGGAGCGTAATCTTCAGCCACCCTTGCCGCAGGGATGCCCGCGGCAGGCTGGGGCTGAAAGTGCGACGTGGTCTTGGTACGACGGATGATGAAGAAGCTGACCAAATGGTTGAACAGCTTAACGAACTCCTCGCTGATTCGTACTGGTGGAGCATTGACCGACGTTCTGAGGCCGAGCGACAGTTCGATAAAGTCGTTGTTTCAGCATTCTTTGACAGCATTGAAGTCGGCAAGAGCAAGTCCAAAGACCTACGGGAAAAGATTATACGATTGCCCACTCCGGAGGATAACGAGGATAACTACGCACGGGTGATGCTGGTCGGCTCCACAGGGGCGGGCAAAACCACTCTGCTACGTCACTTCATCGGCTCCGACCATAAGCGCGACCGCTTCCCTTCCACATCGACAGCAAAGACGACAACGGCTGATATCGAGATAGTAGTAGCAACCGGGCCCTTCAAGGCAGCGATAACCTTTATGACCGAGCACGAGGTTCGCTGTGCCGTTGACGAGTGTCTGGAAGCCGCCTGCGAGAGCATAATTCGGGAACACGATGACACCAGGGTAGCTGAGGCTCTGCTGGAACATCGGGAACAGCGTTTTCGGCTCTCCTATCCCCTCGGCGCATGGCAACAGGAGCAGCCGGGGCAGGAGGCGGACGACCAGTATGAGATGGATTACGAGTACGAAGGCGAAGCGGCAGAAGCGGGTACTTTGGCAGATGACGAAATCGTTGATGCGGTCGAAATTACTAAGAACAACGAACGCTTGAGTGAATACGTTTCTCGTATCAGGGAAGTCACAATGGCGATACGCAAGCAAACAGCGAAGGAGCGCGGTGACTTTCAGAACATGGACAACGCCAATCGTCGGCAAGACTGGCTGGAAGACTTCACCGATGCGCTGTACGAGAATCAGGATTTCGCCCAGCTCTCCCTTGATATCATGGATACCATCTCGGAGCGGTTCGAATTGGTTGTGGCGGGTGATTTTGATCGTAGCGCAACAGGTTGGCCGACCCTTTGGTGCTACGAGGAAAAAGACCGCGACACCTTCCTAAAGCAGGTACGATGGTTTAGCAGTAATCACGACCAGCAGTTTGGGCGGCTGCTGACGCCCATGGTTGGCGGTATCCGGGTGCGCGGCCCGTTTCAGCCGGCTGTAGCCACACTTCAGGACGATGACCGAAGGATTGTACTGTTGGATGGCGAGGGACTAGGCCATTCGGCGAAGGAGGCCACAAGCATATCCACAAAGGTAACTGAAAAGTTTCCTGAAGCGGACATGATCCTGCTTGTGGACAATGCGGAGTCTCCGATGCAGGCTGCCTCACTGGAACTCCTTCGGTCGGTTGGCAGTAGCGGTCACGGACACAAACTCGCTGTCGCGTTCACACATTTCGACCATGTGAAGGGTGACAACCTACGCACCTATAGCCAGAAGCAGAACCATGTTCGCGCCTCAATTGGCAACGCCATTGTCAGTCTACGCGAATCGCTGGGGGCACCGGTAACAGAGATACTGGAACAACAATTGACAAACAAAGATTTTTACTTGGGTGGTTTGGATAGGGTTACGAAGAAAATACCACCCCGTGATATCGGACAAATGAAGGACTTGTTTGAACGAATGCAGCAGGCGATTCAAGATTCCGAGCCGATTGCAGCCGCTCCAACCTATAATATCGCCCGATTGGAACTCGCTCTGCGCGACGCCACCGACGGGTTCAAAAACCCCTGGCGGGGTAGGCTGGGGCTCAGCTATTACGAAGGCATTCGCAAGGAGCACTGGGGGCGTGTTAAAGCGTTGTGCCGGCGCATAGCCAACCTTTGGGATGATGAGTACAACGGGCTGCGGCCTGTCGCTGACCTAGTTCGCCAGTTACAAAATAGTATATCCCTATGGCTGGATAATCCTTCCGGCTGGACCAGACAGCCGGAAAATGAGGACGAAGAGAAAACCGCTATAAACAAAATACGCCAAAAGGTGTTTGTCCGTATCCACAAGCTTGCAGCACAGCGTCTAATGACTAACAGACTCGACGCTTGGCGAACCGCTTTTGGGTTCAGCGGCAGGGGGTCAAGCCGTCTAAGGGCAGAGGAGATGGATCGAATATATGATGCTGCGGCGCCATCTATTACTTCTGCAATGGATCCTCCAACACAGGATTTCTTGAACCAAATCGTCCAGGATGTCAGCGACTCCATTGAGGAATCCGGTGGTTCGCTGAGCGGTGTTGCCGAGCGCCCATCTACCAACGTTGCCCGATGATAAGAATGCAATCCCAACTTGTAGTGCCAAGACGACTGAGGGCCCTCGGCGCTGTTGTTTCTCAGGCATATTCTGAGGGCGGGCGTGACGCCCGCCCTGTGCGTCACTTCACCGCCAACGGGTTCAGCGGGCTGCCGACCGCATTGGGGATGTTGAGCGGCGGGGCGGCCCACAGGAATTCGTATACACCGTCATCGGCGCAGTCTTTGGCCAGGGCTTCGAACGTAAAAATTTCACCCAGCGAGAGACCGAGGTCGCGTATGGCGACCTGATGAAAGGGAATGAATTCGTCATCCACTTCGGACGGCAGCCGCTCGACGGCAATATTGTCCACGGCAATGCAGGCAATTTCTTTCTGATGTATCCATTCCGCGGTTGAGACCGAAACGCCGGGCTGGGCGTGGAAGTATGCTTCCTTCTGTTCCGGCGTTTCGAGCGTATACCAGTACGGCACCCAGCCGGTACGCACGCATAGCGCGTCGCCACTTTTGACCTCGACGTTCTGCGCCTGGCAGCAGCCGTCCAGGTCTTCGACCGTAATCGGATAGTCAGCCGGGAGATGCCCGTCGGCTTCGCAGCCCTTGTAGCGGACCATGTCGAGCAGCACACCTCGGGTGACAAACGACTGGTAGAGCTTGCCAATATCGTTCTTGGACGCCCCGCCGTGGGCGGTGATGGCGCTGGCCGGCACGTCGTTGTAATACTTGCCGTCGTAGCCCACGTGGGCCAAGCTGTCCCACTGGGTCGAGCCTTGCAGATACATGGTAATATAGTCGTCGTTGGCAATGGCCGAGCCCGCCAGGCCGACTTCCTTGACCGGCACGTTGAGGATCGACATGAACCGCTGGGGCGGGGTGCGGGTGGGAAAGACCGGCCCGTGCTGGTCAATCGGAATGCAGCAGCAGAAAACCTGCCCCTTGCGGACCAGTCTGGCCGCGGCGACAATCACCTCCGGCGTAATGAAATTGGCCGTCCCCTTTTCATCGTCGGCTCCCCACCGGCCCCAGTTTGAGACTTTTGGTATGGCTTCGCGTCCAGGCATACTCGCCCTCCTTTTTTGGAATATGATCCACTCCCTCACCAAGTGCAGAACACCCTCTAGGCGACCCAGCCGTACTGAAAGGTATGTATCGTGCCGGGCGGATACCACCACTGGCCGGTCTGACATAAGGGACATGTCTTTGGCGTGGACCCCCGCTTGTATTCCGGGACCCCAGCCATGGCCTGCACTGCGCCTTCAAAGGTCCCATCCCGGGTGACCTTCTTGGTGAGCAAATAGAGTCCCACGCCACAATCGGGGCAGGACAGAATCGTCCCTGCATTCAAGAATGGGAGTGAGGTAATCTGATCCGGGAAGGGCTGCGGCATGGTCCCCTCCAAATACTCAGCCCCGCCGTTGGCGCTGGGCCTGCTGCGCCTGCGCGGCAAACTCGGACGGCTTCATAATGAGCGAGCCTTTAGATTCTTCCTGTTGGTGTTGCTTTTCTTCCGTGTAGTGCAGGCCGATGCTCTGCTGGACCAATCCCTCGCAAAAGGGAATGCCACTACCGCTCGCCCCCTCTTTTTGGAGTGCCAGAGACACGGCCAGGGCGCGTTGGGCCGACGCCAAACGTCCGGTTGCCGCAAAATACAGCGCCGTTTCTTCCAGGCGCCGCGCGTAGGCCCGGCCGCTCTCCCCTGAGAACACTTCGGCAACCGCTTCTTTGATGACGTCGTTCACCCGGTCTTTTTGCTGGTGTTGATTCAGCACCAGGGGGCTCTCCTGTGCACTGCTTATCTTTTCGACATAGGGCTTGGCCTGTTCTGCGTCAAACACCCATCGCTGCATTTCCGGTTCTTCGGCGAGTTGGGTGGACGTTGTCAGGAAAGTGTCGTCGGCAGCGATTGCATGCCGATCCAAACTGTCCGGCAGCGGAACTGTTTGGGGTAAAGAGTAAACGTGTCCAGCTTCGTCTGAACGATTGGAGGACACGTTTACTCTTTCTGGCGGCGTGGTAAAAACGAAAGACCGAGCCGCCGGGTAGGATTCGACTTCTTTTCTGTCTTGTGCCTTGGCACGTTCATAGCCTTCCTGCATCAGGGAATCGCAGTACCGCCACGGCGCTTCAATCAGCGTCAGTCCGCGATTAGCGCTCAAATCCTGAAGCGCCTGACGCAAAACTTTGCGTGATATTTCCGTGCCCTCAATATAACGCATGCCTTCGGGTTCGTTGATCAACGTAGACAAGAAATGTAGCCCGCCGCCAACGCGTGATTTCACTATCCAAACGAGGCGATCACCGCGACCATCCATTACGGACAGATAGCCTTCCGGTTCAAGCGGGGTGAGAATGGACTTGCCCGCTCCCTTTTGCGGCCGGGCGGCCTGTATCCCTTTTTGTGACAGGCGATAGAGGGCCCGGCTAATCTCTTTATGCAAACGCTTATCGGTCGCCTGCTCGATCCAACTCACCAGGAATTGGGCCGACTCTGCTGTCTGGACGGCACCCAGGAATGCGGCCAAGGCTAAGTCGGCGTCAGCATTCTGTCCTATGCGCTCGTGCAGGCTGGCAATATCCAGGCTGCTGTCCTGTCCGGCAGGGGGCCGAATGCCCCATTCTTCCAGCACTTTCTTGCCTTGTGCCAGACGAGGGTCGCGCTTCTCACTTTTTTTTGCCATGTATTCCTCCCCAGGGCTGCACGCAGCTTATCCAGCCGGCTCCTTGACTGTCAACTGGATTCGCTTCCGCCCCGGTCTAGCCCGCCTAGGGTATTGTTGTTAGGTAGGGTGCACGGAGGTAGAGATAGGATGGCGACAGCGCGTTTTTGTCCACAGTGTGGGACAAAGACTATCCCCAAAGCACATTTCTGTACGCATTGTGGGGAAGCCCTCGGGGGCAAGGACGGAGGGCAGAAGGCCCGGAAATCGGCCACCCCACCAGCGGCAGACGCCCAGCGGTGGCCGCTCCCTGGCATTATCGTTTTGTCCTGCTACCTCGCCGTCGGCATCGGACTCTGGGTGTTTGTCCTGCGGACAGAGCCCTTCGCCCCGACCCCGACCGGTTCCACTCAAGCCAGCACGGGCGGTTCGGCCCTGCCTCAGAATCATCCCGAGGTTGCCTTGCCTGAGGAGGTGAAGAGTCGCATCGCGGAACTGGTTGCCCAAGCCAATGCCGCTCCGCAAGACCCCAATGCATGGCGGACCCTGGCTGGAGTCCAGTTCCGGGCGTCACAGCTGGATGCCAGCTATCGCAGTGCGGCCCTGGCCTCCTATCGTAAGCTGTTTGAGCTTGTACCGAGTGATCTGGATGCGCTCCGCGGCTTGGGGAATGTGTACTACGACCTTGAGGAACACCACACAGCGATCGAGTATTATCAGCGCTACTTGGCGCTGAAACCGGATGATGCCAGCGTGACGACCGACCTCGGGACCATGTACCTCTATACCGGCCAGGTCGATCAAGCCATTGCTTCTTATCAATCCGTCTTGGCCAAGCAGCCCGACTTCTTTCAGGCGCATTTTAACCTGGGGGTTGCCTACCAGGAGAAGGGCCTGCCCGAACAAGCGGTCGCCTCATTACAGCAGGCCAAGAGTCTGACGGACAACACTGACATTCAGACCCGTATCGACCAGCTCCTGGAACAATTCTCGAACGGGGCGGCCCCATCCCGCACCGCGTCAACAACAAATTCCTCAACATCACCATTTCAGCAAGCGGTGGAAGCGCTCTTTCGCTCACATGAAATGATGGCACCCAAGATCGTCCGTATCGACTGGCTGTCGCAAACTCGGGCCAGGGTCTTCTTTCGCAATTTCCCCATGGCTGGTATGCCTCAGACTGTCCGAGACGGTTTCAGAGAAAAACTCCGGGACCAGCTCGTCGATGCCCGGCAAAAGGCTGGCGTCAGTGGCTTGGCGACCGTTGAGCTTATCGATATTGATACCCAACAAGTTATGGAGACTCTCACGACCACTTCATAGAAGAGTAAACGAGTCACGATTATGAGCGAAGCAACTACTCCGAATGGTGCGGTTCCGTTTTATTTACCCATAGGCGATGAGGTCGAGATTTTTCAGGCAGCCTATGAGTGTCGGCTACCGGTTCTGCTGAAAGGCCCGACCGGCTGCGGCAAGACCCGCTTTGTCGAGCATATGGCCCATATGCTCATGCCGAACCGCGATCAGGAAGCCCCCGAAAACATCGTCACGGTCGCCTGCCATGAAGACCTGACGGGGAGCGACCTGGTCGGGCGGTATCTGATTAAGGGCGATGATACCATCTGGGTGGACGGGCCGCTGACCCAGGCCGTCCGTACCGGAGCGATTTGTTATCTGGACGAGATCGTGGAAGCGCGCAAGGACACCATCGTCCTTATCCATCCACTGACCGACCACCGGCGTATTCTGCCGGTTGATAAGCGGGCCGAAATCCTGGCAGCGCATGAGAATTTTCTGCTGGTCATCTCGTATAACCCAGGCTACCAGAGCATCCTCAAGGATCTCAAACACTCTACGCGGCAGCGCTTTGTCACGGTCGAGTTCACCTACCCGCCCCGTGATAAGGAAGCCGAGATCATTGCCCACGAGAGTGATTTGCCACTGGAAACCGCGCTCGACCTCGCCAAGCTGGGCGAAAAGGTTCGCCACCTGAAAGCCAGCGGCCTTGAAGAAGGTGTCAGCACACGGCTGCTCATTTATTCCGGTCAACTCATTCGCCAGGGGGTAACACCACGTCGCGCGTGTACCGTTGCCGTCTCCCGTTCACTGACGGATGACAACGACTCCCAGCGCGCGATTGATGAGGTTATTAACGCGATTTTTCCTGAATAAATGCGACACCTCAAGGCTCGACATCCTCAATGATCTCCCGCGCTGTGCGGAAGATGGAATGAAACATGGGCCGTGTGAGCCGCCCGGTAAAGGTATTCTGTTGGCTGGGATGGTAGGAACCAATGAGGGTGATGCCATCCAGGTCGTAGCGCTTGCCGTGCCCGAATTTCGGCCTGGGTGTCGGAACCCGCAGGCCGACTTCTCGCCGGGCTTTGAGATAGGCTGCAAAAGCCAGTTGTCCTAGCCCAACAACGACCCTGACCTGTTTCAGCAGTTGGATTTCACGCAGCAAATAGGGTTGACACGCTTCGAATTCTTCTCGCGACGGCTTGTTGTCCGGGGGTGCACAGTGGACGGCCGCGGTGATATACGCGCCCTGTAGCCTGAGGCCATCATCGATATGGGTTGAAGTTGGTTGGTTGGCGAAGCCAGAGGCATGTAATGCGCCGAACACCCAGTCCCCGCTGCGGTCCCCGGTAAACACCCGGCCCGTCCGGTTGCCGCCATGCGCGGCGGGCGCCAGGCCGACGATATAGAGACGCGCGGTGCGGTCACCAAGGCTCGGGACCGGCTTGCCCCAATAGTCCCACTCGCGGTAGCGCTTGACTTTCTCCTGGGCCGTGCGCCGGCAGTGCTGAACGAGCCGGGGGCAGCGCCGACAGGCAACGATCTGGCGTTGGAGTTGGGCGATGGTCCGCGAAGAGTAAACGTGTCCAGCTTTGTCTGTGTTGGAGGACACGTTTGCTCTTTATCTCCGTCTCCGCGGCTGGCTTTACAAACTCAACACATACTGCACGAGCGTCCGCACGCCAAAGCCGGTGCCGCCTCTCGGAGCCTTCTCTGAAAAGGCCGGACCGGCAATATCCAGATGCGCCCAGGGAACCTCCGAGACAAACTCTTCAAGAAAAAGCGCCGCGGTAATCGCCCCCCCATAGCCCCCACCGATATTTTTAATGTCGGCAATGGAACTCTTGATGTCGTTCTTATACTCCTTCACCAGGGGCATGGGCCATAATTGCTCGCCCGTCTCTTTGCTGCTGGCTAACAAATCATCCGTCAGCTTCTGATTATTGCTGAACAGACCGGCGACCTGGGAGCCCAGGGCGACCATGCAGGCACCGGTTAGGGTGGCCAGGTCAATAATGACGTCGGGCTTGTCTTCTACGGCACAGATCAACGCATCAGCCAGGATCAAACGGCCCTCTGCATCCGTATTGAGGACTTCGACGGTTTTACCGTTTCGATAGCTGATAATATCACCGGGCTTCTGCGCTGTGCCGCTCGGCATATTTTCGGATGAGGGCACATACCCCGTGACCTGCACCTGCGGTTTGAGCGCGGCAATCGCCCGCATCGTCCCCAGTACCGTTGCGCCACCCGACATATCAATCTTCATCGTCTCCATGGACTTTGCCGGCTTGAGCGAAAGTCCACCAGAGTCAAAGGTGAGCCCCTTGCCGACCAGGGCGACTTTCTTTTTGGGCTTGGCCGCAGGGGTATAGCTCAGCTTGATGAAGCGCGGCTCTTCCGGACCGCCGCGTGAAACCGCCAGCAGGCCATGCATTTTGGCCGCCTTGATCTTGTTCACACCCCAGACTTCGGTCTTGAGTCCGTTGCCGTCAGAGAGCTTTTTTGCCTGATTGGCCAAATAGGTGGGCGTGGAAACCGAAGCGGGTTCATTGACCAAATCGCGAGCCAGAAAGACGCCCGGAACAGTATTCTGAACCGTTTCGAGGGCGCGGCTCAGCCGGACGCTTTTTCTGAGACCGGGACCAACCAGGGTGAAGGTCTCAATGACCGTCTTTTTCCCGTTGTCGGATTTGTACTTCTGAAAGGCATACCCGGACAGCAGTATCCCTTCGAGGATAGCGGCGCCCATATCCTGCACATCCAGACCTGGCTCGACAAACCACGCCAGGCTCTTCGCGCGGTGCTCCTGCGCCTGGCGGCGGGCCGTGGCTCCGACCTGACGCCAGGTGGAGGACTCAATGCTCCCGTGCTTGCCGAGTCCAACCAGCAGCACCAGCAGGCTGGGGAGACGTTTATGCGTCTGGAACAGGAGCGTCTCGCCACGTTTGCCTTGGAATCGGCTGCGTCTCACCTGCTCGCGCAGCGCACCATCCACCGCAGCATCGAGGGCTTTCAGGTTTTCAGAGTTTTGTTTCCCTTGCACGACCGAGACAACCAGCAGGTCAGTGCGGACTGCCGTAATGGATTGCGATTGGACCCGAACGTTCATAGCCGTCTTCCTTTCATGCCTGGGCGGTTAGGGGTGGGGAGCAGTCCGAGAGGGCGGTGTAGACGGACAGGGAGCGGGTCCCCCTGCCCTTTCTCGTAAAAGCCTGGGCTGAGGCCGAAGCAAAAGAATATTACGCAGCCGGGGCCGCTTCAAAAGAGGAAACGTGTCCAGCATCTACACGCTGTTGGAGGACACGTTTCCTCTTTGTGCCAGGGCGCGTAACTGCCGTTTAACAGAACGGATATTGCGTCGGATCTTTTTGAGTTCTTTGTGTTCCTTTTGCTCTAGTGCCGTATCACGTTGCCCTTTGAGCTCTTTCATCTGTTTTTTCAGGTCGGCCTTTTCTGCCATAGTCTTTTCCTTACTCTATTCTGATCAGGATAATCGTATAATCCTTCAATCTTGATCCTTTTCGGCTTGTTCCCGGTTTGGCTTGAATGTCTTTTTTGCCAGATAAAACATTGCCGCGCCAGCCGCCCCATACATCAGTATGCCTTCAACCAGCCCGACTCCGCCGGCGAGCATGAGCACCAGGACAACCAGCGCTGTCCCAATGACGGCCACAATCTTCTCAATCCGCTCCTCCCGCCCACGGACCTCTTCCACATGCGCACTTACCCGCGTGCCACACTCCGGACAACGACCATTGCGCTTGCGGTAGAGGGTTTTCCCGCACTGGGGACAGGGGATCCGGAGATGGAGTGGCATACGCTGGAAAAACGAAAAAGGCCCCGGCTCGTCACACAGACAAACAGGGGCCTTCTCGATTGCTGAGAAAATTATTCTACGGACCAGACATCCCCACGACGCAGCAGGGTTTCAATATTCCCTGGGCCGGACTTTTCCATCGCGTCCTGAACCTGTTTGTTCATCAAGGACTCGATAGTCGGCCGTTGGGTTGAAAACAGAACCCCAACCGGTGTGGGGAAGTTGGGCGGTGTCATCCGACCGAGCAAATAGGCCAGGGTTTGATCGTGTTCATCGTGAACCAGCAGATCTGAGGTGCTGACACCATTTCCAATCGTGACCACTTCCGGGGTCAAGCCGTTGAGGCGAATCCCCCGGTCTTTGTTCTTGCCAAAAACCATGGGTTTGTCGTGCTCAAGCAGCAGTTGGGTATCGGCCTTGGAGTCTTTCGCCTTCAGATACTCCCAGGCGCCGTCATTATAGACGTTGCAGTTTTGCAGGATTTCGATAAACGCTCCGCCCTTATGGGCGGCGGCGCGTCGCAGCGTTTCCTGCTGATGCTTGGCCTCCGTGTCGATACTGCGGGCAATAAACGTCGCCTCTGCTCCCATCGCCAGGGAGATCGGGTTGAGCGGATGGTCAACCGAGCCCATGGGCGTGGATTTGGCAACTTTGCCGAGCTCTGAAGTTGGCGAGTATTGGCCTTTCGTCAGACCGTAAATCCGGTTGTTGAAAAGCATGATTTTGAGCTCGACATTCCGGCGCAGGGCATGGATGAGATGGTTGCCGCCAATGCTCAAACCGTCGCCGTCACCGGTGACCAGCCAGATGTGCAGGTCGGGCCGGGAGATCTTGAGTCCGGTGGCAATCGCCGGTGCCCGGCCATGAATGGTATGAAAGCCATACGTGTTCATATAGTACGGGAAACGGCTGGAGCAGCCGATACCCGAAATGAACACCGCTTTTTCTTTGGGGATGCCGAACTCAGGAAAGATTTTTTGGACCTGAGCCAGAATGGCATAGTCCCCACAGCCCGGACACCAGCGGACATCCTGGTCTGAAACAAAGTCTTTCCGGGTCAATTTTACCGCAGCTTCTGTACTCATGGTCCTTAGTCCTCCAACATACGGGCAATGCGGGTTGCAACTTCAGACACCTTAAACGGGCGGCCCTGGATCTTATTCAGCCCAATCGCGTCAATCAGGTATTCGGCGCGGATCAGCTTGAGGAGCTGGCCCATATTCATCTCGGGCACAAGCACCTTTTCATACCGGCTCAGGACGTCACCCAGGTCGGCCGGCAGCGGATTCAGATAGCGCAGATGGGCATGGGCGACCGCATGGCCTTGCGCCTGCGCGGCCTCGACCGCGGCGGCAATAGCACCATATGTACTGCCCCAGCCCAGAACCAACAGCTTACCCTGCTCCGGTCCCTTCACCTGAGTAGGCGGAATCTCCTGCGTAATTTTCGCCACCTTCTTATGGCGGACGCGCACCATCTGCTCGTGGTTGGCAGGGGCGTAGCTGATATTTCCCGTCAGATAATCCTTTTCAATGCCGCCAATCCGGTGCTCAAGACCCGGTGTCCCCGGTTTGACCCAGGGTCGGGCCAGGGTTTCTTCATCCCGCAGATAGGGGAAGAAGCCTTGCGGGTCGGTCCGGAATTCGACCGGGATACTGGGCAGATCATCGACACTCGGCAGGAGCCAGGGTTCCGAGGCATTGGCCAGGAAGCCGTCGGTCAGCAGGATGACCGGCGTCATATACTTCATCGCGATCCGGGCCGCCTCAAAGGCGGTGTGAAAACAGTCAGCCGGTGTTGAGGCGGCAATCACCGGCAGGGGCGATTCTCCGTGCCGCCCATAGATCGCCTGGAGGAGGTCGGTTTGTTCGGGCTTGGTCGGCATACCCGTACTCGGCCCGGCCCGTTGGATGTTCGTAATCACCATGGGCAATTCAACCGTGGCGGCCAGCCCCATGGTCTCGCCCTTGAGATTCATCCCAGGGCCACTCGTGGTCGTAATGGCCAGCGCACCCCCAAAAGCGGCACCCAGGGCAGCCCCCACCCCGGCGATCTCATCTTCGGCCTGGAAGGTATAGACGTTATAGTTTTTGTACTCGGCCAATTCGTGCAGCACATCGCTGGCCGGCGTAATCGGATAGCTGCCCAAGAAGAGCGGCAGCCCGGCCTTTTGGGCAGCAATCACAAAACCCAGGGCGGTGGCCGAGTTGCCCGTGATATTGCGATACGTCCCAGGATCGATTTCGGCCGGCTTGATCTCATAGGACGAGGCAAACATATCGGTATTTTCACCCAGGTTATAACCACCTTTGATGGCCAGGGTGTTGGCCTCGGCGACCACCGGGGTCTTGCCGAAGCGTTGTTGTATCCACTCCAGGGTCGGTTCAATCGGACGATTAAACAGCCAGGAGACCACACCGAGGGCAAAAAAGTTTCGACTCCGCATGACCGACCGATTTGGCAGGCCGGTGTCCTTCAGGGCCAAGGTCGTCATCTTGGTGACTTCCACCTTATAGACCTGGTATTTATCCAGCGAATTGTCCTCAAGCGGACTCGCTTCGTACTCGGCTTTTCTCAGGTTGGCCGTGCTGAACTCAGCCGGGTCAACGATGAGAATGCCGTTTTGCTTCAGATCGGCGATATTGGTTTTGAGCGCGGCCGGATTCATGCACACCAGGGCGTCGAGATCATCCCCAGGGGTATAGACATTTTTATTGCTGAAATTGATCTGAAAGGCGCTCACACCGTACAGCGTGCCAGTAGGAGCCCGGATTTCCGCCGGAAAGTCGGGCAAGGTACCGACATCATTCCCGGCAAGAACGGATTCGGATGTAAAACGGGTGCCGGTCAACTGCATGCCATCCCCGGAATCACCGGCAAAACGAATAACGACGCTTTCACGTTCCTGCGTCGATTTCTGCAGGGGCCCCCCCGCTGGATTGGTGGCCATGGAATCTCCTCCCCCTCGGCTGTTACAGCACTGTTCGCTTAGAGTTGTTACAGACTCAGTCAGAATATGACTCAGAAGATTATGGACAGGCAGGATATCCGACGTTGCAAGTTCAACGCAAGAGTCAGGCTGTCACCTAGGTTACAAAAAACGCAGAGAAAACGGCAGAATTGCCCAGACCCGGTCTCGCTCCCAGGACCAGCCGGTTCCGTGCACTCTTCCCCCCCAGGGCAGGAGACGCAAAAGGGATGGGAACCGCAGGAGCGAAGCCGGCTTGGGGAAACGTTCGACCCCAACCGGCCAGTGGTCAGGCAACCCGACGCGATATTTGAGTTCGGCCAGAGCCTCTTCCAGCCCGCCTATCTGGTCAACCAGACCCCGCGCCGCGGCCTGCCTGCCGCTCCAGACTCTCCCCTGGGCACAGGCGTCAACCGTCTCATAACTGAGCGATCGACACTGGGCGACTTTTTTGACAAAGTCTTGATAGAAGCTCTGGATTTCAATATCCATACGCTCCTGTTCGGCCGGACCAAAGGCCAGATAGTCGGAGAACAGCGCCGCACGCTTCCCTCGGGTCAGGATTTCCTTATCCAGACCGAGTTGGGCATACAGGCCGTGCAATACCGCCTTCCCGGCAATGACGCCAATGGAGCCGGTAATCGTTCCTTCTTCAGCAAAAACAGTCGTGCCGGCCAGCGCGATATAATACCCTCCCGACGCCGCCACATCGCCCAGCGAGATAATCACCGGCTTCTCTTCTTTGGTCTGGAGAATTTCGTGCCAGACCAGATCGGAGGCCAGCCCGGACCCGCCAGGGCTCGACACCCGAATCAGCACGCCCGCGATACCAGGGTCGTCGCGCACGTGCCGGAGGTCTCGGATCATACTGGCAGAGCCGCTGGATTGAATCCCGTCACTCCCGGTCTCCGTTTCTCCACGGGTAATCGTTCCCCCCACCGTCATAAAAGCCATCCGCACCGGAGGATAACGCAGCGCCCGGCGGCGCATGAGCCGCCCGCGCCGCCGCAGGTAGGCACCCGCTTCAATGAATAGGTTTGGGTCGCTCTCGGCTGAATTCACAGCGGCAGCCCGTCCTTTTTCTTCAGTTTTTTCCGGTCGTCCGCGGCTTTCGAGCCAGTGCGGGATATCATCCTCATAGCCAATGTGATCGATCAGGCCCACTTCCTGAGCTTCGTGCGGCAGGAACAGCCCCTGGTCAATGAGTTCCCGCACGGTCGCTGTGTCGGTATTCCGGGTTGCGGAAACACCTTCAACTATCTGGTCGTACAGGTCATCCAGCAAGCTATTCATCATCTCCCGATGCGGCTCAGACAGCGAGGTCCGCGTAAACGGCTCCCCGGCGGACTTATACTGCCCGGCCTGACTGACTTGGGCTTGGATGCCCAGCTTGTCGAGCGCACCCTTAAAGAACATCGTTTCTGCGGCGAGACCGGTGACGGTCAGGTGACCGGCCGGCGCCATCGCCACCGCGTTGGCCGCACTGGCGAGATAATACTCCTGGGTGCCACCCTCGGCCAGATAAACGAGGACGTATTTCCCGGCGTGACGGAGCGCCTGAATGGAGCGCCGCAGGTTTTGCAGGCGAGCCCAGCCGGTATCCAGATGGTCGATAGTGAGAACAACGGCGCTGAGTTGCTCGTCCTCACGCGCCCAGCGCAAAAGAGTCGTCAGGCCAAACAGGTCCGGCGTGGTTGGACGTCGAAACGGCAGAAAGCCCAGGACACCAGCTTCGGCAATATGACCGGTGAGCTCTATCTGAAGGGTGTTATACGGCTTGTGCCGTCCGGTGAGGCGCGCAATAAGATCGATGGTCCAAAGAGCGCCACGAGTAATGCTGCGGAACAGGAAGCGTATCACAACTATGGAATAGTCTAGGCGTTTTCCTCTTTATATATTTCCAGCCAGGCCATTTGGATGGCTTCGAGCTTGCCCTCGCTCGAATCCTGCGGGTCGTCGCTGAAATCCTCCAGGTCTGTGACCCAGCGGAGCAGATCGGTAAAACGGATGCTCAACGGGTCGGTCTCGGGCTGGGCCTCGAAGAGTTGCTCGGCAATATCCTCGGGCGTGTCCCAGTATAGCTTCATGACTCCCTCCCGTGCGGTTTCTATAAGTCGGAGAGCTGTTTCTCTCCCAGCGCCTCCTGGATTGAAGAATCCATAATCCGCTGGGCAAACGGCGTTGTCACCTGGCTCAACTCCTCGGTCAGGTCCCGGATCAGATCGTAGTCTTCCCCGGCGCACGCCTCACGGACCTTTTGCACAACCTGGGCAATCTGTTCTTCCTCGCCCTCTTGCAGAAACGAAGCATTCTGACTCAGGGCTTTGTCGGTGGCATGCAGCACAGTGTCGGCTTCAGTCCGGGCCTCAATCAGCAAACGCTGCTCAATATCTTCTTCCGCAAAGTCTATGGACTCTTCCAGCAGCCGCTCCACCTCTTCGTCAGTCAAACCATAAGACGGCTTCACCTCAAGCGAACGTTCGAGCCCGGTTCGCAAGTCGGTTGCGGAAACGTTCAGAATACCGTTGGCGTCGATCATAAACGTCACTTCGACACGCGGGACTCCGGCCGGCTTGGGCTCAATGGGAATGGAGAAGCGGGCCAGGCTGCGACAATCCTGGACCAGTTCGCGTTCTCCTTGCAGGACATGAACGGCAACCGCGGTCTGGTCATCCACCGCGGTAGTAAACATTTCCTTCACACTCGCCGGGATGGTCGTATTGCGTTCAATGAGATGACTCATGACCCCGCCCATGGTCTCAATCCCTAAAGATAACGGGACCACATCGAGCAGCAGCATGTCCCGCCGCCGCCCGGACAGGGTATCCGCCTGGACCCCCGCCCCGAGTGCAACGACCTCATCCGGGTCGATATCGGTAAGCGGCGTCCGGCCAAAAAACTCACCCACACGCTGGCGCACCAGCGGCATGCGGGTCGAGCCGCCGACCAGGACGACTTCTTCAATATCCTGGGTCTCAAGCCCGGCATCTTTAAGCGCCTGCCGACACGGCTCAAGCGTGCGGGCCACAATCTCGTCAACCGCAGCTTCCATCTCGTGACGGCTCAGGCGGCGAGAGATCTGAACGCCGCTTGAGGGGACAGCCAGATTCAGGATCGTCTCGTCCTGCTCGGATAAGACCTGCTTGGCCTTTTCAGCCGCTCGCAGCGCACCATTCAACACCTGCAAGTCGCCGCGCAGCTCTTCATCCAGATCCGTGAGGAGAAAACGCTCGGCTATGGACTGATCGATATCGTCTCCACCCAGGCGGGTATTGCCGTTGGTGGATAGCACCTCGAAGATGCCGGTCTGGAGCCGGAGAATGGACACGTCAAACGTGCCTCCGCCAAAGTCATACACCGCAATCAGCCCCTCTTCTTTTGTATTGAGGCCGTAGGCGAGAGCGGCCGCCGTCGGTTCGTTGAGGAGGCGAATGACCTCAAGACCGGCCAGCTTGCCGGCGTCTTTGGTCGCCTGCCGCTGTGAGTCATTGAAGTACGCCGGGACGGTAATGACCACCTTACCGACCTCTTCTTGGAGTGCCGCCGCAGCCCGGTCCCGCAAGGCGCGCAGAATAACGGCCGAGACTTCCGGTGGTGTCACCTGCCGGTCGTGGATGGCAAAACGGACCAGACTGGCGGAGTCTCCTTGATCGTCAACGAAACGATAGCGCTTCCGATCATCAGGACTCACATGCTCCATCCCGAGACCCATAAAACGCTTCACCGACCGAATGGTCGAGAGCGGCTGGGTTCGGGCCAGCTCGCCCGCCTCCCGGCCAACGACAACCCGGTCGTTGGGCAAAAAACTGACGATAGACGGCAGCATCTTCTGCCCGGTTGCGCTATCGGCAATGACTTGTGGGCCTGCTTCGTCCACATACGCAATCAGACTATTGGTAGTGCCGAGATCAATCCCAACTATATGTTCCACGATTCGCCTCTATTTTTTCATAAAGTGGAGAGGGCCTTGTCCATATCGCGGGTTAAGGTCCGCAGATAGGCCATATCAGACAGCACCCGCTTCAGTTCGCCCAAGAGTTCTGACGACCCGTTCGCCTGCGCCCATTTGGAGAAATTGGCTGCCAGCTTTTGCTGCAAGCCTCGCGTCCGGTTGTCCAGATCATCCCGTACCTGATCCAGTTCGGCTTTGAGTCCCGTCAGCGCGCCAGACGTCCCGGCACTCTGGGCCTCCCGGACGGCTGCCAGCTTTTCCTGCACCTCAAACACGAAGAGAGCCAGAGCAGGAGGGATTTTGTTATTTTCCTTGCCGAGCTGTTCGCCGTTGAGTTCGAGCCAGTACCGGCCGCGCTGGACCGGGTCACGTAGCGTCCGATACGCCCGGTTCACCACTGCGGTGTTCTGAAGGCTGGCTTCCTGCTCCTCCGCAGTGCCGGTCTGGTGGAGGTCGGGATGGAGCTGGCGGCTCAGTGCGTAATACGTCTTGGCCAGCGCCTGTTCGTCAAGCATCGGAGCCCGGGCCAGACCAAATACTGTAAAATAGTCAATGTCTGGCGGGAGAAGTTGGAGGGCCTCACAGGCCGGGCAGAACACCTGGGGTGTATGCTCGTCCTGACAGCGCCAGCAGCGCACCACTGTTGGCATAGTGAATGGTGGGCTAGACCGAGAAGGAGCTACCGCAGCCGCACGCACGTTTGATATTGGGATTGGTCAGCTTAAAGCCCGAATCCATTAAGGTCTCGGAAAAATCCAACTCTGTCCCGCGGAGATAGATAAAGCTTTTGCGGTCAACGATGACTTTGGCGCTTTCGCGCTCAAAAACGCGGTCGCCGTCACGCGGGATATCCAGGTCCATCTTATACGACAAACCCGAACAGCCTCCACCAACTACCTTGACCCGCAGGCCGCATTCCTGCCGCTCGTCCCGGACCGCCAGGTCTTCAATCTTTTTGGCTGCGTTTTCGCTGATGTCGATCTTGAGCTTTGCTTTCGCGCTTGCTGCCATACCGGTTGTCCCAATCTGCTGCTGGTTTCTGTGTCCGTTTGTCTAGGCGGCATCTTTCTTGGTTGAGCCTTGGTCCCGCCAGTCCGCCACCGCGGCCTTGATCGCATCCTCCGCTAAGACCGAACAGTGAATCTTCACCGGCGGTAGCGATAACTCCGCCACGATCTGCGTGTTCTTGATCTCAAACGCCTCCGCCACCGTCTTCCCCTTCACTAACTCCGTCACATAGCTCGAGGACGCGATCGCCGACCCACACCCAAAGGTCTTGAATTTCGCATCTTCAATCACCTCGGTCTGCGGGTTGATCTTCAACTGTAACTTCATCACGTCCCCGCACTCCGGGGCGCCCACCACACCGGTGCCCACATTCATTTCCTCGGCCTCAAAACTCCCCACGTTCCGCGGTTGCTCAAAATGCGCTATCACTTTCTCTGTGTATGCCATCGCGACGCCCTCCTCAATATGAAGTTTGATAGGTACTGAATTCTTTCTTTGCTCAGGTTTTCCACTGGACGGATTTGAGGTCTATACCTTCCTTGGCCATCTCGTACAGGGGTGACATCTCCCGCAAGCGGACGACCACCTCGGAGACACGCCTGATAACGTAGTCCACGTCCTCTTCGGTGTTAAAGCGTCCCAGGCCGAACCGAATCGAGGTATGGGCCAACTCTTCGCCGACACCCAGCGCCTTGAGCACATACGAGGGTTCAAGGGTCGCCGAGGTACAGGCGGAACCGGACGACAGCGCGATCTCCCGGTTGAGTCCCATCAGGAAGGATTCGCCCTCCACATACGAAAAGCTCAGATTCAGGTTGCCGGGAATCCGCTCTGTCGGATGGCCGTTCAAATACACTTCTTCCAGGTTCTCGGTCAGACCATCATGGAGTCTCTGACGCAGGCTGATAAGGCGGCCGGCCTCGGCTTCCAATTCCTGCCCGCACAACTCGCACGCCTTGCCAAACCCGACAATGCCCGCCACGTTCAGCGTCCCCGAGCGCATTCCCCGTTCATGGCCGCCGCCGTGCACCTGAGCCCGCAGGCGAACCCTGGGGCCTCGTGACCGGACGTATAAGGCCCCACAGCCCTTGGGTCCATATATCTTATGGGCGCTCATCGACATCAGGTCGATGCCGTCCTCATCAACGTTCACCGGGACCTTGCCCACGCCCTGGGTCGCATCACAGTGAAACAGGATGCCCCGCTCTTTGGCGAGCTTGCCGATTGCTCTCACGGGATGCAGGGTGCCGATCTCGTTGTTGGCATACATCAGAGAGATCAGAACCGTATTGTCTTGGATCGCCTTCTTCACATCATCGACATCCACCCGACCATACTGATCTACCGGTAAGTAGGTCACCTCCGCGAGATTCGCCCGTTCGAGAGCCTGACAGGTATCCAGGACCGCCTTGTGTTCGGTGACCGCCGTAATGATGTGGTTGCCTTTATCCGCGTAGAACTCTGCCACGCCCTTAATCGCCAGGTTGTCCGACTCGGTCGCGCCGCTGGTGAAAATAATCTCTTTGGGTCGTGCCCCGACCAAACCCGCAATCTGGCTGCGCCCCCGGTCCACCGCCTCTTCGGCCGCCCACCCGAAGGCATGATTCCGGCTGGCCGCATTGCCGTATATCTCTCCGAGAAACGGGACCATCGCCTCAATCACGCGCGGGTCTACTGGCGTGGTAGCTTGGTTATCCATGTAGATCGGATCGCGCTCCATAATGCCCTTTCATTGCCCAATATGAGTTGGGATTCTTTTAAAGTGGACTCTAGGGGTCCAACTTAGGATTTCTCCCTGAGCCTGTCAACCTACACGGCAAGGCCGGGGGGAGAGGAAGCCCGCGAGTGGGGCCGCTGCTCACAAGAGGCTTTTCAAAAACTGGCCGGTATACGATTGCTCAACGCGCATCATATCCTCGGGCGTCCCGCAGGCAACGACCTTGCCCCCGGCCTCTCCCCCTTCGGGACCCAAGTCGACGATCCAATCTGCGGTTTTTATCACCTCCAGGTTATGTTCAATCACCACAACGGTATTCCCCGCTTCAACAAGCAAGGTGAAAATATCCAGCAAGCGCTGAATATCGGCCAGATGAAGGCCAGTGGTCGGTTCATCAAAAAGGAACAAGGTCCGTCCCGTGCTTTTGCGGCTCAACTCTTTGGCCAGCTTGAGCCGCTGCGCTTCTCCTCCGGATAGCGTTGGGGCGGCCTGACCCAGGCGCAAGTATGCCAGCCCAACCGAGCGTAACGTTTCCAACCGCGACCGGATTTCGGGAAGATCGCCATAGAGTGCGAGCGCCTCAGCCACCGTCATATTCAGCACGTCGGCAATGCTCCGGCCACGCAGGGTGACCGCCAGCGTCTCTCGATTATAGCGCTGGCCATGACACACATCACATCTGACATAGACATCGGGTAAAAAGCTCATCTCGACCGCGAAGACACCATTGCCTTCACACGCCTCACAGCGCCCACCTTTGACGTTAAAAGAGAAGCGGTCCAGGTTATAGCCACGCACCCGCGCCTCGGGCAGTTGGGCAAACAGGGCGCGCAGCGGGCGGAGGAGCCCGATATACGTTGCCGGGGTGGAGCTGGGCGTTCGTCCGATGGGAGCCTGGTCAACCACGATCATTTTGTTGAGATGCTGCCAGCCCGAGAGCTGGCCGATCTCTGCTGCGGGCGATTGTGTCCCCGCGAGCGCAGCCGCAAGGGCGGGCACCAGGGCGTCGCTGATAAGCGAACTCTTTCCCGAGCCCGAAACGCCAGTCACACAGGTCAGTGTTCCGATCGGGAAGTCCACACTGATGTCTTTGAGATTATGTACCCGCGTATGCGCGAGAGTGAGAAAATGTTTCGATGCGCGTCGTTTTGTCGGTATGGAAATCTGCGACTCGCCGGAAAGATAGTGTCCGGTCAGCGAGTCCGGGGTATTTTTGACGTCCTGCGGGGTTCCGACGGCACACACCCGCCCCCCCTGCTCGCCGGCACCCGGGCCTAAATCAATAAGATGGTCAGCGGCCAGCATGGTCTCGGGATCGTGTTCGACCACCACAACCGTGTTCCCCTGATGGCACAGCCGTTTGAGCATCTCCAGGAGTTGACCCGTGTCACGCGGATGCAGCCCCACCGACGGTTCGTCCAGAATATAGATGACCCCGGATAAGCCATTCCCCAGCAGCGTCGCCAGCCGGACCCGCTGGGCCTCACCCCCGGATAGGGACGCCATCGTACGATCCAGGCTGACATAGTCTAAACCCAAATCGACCAACGCCTGGAGACGCGAGCCAATCTCCTGACAGAGCGGTCGGGCGATTGGCTCTGTCTGTCCGTAAAAAACAAGCTGAGAAAAAAATTCGAGCACCTCTCCGAGCGGCTGTGAGTTGAGCTCACCCAGGCTCATGCCGCCGAGGCGTATCCCTTGGGTCTCCGAGCGGAGGCGTGAGCCGCTACACCCGGAGCAGACCTGCGAGTCGGTCGCAGCTTGGGCGCTTCTCCGTTTTTTTGTCGTTCGCTCCCGTTGTACGCCCAGCCCCTCACAGGCCGGACACGCTCCTTCGGGGCTATTAGGGGAAAAGAATGCCGGGCTCAGTTCCGGATAGGCGAAATCACAGGCGGGACAGATGAGGCGCTGGGTGAAGAGCCGTTCCTCGCTTTCCCCAATCAGCACTGTGACTACATCCTTGCCATAGCGCAAAGCCGTGTCCAGCGAATCGGCGAGGCGCTGGGCCACGCCGCTTTTGACCACAAGCCGGTCAATGACGATATCGAGTTGTGTCTCGGCAATCTCATCGGGACTCAGACCTGCAACCTTTCCGGCTAGATCCAAATCCATCAGGTCGTGGATCGTTCCGTTCAACCGGATACGGACAAATCCCGCTCTATGCAGATCCTGGAGGACGGTGTCACCATCATCAGGATGGAAAAGGCGGATGGGCGCCAAAAGCTGAAGCCGACTCCCTTCGGGGACATCGAGCAATTGGTCTACAATCTGGGGCACGCTGTGGCGTTCGATTACGCGTCCGCAGTCCAGGCAGTGCGGCGTGCCGACCCTTGTGTAGAGCAAGCGCAGATAGTCGGCGACCTCGCTGACCGTCCCCACGGTTGAGCGGAGTGAGGGCGCCGTGCGACGCTGTTCTAGCGCGACCGCGGGAGACAGGCCGCTGATGGCATCCACATCAGGTTTGGCATGCTGCGTCAGAAACTGCCGAGCCGAGGCGGACAGCGAGGCCATATAGCGTCGTCGGCCCTCGGCGTAGAGGACGTCAAAGGCCAGAGTCGATTTCCCCGACCCGGAGACGCCGGTAATCACCACAAACTTCTGGCGCGGAATCTCAAGGCTGATGTTTTTGAGATTATGTTGGCGCGCACCTCGAATACGAATCGTCTCCACGGCCAACAGCCTAGCAGAAAGCTGAAATGGGGATTAGGGGTTGGGGATTAGGAGTCTGACGAGCGACTCCAGCGTAAGACTGGCCGGCGGGCGGCGCGGGTTTCATCCAGGCGACTGACTGGCGTGGTAAACGGCGCTTGCTTGAGCAGGTCGGGCTGGTCGGTAATCTCTTGGGCAATGGCCAGCAGCGCGTCGGCAAATTCGTCCAGGGTTTCTTTGGTTTCCGTCTCCGTCGGCTCAATCATTAGGGCCCCGCTCACCACCAGGGGGAAATAAATCGTCGGCGCATAAAAGCCATAATCAAGCAGCCGTTTGGCAATATCCAGGGTCTTGATGCCGGTCTGCTGAAACGAGCGATCCGAGAAGACACATTCGTGCATGCACGGCTCATGGGTGGCCAGGGTGTAGACGGATTCGAGTCGTTTGCGGAGGTAGTTGGCGTTCAGAATCGCCATGCGGGTAGCGTGTGTGAGCCCATCTCCACCCATCGCCAGAATATAGGCGTAGGCCCGCACCAGGATGCCAAAATTGCCGTAGAACGAGCGTACCCGCCCAATCGATTTGGGCGCAGTGTCACTCCAGGTATAGGTGTCGTTCTTGTGGGCAATCCGAGGGATGGGCAGGTAGGGCGCTAAAATATTTTTTACGCCGACCGGCCCGGCACCGGGACCACCGCCACCGTGCGGAGTGGAGAAGGTTTTATGCAGATTGAATTGAATAACATCCGCTCCCATATGGCCCGGCTTGGCCACCCCCATCAGGGCGTTGAGGTTGGCACCGTCCATATACACGAGCGCCCCGTGTTGGTGCAGCATGTCGGTTATCTGAAGGATCTCGCGCTCAAAGAGTCCGAGCGTGTTCGGGTTGGTCACCATCAGGGCGGCCACTTCGGTGTCCGTACATGTGGCCACGGCGTCGGCGCTGAGCATACCGTCTGAGCCGGTGGCGACCTGCACCACGTCATAGCCGCATAAGGCCGCCGAGGCGGGATTGGTGCCGTGCGCACTCGCCGGAATCAAGACTTTCTTGCGCGCCGTTCCTCGGTCCTGATGGTAGGCCCGGATGAGCTTCATGCCGGTCAACTCACCCTGCGCCCCCGCCGCGGGCTGCAAGCTGATCGCATCCATACCGCTGATCTCGGCCAAACAGCGCTCAAGCTCGGCGAGCAGCATTAACGCCCCCTGGGCCTGATCGTCCGGAGTCAGGGGGTGGAGCTGGGCCAAACCCGGCAGGCGAGCCATATACTCATTCACCACCGGGTTATACTTCATCGTGCACGACCCCAAGGGATAGAGGGTCGTCGCCGCACTCATATTCCATTGGGACAGTCGCGTGAAATGGCGCACCACTTCGCCCTCGCTGACTTCGGGAAAATCGTCCAGTGCCTCTCGACACAGCTCGACCGGCAGGTCGCGGGCCTGACCTCGTTCGGGAATATCGTCCCGTGGGAGCGCGTAGCCGACCCGTCCGACTGATCCCCGCGCCGATATCAGGGGTTCGTTCAGCATCGTCCGTTTACCCGGACCGGGAGTGCGAGTTGGAGTCTTCATACGACTGCCTGCCGGAGTTGCTGTCCGAAGCGTTCAATCGCCTCCCGCGTGTGGAGCTCGGTTGCGCATACTAAGAGACAGTCACGGAGGTCCGCATACCAATCTTCCAAAACGATGCCGGCAATGACTCCCTGCTCTTTGAGGCGGGCCCACACGCGGCGTGCCCGAGGCACGGTCAGCACACACTCATTAAAAAAAGGACTCGGAAAACGCGGCTGTACGCCAGCCGCCTGTTGTAGCACCTCGGCCAAATAATGGCTGCTCTTCACGTTCCGGAGCGCCAGTTCGCGCAGCCCTTGTTTGCCCAACAGACAGAGAAAGACGGTGGCCGCCAGAGCGCACAGACCGTGATTGGTACAAATGTTTGAGGTCGCCCGCTCCCGCCGGATGTGTTGTTCGCGGGTGGCCAAGGTGAGGACAAATCCGCTGCGCCCCTCCTGATCGACCGTTTCCCCAACCAGACGACCGGGCATATTGCGGACATACCGACTCCGGCAGGCAAAGAGACCCAGGCCGGGTCCACCATAGCTGAGGGGAATGCCCAGACTCTGCCCTTCTGCAACCGCGATATCGGCCCCGAGTTCTCCTGGAGATTTGAGAATACCCAATGCCACGGACTCAGGAGTCACGGACAGGGTCAGCGCACCGGCGTCCTGTGCGCTACGACTAATGGCCGCAATATCCTCGATCACGCCAAAGACGTTTGGATAGCCAACAGCCACGCCACACACACGCTCGTCCAGGTGCTGTGCCAAGGCTTCCTGGTCAAGCCGACCGGTCTCATCCCAGCCCAACTCGACAAGCGACAGACCGGGGAAGCCATCCAAATAGGTCTGAATGACCTGACGGTATTGTGGCTGCAGAGAGCGGGCGACCAGAATTCGCGAGCGTTTGGGCAAAATGCGCTTGGCCATGAGGACCGCTTCAGCGCTCGCGGACGCGCCATCGTACATACTGGCATTGGCGACTTCCAAGCCCAACAGGGAAGCGACCAGCGACTGGAACTCGAAAATGACCTGGAGCGTCCCCTGGCTGACCTCGGGCTGATAGGGCGTATAGGCCGTGGCAAACTCCGCCCGCTGCACCATCTGGTCAACCACGACCGGCACAAGGTGCGGGTAGGCCCCGGCTCCCAGAAAGGACCGCTCCGGGCTGTATCCAGTCTGCTGTTCGGCGAACGCAGTCAGGCGCTGGATGATCTCAGGCTCCGCCAGGCCGGGAGCAAGATCAAGGCCGGCGTTTTGCCGGAGGGCCTCGGGCAGGTGGCGAATCAAATCCTCAACCGAATCCGCCCCAAGGACGGCCAGCATGGCCTGAATATCGTGCTCAGTATGCGGGATATAACGCATGACGAGTTGAGTCTATTGAGTCTGTAGACCTTTTATTCATCGGCGCTTTCCTGTTCCTCCTCAACAAAGCGTTCATATTCTTCAGCGGTCATGAGCGCGTCCAGCTCTTCGGGGGCGTTCATTTCAACCTGGACCAGCCAGGCGTCGCCATACGGATCTTCATTGATCGTCTCCGGCGTGTTCAGCAGCTCAGTATTGGCTTCCTTGACCGTACCGCTGACCGGGGCGTAGATGTCAGACACCGCCTTGACCGATTCAACCACGCCAAAGGGCTCATCTTGGGTAAGCTGGGTATCAGACTCGGGCAACTCGACAAACACGACATCCCCAAGCTGGTCTTGAGCGTAATCGGTGATACCGATGGTTGCCAGATTATCTTCCTCGACCAACACCCACTCGTGCTCTTGTGAGTAGCGTAACTCCTTTGGGGCTTCCATAACCTCCTCCCTACTTACTCTTACTCCTCCGATAAAATGGCGGCTTGACGACCGTCGCCGGAATACGGCGATTCCGGATTGCAATTGCCAGCGGTGTCCCACTGTCCGCGCACGACGGAGAAACATAGCCTAACGCAATACCAACGCCCAGCATGGGAGACTGGGTCCCACTCGTCACCATACCGACCTGACGTTGACTCTCTTGTCCGCTCCAAATCGTATACCCTTGGCGTGGAATACCCGCGCCTTCCATCTTGATCCCCACCAGTTGTTTTTCAATCCCATTAGCCTGTTGCTTGCGCAACGCCTCGGACCCAACAAAGGGGCCAGCCTCAAAGTGGACAAGGCGCTGCAAACCGGCCTCCAGCGGTGTGGTCCGGGCATCAATGTCATTGCCGTATAAAAGATAGCCGGCCTCCAGACGGAGCGTATCTCGCGCCCCGAGGCCGACGGGAACCAGGTTCGCCGTGCGTCCCGCTTCGCCGCACGCCTGCCAAATGTGTTCGGCCCGCTCAGCCGGGACAAACAACTCAAAACCATCTTCTCCGGTATAGCCGGTACGTGCCAGCAGAGTCGGCACCCCGGCCACCTCTCCCTGTACTGCCCAATAGCGGCGAATGGCCGAAAGGTCGTGCGGTGTAAGCCGAGACAGAACCGTCTGAGCCTGCGGACCCTGGAGGGCGATCAGCGCGTACTCGTCACTCCGGTCGATCACCTCAGCCCGGTCACGATTGTACTCCACCATCCACTCGTAGTCGGTCGTGCGATTGGCGGCATTCACACACACCAGATAGCGCTCCTCAGCCAGGCGGTAGATAATGACGTCGTCGACGATACCGCCATCGGCAAAACACATGACCGAGTACTGGGCCTGCACGGTCTGTATGCGGGCAATATCGGTGACAAATAATTCTTGACAGACCTCATACGCCCGAGGGCCGGCTATCTCGACCTCCCCCATATGGCTCAAATCAAACAGGCCGCCCTGCGTCCGCACGGCCCGATGTTCGGCGAGAATCCCGGCATACTGCACGGGCATCTGCCAGCCACCGAATTCAATCATGCGTGCCCCCAAGGAACGATGCACCTGATACAGCGGCGTTCGCTTGGCCGTCATAGCACCTCTATACCTTTCCACCCCTCTCCCTCTGGGGGAGGGGTAGAGGTGAGGGCCTGCTTTTCCGCAGTCTGGACAGTGTTGGCTAAGAGCATGGCAACCGTTAGCGGTCCGACCCCGCCTGGGACCGGAGAAATATAGGCGGCACGGTCCTTGGCAATGGCGAACTCCACATCCCCTCTCAGCGACCCATCAGGACTCCGCGAGATGCCAACGTCAATGACACACGCTCCGTGTTTTATCCAGTCCCCTTTGATGGCATTCGGTTGTCCGACTGCGGTCACGACAAGGTCGGCTTGGCGTATGTGGTCGGCGATATTAGCCGTGTGCGAGTGGCAGGTCGTCACGGTCGCGTTTCGCTCCAGTAACAGGACAGCCAACGGTTTGCCAACCAGATTGCTCCGACCAACGACGACCGCGCGCTTACCCTCGATAGCCATACCGCTCTGACCGATGAGATGTATGACACCCAGCGGGGTGCAGGGACGGAGCCCGGCCTGGCCTAAGAGCAGCCGGCCTTGATTCACGGAGTGGAGCCCGTCAACGTCCTTGTCCGGCTGGATGGCCTCAATCAGGGCCGCCGGCTCCAAATGATCCGGGAGAGGAAGTTGGAGCAGAATGCCGTGGACATCGGGACGCGCGTTGAGCCGACCAATGAGCGCGCTGACTTCGTCGACTGATGCGGTCGGTGGCAGGCGATGGCCGAATGGCACAATGCCGACCTCACGGCAGGCTTTTTCCTTGGTGCTAATATAGGCGTGCGAGGCCGGGTCCTCACCGACCAGAATCGTTGCCAGCCCCGGCTGCCAGTCGTGACACCCCGGCTGGTGCCGAATCCGGGCAATGCGCTCTTTCAGCCCCTGGCGGACCGTTCGCGCATACTGCTTTCCATCAAGTACCACACCCATGCTACAAAGAGTAAACGTGTCCAGCTTCTTTGTATCTCATTGGAGGATACGTTTACTCTTTCGTCAAGATACGCGAAGCACTTCTCCAATGTAAAGCAAAGACAGGAGCACTCGTATGGTGATTGGTATTCCCAAGGAAATCAAAGCTGAGGAGACCCGCGTAGCCATCACGCCCAGTGGCGTCGCCGCTCTGGTGGCGCACGGTCACCGCGTTGTGGTTGAAACCCAGGCCGGTGCCGGAAGCAGTATTCCGGATAAGCAGTATGCCGCGGCTGGAGCGCATATCCAGGGCTCCGCCCAAGAAGTCTGGGCGCAGGCTGATCTTATCCTCAAGGTCAAAGAACCCCTGGTTGCCGAGTATCCATTGCTGCGGCCCGGCCTCATCCTGTTTACCTACCTGCATCTCGCCGCAGCAGAACAACTCGCCCGAGTACTACTGGACCGGCAGGTGACCGCACTCGGTTATGAAACCATTCAGTTGGAGGACGGCTCATTGCCGCTGCTCGCACCCATGAGCGAGGTGGCCGGACGGCTGGCTTTTCAAGTCGGGGCCTGGAGTCTCCAGGCCCATAATGGGGGCCGGGGCGTGTTGCTGAGTGGCGCATCCGGGGTGAAGCCCGGTCATGTGGTTATTCTCGGAGCCGGCATAGCCGGAGCAAATGCCTGTCAGGTGGCCGTTGGTGTGGGGGCTTATGTGAGCATTCTGGATATCAATCCGGCGCGCTTGCGCTACGTCCACGATATCCTTGGTGGCCATGTCACTACCGTCATGTCCAACCGGGCCAATATCGAAGAGGAGGTGACGGCTGCCGACTTGGTCATCAGTTCGGTTCTGGTGCCCGGCGCGCGTGCGCCTCGGTTGCTGACGCGGGACCTGTTCCGGAATATGCGCGCCGGCGCGGCTTTTGTTGATATCTCCATCGACCAGGGCGGCAGCGCCGAAACCTCACGTCCGACCACCCACCACGATCCGATTTACCGCGAGGAAGAGGTGGTCCATTACTGCGTCACCAATATGCCGGCCATCGTGCCCCACACCTCGACCTATGCCTTGACCAATGTCACCCTGTCCTACGCCCTTGAACTGGCTGACAAGGGCGTAGCCACCGCCCTGCGCGAGAACCCCGCCCTGCAACGCGGGCTGAACACCATGAACGGCCAAGTTGTCCACCCCGGCGTGGCCGCCGCCTTCGACCTGCCCCGCGCCGACACCACCGAGAAACTGTTCGCCAATACCGGATAATAGCGGAAGGTCTCCACCTTATAACTCCTGGGAGACCTTCGTTCCAAGGTTCATCTTTACTTCAAGAAAATTCGATATGAACATTTACCGATTTAGGAAAATTGAACACTTGTTAGGGGAATTCCAAGAGCTTGAGAAACAAAGCATCTACTTTGCCGGTCCAGAGGAACTCAATGACCCGATGGAAGGCTTCCGGGATATTTTCTGGCAAGGCGATGAGATTGTCTGGACCAACTTTTTCAAACACTATCTCTGCTGTTTAAACCAAACTTTTTGTTTGCTTAAACTGACCGCTAATAGTGATAAATGGGATCCTAATGATATCCCTGTTCTACAACGATGGGATCAGCACCCGACCCCAGAGTTTGCTAATTTATTCAATGATATCTGCAGGCGAGTCTTTGAGAAAGAAGGATTAGACGACTGTATTGTTAAAATAGCAAACACAAACTGTAAAATTCGATACGAAGGAGTACTATTTTATCTTTACTGGATACACTTCACTGCGTTGCTTGAAATTCAGGAAGCGCATATCAATCATGGATTGTCACCTGAAAATGGACGATTGTTTGCCGGGTCTTTACCTGGCTTAAGGGAACTAAATGAATCGGGATTCTTTGAACAGATACAAAAAACTGAAGATGAGACTCTTCATGACCTTCTGTTTGAAAAAATAAATCAAGTACGAGCCGGTCTGTCTCTTATCCTTAAATCCAATTACCGCTCAGAGTATCAAAGTACGTTCGAGGAAAATTTACAGTTATTCATCGATTTCCCCCAAGCCTACTTAAAACAGCGTGATCGGTTACTCTATCCAAAATGGTACACTGCTTGTTTTATGAAAGATTATCAAAATTCATCCGCATGGGGGCATTATGGAGACGGTCACAAGGGGGTCTGCTTAATTTTTGAAGTGGAATCAAAGGACGAAAGAAACAGCCTAACATTAAATCAAACTCCGCATTCTTTTTACGAAATCAACTATCAAGATAAAGCGGGGGAAACTGATTTCTTCCGCTCTGTCGGTTGGTGGTTGCCGCGATCCGATCTTATAGCTTCATGGTATAGCGATCAGAATGGGAACCTCAGTGAGTGTGCTGCTCATCTAGGATCCGATGGAGATGAAGACTCGTGGCGTAAGAGCTATTGGAACATCTTCTCTCGCGATATCACCATTAAAACCAAAGATTGGAAGTATGAGCAGGAAAGCCGCCTAATCCCGGATGGCACGTCTCACGATCTGGACGATAAGAGACGACGCACTCTAGCCTACAACTTTAATTCACTGAAAGGCATTATTTTTGGAATCAACACCTCAGAGTTGGATAAGCTGGAGATTATAGAGATCGTTCAGAGGAAGTGCCAAGAAAATAACAGGACTGAGTTCGAATTTTACCAAGCCTACTACTGCCATAAGAATGGCGATATTCGTAAGCGTGAGATTCCACTATTGTCAAAGGTGTCCAAGGCCATGAATCAGGTAACGCCCTGATCAATAGTCTGGTCTCAGCAGTGCAGATAGGCGCTGCATTTGTAGGGTTTGCAACAATCACACCCCCCGCGCCCGATCCGCGATTGGTACTCCGCGGTCGAATTATTCGTGCGCTTCCAACTGCACCTCGATAATCACGAAATTCTGGCTTGCCTCGTGCCACTCGACCGTCACTATTGTGTTCGGCTCGGGGAAGTCGGGGAGATCGTACACTCCGCTTGCGCCTGTCAGGAGGGTTTCGCCCAAGGTCGTGACGGTAAACGTCGCTCGTCCGAACTCTTCGCCGTCCGCCAAGGCCCGTAGCGTGTGCTCACCGTCGCCGAACTCGTTCCAGTTCAGCCGTAGCCCAAAGCCGGTGTTGCTGTCGTCGCATATCTCTGCCGTATCCATCCGGTCGGTGCCGTAGGCGGCCTCGAAGATATCCGTGCCGTCAATTTCAATCTCGACCCGCTCGGCCCCACATACCCAGCCCGACACGAGGCCGACCCCGCTCTGGAACGAGTCGGGGGCGGGATTCTCCAACGTGCCTATCAGATCGCTCAGGACGGGTGGATCGCTCTCAGTGGGCGGATCATCCATTGGGGGCTCGCTCTCAGCGGCGGGTGAGAGCGCGGCAATCGCAAAGTTCTGCGATGCCTCTTGCCATACGAGCCGTGTCTGCTGGCCTGCCTCGGGAAAGTCGGGCAGCAGGTAGTCGCCCTGGGCCTCTTGCAGGAACTCGACGCCAAACGTGGCCACCCGGAAGGTGGCTGACCCGAATTCCACTCCATCGGCCAATGCCCGCACCGTGTGCTTACCGTCGCCTAATCGGTTCCAGTTGAAGACCAGCCCAAAGCCATTATCGCGGTCGCCACAGGCATCGAGGGTGTCCTCCCGGTCGGTGCCATAGGGCGCTGTCACGATGGTCTCCCCGTCAAATTCCAGTTCGACCTGCTCGGCTTCGCAGACCCACCCGGTCACGAGCCCGATCCCGCTATGAAACTCCTCCAACTCCACGGCACCGGCCGTGAAGTTGACTGAGAGTGTGTACTGCCCGGTCAAGGTGCCATAGCCCTGTACGGCAATCGCATACGTGCCGGCGTTGACCGGGACGGTCAGCAGAAAATTGTGTCCATCGCCCCCATCATCATCGGAGGCGATTTCCGTGTCGCCCTGCCAGAGCGTCCCGACGGTATCCAGCGGTCCGTTGGTCGTGATGGCCAATGTCCCGGTGTGGGGCACGGCAATCTGAAAGTAATCGACATCATGTGCCGGTCCGATCTGACCTGGGGTTGATGAGGTCGAACTGACACGCGTTGCCGTGCCTGGCGTATCAGCGTGGGTGTCGACGGGCGGCGTCAGCGGGGCGATATCCGGTGTAAACGGCTCGCTTGGTACGGTCGGCATCAAGCCCCGGTAGCATGGGAGGTCGAGGTAGCAG
Source organism: Desulfurellaceae bacterium bin18 (assembly GCA_002238415.1). Lineage (GTDB taxonomy): Bacteria > Desulfobacterota > Binatia > Bin18 > Bin18 > Bin18. The sequence goes on along the minus strand of MPMI01000039.1, from coordinate 1,892 downwards.
GAGTCGCTTGGAAGCGCTGGCGCGGCACCCAGCGTGATCCGTACCGGGCCGCCGGTTGGAATGACCGTGAGCGGGGGACTGGTGACGCTTCCGGTGGAAACGGTGACAGACGGGGTAGACAGCGTGGCGCCGGTGGCCGACACGGGGACCGTCATGTCAAACGGCGCGCCAGTAGCGACTTTGACGACGACGCCACCGGAAGGCGTGGAGTTCTCCAGCGTCATCGCCACGGGAAAGGGGGCACCGGGGTTGGCGTTGAGCGACACTTGCCGCAGGCTGCTGAGACCGGCAAACACCTTGGGCGGCAGGGCGGTGAGGTGGTTGCCGCCGAGATCTAAGACCCGCAGGCTGCTCAGGCCGGTGAAGAGTGTCGGTGGAAGGATGGTGAGCTGATTCGTGTCAAGATACAGGCTTCCCAGATTGGTCAGACCGGTAAAGATGTCGGGCGGGAGGGCGGTGAGACGGTTGCGGCTGAGGGACAGGGTCCGCAGATTGGTCAGGCTGGTAAAGATGTCGGGCGGGAGGGCGGTGAGATCGTTTTCGTGGAGATACAAGCTTCGCAGATTGGTCAGGTCGGTAAAGATGTCGGGCGGGAGGGCAGTGAGGTGGTTGTCGTGGATCAATAAGGTCTGCAGATTGGTCAGGCCGGTAAAGATGTCGGGCGGGAGGGCAGTGAGGAAGTTATTTCTGAGCGATAGGTATTCCAAGCTGGTGAGGTTGGCAAACACGTCGGGAGGAAGAGTGGTGAATTCGTTGCCAGAGACCACCAGGGTCTCCAGACTGGTCAGGCCGGCGAAGATGCCGGAGGGGAGGGTGGTGAGACGGGTGTCGTTGAGCCACAACTTCTCCAGATTGGTCAGGCCGGCAAAGACGTCGGACGGGATGTCGGTAAAGTCGTTGTCGTCGAGATCCAAAACTCGCAAGTTGGTGAGGTCGGTGAAGACATTGGGGGAGAGGGTAGCGAGGTCGTTGTGCCACAGGTTCAACTGTCGCAAGTTGGTCAGGCCGGCGAAGATGTTGGGGGGGAGAGCGGTGAGGTCGTTGTCGTAGAGATCCAACTGCTCCAAGCTGGTGAGACCGGCAAAGTCACCCGACTGTAATGTTTCTATGCGTTCGGAGCCCAGACTCAAAACACTAATACGGCCGAGTTGGTCGGCTGTCACATCGGCGCAGGTCACCCCCCCCCCGACTATAGCGACGAGGGCGTCTCTCACCTGTGGGGTCCGGTCGCAGACACCGGACTGCGTCTGCGCCTGAGCGGTGGAAGACAGCACGAGCAGGCTCATGGTCAGGAGGAAGAGCAGGCAGGCTCTTCCTATGCTCCAGTGGCGGCGTACCTGCTTTTGGGGCCCTCTACCCACATCACTACGCTTGATAGTCATAGCCATCCTCACTCCTCAGCAGACACAAGATTCATTTATGGGGCGCGTAACTATCACACCCCCCGCGCTCGGTCCACAATCGGTGCTACGCGGTCGAGCCATTCGTGCGCTTTTCCGTCGGCAATTTCGGTGCCCATCTGTTGGTTGAACACCACGACGCCATCCACCCCGGCATCCTGATAGCGCTTCAGCATATCAACGGACAGGTTGCCGTTGTCCGGATCGATAATAGGCGTCACCGGCACGCCGTCGGGGTCACGGCCCGCCTCTGTGACGAGTTTTCGGAGTTCTTCGATTTCGGCTCCCAACGCCTGTGGACTGTGCGCCAGCGGAAACCAGCCGTCGTATGAACGCGCGACGCGTTCCAGGGCTTTGGGGCCGTGTGCGCCGAGTAACACCGGCGGGCCGTTTTGCTGGACCGGCTTGGGCTCGCAGCGGACCGCCGGGAATTGGACCAGTTCCCCGTCATAACCGGCCTCTGTCTGCGTCCACAGCAGCCGCATGGCCTCG
>MPMI01000038.1 GCA_002238415.1 Desulfurellaceae bacterium bin18 | reverse complement strand
ATCCTGAAGAGCAACGGGCGGCGTTGGTGCCTGTACGCGGAGCGCTGGGGCAACGGGCGCTGGACGCTGATCGAGCGGGGGGGCGAGCAGGAGAGCCAGGCCCTGGCGTATTGCGAGGCCGGGGCTTGGCTCGGGCGGGCGGCCGGGTCCGGGAGCACGGCTCAGGAAGACCCGTTTGAGGAAGACCACTGGAGATAGGGCCATGACCAGAATTGAGCTGGCGCGGTTCGGATGTTGTCCGGAGCACTACGACCCGGAGATGGGGAGCTGTGCGCGCTGCTGGTTCACCTATGACGCGGAAGCCTGGGCGCGGCATTGCCGCGTGTCCGCGATGATCGAGAGTCCCGAGGAGGACGCGTTGCCCGGACAATGGGTGCTGCCCGGTGTCACGGTAAAGGAGCGCACAGCCGCGGAGCCGCCGGCAGCCAGCGGACGCCGGCGGGCGGAGTGGCGCGGCGAAAAGTATTGTTTGCACTGTGGGGAGCTGTTCAGCTTCAAGCGGGACCACGCGGAGTTCTGTCACCCGCCATGCCGGGCGGCCTACCACCGGGAGCGGCGCCGGCGAGAAAAGGCGTGTCAGTTTTGTGGAGCCGACCACCAGGCCCCGTACTGCAATGCCCATTGCCGGTGGCAGGACCAGAAACAGGACCGCCTGAGCAGACAGGGCGGGAGGGAGGCGTGGGGGTGACACGGGGGGGGCTTCGGCCTCCCTTTTTTTTGGCCTGGGAACCCCTTTTCCCTGTCAACCTGTTTTCCATGGCCCTTGAGCCAGCCCTGTAAGCGGCGTCTCAGGGCTGGCCCCTGGCGCAGCCACAGCGGGCGGAGCTGGGGAGCCTCTGTGGTTCGCCCTGGGCGCGTCGTTCCACGGTTCAGCCCGTCAACCTCCCGGCCTGAGCGGCCCGAGCGGAGAAACACCCCGGCCGCCGGCGGAACTTGCAGGTCGCTACTTGCCAGGACCAGGACACCGCGCCGCCTCCCGGCCGCCAAGCGCGCCAGAACCGCTTCGCGAACCTGTCACGCCTGGCTCAGGGCCGGGGCTCCCGTAAGGCGCGCCGGACGGCCGCATCACGCGCCAGAACCGCTCCGCGAACCTGTCACGGATGCTTCAGGCCGCCGGCGGACTCAGATTCATGCGCCCTCCGGGCTGCTCTCCGATTTTTTTCGGTCCGAGCGGTGGGTGAGAACCGAAAAAAATCATCTTTGTTTTTGAAGGAGAGAAGGAGGCAGCCCATGAGCCAGGACGTGTACGCCAAAATCACCGCCCGTATCGTTTCAGCCTTACGCGAGGGGGTGGTGCCGTGGCATCAGCCGTGGAACGCCGCCCAGGGGCGGCCCCGGAATCTCATCAGCGGGAAACCGTACCGGGGCATCAATTTGTTTCTGTTGTCGCATCTTCATGAGGGGTCCCCGTTTTGGTTGACCTATCGGCAAGCCTCGCAGATCGGCGGATATGTCAAAAAAGGGGCGAAGGGCCAGACCGTCATTTTCTGGAAATTCATGGCCCGGAAGGGTGGAGCGCAGGAGGGAGAGCCGGACGGAGAGCAGGGCCGCAAAAAGCAGGGCGGCTTTGCCATGGAGCGCGCGTATACCGTGTTCAACGCCACGCAATGCGTATTGCCGGAGGCGTGGGCAGAAAAGGCCCAGGTGGTTGTTCCTGAGCTGGACCCGGCCCACAAAATCGCGGCGTGCGAACAGATTGTGGCGGAGATGCCAGGGCGGCCGGCTATCACGCACGGCGGGGGTGATCCTTTTTACCAGCCGGGCTTTGACCAGGTGACGATGCCGGCGCCGGGCAGCTTCGAGGCCCCGGAGCTGTACTATTCGATCCTTTTTCATGAGCTGACCCATTCCACCGGCCACGCCGGGCGACTGAATCGCGCGACGCTGGTTGACGCGCTCCGCTTCGGAGACACCAACTACAGCAAGGAAGAGCTGGTGGCCGAGATGGGCGCGGCGTTTCTGTGTGGGGTAGCGGGGATTGAAAACCGCACGATTGACGGCTCTGCGGGCTATGTCCACGGGTGGCTGAAGAAGTTGCGCAATGACACGCGGCTGCTTGTGCAGGCGGCTTCCCAGGCCCAGCGGGCAGCGGATTATATTCTCGGCCTGGACAGCCCGCACCCGGCATAGCCGGCTTTATGACCCGCCCCCGTGCCTCACACCAGGCCGGGGGCTTTTGGGGGAGGAGGCCCCCCGTATGGAGCAAAAGAAGCGGGATTTTTTGAAGGAAGGCGAGTTGGCATGGGAGGCGGCCTGGGTGATCGACGGCTGGATAGGGCGGGTTGGGCACTCGGAGCACCCGCTCTGCGATCTGAGAAACGCGCTGGGGGAATCCGCCTACACGCTGGCGGAGAAGGCGTACTCCACAAAGGCCGGGCCGCCTCTGACTCATCGGCGAGGAAAAGGCCCCAGGGAAAGGAGCAATCAGCATGGCGGAAATACACTGGACAAAAACGGAGACGACCATTGCCGGCGCGCCGCACCTGAGCTACGCCGCTGAAATGAAGGGCGACGGCTATATGGTGCGCCGTGCCAGGACTGACGGGCGCACGGTCTGGATAGCCACGAAACGCTGTGCGCGAATAGGGGGAGGATTTGCCACGGCCGACGAAGCGATTGCGGCGTGCCACGCCGTGGCGGGGGGGAAACGCCTCCCCCTTCCCGCCCCCCGCCCCGGCTCACCCGAACCGCCCGCCCCAAGCCGGGCGGCGCAGCCCGAGGGGAGGCCCCCTCTCGTGGGCGGGCGTGCGTGGGGGGAAGGCCGCCTTTGTGGGGCGGCCGGGGCAGGGAGGAAAGCCGCCGCGCGCCTTGACCCTTATTGCCGGGCGCAGCGCCCGCTGTTTTTGTCCCACCCACCCAGGGCGCGCGCGCTCCGCCCCACCAGGGACACCCGCTGGGACTCGACCGGCTGGGCCTGCGTCGTGGACGAACCACCACGCCCACCAGGCCACCCAGGCAGCGGGCTGTTTGCTCACGGCTGAGCCGGGAACCCTCGGCCTGTCCGCTCGTCCCGGCGCGGGGACCAGGAACGCGCCGGGAACCCTCGTGCGGCCTGGCTCGTCCCGTCCCGCCGTCAGCAGTGGCCCGCCCATGCTTTCCCAGGAGACCCCCCCGCCCCAGGACATGCGGCGGGGGGGCGGGGCGTGCCCCCCCCGGCCGCCCGCACCGCACCACGCCCCCGCCCCGCCGTCAGCAGTGCCCCGCCCATGCTTTCCCAGGAGCCCCCCCCGCCCCAGGACATGCGGCGGGGGCATGGTCCGTCCTGCCCAGGTCCGCAAGGCCGTCACCATGCCCCCGCCGCCCCCGGCTCCGTGTCCAAAGCGACACCGAGCCACCCCAGGGGATACGGCCCGGGGGGGCTGCTCACGAATGGGAGGTGTGTCTCTCTCCGCTGGCGTGAGGTTTGACCCGCAACCCGCGCCAGAACGTGGCCCAGGGCGGCCACAACCTGTCACGGTTTCCGGGTTGTCTACGCGCCCCCGTGATCGAAGGAAAGGGTGCCTCTCGGCAGGCTTTCGCCTCTTTTTTTTCAAACGGGAACTAGGGGTGAGCCGTTTGAAAAAAAAGTGTTTTTGCGACTGGAAATGACAATGCCATCCCCCTGCCCAACCGTAGCCGCGCCAGCGGTGAATAGCCGAAGCGAGAGGAGTTCCACTATGCAGGTCACACTGACCACTGAGGGACCGGGCGCAATCTCGGTTTCCGCCCAGGATGTCGCGCAGACCGTTCGTTGTGTCGTCCAGCGGGTTGATGCCCGGCACTGGCGGCTGTCCGCCCAGAACTGGCGTGCGAAAGCCTGGCACCATCAGGCCGTGATCGACATCTACCCCGCCCAGGGGATCGCCCTCGTCCACGCCGGCGCCTTCTTGGAGCGCCTTCGCCTGGCGATCCAAACCCAGCCCGTGCTCCCGGCTTGTTCCGCGTGTGGCTGGCACGGCCCGCAGACCGCCGCCGGCAAGTGCTACCAGTGCGCGGACCCGGACGCGCAGCGCTGGGACGCTGACCGCCGCGTCCGCTAACCCGACCCGCCCGGCCCAGCCGGGCAGAAAGGACCCGCTCATGTCTGACCCGCTCGACCGCTCCATTTTCGATTGCCAGCATTGCCACGACGCGCCGGCGCAGCACCTGCACCTGGCAACCGGTTTGCGCTTGTGTGACCGCTGCTCAGGTCTTGAGCGCCGGCGCGTTCGGCAGTGCGCCGCCCCGCCCGAGCGCGACTGTTGCCGCGATCAGCGCCGCCTGTATGGTGTCGGCACCGTCTGCCCCATCTGCGGTGCACGGACACGCGCCCCTGCCTGACTGGCGCTGGGGCTGCTGCCCCGAGAACTACGACGCCGCCCACGGCGGGCGGCCGCGACCCGCAGAGTCCCATCAAGCGAGGCGGCCGGGTCCGAAAACACCGCCGCACGGCGGGCGGCACAAGTCGGATAAAACCGGCGGAAGCCGGGCGGCGAAGCCGGACGCTTTTCCGCTCGGGCCGGAAGGAAGGCTGCCTTTGTGGGGCGGCGGGACCGGAAGGAGGGCCAGCGTGTTGCGGCGTGGCCCGTGTCACTCACCAAGGACTGCCCCGCACGGGTGCTCAATAATTCAGTTCTTGACCGCGAACAACTGTCGGAGCAGGAGGTGTTCTTGAGGATTCTTGACCATCTTAATGAGGGTGTCCGGGAACTGAAAAGACACGGCGGTCTCGGTCAGAATGGCGGCCAGTAACGGGAGAGCCATCACGAGCCGCTCATCACCTAGCTCGTCTTCCGCCTTGAAGCGGGGGGCGGCTAAGCGGTCTCAGGCTTCCGCTCAATGCTCCGGATCACGACGACGGCGGCGGAGCGGCAGCCCATTCAATGCCTCTTGAATCGGCAGGGTGTGGGACGTTCTTTCTGTCAGGTGGTCCCAGGCCGCCTGGACGAGAAACTCCCAGAGGAGGCTATCGCTCTGCATCCACGGTCCCTCAATTTTCACTTTCAAAGGCCGGGGGCGGTGGCTGGCGCGCGGGGAAAATTGAGGGTGGCGACGAGCGCACACACCTTGGGTGGGCGCCGAGAACCGGGGGGCGGGCGATCCTTTGGACGCGGAAAATTTGAGGGGCCTGAAAACGCAAATATGGGACACATTCGGGCGTATCCCCATTTTCGGCGCGCTCTCGGGTAAAAACGGCCTCCACATTCGCCCATAGCGGCCCGATCTCGGGCCGGCCCATAGCTGGGCATGGGGGAAAACGCATGAACATGACCGCGTCCCATCCCGTTTGAGAAAGATGAAGAGGAAAACGGTGTCTGTTATCGGGCGGCCTGCTCCTGTTCCCGAAACCGCTTGGCCGCGCGGGCCGCCGCACGGGCTTCTCGTTCCCGCTCGTCGCGGGTTATCACCTGCTGTTGCCGGGCTGGAAATGTCAACGCTTCCCGCTCCGGCTTCACACGAACCCGTTCTTGTGCTGTGCGAGCGGGCGCGGCTTGCCCGCCTGCCCGATCAATAGATACCCGATACGAATAGCTCCGTAATTGCCGGGTCTGCATGGCCACATTCCGAATGGTGACGTGATACGGCGTGTCATACTCCCAGCCCGCGACCTGCCAGCTCAGGAAGTTGGGGATCCCGTACCCTTTCGTATCCATGTAGACGTTACGGACCGGCAGGCGCGCGCCGTCTGCCATACGGGTTACGGTGACCGTGGCGAGTTGAAAGTACGCATGTTTGTTGTTCCCTCGTTTGGTTTTGTCTTCGATCACGCTGAAACTCCACGGTGGATCATCCTCCATGAGAGCCGCCGGGTAGGTTTCATACGGGAAGGCCACATAGTCAACCGTCACAAAGGGGGTGAGGACGGGCTCATGATCGAAGTCAAAGGTCTTTTGCACCGCATGGCCGTATACTTGGCCGTAGCTCAGATAGGTCGTAAAAGGGTCGAGTATCCAACGCCGGTGACCAGCAGCGGTCACCAGGGCGCGATTAAAGGCATCGTTTGTCCAGCGAATCATCTTATGGACTGGATCACTGTCTAGAAAGGTCTGTCCCCTTTTTGCCGCCCCAGAGAGATTACTGGTGCGACTGCCTTCCGCCCCGGCGGTGGTGTAACACCGGGCACGGGAGGAAGGATGATGCCCCGGATACCCATTCGCCGCCTGAAGCAGGGCCGCCTCTTGGACACTCCGGTCGTAGAGAGAGCTGTACCGCACAGGCGCGAGCCCATGCAGCGCCCGAATCCGGTTCATGCCTTGCAGCGCCCGAGCCTTTGCCTGCTGGGTCAGGGTGCCGGCGACGCAGGTGCTGAGGTTGGGGCGAGCCGCATACAGGAAATGCGCGCTGGCATGGGTCTTGGTCGCACGAGAGCGGGCGACCTCCTGCCAAAAGGAGGCCGCCCAAGCGGGCAGAGAAAAGACGGCGATGGTGAACGCCGCCGTCACGATGATGCGTGATCCCATAGGGAGCGCTTTATCACTCAAGGGGCCGGCGGGGGAGGGCCGGTGTAGTAGTCCCATTACATGCACCGAAGCTGCCGCCCAGAGCTCCAAGGAGACCCGTGGCCCGCCAAGCTGCCGCGCGCGGGGGGGCGAGGCGGATCGGGAGACCTGCATCGCCACTCTCCCGCGTGTCCAGGCCGCAAGGTCCCCAACCTAAATGGAGGGGAGGAATGCGGCCTATTGCTCGTAGCGCAGCCGGGCTACCGCCCCGCGCCGCGCCATCTGCTTGCGGGCATACTGCCCCGGCATGGACGGCGACTTCCAGCGCCCCGCCTGTTGCATTTCTACGACCGAGGCCCCCGCCGCAGCGAGAGACTGCGCCGAGCCGACCCGCAGACTATGCCCGCTCACCCGGCCGGGAACACCAGCCGCCTTCGCCCGCCGCGCAATAATCGTGCGGAGCGAGCGCGCACTCAGCCCGGCTCTGACCTTGCCGCCCTTGGTCAGCGCTCGGAACAGCGCGCCCTCCTGAATGCCAGCAGCAGCTAGCCAAGCCTGCACCCGCTGGATCGTCGGCTTACCGAGAAACAACACCGCCCCAGTGCCCTCCTGATCCGTCTTGGAACGCTGGACCGTGATCGTCTGTTCCGTCATGTCGATATCGGCCACCGTCAACGCGGCCAGCTCCGAGACCCGCAGCAGGGCATCCGAGGCCACGGCCAGGATGGCCGCATCCCGTAGTCCGGACAGCTTGGTCTCCTCATTGACCGCCAGCGCCGCCGCCGCATCCGCCTGCTCCCAGCGCACCCCTTCGACCTGGCCTCGCCCCCGGGTCCGCCCGGCACGCCGGAACCCCGCCAGCACCCGCGCCGTGGCCGGTCCCACCGGGATCTCCGTCCCAGTCAGTTTGGCCCGGAACTTCACGGCCGCCACCACCAGGGCCGCCACCGCCGGCGCCTTCCCAGCCTCGAACAACTCGGACAGATACTCCGCCAGGGCGGGATCGCTCAGCGGCACCCCCATGTCCGCCAGCCAGGTATCCAGCCGGCCCAGGGCCGCGGTATAGGCCCGGCGGGTATTGGCCGAGATCGAGGCTGCGGCCAGGGCCTGGGCCGTGTCCGCGTGTGGGGCCAAGTTGGGGGGCGCGGTGTCCAGGTCGGGCAGCACGACCGTCGTTGTCTCCGCCATCATGCCAACTCTCCTCCTGAGCGGGCGCGCCGGCGACTCGGAACCATTCCAGCCGCCGGATGGCCCGCACTCGAATCATACCCGTTATTTCTGATAATGGTAATTATCGGAAGGAAAGGAAACGGGCAAGGGGACGCCTTGACTGCGTACAAAAATGAACGCATATTGGGAGGCCATGACCGGCAGGCAGTTCGTGCGGCACGTGCGCAAATGGGCCAAAGCCAAGGGCCTAGACGTCCGTTTCATCGCCTCGGAAGGGCGGGCTCGCACGGAACGCTGTATGTAGGTAATCGGAAAACCACGGTGAAGGATCGGAAAAAGGAGATTGGCAAGGGCCTGCTCAACAAGATGCTGGCGGACCTCGAAATTGCGAAGAACGAATTCCCGTGAAACTTAAGGAGTGGTGCGACCTATGCCGAACACTTTCAATTATCCGGTAGAGATCGAACGGGATGAAGACGGACAGTTCGTCGTCACCTTTCCCGATTTCGGTTGGGGAGCGACTGATGGAGCGACCCTTGAGGAAGCGCTGGACGAGGCGAAAGACTTGCTGCGAGAGCTGATCGCGACGACGATCCGCGAAGGTCAGGCCCTGCCCGAGCCCTCGCGGGCCAGCAAGCGGCGGCCGCTGGTCGTCCCGCCGCTCCAGATCGCCCTAAAAGCGGCATTATACGAAGCCTGTCGCCAGACCAACCGCTCGCAACGTCGCCTCGCCCGCGATTTGGCTGTCGCCGAAAGCGAGGTGCGACGGATGTTGAACCCGGACCATGCCACCAAGGCCGATACGATAGATGCGGTCTTACGTCGGCTCGGTACGCGTGTCTCCCTGACCGTTGAGAAGGCCGCCTAGGCGCAAGCCTCAACTCCCCGCAGGAGACCGAAGCGTTGTGGGCCAATGCTGGGCGCTATGAGTCCGGCCCGCTATATTCGGCTTTCTATAAAGGCTGCGCTGACCGCGGTATTCCAGAGGTAGAGCCGGAGCGCTCTTTCTCGGTCTCCCCCAGCGGCATCGAGATACGGATGGAGGCGCTCGTGCGAGAGTGCTCCTGCGATTTCTTCGAGCGTCTCCTCCGTATAGGAAAAAGGATTGACATCTGCCCCGCGAGCCGCCATGCTTTACCTCGTAAACCCCGGACCCGCCTCTGCCTTTCGGTATGCGCCCGGGGCATTGCCCACCAAGTTCCCGTTAAGTTGTGTATGTCGGTTCTATCGCTGCCCACGTCCAGGGGCCTGCCTGGCCGTGCCGTAGGACACCAGGGAGGCTCCGGCCTCCCTTTTTTTTGGCCGGGGCCGCCCGGCGGCCTCTAGCGTTCCAATTCTCGGTCTTGCTCTTGCGCGCGGCGGTGCTGGTGGTGCTGGGAGGCGTTCACTTCCGACCGGATCGTCTCCAGGAGGGCTTCCGCGCGCGCCCGCTGCTTCGGGTCTTCGATTTGCCTAATCCGCTCTTCCACCCGCGCATCGCGGGCAATGTGGCCCGGCGCGGGGAGGGCGGTCAGTTGCATGGGGTTTCGGGCCGAGGAAAGCCCCGCCAGGGCCAAGCTCCAAACCCTGGTCAAGAGCGAGCGGAACAGCCGAGCGGGGCGGACTTGGTACGACTGGCTCCCCATCCATCATCTGACCACGCAGGAGGTGTTCGCAGAAATCAAGACAGCCGGCCAGCAACCCCATTGGGCCTACCGGGCCGGCATGACACGGCTCTCTTGCGTGTTTTGCATCATGGCGAGCACCCAGGACTTGCGGACAGCCGCTCAGCTCAAGCCTGACCTGTACCGCCGCTACGCTGAGCTTGAACAGCGGCTCGGTTTCACCCTGAGCATGAGCAGGAAGACCCTGCCGGAGATTACCGGCGTGGCGGTCTAGCCAGAGAGGAAGAGGCAACATGACGTGTGCAGATTGTGGAGCGCCGACCGAGATCATCCGCCGCCGCATCGGTTTCTTTGGCAAGGTAGACGCCTATAGCCGCTATTGTCGGCCATGCCTTCCCACCCACGCCGGCGAAGGCGGCTATACGCCCGAGGAGGCGCTGGCCATCTATGACGCGTGTGTTGACGCGGTGAAGCGTGCCCAGGCCGCACGTACGCAGAAAGGGAAAGCCCCATGACCCGGCAACGGAAGCAAGATGGTCCGCTGGATCCCACAGTCTTTCCCGATGAGGACCAGGCCCCGACCCGTGCGCCATGTTGCCCACCCGCCCTTTTAAGGTGGGCCTTCGGCCGTGGTCAGATCCCAGGCGGCGCACAGGTCGGGAGCAGGTGGCGGGCAAGGCCCCGCGCGCTGTTTTTGCTCCAGATGCCTTTCTGCTTGCTTATCCCAGCGTAGCAAAAAGTATCCAAAGTCAAGGGCAAGGTCGGCCAGCTCCCGGCTTCGCCGCCCTTGACTTCGGAGCCTCTGTTTTTGCTGAGCGGGTACGCAAATCTTTCGGAAGGAGGTTCAGCTATGAACCAGACCACACCAATCGCAAGCGCCGTGGTGGCCCTTTTGATAGTGGCCGCCATACCAGCACAGTCCGCCGCCCACCAGAAGGTGGCCGAAACGTCGCAGAGCGCGGAAGACCGTCGGCGCGAGGCAGCGGCCGCCGCTCGGGCACGGGCGCGATACGAGACTGAGGTCCATCGACGCAAGCGGCCTGAGGAGCCGAGACGGCAGATCGAGCAGCCCGCACAGCAGGCTCCCTGCCGCATCGAGCCGACGCACCAGCCACGGCGGGCCGGTGTACGTGTCGGGGCGCTCTTACGGGGAGCCGCTCCACGGGGCGGCCGGGGGGAGGGGGCGGGCCGTGGCCGCCTCGATCCCGGGCGGGAGGTCAGCCGCGCCGGCCGGATGATTGAGCGACACGAACGCCGCCGCTGGTAGCCTCCCCCGGCCCACCATTCCGGGCCGGTCCAGGATTGTGGCCCTGGCCGGTCCGTTCACGCCCCACCCCCGCCGTAAAGACTTTACATCTCAACGAATTTTTGTATCCTAGGGTACAAAGTATTGCCCAGGAGGCGCGTATGATCCCCGCCGCTTTGCTCGCTCTCGTCCTCGTGCTGCCAGCCATCTCCGCGCGGCCCGCTCTCGCCGTCTCGTTCGCCGAGTGTCAAGCCTGGCTCTGCCTCCCGGGCGGGTTCCCGCCCCCGGAATGCACCCCGGCGGAGGACGCTGTCAAACGGCGGCTGGCTGCCTTTCAGCCCCCGCTGCCCCCGTGGTCGAGCTGCGCCTCACAATTTGGGTGGGATGCGGCGAATCTCAGTTATACCCAGAACACGCAGGATGAGTGCCCGCACGGCGGCACGCCCACCGGGGGACTGTGTAGCGGAGTGGGCGCTGACGGCTGCGCCTTTAACTACTCGGCTCAGAAGACCACGACTGTCAAGGTCGCGGTGGACGGGCGGACCAACTTCTCGCCGAATGTCCCCCATGTGCAAAGGGTGGCGACTGCCGGCACTCCCGTCATTGACCAAATCTGCACGATCCAAACCACGATCCCCGACACGTGCGCCACTCCCGTCGCCGGCCCCACGCCTGTTGGGGGACAGCCCGCGTACTGGCGCGTTACCACCGGCTGTCACTGTCCGCCCGGCTACCCGTTTCGCTGGCCCGCCGGGTCGGGGCAGGAATACTGCCTATATAATCCTGGCCGCCCGTAGCCGGGGACTCTTTTCCGCTCCGGCCGCTCGGGTACGGGCGCGGTATGAGGCGGAGGTCCATCGACGCAAGCGGCCTGAGGAGCCGAGACGGCAGATCGAGCAGCCGGCACAGCAGGCTCCCTGCTGCATCGAGCCGACGCACCAGCCCCGGCGGTCCGGCGTGCGTGTCGGGGCGCTCTTACGGAGCGCCGCTCAAATCGGCCGCACGGTGGAGCGAGCGGAACGCGGCCGCTTCGATCCCTGGCGGGAGGTCAGCCGCACCGGCCGGATGATCGAGCGACACGAACGCCGGCGGTGATAGCCTCCCCCGGCCCTACGTTCCAGACCGGCCCAGAATCGCGGCCCTGGCCGGTCCGTTCACGCCCTACCCGCCCTCTATTGCTCCCCCCCCGCTCCCGCCCCGAGGACGGGAGCCGGCGAGCAGGACCGGCCACAGCCGTCCCAGCTCGCCGGCAGGGGCAAGGCTTAGCCAGACCGGCCACTGAGCGCGGACCGTCCCGGCAAAGCCGGAAAGCGGCCGCCTGCGCACCCGCGCCAAGCAGAGCGTGTCACGGCTGCGAAGCCCGGCGCCCGCTCGGACGAAGACCACGCCTCCCTGGCAACGTGCGCCAGGCAGAGCCTGTCACGCGTTGCGCTGTCGGTCGGCTTCCAGATGCAGGCGGCGCACGCGCCGTTCGGATGCTTTCGATTTTTTCCCGACTCCAGAGATGGGCGAGAGTCGGGAAAAAATCTTGTGTTTTTGCTAGGGAAAGGAGGTGCAAGACAGCAGAAGTATTATCGAATCCTGGTCTTTGGTTTTGTCTCATCAACGGGCGTAAGCCCCCAACAGAGGAGGTACGACATGGCAGCGCTGAATAAAGTGATGATTCTCGGGAATGTGGGTAACGAGCCGGAGGTTCGCCAGACACAGAGCGGACGGGCGGTGGCCAACTTTTCGGTGGCAACGACGGACTCGTGGGGTGAGGGAGAAGACCGCCAGGAGCGGACAGAATGGCATCAGGTGGTGGTGTGGGGGAAGCTGGCCGAGACCTGCGGGCAGTATCTCACCAAGGGCCGCCAGGTGATGGTGGAAGGCCGGCTCCAGACGCGGAGCTATGAGGATCGAGACGGCAACACCCGGTCTGTGACCGAGATTATTGCCCAGCAGGTGCAGTTTCTCGGGGGTCGGAAGGATAACGGTGCGGACGCCGGCGACGGCACCCCGGCCGCCGATACGAACTCCTAGGACCAATAGGCAGGGCCAGCGCCCTGCCACCCCAGGCAGCGGCCAGGCCCACAACCTGGCCGCATCGTCAGAGGAGGATGGTATGAGCAATGCTGATCTCAAAGCCTTGGAAACCAGATGCCTACGGCGGGTGCGGGAGCAGGCGGCGCGGATCGTGAGGCAGACCCTTGAGGAACGGTGCGGGGCGGTCTATGCCATCGCGCGCGATTGCGTCCCCGAGAAGGACGCCGAGCTGGTCCGGATTTTCGCCAATAACCTTACCGAACTGGACACGACTGATTATGACGCACGGGAGGCCATGGAGGAGGACGACGGGATTCACCTGTCCCGCGGCATCCGCTATGCGCTCACCATGTACCTGTTCCACATCGCGGACGGCTGGGTGACAAGCAACAGCAGCGATGAACCTGCCCGAGGCGGCCCGGCGCGGGCCTGACCGCCCTGAGCGCGCGACCCGCCACCCTGCCGGCGGGTCGCATTGCCAGGGCCTTTTCGGTAGCTCTTGCTGCCGCGCCCCGCCTCCCCACCAGACCCCCTGAATTTTTCCGCCGTGGCAGAAGGCTGCCACGTTTCCCGCCCTCCCGGGCCGAGAAATTAGGCCAAAACGGTCGTTTTTGGCCTTCGCCTACAAAAACCGACTTCCATACAGGGCCAGAGCAGTCCGTAATCGGTTCGGCCCATACCAAGACTCTCACTAAAGAACAGGCACTTACAAGAGCGCCTGACGCCGTTTTTTGCGACATCGGCCACGACAGGCCAGCCAGCGAACAGGCCCGGACATGGGCCGGCCCAGTTCGCTGACCCCCGAGGCGCAGCACCGCGACGCTTTGGCGTAGCAGCGCAGCGCCGATCCCCTCCCCTACGTTCCGGCGGCGGCCCAGGATTGTGGCCCTGGCCCGCCCGCTCACACCCCACCCACCCGCTCCCGGTCCGATTCTGGACCCGGAGCAGGCCGGCGACCAGGCCCGGACAAAACCGTCCCAGCTCACCGGCAGGAACAGGGCTTAGCCAGGCCGGCCGCTGAACGCGGACCGTCCCGGCAAAGCCGGAAAGCGTCGCCTGAGCACCCGCGCCAAGCAGAGCTTGTCACGGGTGCGAAGCCCGGCGACCACTCGGACGAAGACACCGCCTCCCTGGCAAAGCGCGCCAGGCAAAGCCTGTCACGCGTTGCGCTGTCGGTCGGCTTCCAGGTGTAGGCGGCGCACGCGCCCTGGCCGGTCCGATTTTTCCCGGCCCCAGAGGTGGGTGAGAGCCGGGAAAAATCTTCTTTCTTTTTTACTTTGCAGAGGAGGGTGCTATGAGCCGGGACGTTTACGCGAGTGTGACCGCACGCATTATGGATGCCTTAGCGCAGGGGGTCGTGCCGTGGCATAAGCCGTGGGATGGACGCCAGGGGCGGCCCCGGAACCTTGTCAGCGGCAGCGTGTACCGTGGGGTAAATGTGTGGGTGTTGATGGCGGCCGGTGGCTCCCCGTTTTGGCTGACCTACCGCCAGGCGCAGAAGATCGGCGGACACGTCAAGAAGGGTGAGCGCGGGGTTGAGGTCGTGTTCTGGAAATGGGTGGAGAAACGACCCGCGGCGGACGCGGCGGACGATGCCAAGCCCGAGCGCTTCGCCGTGGCGCGGTCCTTTACCGTGTTCAATGCGGCTCAATGCGAGCTGCCCGAGGCGTGGCGGGAGCGGGTGGAGGTTCAGGCCCCCGAGTTGGATGAGGCGCAAAAAATCCTGTCCTGCGAGCGGATCGTTGAGCACATGCCGAACCGGCCGGAGATCGTCCACGCCGGCGTAAGGGCTTTCTACCGGCCCAGCGCGGACCGCGTAACCATGCCAGAGTCAGGGCGGTTTGCCGCTCCCGAACTGTACTACTCCACCCTCTTTCATGAGCTGACCCATGCCACCGGCCACCCCAGCCGACTGAATCGGCCCACCTTGGTTGATATGGTGGCCTTTGGGGATACCAATTACAGTAAAGAGGAATTGTGCGCGGAGATGGGCGCGGCCTTCCTGTGCGGCGTGGCGGGGATCGAGAATCGGACCTGCGACGACTCGGCCAGCTACATCCAGGGGTGGCTCCGGAAACTCCAGGACGACACCAAGCTGCTGGTGCACGCAGCGGCCCAGGCCCAGCGGGCGGCTGACTGTATTCTCGGGGACGCCAGTGAAGACGAGGAGTAGAACCAGGCCCCGCGTGAGCGGAGCCACCGAACAGGAGGACACAACAATGGAACAGATGGCCATGTTCGCCCCTCAGCAATCTCCCGCGCTGCCGTGGGTTTCCGCTCCCGTTCGCATTGGGAAACATGACTGGCGGCTGATACGAGTCGAAACCATCAATATGATTGCCAGCCGGACAGAGCGGTACCTTAATTGCCAGTGGAGTCCGGCCGGGCAAGACGACTGGCGTCCAAGCCACGAATGGCCCGGCTACGATATCAACAACGGCGGCACGCTCGGCTTGCCACACGGCCTCGCCCGTCGTCTGTACGCCGAGAACCCGGCGATGGTGGCATGGTGTAAAGAGGAACGATAAGCCGCCCTGGGTGGCAGGCAAGCCGGCCCCGCATACGGGGCTGCTCGATAGGAGGCGATCCCATGCTGTACGAATATCCCGGCTTTCGGAACTGCGACTCGAAATGTGACTTGGAGATTGTCCGTAGCGTAGGGCGGACGACGCTGGTCATCTGTACCGAGTTGGAGGACAACCCCGGTACCAGCGTGACGAATGCGGCCGAGATCATTGCGACGCACTTGTGCCAGGAAGACCCGACCATTGACCCCGAGGGGCTGATATGGGTCGAGCACTACCTGGAACGTTCGGCTGGCCGTGGACAAAAGCCCTACCCCGAGACGTGGGACATGGTCGTGTTCACCCATCGAAACGGTCGGACCTTCCGTCGTCCGGCATGGCGGCGTGTCTCGGCCGAGGAAGTGCAGACCATTCGCCAGAAGATTGCGGGGTGAGCCTCACAGCCCACCCGCGCTGGCTGGGTATTTTCTGGCCAGAGTTTAGGTGGTCTCCACCCTTCCCTCCGCTCTTCGCTCCCTACCCCTCCAGCCTAGGAGTAGGCCGCCGAGCTGGCCCGGCCACAACCAGCCCAACTCGGCGGCAGGTCTGAGGCTTAGTGTCCCACGTCCATAGAGACGACGAGCCGCAAATCCAGAGGCCACTCTGTCGCTCCTGGAAAAGGCCAAGCATGGTAGCTTGTGCATCAAGGCTGGATATGCGACAGTCCGAGGACAGCCAAGCAGCAGGCAAACCGGCACAAAGACAGTACGGATTAGGAGAGGCAGGATACGCATTGTGTGGCCTAAAAACCCACCCTGCCCCGGCTTCGCCGCCCGGCTGCGCCGGAAAAGCCCCGAGAATGACCATGCCGCGCCCCCGGCTTCCCACCGCTAACCGTCATTCCACAGTAGCCCGCGTCCGGCTCCGCCCAGACGAAGACTTGGCCTTCAAGCAGCTTGCCACAGATCTTAATCAGCCCCCCGGTCGTGTGCTGCGTCGGCTTGTCCGCGAGGCTATTACGGGTGGCCCAGACTTCTTTGCGGACGGGGTGAGCGAGTTGCGCGCGGCGCACCGTGAGTTGGCGGCCGTGGGCCGCAACTTGAACCAGCTCGTGCGAGCCGCCAACCGAGGTGAGGTCCTGCTTGGCCCGGAAATCGCCCCGACGCTGACCGCCCTCCAGACTCGGGTCGAGACGGTCGAGCAGTTGTACGGCGCGGCCGTAGAGGCGGCCGCATTGCGGACCGTCATCCCCTTGAGGCAGTCGAAGGGAGGTGCCAATGCGGCCTGATGAGGACCGCGAGGAAGGACTCCTTGAGAAGGCGGTGCGGCCGAAAGGCAACCGCCCGTCCGGTCGCTGGCGCGGCCTCGGCCGATGGACCGGCAGCCTGACCCAACGGGTCCGGGCGGCCCGAGGGCTACCCCAAGCCGTCTTCAAAATTACGAGCTGGAACCACAGTAGCGGCGCATTGTGGGACCGGGCGAACTATGTCTCTCGGGAGGGGGAAAACGAGGTCGAGACTGAGAGCGGGGAACGGTTACAGAGCCTGATTGAGCTGGAGCATCTCGTTTCGGCGTGGGCCAAAGACCCCGCAGAGCGGAAGGACCGTCGCCTCTCCATGAGCGGGGTGGTGTCCTTTCCGCGGGGAGCGGACGAGGAGAAAGCGACCGAGGCCGCGCGGCAATTCTTCCAGGCAGGCTTTGGTGCCAACCACGACTATTTTTTTGCGGTGCACAAAGACAGCAAGCAGTTTCATGTGCATGTCGTGGTCAAAGCCAAGGGCCACGACGGGACGCAGCTACGCATCGGCCGGGCCGATCTGGCCGATCTACGACAGCTCTTGGCCGAGAAAAGCCGCGAGCAGGGCCTAGAGCTGGACGCCAGCCCACGCTGGGCGCGGGGGTTGGCTCCGCGTTCCTCATCCCCGGCCATCAAGGGGATGGAGCGCCGGGGCGTAATGCCCCAGTGGGGCAAGGAGGCCCGCGCGGCGCTGGACGAGGCCCGCGCGGAAAGCCCGAGTCGGGCCGCGGTCTCCCGCAACCATTATGAGCGGTTCGAGTACGCGCGGGCAGCCGGCATCATGGTGAGAGGGATGGAGCAGTTGACCAGCGACACGGACCGCGCAAAGGCGGTCGTCGCAGCCGCAGACCTGGCGCTCTACGCCGAGCAGATGCCGGGCGTCGGTCAGGAACCGCCGGCCAAGGTCCGGGCCGTCACCCGGCTGACGGAGCAGGCGTTACGGGCCAGTATCCACACCATTTCCGATCCGGCGCTGAAACGCCAAGCGATTGCCGCTCGGGCGCGGCTGTCGTCCGCATTAGAGCCGACGCATGAGCGCCAGCTTGACAGGCCGGGCCGATAGGCCGACCGGTTCCGCCCCCTACGCTTGATCTTCTTCCACAGGGTACTCCTCCAGTGGGGGCAGTTCGTCAATACTGTTCACGACCGCATCCGGCCCCTCCGGAGGCGGCCCGAGGTCTGTGAGTTGGGCCAGTTCGGCAACCGCCCGCTCGGCAGGGTCGGGAGGCGGGGGCTGCACGTCCAGGGCCGGTACGGGCGGCGGCGGGAGAATCCGCCGCGTGAACGCCCGGTCACTGTAATAGCGAATTTTTTGTCCCAGTATGGGCCGGGCGTTCTCCTTGAACACGATCTCCTGGGCGGGAGGAAGACGGCGGACCTGCTCAGGCAGCAGGAAGGGTTGGGCGATATAGGTCGTGGTGGTCGTCGTCTTCCATTCTTGGTCTTGGCTGCGATTCCGCACCTGAACGGTTTTCGTGCCAAGCCGCTTCGAGACATAGTTGGTGGTAGTGTCGTCATTCGGCGCAAAAAAGACTTGCATGGCGCAATTCTGCAATATGCCCTCCATGCCGGCCGGTCCGTAAATATCCTTGAGTTGACCGAGGCCCTGGACGATCAGCGCGATCCGAATGTTGTAGCCGGCCAGGATCCCCAGGCCGATTTGTAGCGTTTGCATTTTGCCCAGCAGCGGAAATTCATCGATCATCAGCAACACCTCGTGCTTTTCGTCCGGGCCGGGCAGGCTGGAGCTGAGCAGCCCAACAGCTTGTTGGAAAAACAGGTTGAGCAGCGGCGCGAGGGTGAGGAGTTGGTTTTGGGCCACTCCCACATAGATCGAGTAGTGCCGTCGGCGACACTCCCGCAGGTCGAAGTCCGAGGCGGCAGTGGCGGCGTCTATATGGGGGTTGGCCCACAGGTTCAGCGCGGCCGTCAAGGTGGATTTCACGCCACTCTGCTCTTTGGGCGCCTTGTTCTTGAAATTCGCCAGGGCCTGTCTGCACGCCGGGTCCAGAGGCGGGTCCTGCTGCTCCAGGGCCAGCTTGGCGATCTCGGCCAGGTCGGTTTCGCGTTTCAGCGTGCGGTAGATTTGACCGAAGGTCGAGGGCACTCGGGGATCATCGAGCACGAGCAGGGACACCCCCAAGAACAAATCCCGTGCCTCGTTGACCCACATCGGATCGGCCCGCTCGGGGAGAGGCAGCAAGATGGTGGCCAGCAACTGGAGGTCGGAAATCCGCTCGCTCCCATCCTGCGCGACCCAATCGAGCGGGTTGTAGCAGTGCGAGTGGGCTTCCATCGGTGCCCACTTGAAGACCTCCTGGCCGTCGCCCTGGCTCCTATACCCGGCCGTAGCGGCGTAGTTTTCGTGCTTGATGTCCAGCACGATGACCGAGCCCTGCCAGCTCAACAGGTTCGGCAGCACGATACCGACACCCTTGCCGGAGCGCGTCGGGGCGGCCACCAGCAGATGCACCGGTTCCGCATTCTTCAGAAAGACTCGCCGGCCCAGCTTCCCGACCAGCAGACCGTCGGGGGCCAGGAGCCGGGCGCGGCGTACTTCGCCGCCGCGCGCCCACCGCGCGTCCCCGTAGTAGGTCGGCCGGCCAAAGAAAAAGAGCGGCAAGGCGAAGACGCCCGAGCCGCCGACCGCGATCAAGAGAGAATGCCACAGCAACGTCCCTGCCCGCCCGTCGAAGCCATAGGTGAACATGAAGGTGTAGACCGCCCACGGCTGGGTGTCTTGAAGCGAACCGCCCGTCAAAAGGGTGAGTACGGCACTCCAGACGAACGACACTATGGCGAGGGCCAGGACGGAACCGATGGCAATGGAAACCGCACTGCTATTCATCAGAGACCTCCCAGCCAGGCCCGCGCAGGAAGCCGACTATCAGGACCACAACAGACAGCACCCCGGCAGCCCATATGAGGCGGCGCTACCCACCGGCTGCGTCGCCTTTTGCGCACGCGGCGGCGCTGGCGCGGATTTTGGGGGTACGGGTTCGCCGGTCCGGGGCCGGCTCGTCCTCTTGCGGCATGTGAGCGAAATACATCTCACTCACGATCCGTTGCCCGTTCGGCAGGCGGGTGAGCTGCACCACGACCTCAACAACCGAGCGGATATACGCCAGGATCTCATCCCGCCGCAGTCCCAAATTCGCCTGCATGACCATCAGCGTCAGGCGCTCGAATGCGGCGCGCGGTGAGTCGGCGTGCAGCGTGGAGATGGAGCCGGGATGGCCGGTGTTGACGGCTTGGAGGAAGGTATAGGCTTCCGCGCCCCGCAGCTCGCCCAGCAGAATGCGATCCGGCCGCAGGCGCAGGCTTGCCTCCAGCAAGTCTTGGATGCTCACCCGAGCCTGACCCTGGCCGCCCTTGGAGGCGATCAGCCGCAGCACGTTCGGTTGTGGCAGTTCCAGTTCGGGCGTGTCCTCCAACGAGACAAGCCGCTCCTCCTCCGGAATCTCCTTGGCGATGGCGTTGAAAAATGTCGTTTTTCCGGTCGAGGTCCCGCCGACTATGAGAATGTTCTTCCGACCGGCCGTGGCCGCGGACAGGAAGCCTTGCCAGTCCTGGGCGGCCAGGAGTGCACACAGCCGGAGATCGAGCGGAGAACGATGGTCCGCCGCCGTGAGGCGGGCGCGCCGAAACGCCCCGCTTTCGGCATAGTCGTCCAAACTGAGATTCTGGACCACCTGCTTGCGGATGGAGAAGCCGCCGCCGTCTATGGCCGCCGGAGGCAGGACGACTTGAATACGCTCGCCTGATGGCAGCGCGGCCGCCAAGAGCGGCTTGCGTTCGTTGACCTCCTGATGGGACGCCGCCGCGACCTGGCGCGCAAGCTGAGCGACGGACCGCGCCGTCAGCTCAGGCAGCTCTGTGCGGACCATACCGGTTGCGCCCTGCTCTTCCACCCAGGCTTCCCCCGGACGGTTGACGCAGACCTCGGACACGTTGTCTTTGTCCAGCCAGGGCTGTATTGGCCGGAGAAATTGCTTGAGGAAGACGCCCGTCCCTTCCATCCTACTCTCTCCGGGCCAACTCGACCGACCGGAAATCCAAATCGCGGGCCACCAGGATGGAGATGCGTGTCCCCTGATCCACATGGATCGTGGGCTGGATCTGGATCGAATCCTTCAGGGCCACCTCCCCTGCCCTGCCCAGGCCCGATTCGTTCTGGATAATCATGGTGTTGTCGTCGCCTCGCTGGCGCGCTATTTCGATGGCGACATCCAGCCCGCCGTCGAGAATGCTGAGCAGGATGGCCGCCCCGAAAATCTGGAAGAAATGGGTGTCTACATCGCCCTCCAGGCCCGCGCGGCCGAGCGGGTCGGTGCCGGGCGAGTTGATGAGGACGGACATGCCGTCCGCCCGGAGAATCCGGTTCCAGATGATGAACACCCGCGACTGACCCCGCCGAATGTCCGACTGGTAGCGACCGACGAGACGGGAGCCCTTGGGAATGAGCAATTGGCTCCCGTCATGACTGTACACGTCGGCCGAGTTGATGGCTCTCACTATGCCCGGCAAATCCGAGCTGATGGCCGTCTCCAGGACGCCCGGAATCACCGTTCCCTCGGTGACGGTATAGCCCAGGCTGGGTAAGAGCCGGGCCTGTACGGCGGGGGTCTCTCCGACCCGGCCCCCGCTGCCGCCCCGACGGGCGGGCGTCCCTCCGACCGGCCCGACGGCGCCTGCCCGCGGGGTGTTATCGCCCACCGCTCCGGTGAGTGCGGCGGGGCTGTGACCGGGGAGCGCAGCCCCGCCGTCGTCCAGTGCGGCGGACGAGACCTCCGCCGATGACGGGGCCGGGGCACGGGGGGTGTGGGACATCACGAGCATTTTGGAGCGACGGCGCTTATCCAGTTCTTGTTGGAGCCGCTGGATGCGGGCCAGCAAGAGACGCGCGCGCTGCTCGTCCAGCGGATCGACCGCCGGCGGAACGGGCGCCGGCGCCGGCAGGGGCGGCTGGGCCGGGGGGGGGACCGGGCGGGCTTTGGGGGGGGACACGGGGGCGGGGGGGGCGGCCGGACCGGTGGCGGTACCGGCTGCTCTTGACGCGGAACCAAGGTGACGGGAGGCTCCGCCGGATTGACCGTTTGAGGCCGGGCGGTCGGGCCGACTTCCTCCTCTCCGCCCAAGACGAACCACATTCCTGCCACCAGGATCACCCCGCACGTGAGGCCGGCCGCCAGGAGCGGCGGCCGGTTCGGCCCCCGGAGCGGGGTCACATCCCGATCCAGCCGATTTTCACCGTTGTCCGAGCGGGGAGGTTCGGGCTCAGCCATACGCGCCTCCTAACTCTCGTATTGCGGGTCTTCCGGGGGACTGTTCAGCGTACGGTCCGGTTCGGCCGTGTACGCCTCGTTGAAGATGCAGGTTTCCACCTCGCCGTTCCGCAAAGTGAACTGCCGCCCCACATCATGCACGACCAGGAACCGGCCGCGCCGGACGGCGTTGACAAGCGATTCGGTTTCATCCTCATGGACAAAGAAAATGGCGGGCACACGTGTTTTGGGGTCAAATTGAAAATAGGTGTGCTCCCCGTCATCGAACACGTTGACCGGGGCCTGGGTCTTACTGCCGGCGAACGTGTACTGCCAATTCCAGCCGGCCGGGTCTATGCCTGCCTCACTGCCCGCCCTCCCGACGATCCGCGCGTCCTGGCGTCTGAGGTCGCGTTGGATCTTGACCCGCATCCGCTCCGCCTCGTCGTCCGGATAATGAAAGTGAATGACCCAGGTGAAGTCCGCCGCAGTGGTCGGCCCCGTGTCGGGAAGCTGGGCAGGAGGAATATCGGCGGCCCGTTCCGCCTCCCGGAGCGCGGCCGGCAAGCCCTTCTCCTGGGGCACGGTGGCGGTCAGGCTGAAGACGTATATCCGCTCCCGCTCCCCCGAGCCGTCCGGGGCCGGCCGGGTGGTCAGCACGGTCAGGTTCGTGGTGGCATGGGCCTCGACCGGTTTCAGGAACATCAGGTTTTTGCGGGCCGGGATATCGACCTGCCAGGCCAGGCCGTCGCCAATCGAAATATCGGTGATCTCCTCGCTGTCGCTGAACTGAACCAAGGTCTGATAGCCGTAGTGCCCTTTGACTTTGACTACTTCCCGCGGGTTGTAGGTGATCCAGCGCAGGCGCGGGTCTGTCTGTCCGGGCTGGGGCTGGACAACGGCGAACAGCGGGGAGGCGAGGAAGACGAGGAGGACGGGGGTAAGGAGGAAATGGCGCATATCTTACTCCTGTGTGGGGCTGAGATCGGGATCTCGACGGTACGACGAGATCTGAAAGCCGAGCGGGTTGATGAACCGGTCACGCATGGTGAACTGCTTATTGGTGTAACTGAACGTCATGGCGGCCCGCCAATGGTTGACCACTTCCCGGCCGCGCCATTCCAGGATGGTCCGGAATGAGGCCAGGGCCGTAGTGGCGGACAGGAGGTTCACGCTGCCGATTTCGACCCGGATAATGCCGTCAAAACCGTACCGGACGGCCGGGCTGTTGGCATTGCTCTGCTCGTGCAGGCGCCGGTACTGATCGAGCGCCCGGCCGGTCATGCACAGGCCGACCTCCCGGTAGCGCTCGGCGTAGTCGGTCGCATCGTAGGTTTCGCGCGCGGTCAGGCAGCGCACGATATTCGCCATGGTGACTGCCTCGCTCTGCGTCAGGTTGCCCTCGTGCAGCCCCCGCGTCACTTCCAGCCAGCCGGTCTCTTTATCGACCGTGACCACGTAGGGCGCGAACTCTTTGAGCGGCAGGACCAGGGTCAGGGCCAGGAGCGCCAGGAAGGCCAGGCTCAGGGCGGCCGTGGCACAGGCCCACGCCCGGCGCATTGAGCGCCGTAGCGAGAGATAGGTTGCCTGCTCCCAGGTGGCGGCCGCGTCCCAGGTCGCGTCGTGCGTGGGCGCACTGGCGCTGCTACCGAGGAGGGCGCTGAAGAGTCTCATGGCTGCCCTCCTTGTCCGCCCGTATTGCCTGGCCTGCCAAGGCGGCGGCGCAGCATATCGGCCGTATTCGTGGCCATGCCGGCCGCCCGCTGCCCGAGCGGCTGGGTGTATCGGTAGAGCTGGCTGGCGTTTTGCATAACGACCCCTGCCGAAACGGCGAGGGTCACCCCACCCCCGACCCCGCCCGACCACGACATGACTTGGGTGAGGAGCAGCAGGTTGGCGAAGGCTACCAGGATAAACGGCACAATTTGGGTGAGCGTGAGTTGGTCGGCCAGCGTGGCGTCCGTGAGCTGGGTATGAGCGGCGGTGAGGATCACGAAATTGAGGCCGATCAGGGAGTAGACGAACACCGGGATGAGCGCGAACGTGAGGAGCTGACGTAACCAACCCTCAAACAGCCCCTTACCGATATCGAGCAGGCGCAGGGCCAGGAAAAACGGCCCGGCCGCCAGCAGAATGCCCACGGCCAGCTTGCTCAACATCAACAAGGTCATGGCGACCACGGCCAGCGCCAGGGTGGTGACAATCAGCAGGAGCGAGACAAAATGGGACGACAGATCAAGATAACCGCTGTCCTGCCACACGGCCGAGGCGCTGTTCATGCCCGCTTCCATGACCGTTTCGACCAGACCCAGTACTGCGTCTTCGTCCATCCCGCCACCGGCCTGGGCGAGCAGAAACTTGGCGATCTCCTCAGGCACTTCGGTGACCATCGGATAGACCACGGCGTACAGCTCCGGTCCGTTCAGCAGCAGCGCCAGGATGACTGCCCAGCGGAGCAGCCGCGGCAGCAGCACGTCTGTCCGCATGCGGAGCTGGCCCGTCCACATCTGATAGCCCATATAGGCCAGGGCGATGGTCGCCACCGCGAGTACGATAGGCTGGGCCACAGCGTCAAACTCCGTCCAGACGTTGAGGACGTGGGTTTGCGTGGCGGCCTCGGTGGCTTCGACTGTGCTCCGGATCGTTGCCATGACCGACTAGGCGCTCGGGCCGCGACCGACAGAAGCCATATGGAGCGGCCGGACTACCGGCCGCGGTTGGTCGCAGGGGATAGCGCCCGGCGTGAAGCTGGCCGCCTTATAGTCCGAACAGGGAGCCGTCAGCCCCCGGTGGGCGCAGCCGGCTGTCCCGAGGAGGGTCAGGACGGCCAGGACCAGGGCCAGCCTAGGGTAGTTCTTCGAGGGTTTTGTTCTCATATGCAGCAGTCCTCCTGACGTTGGCGGCTTGGGTCTGTCTGGCAAGCCGGGTGGTGGCAGAGGCTTGGGTGGAGATCGACATGAGGCGGGTCAAGTCCATCAGCAGCCGGCCGTTTTCGGCCGTCAGACGCGCGAGAATATCGACCGAGGCCTTGAGATCCTCCCGCGTGTCCAACTCGTTCATCATGTCGCTGTATAAGGTTTCCCGCGCGTCCAGGTGTCCGTACACGACTTCCGCGCCGGTGGCCGCCGCCAGCTGAGCGTCCCGGTCCGTGCGCCAGGCCCGCGCATACGGCGCGTCCGGATTGCGCGGCCGGTACACGCTCTCGGCCAGCAGGCCGAACCGGTCGGTCAGCCGGCCGTACAGGGTGATCGTGCGCGCGAGGTCGGGGTTTGACGGGAGGTCGGCCAGCCGGTTGAGGTCATACAGCAGCGCCGGCAGCGTGTGGCGCATGCGGAGCAGCTCAGGGGTCTGATGGAGCGTCCCCAGGCCGAGCCGGCCGGTCAGTGCCGTCACCGCTCGATTGGCGGCGTTCAGCTCCAGGTCTTGCCGGGTATAAATGTCCACGAGCGCGGCGACCGTGGCGGCAATTTGCGCCAGGTTGGTTGAGTCGTGAACGGGAATGCCGCCCCCGGCCGCCGGGTTGGGCGTACCGAGTACGAGCAGACCCGCCAGCATCAAGGCGGGGCGTGAGAGATACGAGGCGGTCGTCATCCGACTTTCCTCCTTTCCGCATGAAAAACGGGCAGCCAGGCTGCCGGATCATCCCCGACCGTGGCGCGGATTTTGTCCAACAGCAATACGGTTTCCTCCCGGCCCGAGAGGACGGCCAGAATGTCGTCCTCTCCGCTCAGATCAAGCCGGGCGATCACGGACGTTTTGTCGTGCTTCACCAAAAAGCACCGGGACGTGTCGCCCAGCTCCTGGACCAGCACCAGTTCACGCGGGGTGAGACCGAAGCCCTCGCAGTACCCCGCTTTATCGGCCTTGAAATTGGGCATGAACAGTTGGGTGCGGCATTGCTCGACGATGGTAGGGCCGATCCGCGTTTCGAGCACGTCGCTGGCAGACTGGGTACCGAAGCCGACCAGCCCGTTCTTCTTGCGGATCGTTTTGAGCCACTCGCGCAGGCGCGATTCAAAGGCTGGATCGTCCAGCGCCCGCCAGCCTTCGTCCAGGAAGATAAGCGCTTTTTGGCCATCGAGGCTCTGCTCTATGCGGTGAAACAGATAGAGCAGGAGCGGTACGCGGGCGGCCGGATCGTCCAGCACATAGGTCAGATCGAAGCCCTGGGTGCGGCCCAGGGCCAGGGTGTCGGTGGGGTTGTCGAACAACCAGGCCCGCTCCCCTTCCCCGAACCAGGGCCGCAGGCGCGCGGCGATGCTGTCGCCGCCGGTGTCCAATTCGTGCCCCCGGAACAGCTCCTGCAGGTACGCGAGGCGGCGTTGTTCCGGAGGTACGTCGAAGTTCGAGGCAATCGCATCGGCAATGACCGTCTGATCCGTGGCCGACAGGGGCGCGCTGTCCGCCGGTCGGACCAGGGTTGCCAGCCAGTCCCGCAGGAAGCTGCGATTGACCGGCGTATCGGGCAGTTGAAGTGGGTTGAGGCCCGAAGGCTCGCCGGGTCGCAGCACCCCGTACCAGCCGCCTATGGCGCGGATGAAGATTTCCGCGCCCCGGTCCCGGTCGAAGAAGAAGGACACTGGCCGGTGACGCTGGGCCTGGGCCAGCAGGAAGGTCAGGACCACGGTTTTGCCGGTCCCGGTCGGGCCGACTACCGTAAAATTCCCCACGTCGCCATGATGGAAATTAAAGGCGTACGGGGTGGCGCTGGTCGTCTCCAGGAGCGAGACACAATCCCCCCAATGATTGCCGGTCCTGCGCCCGGCCGGATAATTGTGGAGGCTGGCGTAGGCCGCCCAATTCAGGGAAGAGACGTCGGATTGCCGGGCGATGAAATGCTGATTCCCCGGTAATTGCGCCCAAAAGGACGGCTCCAGGTTCACGTCCTCACGCACTGCGATGACGCCCAGGTTGGTCAAGACCGTGGTGGTTTCGGTCAGGGCCTTTTCCAGGCCCGGTTCATCGCGGGCGGTCAGCAAGACGGTGATATGGTGACCGCCGAAGACGATCCGGTTGGAGGCGAGATCGTCGGCCGCGCCGTGGAGGGCGTCCCGCAGCGAGACGGCCGCATCCTCCGCCGCGTCGAGGATACGGCCCTGGCGTTCCAGTTTGTCGAGCGCGGTTTGCCGCTCGTTGTAGGCAAAGCTCTGCGTGACCGTCATTTCAAACGGCAGCCGCGTCAGCTCATCGAGCAGGCCGGACCAGGTGGTGGCCGCATATTCCTTGACCGAGAGGCATGCCCCGTAGGTCCGATCCGCCGGCGCCGCCCCTCGCAACTCGAAGGCTTCCCGTGCAAAGAGCGGCCGCTTGGTGAGCAGATAGGCGTCGATCGGGCCGGCCGGCAGGAGGACTGGGCGGCGTTCGTGGTTGAGGAGGTAGCTCAGAAACTCCAGGGGCTCGGAGTACAGTCGCCCGTCCCGCTCGTAGCAGGTCAGGAGGCGCGGCCGGTAGCGGGAGAGGGTCGAGATGATGTTGGCAGTGGCGTCCTGCAGGGCGCGAACGCTGTCGGCCCGGTCTTCCTCTTGACGCTTGAGGTCGCGTGACGTGAAGAGTCCCATGACCAGGTCGGCCAGGCCGCCCAGGCCGGGCATGGGCCGTCGCAGAATGGTCAGATACAGGTCGTTCACGTACAGCCGACGGCGCGCCAGGCGCCGCTGCCAAGCCCGGTTCACCTCAGCCGGAAACCCGGTAAACTCGCCGCCGATGTCCGATTGGACTTCCCGACGAATCAGGTGGTGGTAGAGAATGTGGCGGGCGCTGGCGAGGGAGATGGTCAGGGTGTTCCGGACTTCCTTGAGGCCGTCCAGCGTCAGATCGTCCGCGGTCTCGAATGGGAACCCCTCCAGCTTGACAATCTGGAGCAGCTCCCCGTCCTTTGTGGCGATGGTCGCCTTGTCCACGTGACGGGTGTAGGGGAGGAAGTCGTCCGTATCTTTTTCCTGGGCGGCAATCGTTCCATTTGTGGTGAGGCTGAGGGCGAGGGCGTTGGCGGGCATGGTGACCTCCCGGCTAGGGCTGGTAGGAGTTCGCGCCCCAGAAGAAGCGGGTGCGGGTGGGCAGGGCATGGCGAATCCGTACCCACCAGAGATCGAACCGCCGAGGCTCTCGCAGGCAGGTGATATACCCGCCGATGTGCAGCGGGACGCCGATCAGCCCTGCCAGGAAGCTCCCTGTCCAGACGAATACCATTCCGGTGAGCACGAGGTTAAAGACCACGAAGCTGTACGTGACACCCCAGACCATCGCCGGCCGGGTGAGGGCGAGGAACAACATGTCGTGTTGTCTCTCCATGTCTACCCCGCGAGGCCGCTGATCTCGTCTACAATAGTCGCCGCGCCGAAGACGAGAATGATGCCGGCGATTACGGCCAAGGCCGCGCCCCACGGCATACGGCCGACCATGGCGAGAAATCCGCAGCCGGCCAGGCCGATGATGGCAACCGAGCGGGCAAAGGTGCCGGTGAGGAAATCGACGAACATATCCGCGACGCTCTGCACGGGGGCCAGGGATTGCGCCCAGGCCGGAGCGGGAAAGAAGAGAACGGCAAAGAGAAAGAGAAGAGTCACCGTGGAAAAGAGGAATCGCGGCATGTGGACCTCCTGGAAATTCCTCCCGGCGGTGGTCAGCCGGGTCAAAAATCAACTTAGGACTGACGGTTAGTCCTAAGTCAAGATGCTGCTTTAGCAGTCTATTTGAAGTCAGTCAAGGATTTATGCGATGGCTCGTATATGTTTTTATGTGAAGCTGAAAACAGTGAAAGATAGGCTTATATCGAACACGATTCTTGTCTGTATTGTCGAGTTGGTGCTCTTTTTCTGCAAGGGATGGTCCAGCCGAGCCCGGACCTGGCCGTTTCGGAGGCCGAATGTGAAGCCTGGCTCTGTCTCCCAGGCGGGTTCAGTGTCTCAGAGTGTGCTCCGGCCAAGCGGGCAGTAGCAAGGCGGCTCAGTTTGGGGATGAATCCACTCCCGCCGTGGTCGAGCTGTGCCCCGCTCTATAGCGTTCCGGCGGCAGGATTAGCGCTCCGGACGGGAAACGAATATCTGCCCTGTCGAGTTGGCTGCGACCTCCGGGGAGTGTCTGGGTCTGGCCACTCCTCTGGGCCAACCGATAAAGGACGGTTTTCAGACGGGGGACACTAAGTTCGGTCTGCTCTACCAAGTACGTATAATTCCTTTCCCTTATCTGTTTATTTTATTCCTCAGTCGGGTTGCGCCGTAACGCCCCCGTCCAGAGTGGCCCTGCTCGGCGGCGTGACGCCGGCGGTTGCCTGCGTGGTCGCAAGGCTTTCGAGGAGCCCGCAATGATTATGCAGCGTTACGCCTATCCCGCCGCTCGCCTCCTGCTGGCTGCAAGCCTCGGCCGTGTCTCCCCGTGCCTTGCTGTCTTCTCCGCTCCGGCTCACCCCACCCTGCCGTGCGAGAGCCAGCGGGGACAGGGGAGGCTGGCTCGTGCCTTGAAAGCCGATGCCTGGCGCCAGGCCGGAGCGGAGGCGGCCTCTCCTCATCCTTCGTTCTGAGCCTAGTCAAATGACTAGGGACAACCGGGCCACTATTGTGTAAAGAAGTCTAGGATTTCTCGTTATTTGATGAGGAAAAGGGTTGATCGGTCAGCGTACGAAAGGCGTTATACAGAACGACAGCAAGGATGGATCATGGGATCTCGTGTTCCAGCAGAGTCCGTTGGGGGAGGTCGTCAAGAAGGGACCGTATGAGTGACCAAGATGCATTTGAACGTATCCTAGAATCATTACACGCCGCCACGCTCGACGATGCGCTGTGGCCGACCACCTCCGCCCTGATCGATGAAGCCTGCGGCACGGTGGGCAACGCCCTGGTGGTCAGCGAAGGTCCGCCGGACAATACCCGGGCCCACTTCGCCGGGATCTACAAGCGGGGGCAGCGCTACGAAGACCTGGAACGGGAGTGGCTCGCCGTGTACCAGCCGAGCAACGAATGCGTGCCGCGGTTCCGGCAACTGCCCGACAGCCAGATCGTCCGCATCGCCGACCTGTACACGGCTGAGGAGTTGAAAACCTCGCGCGCCTATAACGAGGGGTTGCGCCGGATCGGCGGTCAGCAGGGCGTAATGGCGCGGCTGGACGGGCCGGCGGGCTGCACCATCGCCTGGGCCACCGGCGACCCCGTCGGCGCGGCGGGCTGGGAAGTCTCGCAGCTCGCCCTGATGAAAGGCCTCCTGCCCCATATCCGCCAATTTGTCCGGGTCCGGCAGGCGGTGGTCAGCGCCGGGGCGGTGGGCGCGTCTTTGGCCGACCTGCTCGACAACACGCGGGTCGGCGTCATCCAACTGGACCGGTCCGGGCGGATCGTGGAGGCCAATGACCGCGCCCGGCATCTCCTGCGCCACGGCGATGGGCTGTCGGACCGGAGTGGGAAGCTGCGGGTGTACGCCCCGGCCGCCCAGGCGCAGTTTGAGCAGCTCTTGACGGGGGCGTTGCCCTCCTCCGGGGCCGGCGCGGTCAGTGGGTCCATGACCCTCCGCCGTACGTCCGGGTTGCTCCCGTTCGTGGTGCACGTCGGACCCGTCTCGGTTTCTCAGATCGACTTCGGCGCCCAGCGCGTGGCCGCCCTGGTGCTGATCGTCGAACCGGGGCGGCACTCCCGGATCGATCCGGGCTTGATAGCCGAAACCCTGGGGCTCTCCCCGGCGGAGAGCCAAGTCGCGGTCTGGGTGGCGGAAGGCCGGACCGTGCGCGAGATCGCCGCGGCGACGGGCCGTACGGAAGCCACCGTCCGTTACCACCTCCATCAGATCTCCCAGAAGCAGGGGGTCTCCCGGCAAGCCGACCTGGTCCGCCTGGTGCTGTCGCTCGCCGAGTGGGGGTAGCCTGGACGATGAGCGGTCTCGTCTCAAGAAGTCGCTCCTCACCATGCCAACAGAGAGCACCCCAAAAAAGACGATGATTCGGGACATGGCCGTCGCTCCCGTTTCCGCCACCTGCGGTTAGACCGGCTGCCGCTCCGCGAAGGAATCCTCAACCAGCTACATCTGGATCACCGGGGCGTCCATATATCGGCCTGTGTTTGCGGCGGCCTCGCGTAGCGGGCAAGCGGTCCTTTTTTACCGAAGAGCCAGAAGGGGAAGAGACGTCACCCGTGTCATAGGGCACCGCCACGGCCGAAAAGGCAGGTGTGGACTCGTCCCGTCTGCGGTCGAGCCCCCCGCACGAGCCCAGCCGGTGCCCCCGCGCGGTTGGGATACCCTTCCCTCCTTTCGCCGTGTTCGATGCGCCATCCCTGCATCCCCGAGAGCCTTCAGTGGTGGTTGCGTCCCACTTTCGCCTTGGGAGACGAGGACTGGAGCAAGGTCGGAGCGCGGGCGGCCACTGCCATGAGCTTCGTCCCCTTGCCCCGCTTGGTCTTGCCCACTGCTCGCCCCCCTTTTGGGCGACGATGCACGGGCCATCGATATAACCTTCCCTCACATCCAGCCCCCCGCGCTCGCGGAGGTCCGCCGCCAAACCGTGGAAAACCTGCTCTCACGCCCCCCCCCTGCCCCCAGCGCTGAAACCGTCGATGGCACGGCTGGGAGGGCGGAGAGCGCGCGGGGCGGGCGTGCCACGGGGCACCGGGGCGCAGGACCCCCCGCATCCCCTTCAACACTGCCCGACTTGACCGCCCCGGACGGCCCCGGCCATCTGGCCGTCTTGGGAGCTCAGGCAACAGCGAGGCGACGACCGCCCATTGCTCATCCGTTCAGGCCCGCGCTCTATGCTACGAGGTCCACTCCGACCAGCCCACCCCTGCTGTTTATGAGAGGGCTTCTAGTCATTTGACTAGGGACAAACGGCTGGCAGCTGTGTTAGGGGCACCAATACAGATTGATAAGTCGTCTTCAGGGCTGGCCTATCTGCATAAGGAGAAATTGGTCTTTCCCGAGGAGAAGGAAACATGGAAAAAAAGGCGCTCTTCACGTTGCGGTATCACTGGAAAGCATTGCTTGGTGTGGGCTTGGTTCTCCTGATTGGGGGTATCGCCTGGGCGAGCATCGAACGGCCTGATTGTCGGTGGAACTGGGATGAGGAGTGGTATCACCACCGCACGACGGTCGGCCAGATTCGGTGGTGTCTCGCGGGCAATCACGTCAATATCAACCAACAGGATGCGGACGGGCGCACCATATTGCACCGGATCGCCCAGGACCTCCGTACTGACTCAGACGACTTTTGGAGCAGCGACTATACCTTCCGGTACCCCGGCAAAACGCGATCAGAGCTGTTGGCCATCGTCAAGGAAATCCTGCGCTGGAAAGACACCCGTGGCTTGGACCTCGACCTGTTGGATCACGGGGGAAAGACCGCCTTTCAGTATGCGATTCGCACAGGCAAGAGTTGGCCGATGGCGGGACTGCTCGTAGAAGCGGGTGCCAGCATCACCTTAACCCCCGCTTCCAAACAGCGGGCTACTGAGCAGACAATCCCCCTGGTCCAAGCCTTCGGGGAGCGGTTCAACAATCCGTTTGAGGATGACGTGGATTTTGATCGCGTCTTCGCCTGCGAGTCGTTTGACTGCCTGCTGAATGAAGCGCTCAAGGACTGAGGGGAGGGTGTATGGCAGAAGAGATGCGCAGACAGGTCAGGCAGAGGAGGAGGAGACATGGGGGATCAGTTTTGGCTCAGCGAAGCGCACCTTAGGCAGACATGAGCGACCAAGATGCATTCGATCGTATCCTGGCATCCTTACACGTCGCCATGCTCGACGAGGACCAGTGGGCCGCGACTTCCGCCCTGATCGATGAGGCCTGCGGCATGGTCGGCAATACCCTGATGGTCGGCACAGGCCCGAAAGACGACATTGAAGTCACCTGCGCGGGGTTCTACTACCGGGGGCAACGTCGCGCCGACCTGGAGCGCGAGTACCTTGAGGTCTACCACCCCATCGACGAACGCGTGCCCCGCTTCCGCCAACTGCCCGACAGCCAGATTGTTCCTATCGCTTCCATGTACACGGCCGAGGAGTTGAAGACCTCACCCGTGTACAATGAGGCGCTACGTCGTTACCGTGGTCAGGCCGGCCTGAATGTGCGCCTGGACTGGCCGGAAGGTTCCCACTTCGCCTGGGGTATTGGAGATCCCGTCACCCCGGAGGGGTGGAGCGCGCCGCAGCTCGCGCTACTCCAGGGGTTGCTGCCCCATCTCCGGCACTTTGTCCAGGTCCGGCAGGCGCTGGCCCGCGCCGAGGCGCAGGGCAGCGCCTCGACTGCCCTGCTCGACACCACCCAAATCGGCGTCATCGAGTTGGACCGGCGCGGCCGGATCATGGCGGCCAATGACCGCGCCCTTGATTTCCTGCGGCGAGGCGATGGGGTGACAGACCAGGACGGGGTGCTGGGCGCTCTCGCCCCGGTCGACCACGCCCGGCTAGGGCAGCTGATCGCCGCCGCCCTCCCGTCCGCCGGGACCGCCGTCAGTGGGTCCATGCTGCTGCCCCGCGCGGCCGGGTTGTCGCGGTTGGTGGTGCACGTCAAACCCGTGGACGTCAAACAGTTTGACTTCGGTGCCCAGCGGGTCGCGGTGCTGGTGTTGCTGGTCGAGCCGGACCGGCCCCCCCGGATTGATCCCGGCCTCGTGGCGACGACCCTGGGGCTGACGCCAGCCGAGAGTCACGTGGCGGTCCAGCTCGCGGAAGGGCGGACCGTGCGCGATATCGCCGCGACGACCGGGCGGCAGGAAGGCTCCATCTATTGGCTCTTGCGGGGGATATACACCAAGCAGGGCATCTCGCGACAGGCAGACTTGGTACGGCTCGTGTTGTCGACTGCCGCGTTCGCCCGACCCCAGACCCTCCCTCCTCCACCCGCTTTGGGGCGGCTCCTGGGGCGGGGGGGGAAGCGGCGGCGGCTCTTCGGCACGCCGTGCAGGCGGGGGGCGGGGGGGGGGTCAGGGGGGGGGGGGGGGAGCTGGCTCTGTGGGACCGCGGGGGGGGGGGGGGGGGGGGCCTTGGCGGGGCGCGTGGTACGCTGTCTCTGTGCACCTGCGGGGGACGGGGGCGGGCGCACTTTTTTGTCGCCTTGCGGCGTTTCCTAGTCAAATGACTAGGGACAAACACGGGAGAAATAGGTAGCAAGTACCTTAACTTGCGCGGCGGCCTCTGCTGGGCCGCGGCGGGCGAGTCCGAACCGCAGAGGTGACGAACGGACAGGAGGAGAGTGTGCGGGGAGGCGCAGCATCCCCCGGAGGGACGCCAAAACCGGCGGAGTCAACCGCCCCCCTTTTGGGCTTTATGACAACGAGACGCATAATCCTCGCCCCGCCCCTGGAAACGGCGGCGTTCTCACCCTCCAGCCCGAGAGACGTCGCCGTTTCCTCCCCGCCCTGCTGGCCCGGTTGCCCTGCCGCTCCGGGCGGCGGCGAAGGGGAATGGGGCCGCGCAAGATCGGGTGCAGCTGAATGTGTCGCTGTGCCCGCAGCCGCCCGCGTGAGGTTGCCCCCTGGGAACAGCCCTCATTATCTATACGTTCAGCATATCTGCCAAATAGGAAAGGAAGCATATTCACATGAGCGGAGGGATCGACATTCAGTGGGAACGGGAAAAAGGGGTGCTGGTTGCCGCGCTCGTGGGGCGGGTCGACGGCGGCAACGCCGAGGAATTTCAGCGGCTCTTGGAAGCCGGCATTGAGCCGGGTGACACGGCTTTGCTCCTGGACCTGAAGCACCTCGCCTTTATTAGTAGCGCGGGCCTGCGGGTCGGCCTGATGATCGCCAGGAAATTCAACGAACCGGGGAAGCGGTTTGGGGTTTGTACGCTTCCGACCCATATCCGTGGGGTGATTACCATCACTGGCTTTGATCATCTGATTGCCGTGTATGAATCTCGGGCCGCCGCACTCAGCGCCATCGTAGGGAGTCCCAGCAGTGACGACGATGATCACAACCGAAGAACCGAAGAAAAAATATCAACCCTGAGAAGCGTCGTCGATATTAACCCCGTGCTTGACATCGTAGGGAGTGACCTCCAGGAGATTACTGATTTCACCATCGAGAAATACGAATTCAGACACAACACGACCCTCTCTGCCGAGCTGCGCGAGGCAGGGGCCGTCAAGATCAAGGACGCCTTATGGCAGCGGATTGAGCTCATGAAACAGGAGCGCCAGCAATGGCTGAAAAGACTGTTCCACGTCGCGGACAAGACCCTTATTGAACTCTTCCATGAACAATCCTAAGGGGCGGTCCGCATGGGCAACCGGTCCGCTGCGGACAAGAAGGACGCGAAGCCGGTTGAGGAGCGACTGTGATTCTATGTGAGGGCTGCCCCCAGCCCCTCATGCGACCGACTCAGGGAATGGGTCGCCTGCGTCTCCTGGCCGGCCAGGATGGGCCGCCCGCTTCTCCTATGGCTGCAACCTCCACCTACAGACCTACGGAGAGCGGGCGGCCCTGGTACAGAAAAGCGTGTGCCATGAAGACGAAGACCGTCGCCTGCCCGTGCGGAGCCGTGATTCCGTTTCGTAACGTCTATGACCATTACCGCCTCACCCCGCGCCACCGCGAAATCCGGGCGCAGCACAGGATCGGGGCCAAGTCCTCCCAAGTCCGAGCATTCCTGGACACGGCCGAGGCGGCGACCCGGCAGGGGGAGCCCGTGCTGCGCTTTGCCCCCACCCCCCGCGACGAGGCCCGCGTCCGGGCGGTGCTCCAGCGCTGTGAACGGGCTGGCTACCTGGAGTACGTCTGCCCGCAGTGTACACGGCCCCTCGGCTTTCTGAAGACATCGCGCCGGGATGGCCGGGTAGAGAACGCCCACAAGAAAGGACACGTTATGGAGCCCGAATACGTCAAGCCGGGCACGGCCGTGAAACAGCGGCAGGACGAGCAACAGATGGTCATCGTCTGGGTGGAAGCGGACGGGGAGTCGGTCCGGTGCCGGTGGCTGGACGGGCTGGAGTGGAAGGATGCCAGTTTTCGGATTGCTGATCTTGATATTGTGGCGGCATGATGCGGCCCGCACAGGTGTCCACGTCCAGGTGACAGGACTATCCCCCCCCGCGGATGGGGGGGCGACCGAGGGATGCATTGTTGGGCTCCTCCCCGACGGAAGGAGTACCACGGTCGAAGACCTCAGCACAGCACAACGCCCGCGGACACTGCGCGAGGCCGTTACCGCGTTCCTGGCCGGCTTCGGGCGCATGCTGGCCGGCGGCCTGAAGGCCAGCGGGGTGGTGTCATGAAGACCTTGCAAATCGGCATTGTCAGCGCCGCACGGATGCAGGCGCGCACCCTGGCCATCGCACGGGGCGAGTATACGTCGGCGGGGGGGGAGCCGACCGTCTGGTTTTCTTCGGTCAACAGCTTCGCCCAGGTGCTTTCCGAGCGGAATCAGGCACTGTTGGCCCTGATCGCCCGTGAAAAACCCGACTCGCTCACGGAGCTGGCGTGGCGGGCCGGACGGGAGAAGTCCAATCTGTCGCGCACGCTGAAGACCCTGGCGCGCTATGGCTTAGTCGCATTGGAAATGAGCGAGCGGGGCCAGCGGATCCCGCGGGTGCTCTATGATCGGGTGCAGCTTGATGTCTCGCTGCGCCCGCTGCCGCCTCATTCTGCGCAGTCTGTCACAACCGGAGAGGATGTGCCATGCACCGACACTTGATGTGTGGGCTCGTCACCTTACTGCTCTCGTTCACCACCGTACACGCCCAACTCACTGGTGTCCTTGAGATTCCCGGTAACGAGGTCACTGTGTCGGGCATCGGGGTGATTGCGGGCTGGAAGTGTGAGGCCGAGGGATCCATCACCATCAGACTCAACAATGGCGGCCCGATTCCCGCGACGTATGGGCTACCCCGTGCAGATACCAGCGGAGTCTGTGACAATGATGGGAATAATGGATTTTTCAGCTACACGAACTGGGGAACCCTCGGCGATGGGACCCACATGGCCGTCGCCTACGATAATGGCGTCGAGTTCGGGCGGAGTACCTTTCGGGTGACCACCCTGGGCGAAGAGTTTTTGCGCGGCGCGCAGGCACGGGTCACCGTCGAGAATTTCCCGAGCCCCGGTGAGACCGCGGTGCTGGAGTGGAATCAGAGCACGCAGCATTTCGAGGTCGTAGAGGCAGAGCTACTTGAGGACCCCCTGGCCTCCTACGACCGGGCATACTGGCGGGAGGTTAGACAAGATATTGCTGCCGGCACCTACGCAAGTGAGAACTTCCTGTATGCGTCTCCCCCGGACCTCGACGCTTGCACCGCGGGCACCTTGACCCAGGCGGCGAAGGACCGGGCGCTGGAAGGCATAAACCAGATTCGCGCTTTGCATGGCCTTGCCGATGTCAGGTATAGCCTCCTGTACGATACGAGCGTCCAGGAGGCTGCCCTGATTCAGGCGGCGAATGGCTATCCGGGCCATCACCCTGAGCCCAGCGCTAGATGCTACACCGAAGCAGGGGCGGAAGCCAGTCGGACCAGCAATCTCAGTGGCTTTACAGGCGGCGGATATTTTCGAGACAATGATTCGATCCGGGACATGATCGCATGGACCAACGACGCTCGTAACCGCAGCCTCGTAGCCAGGGCCGGTCACCGTCGCTGGATACTCAACCCTTTCGCGACCCACATGAGTTACGGCCAAGTACATGGTTACGTCGCGCAGAAGGCATTTGGCTTCGATCGTGAACCCCATATCAACCCACAGATTGAGGTCGATTATATTGCCTTCCCGTATGAAACGTATCCCTTCACTCTCATGTCCGATGATCCACCCTGGAGTTTCAGCGTGGTCGAGGACAAAATCAGCTTCTGGGGGAATCAGCACCCCTACTTCGCTCACGCCACCGTCAGCGTGACCCGCGTCTCGGACGGAACCAGTCTGACGGTCAATGATCTCTATACCGACACGAGCGGATTCGGGGTCCCCAATTTTCTGAGCTGGGAGGTCGACGGGTGGGAGTTGGACACGCTGTATCGGGTCGAGATCGACAATGTTGCCATGCAGAGTGGAGGAACACAGAGCTTTTCTTATCGGGTGTACATTGATCGGGCCGGGCTGAGGTGACGAAGCCCCCTTCCGTCCACCCTTTTCGTCACTCATCCTGTCACACCGAAAAGAGTGGCCGCTGTTGTTTTTCCTAGTCAGAGAATTTCAAAGTGAGACACTACCAAGAGGAAAAATCGGAGGTCGAACAGTATGCCTCCGATATGGGAGTCAGATCATTGAAAATAGCCTTCTCATATTCGACAAAAGGAATCGGTAATTCCGCCGAATCTTCCTGCTGATTGAACAGACGGAAAATGGGGGTCCCTCCCCCGTTTTCCAGTGTATGCTGGCAGCTAGGACTTGTCCGTTTGGGTCATTTTCGGCCGCCGACGCGGATTGATGACCGTCCCGACCTCGCGAGCGATAGACTCGCAGCGACTCGTCAGCACGCGGGGAAAGTTCGCCCCTGGAGTCTCCCGACAAAACAGCTTGGCCTCACTGACCGCCCGATAAATCAGGTTGCTGCCCAGTGCGTGGATACACATCCGCCAGTAGCCGAGCGATTTTTTATCCCCGCCCGCTTCCAGTATCACCGCTTCCAGCGCCCGCATCTCAGCCGGATGGACGCCCGAGGTGGGCGGGGTGGAGCGGATGAACTCGACCAGCCAGGTGTTGCGCTTTTTAGTGAGCCGCCACGACCGGAGCAGGTCAAAACCGGCCTGTTGGAGCGCCCGGCACGCCGCGCGCAGGCGCTGGCGGCGATGATCCGCGCGGACGGCCTCAATCGGAATGACTTTGCAGAGGTCGTCCACCCGGCGTTTGTAGACTCCGTAAAACCGGAACCGCTTCGCGAGGTGAAAGGCGAGTTTGGCTTCCTGGCCGGTCAGGGCCAGCGCCGTGGAGAGCGACACGGAGGTAGAGAAGATTTTGGACCGCGCCACAGTCTGCAATGTGGGCGAGACAACGAGATAACCCGCCCTCCCCCGCCCAGGCGACGACATATCACGGCGAACGGACCTGGGCGCTGCGTAGACGGCTGCGCTGAAGAGTTTGAAATCATCGATATCCACATACCGGTAGGCGGCCGGGTTCCAGAACGCGTTTTTGCCGTCAATCGTCAGGTGTTCGAGGATTTGCAGGTCCCGGTGAATGCGCAGCGCGCGATCCTGAGGACAACTCCCGCGCCCGCCAAGCCGGTGGTACAGGTGGGTGAGCGAGTGAAAGACGATGTGGGCGGGACGGAAGCCCTCAGCCGCCCACAGGTCGAGGAGTACCAGGAACAGCCGCTGGGTGCTCTCGGACGGAAAACCGTACTCAGGGTGCGGATGGACCTCCCAGAATCGCTCCAGCGGACCGTCTGGGCCGTTAATGACATCGGCGAACGTGTAAGACTCCAGGCGGGAGGGTGTTTGCCGTGCTCGTTGTGGTCGTCCGAAACGGACCCAGGGGAAATCGGCTAAGTCCATCTCGTAATAAGCTGGCCTGTCGAAGTTAATAGGGAGGTTTACCCCTGGAATTCTCGATTTAGAGTATAGTCAACTTTAATAGTTCCGACTCACCCGGCCCACCTATTCCCGAGATCGAGAGGGTCGGAACCCACACCTAGTGATAAATACTCCGGGCCTTATCCAAAATTTTTTCAACGCGTTTAATATATTAACGTTACAATATTATTAGTAGCAAAAATATTCAATAAAATCAAATGTTTAGGAGATTTTTACCCGTCTATCGGTCGTGTTCTCGGAGCCATTTTCCCACCTATTGGCCGTGTCTTTTGATCTCTTTACTTAGGACTAACAGTTAGTCCTAAGTAAAATACATATATATTAGATATTTAACTTAGGACCTACCATATAAAATCGCTGAATTTTCACCTTTTTACTTAGGACCTACCCTTACAGCATTTATCGGCGTTTTCTGACTATGACAGGGGAATAATTGGGAAGAACTGGGGGAATCAACGCGGCCGGTTCGAGCGACGGACGACTCTTTCCATCTGTAGCGTTCGTCTCCGGCATCTTCGACAATATTGCATTGTATTTTCGACAAAATTTTGCTACGCTGATCCTCACAGGAAGGTTATGGACGAGGGAGGAGGAGGTATGCCGTATGTCATCAGCGCCCTCAACCAGAAGGGGGGAGTTGGGAAGACGACCACCGTCTTTCATCTGTCGGCGGCACTGTCCCGGATGGGCTATCCCGTGCTCGCCATCGATATGGATCCCCAGGCGAACCTGTCTTTATGTCTCGGGCTCCAACATCCCAGCGAAGTGCGCTGGACCGTCAACACGATCTTACGCGGTGATATAGAAGACGGGCTCTATACCCCGTGGTATCCCACGTCCGAGCCCGGCGTTTCCCTGATCTATGGGGACATCCGCCTGACTTCCCTTGAGCGGGAGATGGGCAGTAAGGCATTCGCTGAGCTGACCTTGCGCCAATGCCTCAAACGCATGTCCCTGGAGGACAATCACGTGGTCCTGATAGACTGCCCCCCTTCCCTGTCCTATTTGACGGTGAATGCGCTGGTCGCCTCACGGTATTGTCTGATCCCGTTCGCTTCGGGCTCCCGATTCAGCTTTGACGGCTTTGACCTGGTGGAAAACCTGATTGGCGAGATCCAGGCCTACAACGAAGATCTCGACATTCTCGGGGTCTTGCTCAATATGCACGACGGCCGCAAGAAGATTCACCGGGCCATGTTCAGCAGTATTCAACAGAAATTCGGCTCGAAAGCCTTTCACGCGACGATCAGCCCCTCGGTCAAGCTCGAAGAGACGAGTGCCGAGGGCAAATCCATCTTCCAACATGACAGAAAAAGCACGGGAGCCCGGGATTTCATGGCGCTGGGGAGGGAAGTCTTGAGCCGCCTGGGACTGGAACCACTCGTCCAAGAGGTCACGGCAGAGGCGGAAGGTGAGCAGGCGCATGGCAGCGCTGCGTAAAAAACGCTCCGATCAAGATCGCTGGAAGGACAAATTCGCCCGGCCGGCGCCCCGCCAGCGAGAGCGGCTTTTATCCCTTGTTGGCATATCTCCAGCCGAGAAAGAGTCACCCGATTCCCCCCCAGAACAGGGTACTGAGGGTAGGTCCTTAGGACCAACGGTCGGTCCCGAGCAAGGACTAGGGGTTGGGGGTAAGTCCTTAGGACCAACGGTCGGTCCTTCTGATGCCAAAAACGAATTTAGGACTAAGGGTCGGTCCGAAGTCTCTCCGCAGCAAGGAGATGGTATCCTGCTTGCCCCCCTACAGTGGGAGGTCCGGCAGCTCCTTGAGGAGGTTGCCGCGAGCCAGTCGGTTATCTCGGTCCGACACATCGCCAAACAGCTCGGAGCCTCTATTGAAGGGGTTAAAAAGGCAATTCGCATCCTCAAACAGGTCGGTATTTTACGCACCACGGCCGTCAGAACCGCGGATGTTCAGGGCTTTCAGGTTGACCTGGAGACCAAGATTCCGGTCCGAAAGGGGACGCTGAATGAGGCGCGTGGCATTGTGAAGCGCTTAGGACTTACCCCCTACCGTCGGTCCCAAGCGCTTAGGACTTACCCCCCCCGTATGTATGTATGTAATAAGAATACATACATACAAGGGACAGATATAACGGAATTACTAGGAGTTTGTCCGAAGAAATGGAAGATTCGGGAGGCAACGCTGGTAGCTATTGCCGACGCCTAT
Organism: Desulfurellaceae bacterium bin18; assembly: GCA_002238415.1. GTDB lineage: Bacteria > Desulfobacterota > Binatia > Bin18 > Bin18 > Bin18. Next base: position 14,077 of record MPMI01000038.1, on the reverse strand, counting down.
CCGGAGATGGACAAGACGACTTTTCGTCTGTCGCTGTTGCGAGCAGTCGAGCAGGCCAAGGAGGGAAAGCCCGTCATCCGGAATGCGAATGCCTGGCTCAAGGCGGCGTTTGAGAAGAACGGGGCGCCGCTGGTGACAGCGCGCGACATTGAGGCTCAAATAACGAGCAAGCAGGGACCGGAAACGGGGCAGGGGGCCACCCCCGAGGCTGACCGGCCGGCCCCAGCCGCCAAATCGGAGGAGGACGAAATCTTCCGGCAGTACATGGCAGCGCCCGAGGAGCAACGTAGGGAAATCGACCGCCTGGCCGAGGAGAAGATGGAGACCGTGCAGGCGGTGCTCGCCCAGGTCGGGCCGGACAAACATCAAGCGATCCTTGTCCAAGCCCGGATCGAAGCGGCGCGGGTCGTGTTGGGGGGAGCTGTAAGCTCCCTGGGTGAGGGTGGGGAGGAGAACGTGGCTAAAGGAGAGTGATCGAGCGGTAGGGAAGGAGTGCCACTGAAAATCCTGCTTGCCGTCATGAACGAGCGAAGGGCAGGAGAACCGGGGAGGGGAGGTGCTTGCGGTTTATTCTCTTCCCGTGCGGATATTTCAACTCCGGCTATCTTGGATATGAAGCGGTATGGGAGTAAAAGCGGTCACTACCATTGTGGTTTTGTATATCCTTGTGGTGGTAGGGGTTTCGTTCTGGTTTTGGGACGGCCTCTCTAAGGGAGAACCCTCCGTTTCTGTGGTCATCAGAAACCTTGTCCTGATGTGGGGCACGCCCTTGGCGATTTTTTTGGCGGTTTGGCGGAGCAACATTGCGGAGAAGCAAACCGAAATCGCGCAAAGAGGTTTGCTCGCTGACCGCTACCAGCGAACCGTCGAAATGCTCGGCCACGATCTTGATTCTCTACGTATCGGCGGAATCCATGCCCTGGTGGACCTCGCGCGTGAGCACCCCGACGAATACTAAAGGAGAGTGGTGAGATTGTTACAGGTCTACTATGAGCCGGAGGAGCCCTTGAACAAGATTCAGGCTACGCTGGAAGACGCATTCTTGACGATATTAGGCAAAGAAAAAAGCCGGGCGCTCCTGCGACAGTTTGACCAGATACGGTTGAGAAATTCGATGAAGAAGTAGACACCTGACCACGCCCTGCGGTGCTGGGTTGGGGTCACGAACTACACAAGGAGGTTGAGCGATGTGGCAAAAAGCGAGGCTCATTGATCCAAAGGTTAAGGAGATCACAGTCCCGCTCAGGATGAATAATGGACACCAGTAGGCGCTTCGATAGCAAAGTGGGAGCCGAGCTGTGGCTGGAGCGCGAGGGCGTTGCGGGCCAGCCGATCTTGCTCCAGACCTCTACTGACGAGCGGGGGCGCGTAATCCGGAAAGAGTGGGCCATCGTGTTCCCTCGTGCGGGGTCTGAGAGGAGAGACAGCGACCTGATGAGAAGATGGGAGAGCAAGCTCGGCGCGCAAATGTGGTTGGCTGATAACCCTGAGACAGAGGGCGAGCCCGAGCTGCTGAGAGCGCCCCTAGACTATAACGGGAAGACCACGCGGGAAGTGTGGGTGATTCGGACGCAAGCCGGGTATCTGACGAGTGAGGAGAGAGGAGGAGGTATGGAAACCCCAAAGCCCCTTGAACTCAGAGCGGGCCTGGACGGATGACCCAATATATTGTTTTGGCCCTCCTGGGCCTGGCCCTTACAGTCGGCCCGGCTTTCGCTCACCCCGGCAATACAGCCGCGGATGGCTGTCATTTTTGCCGGACGAACTGTGCCAAGTGGGGCGAGGTCGAAGGCGAACGGCATTGTCATCGGGACAGGCAGGGAACCCGCACGCGCCAGAACGTGCAACCGCCGGTCTCTCGACAACCCCAGTCCCAGCAGGATCGTATCCGCAAAAGGCCCATTGAGATCCGGGACAACGCCCCCCGGATCGTCGATGCGGACACTCTGGAGATTACCGGGCGGCGCGTGCGGCTCCAGGGCCTTGATGCCCCTGAAGCGGCGCAGATATGCCGTCAGGCGGGCGGGCAACGCTATCGGTGCGGGGACCGCGCCACTGAGGCGCTCCGGACGCGGATCGGCGGGGGGGCGGTCCGATGCACGATTGAGGGCTATGATCGCTACAACCGGATACTGAGCACGTGCTACACGGAGGATGGTACGGACCTGAATGCCTGGCTCGTCCGACAAGGGTACGCGCTGGCCTATCGGCGCTATTCAACCAAGTATGTCGCCGACGAAGCCCACGCCAAGAGCGGGCGGCGCGGTATATGGGCGGGGGAGTTCGTGCCGCCGTGGGCTTGGCGGCAGGGCCAGCGGTTGGACTGAACGTTGACGCTTCGTCTGTTATCAGCCGCGGGCGCCCGAACGGGGAAAACGGTGATGCCTGCCAAAAAGAACCGCACAGCGAATTGGGACCCGTATTGGGTGATTGAGGACGCGCAGGCATTGCAGCGAGTGGTGGAGGCATTGCACGGCCAGGATGCCAAATCTGTCGAGTCGGACCCCGTGCTTTCCCAGGGAATGTACCGGGCACAGCCAATTTTGCTGGAGCCGCCATAGCTGACTATGGAGTTGATGACGGGCGCATGGTTGCGATGATCTTTCCAAGCAAGGGGCGCGAGCTCGGCATACACCGTTTTGAAATACCAGAGAAGCAAAGAAATATGATCCGTGAGCTCAAGATCCGGGCACCGTCCTAACAACACGTTACAGGTGACGTTTGACCCGCTGCGCAGCGCCCGGTCTTCCCCAAGTTTAACAGATACCCCCTTATCAGACACAGGCCGCCCGCTATTCAAGTTCGCGGAGCAGGAATCCGCGGTTCACGCGGCCTTTCTACTCTTCATCCTCTTCTTCTGGACAGTCTGCGACGCTGTTCAGTAATGTGGTCACATCTGGCCGCGTGAACCGCACCCACCCGCCCGGGTTCGTATCCAGCGCGTCGATCTGAGCCTGCGCCTCCTCACACCCCGCTTCTGTGACTTCGATATCCACGTCTGCGCTACTGTTCCACAACCGATTGATCTTCTCTTGGAGGGAATCGACTTGAGATGAGGGCTCGGATTGAGCAGAAAGGGGCGGCGGCCCCATAAGCAACAGGAACAAGACAAGTGTCAGTATCTTCATCGAACCCTCCTTGGCATGAGATGCCCCCCTTTCCATGGGAGCATTCTTTTTCTGGTGCCAGAATCTCCTGAACTGAAGGAATGGCCACTCAACGGCCTCACTGCCCATTCTGAAAATAACGGCCTCTTTCGTCTAGTACCCCTAGAACGTGCAATCAGCCTACCCGGTTTTCATTGACCGAGCCACTCGCCCGACCTTCTCCAACTTGCCCAAAAGCCCCCCGGACATGCCGCGTGGGCCAAGTCCGGTCTGCCCAGGTCCGCAGAGCCAGGCCCCGGCCCGCGCCGCCCCCGGCTTCGTGTTGAAGCAACACCAAGCCACCCCCACCAAGGAAAATCATCTCCACTCAACACCCAGCCCGGCAAAGCGCGCCAGAACCGCTCCGCGAACCTGGCACGTTTGCACAACACGCCGGGCGGCAGGGGAGAGATAAGGCCCGCCTGCGGCGGGGCGCGGTCTCTCTTTTTCTTTTCCAGGAGACCGGGGGGTGAGTCCTGCAAAAGAAAAAATGTTGGGTTTTATCTGGAGTTTACAACGAAATCACACACAAGGAGGTGCCCATGCCCAAACGTCGAATGAGACTTCAACAAGAAACGAACATCCAGGGCGGTGACAGAATGCGGCAAATCGAGCTGTCCGCGCAGACCCGGGACGGAGAACAGCAACGTAAATGGCTGCTGGAGAAGCGCAAGCCGGCCAAGGTCCGGCGGAAGCGGGAGCCGGAAAGCCTGCCACTCTTCTAAGAGCACACCGAACGGAGGGAGGAGGGAGAGACATGGAACAGACAACCATTCGGGCGAAGATTGAAGCGCTAGAAGAGCTGGCAGCGCTGGACATGGAGCGGATCATCAGCCAGGCAGCGGAAGAGGTCGCCGAGGTGGCCGGCCTCGACCGCGCGTATGCCGGGGACAGAGCGCTGGCCGTCAATCATATCCGGGTGCTCCTGGCGGCCGCCTACGACGCGGGGCGCTTGCATGAGGTCGCCAACGCGGAGGCCGTCCGGAAAACCATCATCATGACCCGCCTGGAGGAGCTGGGCACCATGGAACAGACCCACGCGGTCCTCGCCGAAGAAGAAGCCTTGGTGGCCGAACTGCGCTAGTGCCTACACCGAGCCCCGCGCGGCGGGGTTCGGCTGTGGGAATTGGCCCATCAGCAACGAGAGGAGGGAGCGACATGACCTATACCGTCATCGGCGTGTACGAAGACAATTTACAGGGGGGGTGTTTCCATGTGGAGGCGAATAGCTCCCCGGAAGCCGTGGCGGCGTTGGAGCGGCGCGACACACCAGCGACCGAACACATCGCCTCTGACTTCATTGTCTTGGTGACACTTCCGGGCGCGCAGTTCAACGAGTACAGCGCGCCCGCCGAATAACCCACGTTCGGGCGACCCCGCCTTTTGCCTAATTATTTAAGGTGGGGTGGAGCCAGGTCGCCGGCAGACCGGCCCCGACCCGGCCCGACCCAGACCCCGCGAGGGAGTTCCGGACCCCGCGCCGCCGAATATTATTCGGCGGGGGTGGGCCGAGATCATAGCACTGGAGTATGTTGACAAGCGACATAGTGCATATTACGGTTCGCCATGATACAGAGCTTTCGAAGTCGGACGCTCCGACGGTTTATGGAACGGGGGGACGCGCGGCGCATTCATCCCGCGCACCGTGAGACCGTGCGCGACATCCTGGCGCGATTGAACGCGGCCGTTGCGCCGACCGACCTGGACCTGCCCGGTTTGCGGTTGCACCGGCTGAAGGGCAAGTATACCGGGTTTTGGGCGGTGCTCGTGCGGGCCAACTGGCGTGTGATCTTCCGGTTCGAAGCCGGCCATGCCGTCGACGTCGACTACCTGGACTACCACTAGTAAGGAGATCGCCATGCTCATGCACGACCCGCCCCATCCTGGCGCGTTCATCCGGCGTCAGTGTCTTGAACCCCTCAGGCTAACGGTGACGGCGGCGGCCAAGGGGCTTGCTGTGTCACGCAACACGCTGTCCCTGCTGCTCAACGGTCGCCTGGGGATTTCTCCCGAGATGGCCATCCGGCTGTCGCAGGCCTTCGGGGGCAGCCCGGAGAGCTGGTTGCAGCAACAGCTCCAATATGATCTGTGGCACGCCCAGCAAAACCGGGAAGCGGTCGCGGTGCGCAAGTTTGTCCCCGCTCCGTCGCGATCCGAGAATCGCGATAATCTGGCAAGGGAGGAAGGGCGGGCAACTCAAAGAAGCGAGTTTTTGGAAGAGCGCAGACCGTGATGAGGATATGACGTGTGCAGAGAGTCCGCTTCCTATCCCAGCCGCTCCTTGGCCCGGCCGCGAACAGTTACGTCCCCATCAAAATAGGTGTACGGACGCGAGGAGGGCAGCGTTTGGAAACCATGAAGCGCTAGACCTGTGTGAAGAGGAATCTTGACGCGGGTTCTCGGCCATTCACTGTTTCTTTGCCGAGGGGGAAGCGTCTTGTCTGTGCCTCATAAACCTTGTTATGCACCTGGTTCGCTCCCGAGCGTGACACCTTGGTCCTTGTCAGACCTGGCGGCCCATCAAACCGCCGTATAAGAGACCGTAGGGATACAGGTTCCCTCGCCCGCGGGAGCCGGCCCATCCCGACTCAGACCGTATAAGAGAATGAGGGCCAAGTGCGTCCGGTCGTTCGTGGACAGATCGGACACAGGAGTGAAAGGAGACCCAACATGGACCAAAGCGAAACAGGGGTCTATCAATGGTTACGCTCCGAAGGTCGCAAGGTTCGTCAAGGCGATGAGCCGCCTGATTTCGTCGTGGATGGTGACATTGCCGTTGAAGTTACAACGCTCAGTGACTTTGGCTATCTGTCTGTTGCTCAATCCTTTGAGAAATTCTTCTCATCCCTGGGTCCCGCGGAAAACGGTCGCGGATACGAGGTGTCCATCGAGTACGAAGATGAGAAGGTGTTCAAGGGCAGGAAGAAGGCGGAACTGAGGAAATGGATCAAACAAAAACTAGATGACCATTACAGAAACCCGGATTCTCGAATCCAGCCGGATGGATACCGCGAGATCTTTCCGCCCTATGACGTCACATTGAGAATACGGCTGTGGCGGAGGCGCGACGACCCGCCCGAATATAAATACACGCTCGACTACTTACTCCCTCCGCAGCCACCGTTGGTCGAAAAAATCCAAGCGGCCATTGACAAGAAATCCGCCAATACGCGTATTCAGGAGCGGACGGCGAAATATAGAGAGTGGTGGCTCGTGGTCACCGGTTTCCATCACCCTTGGCTGGACCAGCAGGAGAAGGATTTGCTCTCCGATGGGCTCGTTCTACAGCCACCGTGGAAGTACCTCATCGCTGTCAATAGTCCTACTCAAGGCTGTGTATTAAAATCACGGGAAAATGGAAATTCCGATGGATCCTGATGACGCTGATGGGCCGGTTTTACGGCTGATAAGAGGAGAGGGCTATGGCAACAACAGCGGAGCTGGAAATTTATAGACAGCGTTATGAGACGTATCGTCACCTCGACCGTCTCCGTTGGCAGATGTTGCCGGTCGCGGCTGGGGCAGGGGCAGCAATCTTGGCGTTTGCCCGATACCGGTCTGAACCGGTGTGGTGGGTGTTCTTGGGAGTAGGCCTATTACTCGTAATCTCTGGTGTGGCGATGCTGCGGATAGGGCAGGGGATCAATAGGAACGGGGAAGTCCTACGGAAAATCGCCGCTACGATTGGAGACAAGGACATCCCACCCGTCGGGAAGCGGCTTAAAAGTGTGGCTTTCTGGATTTCTTGGACGATGGTTGGTCTTGGAGTGATATGCCTCCTCACGGCCGTCTTCACTTGCACAACAACCAATGGGAGGTGCTATTTGCCGATACATAAAGTCTTCATCAGCTACTATCACGACGAGGACCAAGGCTATAAAGAGGATCTCGTCGCAATGGGAGAGGACAACGAGATATTCATTGACCGGTCAGTTGATACCGGCGATATCCCCGACAATCTCCCCTCCGAAACAATCAGACGGAAGATCCGCGACGATTATCTGAGTGACTCAACGGTCACCATCGTACTCGTGGGCAGAAACACGTGGAGGCGAAAGCACGTGGATTGGGAAATCTATTCCAGCATGTTCGACGGCCCGATCAACAAGCAGTCTGGAATTCTGGTTGTGAATCTCCCCTCGGCTGGCGCGGGTGACTCCTGCATAGTCGCGCACTCTGACGAGGAGAAAAGAGTCTACCCCCATATTTCCAACTGGGTAGAAATGGACGAGGCCAAGTACAGAAACTGGTACCCAAACATGCCAGAAAGGATCATAGATAACCTGTTGAAACCCGAGGCCCTCGTATCGGTCACCCCTTGGGCTACAATAGCCGATAACCCAAGCAATTTAAAATTTCTGATTGATATGGCATTTCGAGACCGTAAGAGCTGCGACTATGACCTCAGCCGGCCTATGAGGAGACAAAATTCCTCAAGATGACGCTATGGACCCAACAGCTCGCCCCCTCTTCGCGCTCTACGTCGTCTGGCATCCCTCATATGAGAACGGTGGCCAGATCGCAGACCTACTCCGCAGCCGTTTCGGTGGAGACCGCTATCAGAATATTGCCGGAGACCTTGGGGTGAGTGTCCTCTACCGGAGTGAAGCGGTGCCCGACGAGCTGGTGCCGCTCCCGGTCGACTGGGATGAAGCAGACACGACCGCTGTCGTCGTCTTGGCTGACGCGACGCTCGCCGGAGACGCGGCATGGACAGATTACGTGCGTGACTTGGCCCAAAGCGCGCAGGCGGGAGGACTCCAAACGCAGCTCTTTCCTGTGATGATCGAGCCTGGAGGCCGTGAAATCGGACTTGATGAGCAAGCCCTACGCTGGGATCGCTGGGAGCAATCAGACACGGAACGGGAGCAGCGTCTTGTCCGGGACCTCACCTACGAGTTCATCCGAATGCTCCGCCACCGCCTCGCGTTGCTCAGCCGACCGGAAGCAGCAGAGGAATCTCTTGCCGATTACTTGGAGAAAATCCAGGTATTCATCAGCCACTCAAAGCATGACGATGACGGGGAACCTGTGGCGCAAAGTATCCGTGACTGGCTGCACGAGAATAGCGCGTTGTCGAGTTTCTTCGATGTCTACGACATCCCGGCTGGACTGTCCTTCCGAGAGGTGCTCCTGCACCAGATCGACACCAGCGCCGTCGTGGCCTTGCATACGGACTCCTACTCATCTCGCGAGTGGTGCCGCCGAGAGGTCATTGAGGCCAAACGGCGCCACGTCCCCATGATCGTTGTTGATTGCTTGCGTAACGCTGATCCGCGCGCTATGCCTTATATGGGCAACGTCCCAGTCGTGCGGATGAACCCGGAAGACCAGGGTCGGGTTGGTGCCGTTCTCGAAGGCCTACTCGACGAAGTCTTTCGGGACTTCCTATGGCGCTGCTGTATTGAACCATTGAGGGAGGCGTCCCCTGACGTGCTGTTCATGGCCCGACCGCCCGAACTGATCGCGCTGGCAACACTCCCGGACCTCCAAAGGGCAAGGAATGCGACAATCGTCTATCCTGATCCCCTTCTCAGCACTGACGAAGCCGAGTTGTTCTCAGTCATCACACCGCAGGTGCGTGTTCTGACCCTGACGGAGTGGCTGGAGGAAAACCAATGACAGTTCAGAAGACCACGGTCCTGCCCACGGTGGCAATTTCGACATCAGAGAGCCCCGACATGGCGGCCCTCGGGCTGAGCGAGGCCCACCTGCGAGATGCCATGGCTGAACTGGCTTTGCAGTTACTGTCCTCAGGTACGAGTCTGGCTTACGGCGGCGATCTGCGCTCTAACGGCTTTACCGAGTTGTTGTTCGACTTGGTTGCACGCTATCGGGGCCACCCGCACCACACCGGGGAAATCACCGTGACCGACTACTTGGCGTGGCCCGTGCATATCCAGATGACGGCAGACGCCCTCACTGCATTCACCGCCGGACACGAAGGCTCAGCAGACCTCGTCTTTCTGGCCCGGGATGGGACGCCGTTGGCGCAAGAACAGCGACTGGAACTCCCCAGGTATGAACCGGATGAGGCCGAGTGGACCGAAGGGCTGACGACAATGCGGCTCGCTATGCGGAACCAAACGCAGGCACGCATTGTGCTCGGTGGAAGAGTGGCCGGCTATAAGGGACGCATGCCGGGCATTGCCGAGGAAACGCTACTCTCCCTTGAGTCACGGCAACCGATATTTTTGCTTGGCGGCTTTGGCGGCTGCACCCGCGACATCGCGGAGACAATTGGGCTCGTGGACCCCTGGGCCGGGTCCCGTTCCGACTGGACCGGGCGACCGTCCTTTGAGAGATATACGCCAAGTGATCTATACAACGGGCTCTCTGACGAGGAGAACACCATTCTCGCGCGGACGCCGCATATTCAGCAGGCGGTGACGCTCGTCTCGCAGGGACTTCGACGGATATTCAGCACCGGCCTATAGTGACGCCGCCACGGCCGAGGCGTGGTTTATCGACCAGCGCTGGCCTGCTGGGGTCCGCTGTCCGGCCTGCCATTTCGCCCATATCCAGACCCGGCCGACCAGCCCGCTCCGGCAACTCGTCCAGAGGAGTGGTCAACAGATATCCTCTGGTTAGACAAAGAGTGGTTTGAGCAACACAGGGGTGGGTAACGCGATAGTCAGTACAGCCCCACCCACACGCCGTCCGCCGCTCAGCAAAGCAAGTTTGAGGATTACGACAAAGTCCGCGAGGTTTTCTGGCCGGTACTCTATTCTGTTGGCGGCGAGACACTCTACCGTAGCATCAAATTTGAGCCTGGACAGCGAGAGGTTGGCGGACGCAAGTTGACGATCGAACATGTCTATTCGGAGGACTGGATCGCCGAACATCACGGGTGCAAAAATCGGAGCGAGTGTGGCAACGACGCCTACAGATACGCCGAGGCTGATCTCCACAATCTTTGGCCTGCGGTCGGAAACATAAGCTCCAGCCGACAAGACAAATCCCTCGGGGAGATTCCCGGAGAAGAACAAAGACGATTCGTAGGATACTGCCCAGACTATGAGCGGACCCGTGAATCAGAGGCCATCGTGGAGCCGAGAGATGCCGTAAAGGGCGACATGGCGCGTGCTACTCTACATGCTGGACGCCTACAGTCTAAAGTTACCGCTCGATATGGAATTAGACATGCTGCTCAAATGGCATCTGGCAGATCCACCTGACGACAACGAACGCTGGAGAAATATCACGATTGAAAGATTGCAGGGGACTCGAAATCCCTACATTCAGCGAGGCTCCTCGACCTGATCTATTCATCCTGCTGTTGCCTTCGACGGTCGCGGTGGTCGTTGGCCTGGGTCCCGCGCGGAATCAGTACAAGCAGTACAAGATGTGTTGTCTCAACTACTCGTCTCCACCCTCGTCGCCCTCGTCCTGAGTTTCCTGCCCCAACTCAGGTGATTCCTCATATTGAGGTACGAACTCTGTGCCCTCTGTCTCTGGACGAGCGTTCGGGTACAATCGCAGCAGATCCCACTCGTTGATGGCAGCCCGGACCTTGTACCGCATCCGGCCTTGATAATGTACTCCACCTGCCTTTGCTTCTAATGGTGGCGCATCCCATCCATAGGCCGTGCTATGGATTTGTCTCAAGGTCTCGACTGTCGCATTCACATCTTCGTCAGTCGGGGGCTCTAATTGAAGAGCCTCTTGTTCGAGGGTTCTCATCCCTGTTTCAGCTCTGGCCGCAGCGACATCTTCTCCTCGCGAGCGCAACCGTTGGGCTGCGTGGCGGTGGTCCTTCTTACCAGCATCACCTAAGATTGCTGTGGCAAAGTCGATTGTCACCGTGCCAACAACGATAAGACCTGGGTATTTTTCATCCTTAACCTTTCCCCATAAACGGGTCAACTCTGCATAGGACTTGGCTCTCTGTAATATAGAGTAAGTACCGACCAATTCGATCTCGTCCAACAATATAACCCAGCCTTTGTAACCGGCACCCTTCACCAGTTCTGTGGCAAAACGTAAATGTTGGGGAGGTAATTCTCTCGCCCTCGGGGCTCTGAAGGGGTAAGTGGATAATTGATCTATTTGCCTGAGTCCATCCTTTACGTCAGGAACCCTTATCCTCTCTCCTGACCAGAACGCTCTGATCTTACTCACAAGTTCAAGATCATTTGCCCTTTCGTGAACCATCAGGGTTGCCGGGAATATGGTATGCAGCCCGTTCTGATCGGAGTTAGCCCACTGAAAAAAACGGGTATATGCCTCTGATGAGCCGTCAAGTTTGAGTCCCAGTTCTTCCATGAGCTGCCCGGTTCTGCCCGGCATCCGGCCGTGGTCTATTGCGGACTTGAAAACCTTGTTCATGTTATACAGCGGTGTCTCTTTACTGATGGTGACTTTGCTGCACACAAAACCTTGTGACAGGGCGTGGTGTTCCAGATATGAGAGTAGGTGAGACTTGCCTGTCCCAAACTCGCCGGAGACCAACATGCCTAATGAACTGGGAGGGGAATCGTCCGAATCGACTGCCTTGGACAGCAGTTCTTTGAATTGGTCTTCTGCTTGTGACTGATTGCATCCGAGCATTTCCACGGCCTTTTCGTTAGGCACTCCATTGCGGAGCCCCTCCAAGGCGCGCCTGCAAGTTAGTGCGTCTTTTCCGTCTCTATCGGTATTCATGAGACCTGCCTTTTCTTCAGGATATGCGTACCAAGGACGCCAGGGGGTTCACGAGGTTTTCATCCCGAACGTCATCCATGATTCTTGTCTGAAGGGCCTGATACATTCCAAACCCTCTGAAACGGGCGTCGGGGTCGGTGAATGTGCGATCGGTCATGATGAGCAGCAACGCTCCAGTCAAGTGGTCTGTTCCATCGACGAACTCTCTCAGAAGCTCATAATGGTCCAGGACCATTGCTCTTGTGTAATACCGCAGACCGTCTCTTGGATTCCGAGGAATCGCCACGCGGGAGTTGTCGATTAATATCACCGTTCCCCCACATCCTGTGTGTCGGAACCAGAAGAGGGCCGATTCAATGAAATGCCTCGCAGTAACACGGTTTATCGCAGTGTTGATGGAAAACGATTTTACACTGCTCACTTTTGTGTTCATTCCTGTGAGCCAATCAATCAACGGCTGACCCCCATATTGATTTGGACGACTGTTCTCTGACCAGCAAAGGTGGGTCATGGCGACTCTGAAATCTTTGGCCATGCTGTATTCTTTGAAGACCTCGTCTTGTATTTTTGGCCGCAATTCCTGAAGGACAAATTGCAAGTCGAGATTGTTGACGTGTGCCACCGTTTCAAAGATGTTCTCAGCCGTTCTGGGGTCGATATTATCGACCTGATAGCCTCCTTCTTTGGCCAAACGCAAAATCAGGCGTCGGGCCAACCGGCGCCACTCTACTTGGCGTGCCATCTCGAAAAAAATATCCTGCGGCATATGGATTTTGGTTTTCGCCGCGTTGAGTTTCACGACAATGTAATCCAGGTCCCTGCACCGACTCTCTATCGCTTCAGAGAGTTCCAGTTTTCGGCTTTCTGGCGTCACCGCAAATTTGATGGACGCACCACCCTCTGCGATAAAAGTCGATAAGTATTCGTCATTAAGAACTTTGAGCCAATCGTAAAGTGGTATTTCGTTCGCCATTATTCGCCCCTGGAAAACTGGATTCCGTAATACGTGATAAGCTGCTCGTCTGGGCCTACAAACTGGAAGGTGTCGCGGGCTCTTTTCGCACCTGTCGAAGAAGGGAAAGATACACGCGCTCCTTTCTTGGTATGGGATGGACCGTTCGCTTCCAAGGAATAAATGTCCCTGGCAAAATCTATATTGTCATATTCACGCTTACTTCCGGGCAGAGAGGTAAATGCCTTATACACCTCGGCCAAAGGGACGACAGGACCATATCCACCGTTGATTAAACGTGTAGAAGACTGTTCTCTCGATATGAGTAAGTACATCGCGTACAATGCCTCCAGAAAAGCATCCGACCTAAATCGGGGCGGTTTTTTCTGTCTTTCAATGAGGAGTTCTACCAAGCGGGACGGTCTTAAAGTCGAGACCTTCTTTCTGTCAATTCTGACAGCACGGTCCCCAGGCAAGACTTGAGCTATGGACGGATACGAAATCAACCGGCCATCTCTTTCATGGATGCTCAATTTCTTTTCTTTTGCCGTATGGCACAGCTCGTTCACATAGTGTTCTTTGAGATAGTTTTCTTCTTCCTCATCCGTAAAAGGCCAAGTTTCAGTAGCGTTTGCAACTTCCTGCCTCAGAGAACCCAGCGCGGGATCAAGCCTCGAACAAACCCTTTTAATTGCGTTGCTGTTTCCGTCTTGGGCCGCCTTCTGCAACGCCCTAGCGAGTTTTGCCAAGTCTGTTGCAGACTTCAGAGTCGAAGCCGCAGCTTCTTCCACGTCGTCGAATGCTCGTTCAAAGCTTGTCATTAATTAATGCCCCCGTCTTTCATCTGAGCCCTTAACTCGCGTTCCTCAACGGCTATATGCTCCAAGCCCCGCGCCCACGAGGATCAGGCAAAGCCCGACAAAGGCGTTTAGCGCTCGGGTAAGGTCTGCCAAGAACCTGTTCATGTGGGTCACTGCCGTACACCAAGCCGCCAGGTTTGTCCCTAGTCAAATGACTAGGGCCGGGCGCGGGCGCCTGTAGCCCCCCTTCAGGAACGGGTGATGCAAGATAGGGGGTTTGCCGGGGGCGGGCGGCGCTGAGACGGTCACAACAGGGCGCGTCCCGCAGCGGGGGCTTCCATGTGGCGGGCACAGCGGAGATCTCTTCGCTGGCCTCCTCCCCCAAAAGGCGTCATATCCGCCCACCTCAGACGTGTGATGCACATTGTTAGGCGGGGAAGAGGGTAGCAAAGGCCCAAGGGGGGCGCCCGAAGAGGCGATTGAGCCAGCAGCCGACATTGACGGCGGCCAGTTTCGCGGCAATGCGGGCGAGGAGG